>JAGVSJ010000001.1 GCA_019720975.1 Candidatus Sysuiplasma superficiale
AGGGGACCACACAGCATTTATCGGGAAGGTGCTCAATGCATATTGTGATGCGGCAAAAAGGCCGCTCATATACAGGGGAGGTAAATACTACCGGATTGGCGAGCTTGTCGCAAAGAGATGAAGCCCTTCACTCAGTGATTCTGTCTTGAGAGCATTACATGCATCACACGCATCATCCTTCTGGACTATCGTTGAGATTGGCTTTCTCTGACTGATACATCGTAACTCTTCCGTCAGGGAGTATTGTGACTGCGATTTCCTTCTGCAGCACTCCGCCAGCTATGGCGTTTGAGGCTGCAGCCCTGATCATTGAAGTCACGCCTATCGCGCTGCTCTTCAGCCGGATCTGCATTCTGTCCGCCTCTTCTATGACCTTCTTTGCCGCATCTAGTATGTGTGTTCCGCTGCTGAGTTTGAATGTGCATGCGACACCGGCCCTTGCAGCTGCTGAAATTGCGTCCGCTGCTGCGGACAGGTTTCTCAATGCTCTCCTTTCAAGTATTGAGACGTCCTGCCTGCTTATGTCAAGCCTGTCCGCTATCTCCTTCTGGGTGCAGCCTTCTTTCCTCATCATGAGTATCTCAATCTGTCTTTCAGTGAGAATGCTCCTGGATCTTCTGCTGTCGTGTGCTCTCCTCTTCTCTGAGTTTGTCAATGAGAAAACGTAAGTGTTTTCAATTATATTTAAATAATCACCAAATATAAACTAAACGCAAGCATATGAAGTTGACAACTGGAAAGAAAGCGAAGATGATCGCGGCCCTCCTCGTCACTGCTGTTGCCATCGCTGCTGCGGTTTCAGTCTCTCTTTCCAAAAGGGGAACAGGGGATCTTGTTGTCTACACTGCCGACGCATATGTGAAGGAAACGGCAATGCTATTGCAGGGTTTCCACAAACAGACAGGAGTGCCTGTTGCGCCCCCAAGGGGCGGCGGTTCATATGCGGATGCCAGGGAGATAGGCGGGGGGGCTCCTGCGGATATCCTGATTTCAGTCGCACTTAACGCGTACGACAGGAACTATCTCGCGGAAAGATACAGCGGATGGGCCATTGCATTCGCCTCTGACCAGATGGTAATCGCATACTCAAACGCCACGCTCAACAACAGCAGGGCTGCAGATGTTGTGAATGCACTGCAGACGGCTGCATCTTCCAACAGCTCCAATTTGTTTCAGAATGCGTTTTCAGAATTGACCTCCGGAGAGGTGAAGATAGGCATATCGAATCCTGAAAGCGATCCGGCAGGCCTGAGGGCATACCTTCTCCTCTATATCGCAGGCTATCTCTATGCCGGAAACACCACCTATTTTGCGCAGAGAGCGAATGCTTCAGGCTCCATAGTGTCGTCGCCAAGTGCCGCGGAGCTAGTCTCCCCGCTGGAATTCGGCAGCATACAGTTCCTGTTCATATACAAGTCAGCCGCCATATCCGATCACCTGAAATACATACAGCTTCCTGCCGAACTGAGCCAGGGGGATCCTGCACTTGCATCCTTCTATTCAATGTTCACATACAGCCTGCCCGGGGGCACAGTCCGCGGATCGCCCATCTTCCTGTATGTGTCTGTGATGGGCAATATTTCCCTGACCGGGGAAGCATATTCCTTCCTCTCCTATCTGCTCAACAACACCGGCATGCTGAGTTCGTTCGGCCTTCTTCCTCTTGCAACACCGCTGCTTTTCGCAAACTACACAAACAGCCGCATAATGGCGCTCCTCGGACAGGGCAGGATTGCCGAGGGAGGGACGCTGTGAAATGCCGCACGTTGGCAGGACAGGGGGATGGAGCAGACGCGAGAGGACTGGCATCAGTTCCGGGAGGAGCGGTGCAGACATCATCCGTGTTTGGTCTGCCCTGTCAATACTTCTTCTTTCACTCCCGGTTGCACTGCTTGTCTGGTACGGTTTTGCTGTTTTCAGGAGCGCCGAGGGGCTCAGCAGGACAGTGATATACTCGATAGGGCTGACGGTGTTTTCAGCTGCTGTCGCATCTGCGGCAGTATTCCTCATCTTCACACCCGCGGCGTATGACCTTGCGCGGAGAAAGAGGTCGGGACTTGAGAGTCTGTCGGATCTCCCTGCGTCGATCCCTCATCCGGTGGTTGGCATTGCCCTTTTGCTCCTTGACAGTAGCCTCACACCAACCGGCAGGTTCCTGCAGTCCGTAGGGATAAATTTTTTTGACACACTTCAGGGACTTGTCATTGCTCTCATCTTCGTCTCTGCCCCCGTCTATATCAGGGCGGCACAATCGCTTTTTTCATCATCTAACATACAGCAGGAACTCTTTGCATCTTCCCTCGGAGCCTCCAGGGCCAGAATACTCTATTCCATTATGATACCGTCGCATTCCAGGGAGCTGATATCCGCGGCACTGACCTCCATGAGCAGGGGGATGAGCGAGTTCGGCTCGATAGCGATAATAGCATATTACATCAGCCAGCCTCCGTTCAGGGGCATTGAGCCGGCGCCAGTGCTCATATACCAGTACTACGGCTATTACGGGCCGCAGGTTGCGGTCACTGCGGCCTCACTGATGATACTCTTCTCCGTTGCCATTCTTGTGGCTGTGAGGCTCCTGAGGCTTCATGGCACTGAAGGCAGGGAACGCGTACGGTGAATGACTGAACTATAGGGGGAAGGGAAACGATAAGGGCACAATGCATTGCAAGGCTAGGGGAGTTTACACTCAATGCCGGAATTGAGGATGGCGGCCTCATACATCTGACCGGCCCCAACGGTTCAGGAAAGACAACGTTCCTGCTCTGCCTGGCAGGACACCGGGAGATGGACAATGGGTTCATACAGTATAACGGAATGGACCTTACACAGTCTCCCCCCGCAGAGAGGAAATTCGTCTACATCGACCACAATTCAGCATTCTTGCATATGGACGTGGAAAGACACATCAGATGGGCACTGCACTCGAGTATTGGCGAGGATTACGTGAATGCGGTTGTAAGGGATCTCGGAATCAATTTCAGCGGGAAGGTTAGAGACATGAGCCTCGGCCAGAGAACACGGACTGCAATCGCAACCGCGATACTTTCAAATCCCAATGCTCTCCTCATCGACGAAGCCCTTTCCGGTGTGAATGACCGTGCAGACTTTCTTGGAAAACTTGGTGAGATGGCTGCGCGGCAGGGATTCGACGTAGTCTTTGTTACGCATGACGAATCGGACAGCGACGTCGCAGATCACCATTACTCAATGAAGGAAGGGCGGGCGACACGGATTAGGTAAATGGAAGTGTCCGGCCAGGGGTTCACTGTGGCTTTCCCTCTATCCAAACAGTCCTGATATTGGTGAATTCAAGCAGACCGTAATGGGAAAGTTCCCTTCCAAATCCGCTCTTCTTCACGCCGCCGAACGGAAGCCGCGGATCGGATGCGACGATTCTGTTTACAAAGACCATGCCCGCTTCAATCTCAGGCACGAGTTTTTCAGCTTCATCACTATCCCCCCAGATAGAACATCCAAGGCCAAACGGTGTTTCGTTCGCCATCTTTATTGCCTGGTCCGCAGTCCTGAATTTCTTCAGGATGGCAACCGGGCCGAACACCTCCTCGGAGTAGCTGCCCTCCAGGACGGCCATGGACGGCGGGATGAAATTTCCGCTCTCATCGCCGAAAACACTGACCTTGCCAATTTTTTTCAGCTCGTCCAGCTGCTTCTTCACAGTCAGCGACTGCTGGCGCGAAGAGAGAGGTCCCAGGAATGTCTTCTCATCAAGCGGACTGCCAGTCCTGGCTGATGCAAGCTGTTCCTCCATCTCCTTCCTGAAATCATCAAATATGCGTTCGGCAACGAGGAAGCGTTTCGACGCTATGCAGCTTTGTCCAGCATTCTGCAGACGGCCGAAAGCTGCATGTCTTGCGGTCTTTCCGAGGTCGGCGCTTTCAAGCACTATAAACGGGTCTGAGCCACCGAGCTCCAGAACAGCCTTCTTTATCTCCCTTCCGGCAGCCTCCGCTATCCGCATGCCTGCCGAAGTCGAACCGGTGAATGAAACACCGTCCACAAAACCTATCGCCTCGAGTGCTTTGTCTCCCGACGCAATCACTGATTTGAAAAGTGGCGTGTCCATCACACGTTCTATGAGAAGGCTTGTCCCGCTGACTATGGAAGCGTGCTTGAGCATCACGCCATTTCCGGCAACAAGAGCGGGAACAGCGGCCCTCATAACCTGCCAGAGAGGATAGTTCCACGGCATGATGAGCTCAATGACTCCAAGCGGATCAAAGCGGACGTAGCTCTTCTCCGCATCAGTCCTGACCTGCTCAGGTGCGAGGAACCTTCTGGAGTTTTCAAGATAGTAATCGACGAGTGTGACGCATTTCCTGACTTCGGCTAGGCTCTGCGTAATAGGCTTTCCCATCTCAAGAGAGATGGATTCGGCCATCTCGCGCTCATAATTCCTCAGATTGACCCTCAGCACGTCCCTCAGATAATCCAGCCTGGCGTCAACATCCCCTGCCCATTCCTTCTGCTCCTTTCTGATTCCGGCAACAGTCTTCCTGATATCATCGAGTGATGCCTCGCTGTATTCGGCGAGCCTTTCGCCCGTGTACGGATTGTATGTTTCCACTTTCATACTGATTCACCTGGGAAGGTAAAGTCAATGTTTGGTGTCCTTTGTAACACTGTCAAGGGCTTCAGCGTAAATATCGGCACCTTTGTCAATCAGCCTCTCCTCTATGGTCAGGGGAGCCATGAATCTCATCACATTTGAGTAGTGACCGCATGTATGCATGAGCACGCCGCGGGAAAACATCTGTTCCTTGAGCTTTGAGGCAATGGCTGTTCCCGGTTCCCTTGATTTCCTGTCACTCACCATTTCGGTCGCCACCATGAAACCTATTCCCCTGACCTCGCCCACCTCATCATACCGGCGTGCGATTTCCTCGAACCTGCTTTTCAGCTTTCTGCCAAGAACGTTGACACGTTCAAGAACATCCGAGTTCCTGAGATACCCGAGGATGGCGTTTCCGGCAGCGAGAGCGACGGGATTGCCCCTGTAGGTGCCGAGATGGAAACCGCCGGGCAGGTTCCTGTCATAGTCTTCTCTGTAGACTATTGCAGATACCGGAATACCTCCCCCTATGCTCTTGGATATGCACATTATGTCCGGCGAAACACCCGTGTGTTCGGATGCCCATATTCTGCCTGTTCTGCCCACGCCGCTCTGCACCTCATCCAGTATCAGCGGTACATGATATTTTTCAGTCACCTCCCTCAGCATTGGCAGGAAATCACTCGGAGGGACAACATACCCTCCCTCTCCCTGGACGGGTTCGACAAGGACGCCTGCAACGGGTCCCGGTCCTGCGTAGGGGTCTCTGAGAAGATGCTCGAGATGCGAAACTATGAAAGAGGACATTTCCTCTTCCCTGACCTTGACCGGGAAACGGTATGAGTAGGGGTAGGGAAGATGGTAGACATCCTGAAGCGCTATGCCAGCGTACTGTCTGTAATGATAGTTCGCAGTTGCGCGGACAATGTCTCCTGCAACACCGTGATATGCACCTCCAAATGCAACTATCGTCCTGTTTCCTGTGACATGTCTCGCCAGGCTCACAGCCGCTTCGCATGCATCTCCACCAGTGACAGTGAACATTGTCCTGGCACTGTTCTTCAGACCCTGAGGCAAAGTCGAGTTGAGTGTTTCGAGGAACGATATTCTTGATTCTGTGGGCATTTCATTGATGTGCGTTATTTCCTCCAGCTGTCTGACCATGGCTTTCTGAACCACAGGGTGTGAATGGCCCAGATTCATCACACATACACCGGCGAACCAGTCGATGAAAACGTTCCCGTCCATATCCTCGATGGTGGAGCCCCTTCCCCTCCTGACTGCAATCCTGAACTGCCTGGTATATGTGCGAGAACCTGTCTCAAAGGCGTTCTGCTTCTCCATCAGTTCCCTGGACTTCGGGCCCGGAATTTCGGTCCTGATCAGTGGCGCTTCCTCAAAACTCAATGAACTGAGGTTTTCCATAGAATCATCCCTTGAAGCGCGTGACATCCGAGCCGCACTGAGCATGTCCCGAGCCTGCGCGTGATATCGCCATCGGCCACTTGATATATCAAAATTGCCCGCCCTGCTCAGCTGCACCCAGCGATTCCCTTATAAAATAAGACAGTTATCGGCAATGGGGTCAGTCTTTGACTGTTGTAACAATTCTTGGGGGCGCAGGGCTTGTCAGCCGCGGGGTCGCGTATGATCTTGCCCTGGACAGTGCTGTGGATGAGATCAGGGTTGCAGACATAGACCTGGCCGGCGCAAGGAGTGTATCGAATGGGGCCAACAGGATTGCCGGGGAGAAGAAGGCCTGCGCGGTGAAGGCCGATGTCACAAAGAGGAGAGAGGCGCTGAAACTCGTAAAGGGCACGGATTTCATAGTGAATGGTGTCCAGTATGATTACAACATCGAAGTGATGGAAATAGCGCTGAGGGCAGGATGCAGCTACCTTGACTTCGGAGGGCTCTACTGGATGACAAGGAAGCAGCTGCGAATGGATGCAGCCTTCCGGAAGGCGGGCCTGCTGGCAATTGCTGGAATGGGCGCTGAACCGGGACTTAGCGGCATTCTTGCCTCGCACCTGTGCGCACAGCTTGACAGTGTTGACACCATAAAGATAAGAGATGCCTGGAGGGACAGGACAGAGAATCTGCCTCCGTTCATTGTGACCTGGTCCATTCAGACGCTGATGGACGAATACACGATGCCTGCTGAAATAATGCAGGACGGAAGGATCAGGAAGGTCAAACCCCTTTCCATGAGCGAAACGTTTGAATTCCCCCCGCCTGTCGGTGTCACTGAGGTGTATGTCACAAGGCACAGCGAGATCGCGACCTTTCCAGAGTCGTTTCGCAGCAAGGGGTTGAAGAATGTGAACTGGATGGAAGGCGGACCGGGATTTCTGGAACAGAAGATCCTTGCTGATGCAGGTCTGGGCGATAAGGAGCCGCTTTCTGTAGACGGGTGCAACGTCCAGCCGAGAAGGTTCCTGACTGCACTTCTAAGGAAGAAGGGTCTGCTCGGCTATCCGAGCGGCGTTACACCCCAGAGCTTCGAATGCCTGGCAGTCGAGGTTATAGGAAGTGCAGGTGGCGAAAAGCATTCGCTGAAGGGGACGTGCCTCTTTCCTTCAAAACCCGAGTGGGGACTCGGCGCTGCGGAATACTCTGTCTCCATTCCTGCGGCAGTGGCACTCAGGCACTTCATTTCGGGCAGGATCAGAATGAGAGGCGTCAAGCCTCCTGAACTCCTGTTTGACAGTGAACGCTTCATTTCAGATATCAGGGAAAAGGGTTTTTCAATTGCAATAGAACGAAATTGAGAGAGGTAGTTCGATTTGCGGTGAACTGCATATCGAATCATGATACGCGGGAAACAGCGACTCACGGGTTTCACATCTGTATTGGATATCGTTCATATATGATATGTTATTGGCATACATTTTCCAGCAAAATGATGCTTGCAATAAACTTTAAATAAATACATGTTCCCTGACTTCTCAGACGGTGCTGAAAATCAGTCACCGCCGGGTGGCATACAGATGGTCGTCTCAACGCCTAAGGAAAGTGAGGGAAAAAGTGGATCCGGGACACAGATAACCAGGGAGTACAACTATGGGACATGGAGGAAGCAGAAGGGCTGGACACCCAAAATGATTGTTTCCGCGGAGGGATGCTATTTCACCGACGCCGAAGGTGTGCGTTATCTCGATTTCTCTTCGCAGCTCATGTGTTCAAATCTGGGGCATGGCAACAGGGCTGTGATAGATGCCATAAAGCGGCAGGCAGAAGAACTGCCTTACATCTCCCCTGAATTTACAACCGATGCCAGGGTCAGGCTGACGAAGAAGCTGCTTGAGGTTCTGCCGGGCAACCTTGTAAAATTCTTCTACGGCACGTCAGGAACGGAGGCGAACGAGGCAGCGGTAAAGATGACAAGGATGTACTTCCAGAAGGAGGGGAAGTTCAAGATCATAAGCAGATATGTTTCCTACCATGGTGCAACGGCAGCAAGCATTGCACTGACAGGAGATCAGAGGCGCTACACTTCAGAGACGCCGGGCCATGCCACAGGTGTAGTCAGAGCCCCTGACCCGTACTGCTACAGATGCCCCTTCGGCCTCAGGTACCCTGAGTGCGGCATAGCCTGCGTGGAATATGTCGACTACATCATCAGGCATGAGGGAAATGTGGCCGGTGTGATAGTCGAGCCCATAACGGGGACAAACGGCGTGATTGTACCACCGGACGGCTATATGCAGAGGTTGCGCGAGATCACAAAGGACAACGGTGTCTTCCTCATAGCGGACGAGGTGATGTCGGGATGGGGAAGATCCGGGGAATGGTTTGCTGTCAACAGATGGAAGGTGGAGCCGGATATACTCACGACAGCAAAGGGGATAACGGGCGCCTACGTTCCTCTCTCCCTCACCGCTACATCACACGAAATTGCGGAACATTTCGAAGAGAACATGTTTTCGCACGGCCATACATATGAGGCGCACCCGCTCACCCTTCTGCCTGCTGTTGCTGCCATAGAGGAATACCAGAAAAAGCATCTGATCGAGAAGGCGGCCAGGGATGGCAAATATCTTGGCCAGAGGCTCCAGGAGCTTGCTGAGAGGCACAGGAGCGTAGGCGATGTGAGAGGTGCCGGAATGTTCTGGGCTGTGGAGATTGTGAAGAACAGAAAGACAAGGGAAGCTTTCAACTCAAGGGAGGACAAACTTGAGGGGAGGCAGACAGTGGCAGGCAGGGTTGCGCAGGAGATGGGGAAGAATGGTGTTTACATCAACTCATGGATAACCCATCTCACAGTTGCTCCTCCACTCATTGCGACTCGGGAGGACATCGACAGAGGTATCGATGCCATGGACCGGGCACTCCGGATATCTGATGAGCTGGCGGAGAGTTGATCTGATGAAAGGTTTTCTCAGCGAGGTTTCTGAAAACTACGGTACCTTCCCCAACTATATTGATGGACAGTTTACGGAGCCCAACTCATCGAAGCAGCATGTCCTCAACCCTGCCACGGGCAGACAGATAGCTTCTGTCCCGCTTTCCGGCGAGGAGGAGGTGGGGGCGGCGGTTGATGCAGCTTCGCTGGCATTCGAGAAATGGAGCGAGAGGCCGGTTCAGGAAAGAGTCCAGTTCCTCTTCGAGCTCAAGAGGCTGGTCAGGGAGGAGTACGAGAATCTCGCAAGGATAATCGTCCAGGAAAATGGAAAGACAATCTCCGAAGCGAGGGGCGAGGTTTCGAGAGGCGCGGAAAACATAGATGCTGCAATAGGAGCGCTCTACCATCTTGACGGGAGGAAGACTCCTGATATATCAAGGGGCATTGATGAAGAGATGCAGCATGAACCGCTGGGTGTGTTTGCCGCGGTCACTCCATTCAATTTCCCGATGATGATCCCTTTCTGGTTCCTTCCCTATGCAGTGGCGACGGGCAATACATTCATACTCAAGCCTTCCGAAAGGACACCCGTCACAATGAACTACCTTTTCAGGAAGATGCATGAGCGCTCCATCTTTCCGAATGGTGTCGTCAACCTGGTCAACGGTGCGCGTGAAACTGTTGACGCGCTGCTCAGAAACGGCAGGATTGCAGGTGTTTCGTTCGTCGGCTCCACCGCTGTGGCGAAGCACATATACGAGGAATGCACAAAGAGGAAGAAGAGGGTTCAGGCACAGGCCTCCGCAAAAAACTTCGTTATTGTCATGCCTGATGCTAAGCTCAACCATTCAATTCCGAACATCATCAATTCATTCTTCGGAAATGCCGGACAGAGATGCCTTGCAGGTTCAAACCTGGTTGTCATGGAGGAGAATCACAGACAGGTCCTCGAGAAGTTCGCAAACGCCGCTTCGGAGCTCAGGCTCGGGTACGGCCTTTCGGAGGAAACAGACATGGGGCCGGTGATAACCTGGGAACAGAGGGGCAGGGTCATATCATACATCGAAAAGGGTCTGGACGCAGGCGCGGAACTCGTTCTGGACGGAAGGGAGGGCAGCGCAGAGGATTTCCCCGACGGGAATTTCATAGGACCTTCCGTTTTTGACGGCGTCTCCGTGGATATGGCCATTGCACGGGACGAGATCTTCGGACCTTTGGCGTCGGTCATCACTGCCTCAAGTCTCGATGACGCAATTGAGAAGGCTAACACAAGCACCTATGGGAACATGGCTGCAATCTACACCTCGGATGCAAAGAGTGCAAGGGAGTTTGCGTCTAAGGTGGACGCCGGCAACGTCGGCATCAACATCGGCGTACCGGCTCCGGCCGCGACATATCCCTTCGGAGGATACAAGGATTCGTTTTTCGGCGACCTGCATGGGCAGGGAGGGCAGGACTATATCCAGTTCTATACTGAGAGAAAGGTAATCATAAGCAGGTGGTTCTGAGTGTGCGGGAGGCCAACCTGTCAGCGTTGGACGGATGGCATAGTTCATTTATCGTAAGTTCAGTATGCAATTCGTATTATACAACTTACCCCTCGGGTCTGTGGCTGCGCCGCTTCATAATCTGGCAGTTCCGCGTTCTGGATTAATTAAACATTTTGATTTACCAAATGCCCTTTTAAATAAGGCAGAAACTTATAAAAGACCCACCTCAAAAGCTATTTGTAACCGCTCGGCTATGGTATAATCACTCCTGTCTGCTAATGCCGGGGTTTGTTTATGGCAAACAACGGCAGGAGGCGTGAGTTATGACTGTCACCCAGAAATACGGGTTGGTATTCGACCCGCTCAAGTGCACCGGATGCAAAGAATGTGAGAAGGCCTGCGTCGATGCTCATCCGGACGACATTGTCAAAGAGCCGAGGATCAGGATCCGGGCGGGGAACGCAGGTTCGTTCAAGGCAACATACTGTGTCCAGTGCAACGAATGCGCGCCATCGACAGTCTGCCCTTCGGACCTCATTACATTCAACAAGGAGAAGCTGACCTGGCTTCTCGAGGAAGAGAGATGCATCGCGTGCAATGCCTGCATACCGAAGTGTCCTTTCAATGCTATCTTCCTTGACCCCACGATGGGTGTCGAAACTGCATACAAGTGTGACATGTGCATCGGCGTACAGGGCGGACCGAGGTGCGTTGCCGCCTGCCCGACGTCTGCGATTGCCATCGGCATCGCACCCGTAGAGAAGGTCAGGGAAGGTGCAGTAACTTGACAGCGGACGTCAACGTGAGGGAGGAAGCAAAGGGCGCAGACAGACAGCAGCCACCCGACAGGGTGGTAAGATTTGATCTGCCTGACTGGGTTCCGGGCTGGGCCAGGGATGCACCCAAGATTTCTGTCACGCCGCCTGGTCCCAGGAGCAGAGAGATTGTCAAGATGGACAAGGAGTATGTGTCGCATGCATATGACAGGGTATTCACTTTCACAATCGAGAGGGCCGCAGGCGCTGCCGTTGCTGATGTTGACGGAAACGTCTACATAGACTGGACATCAGGTATAGCTGTCATGAATGCCGGGTGGGGGCATCCCGGGGTTGTGGAGGCGATCAAGTCACAGAGCGAGAAGCTCATCCACTCATTCGCAAATGACATATATTTTGACAAGGAGGCTGAGCTGGCGAAGATCCTTTCCGATATCTCCTTTTCCGGCAAGCTCAGAGGCACATTCTTCGGAAACAGCGGTGCGGAGGCTGTTGGTGCGGCAGCAAAGCTCGCCTCATACAGCACAAAGAAGTTCGAATTCCTTTCATTCTACGGTGCGTATCACGGGAGAGTGGGGAATGCTCTGAACTTCACGAGCAAGTTGAAGTACCGTTTCGGATACGGCCCGCTTAACAACACCATCTTTGCTCCCTATGCCTACTGCTACAGGTGCCCGTTCAAGATGGAATATCCGAGCTGCGATCTCTACTGCATGCACTTTATGGAAGAACAGGTGATGAATCTCGGCGGAGGCACTGGCTCACTGGCTGCAGTTGTCGTCGAACCGGTGCAGGGGGAAGGCGGATACATCGTGCCGCCTGATACCTTCATGCCCTTCCTCAGGAAATTCTGCGATAAGAACGGCGCACTCCTCATTGCCGATGAGGTTCAGTCCGGCCTCGGCAGGACAGGCAGGATATGGGCGTCGGAGTGGACGAACACAATGCCTGACATACTTGTCGCTGGAAAGGCGGTTGGAGGCGGCATTCCTCTTGGCGCAATAATAGCGCGGCCGGAGATAATGAAGAAATGGAGACCCGGGGCGCACTCAAGCACATTTGGGGGAAATGCGATACAGATGGCTGCAGGCATTGCCCACATAAACGCAATACTCACAGAGAGGTTGCCGGAGAGGGCCATTGGAGCAGGGGAATACATAATGAAACGCCTCAGGGAAATGCAGGAAAGATGGGACATCATCGGTGATGTGAGGGGAAGGGGGCTGATGATCGGTGTCGAGTTCGTCAAGGACAGAAAGACGAAGGAACCGCTTGACCTGACCCAGATGCAGGTCAAATGCTTCAAGAAAGGGCTTCTGACGCTCACCGCCGGGACATACGGCAACGTGATGAGGATAGCACCGCCTCTGATCATTTCAACCGAATTCATTGACAGAGGACTGGAAATATTCGAATCTGTTGTGAAGGAGATACAGACTGAACTCAGGAATCCGCCTGCAGCCGCAGCCCCGGCCGCCCCAGGGCAGGCGTCGGGTGACCTGCAGCAGCCGGCCACCTCATGAAGCCATGTAGCGCAGCGCACCGCCTATGGCTTCGACCGTTTTTCTCATCTCCGGCTTGGTTATGGCGGTTGAGACGAACATTGGCTTCTCTCCCACATTGAAAATGCCACTGTTCATAAGACACAGGTCAAAAAGCTGCCTGGCGCTTCTGTCTGCCCTCAGTGTGTCCCTGTATCCCTTTATCTTGCCTCCAGTGAAGAAGACATTGATTATGGAAGAGATCCCGAGTACCTGGCACTTCAGGCCACAGGACTGACCTTCCTCAGCTATCTCCTTCCGTATCGACTGTGATATCTTCTCGAGATAGGTGTAGGTGCCTCCCCTTTTCAGCTCGCTCAGCGTGGCAAGACCTGCAGACATGCTGATGGGGTTTCCGTTGAATGTTCCTCCATGATAGACCTCCGAGGATCCGTTTCTGTACCTGTCGAGCGAATCCATCAGTTCCCTTGTTCCGGCAACAGCACCGATAGGAAAGCCGCCGCCGATGATCTTGCCGAGTGTTGTTATATCAGGCGTTATCCTGTATTTCTCCTGCGCTCCGCCCAGACCGAGGCGAAAGCCTGTTGTTATCTCGTCAAGTATGAAAGGTATGTCATATCGCTCAGTCAGCTCCCTGACGCCGCGAATGAAATCCCTCGAGGCTGCCCTGTACCCGCCGGCCACCGGCTCCATTATCAGGCATGACAGCTCCTTCCTGTTCTTCTTTATGAGCGCTTCAGTCTCATCCAGCTGATTGAAAGGCATGACCACTGTCCTGTAAAGTGTGTGCTCCTGTATGTCAGCTGACCTTGAGTATGGATACGGGGAACGTACGGGGCCGAGTTCGTCCCTTGGTGTGTCTGAGCTGATGAGTCCATAGTCGAATGAGCCGTGATAATGTCCTTCGAATTTTGCAATCTTTCCCTTCCTCCTGTTCGCCATCGCGATGCGTATGGCGAGAAGATTTGCCTCAGTGCCGGACGAGGTGAATCTCACCTTTTCGGCCGACCTCACTATATCGGATATCTCTGTTGCAAGCTGGATCTCGAGCGGGTTTGATGCGCCGAGCAGATTGGTACCGTAACTTTCGAATATGTCGGAAACAGCCTTCCTTATCTTGGGATCGCCGTGACCGAGTATGAGCGACGAGAAACCCATGTTATAATCTATATACTCATTTTCGTCGACATCCGTAACCTTTGCACCTGCAGCACTCTCAAACTGGAGCGGGTAGGGATGAGATGCGAAATCGTCCCCGTCCACCCCTCCAGGAAGTATCCTTCTTGCCCTGTGCCATGCCTCTCTTGACAGCGGCGTTCTCTTCCTGAACAGTCTGAGCTGCTCCCTCAGTTTCCTTTCGATAGATGGAATCATCCTTTTCAGAGTATAAATAATGAAGGTAATATTTAAAATGACAAATTGCGCCATGTCGTCTCCGACCACAGTTTCCCTGCACTGCAGTCGAATCTTGGACTGATGCAGCAAGGCATCTTTCTGCTACCTGCTGTAAGATGTCACCGGGATACATCAGCAGGAGCTCTTAACCACATGAGAGAGGTGGAAGAGTTGCTTCCAGATAGCAGCCTATTTCAATATAGAGAGCATAAAGTGTTGCCGAACGGATCGGCAGCGCAGGGCGGCTGCCTGAAATGCCGCCGGTGAGAAACTGAATGAATGAAGAGACACTGCTCAGCATTGAGAAACTCTCAATATCCTACAATTCGCCTTCCGGAAAGGTCAGGGCACTGAATTCAGTCAGCCTTGACATAAGGAAGGGAGAAGTGCTTGGCATAGTAGGGGAGACAGGATGCGGAAAGAGCACACTCGGGCACTCAATACCAAGGCTGCTCCCTGAACCACCCTCTTCAGTGGATGCCGGAAAGATAATCTTTGACGGTGTGGATCTTCTCTCCCTCAAGAAAAAGGAAATGCCTTTCTACAGGGGGACAGGCATTGCCATGATATTCCAGGAACCGATAAATTCATTGAACCCATCCTTCAGAATTTACGACCAGATAGCAGAGGCGGTGAAGCTAAGGAAACTCAGGGAGCAGGGGAGAAACCTGCCCTCCGATCTGAGACCCTTCAGATATGACGGTACAGAAGCGCACGGAGATGTGCAGAATCCTATGAAGACCGCATTTCTTCCCTCTTCCAGGATCGGAAGAACGAAGGGGTTTGGCGATAACGAACTCAGAGACGAGGTAATCGAATTCCTCTCGACTGTGAGAATAAACGATCCTGAGAGGATACTCAGGCTCTACCCACATGAGCTTTCTGGGGGAATGAGGCAGAGAGTGATGATAGCAATGGCACTCTCGGAGAAGCCCAAGCTCATAGTGGCCGATGAGCCCACGAGTGCACTCGACGTTACCATACAGGCACAGGTCCTCTCGCTGATGAAGGATCTTATAAAGAAGATAAACACATCAATACTCTTCATAAGCCATGACCTCGGCGTTATAGCGGAGATTGCCGACAGGATTGGAGTCATGTATGCAGGCAACCTGGTTGAGATAGGAACGGCCGATGACGTTTTCAACAATCCCTGCCATCCATACACACGATCACTGCTGCGTTCATTCCCGCATGGCTACAAGTGCGACGGCAAACTGCCCACGATCAGGGGAAGCGTGCCAAGCCTCATAAAGCTCCCTTCAGGATGCCCCTTCAACCCGAGATGCGAAAGCTGCCTTGAAGAGTGCATGCACACCAACCCGGGACTTGTGGATCTGGGAAATGGTCATCTTGTCTCCTGCCATCTGTATGACGGGGAGGAAGCCTGATTGGAAAGCAGCCATATATTCGAGGCAAAGAACGTCTCAAAGTACTTCGAGATACAGAAAAGCTTTTCAGAGTCGCTGATGCGACGGGAGACGAAGAGGGTCCATGCTGTGGACGGCGTGAATCTGAGTGTCAGGAAAGGGGAGGTCATGGGACTCATAGGCGAGAGCGGTTCAGGCAAGACAACTCTGGGGTGGCTTGCCGCAAGACTGCTATCGCCAACTTCCGGAAATATATTCTTTGAAGGCAGAGACATAACTTCCCTCCACGGCGAAGAGCTCAGGAAATGGAGATCCAATGTCCAGATAGTGTTCCAGGACCCAATCACCTCCCTGGATCCGAGGATGAAGGTATGGCAGATAATAGGCGAGCCTCTGCGCGCGGCCGGTGTGAGGAACAAGGAGGAGATAATAGAGAAGGTCAAGTCTGTCCTCAAGGAGGTTGGCCTTCCTGAAAACAGCTTCGGGCAGTATCCGTACGAGTTCAGCGGCGGGGGAAGGCAGAGGATCTCTGTGGCCAGAGCGCTTGTTCTTGATCCGAAGATGATTGTGCTCGACGAACCCACAAGCGCACTTGATGTGGCGGTACAGGCGCAGATACTGAACAGGCTGGTGGAACTGCAGAACGAGCGCGGGCTCACATACCTCTTCATCTCGCACAACATCGGCGCGGTGCGGTACATTTCAGATTCCGTATCAATAATGTACCTGGGAAAAATAATGGAAAGCGGTGAAGTCAGGGAGGTTATTGAGAGACCGATGCACCCCTACACACGTGCTCTTCTGGTTTCTGTTCCTGTTCCTGATCCGAAGAGGAGGAAGTTCAGGTTCGAGATCGAGGGGGAAATACCAACACTGATCAACCCTCCACCCGGATGCAGGTTTGCAGGAAGATGCCCGTTTGCAAAGGAAGAGTGCAGGATTCACGAACCTGAACTCAGGGACATGGGCAGGGGGCATCTGGTCGCATGCCATTTCGCAGAGGAGATAGCGAATGAGAGCCTGCAGACCAGGATGCAGGCGAGCGCGTAGAGAACGCCTTGTCCCCTTCAGCGGACTATTATCTTCCTTGTCCTCGGATCAAGCAGTTCCCTGAGTGCATCGCCGAAAAGGCTGAACGCGAATACTGCAAGGAATATGGCTAAGCCCGGAGCAAGCGCAACCCATGGAGCCTGAAAGATGTAGCTTTCACCCCTGAACACCATCCTGCCCCATTCAGGAATAGGGGAAGGGACGCCGACTCCAAGGAAACTCAGTGTCGAGAAGGTGAGTATCACCGTTCCGATGTCCATTGTCAGATAGATGAAAAGCGTGTCGAATATATTTCGCAGTATGTGCCTGAATATAATTACAATCTCGCTGACGCCTGCAGCCCTTGCTGCAACAACGTAGAGCTGGTTCTTTGCGGATAGAGTCTGTCCTCTGGCCAGTCTTGCGTACGCTGTCCACCACACGACAGACAGCGCCTCTATCGAATGAATGACGGAGGGACCCAGCACGACAGCAACCGCAAGTGCAAGTATGAGAGTGGGAAATGAAAGGAAAATGTCCGTTATCCGCATTATGACGGTATCCGTCCTGCCGCCAAGATAACCGGAAATCATTCCAACTGTTCCACCGAAAAACATGGCTATCAGGCCGATGCTCAGGCCGATGCCAAGGTCCAGTGGAGTCGCTGCCACCGTTCTGGAGAATACATCCCTTCCAAGTTCGTCAGTTCCGAGGAAATACTTTGAGCTTGGGGGAAGCAGAGGTTTACCCGCAAGTATTCTGTAAGGATTGTATGGAAGAATTGAGTAACCGAATATCACCACCGCAAGCGCTGTTATCACATAGGCGAGAACCAGTGCCAGACCGATTATTGACAGCGGATTGCTCCTGAGTATATACCAGAGGTGCGAAAGCTCATACCTCGCCCTGGAATCCCTGCCAAAGAACGAGGCAACATTACTGGCCAAGCGATTCATCCCCACTCAACCTTTGGGTCCAGCACTGCATAGAGTATGTCGGCAACCAGGTTCGAAAGTATGACGCCGGAGGTGAAGAAGATGGTCACTCCGATAATTGCAGGGTAATCCGAAAGGAGGATGGAATTGTATGCATAAGTTCCTATTCCTGGCCATGCGAATATTTCCTCTATCACCACCGTCCCGGAAAGCAGGGAACCTGTCAGCAGAGCAAGAACGGTGACTGTTGAAGTGAGCGCGTTGCGAAGAGCATGCCTGAAGAGCACGATTCGTTCTGTCAGTCCTTTGGAGCGTGCAGCCTTTATGTAATCCATCGAGAAGACTTCCAGCATGGATGCCCGTGTCATCCTTGTTGCTATTCCAAAATTCAAAAATGCAAGCGATACAGCAGGCAGTATCAGGTGCTCAACCGAATTCACAAAGTCCGGAATGTTGCCGGCAAGAAGGCTGTCGAGCACCGGCATTCCTGTTATCGTTGGCGGAGGCTTAAGGGATGAACTGAACATGCCAACGTCAGGAAGTACCCTTATGTAAAGACCGAATATCAGGACAAGTATGATACTTCCGAGAAAGGTGGGCGTGGCCCAACCGCTAAGATAGAAAGCCCTTATGAGATGGTCTGTGAGCTTACCCTGTCTGGAGGCTGCAAGGACTCCGAGCGGTATGCCTATGAGAGTCATTATGAAAAGAGCGCCAAGAACCAGTTCGAGTGTTGCCGGGAAATAGTGGAGTATCTGCGAAAGCACAGGCGCCCCGGTGACGGTGTTGTACCCCCAGTTGCCTGAAATTATGCCCTTCATGTAATAGTAGTACTGGACATATATGGGGGCCTTCAGATGGTACTCATTTGTGACAGCCGCTATTTCCGCCTTAGATGCATGCTTGCCCGCCCATATGACAGCAGGATCTGAAACCATGACATGCGATATGAGGAATACAATGAATGTGGCGCCGAAGAGGAGAACAACCATGGTCATGAGCCTCTTGACTATGAATATGAGAAGGTCCCCGGGATTTCTCTTCATTCAGGCACCAACCGAAACATGATACCAGCGTGTCTGTACCTTGCGAAGCGTATATATTGATGGCGAGAGGAAAAGGTTTGGTGGTATCAGGTAAGGTACTCCGTATTGTAATACATCACGAAGTTGGGGGCAGCACTACCCATCGGATTTAAAACAACTCCCTGCAGATTGGATGAGTATATTGCGAATGTATATGGTATCGCGAGCCACGCGTCGATGTAATTGTAGTACATGAGCTCAGTGAGGTTGGCATAAAGCTGGAGCGCGAGCGTCTGATTGGTTGTTGCAGCAGCCTCATAGGTAAGATTGTAGGCTGTTGCGTTGTTCCAGTCGGACGGGGGCCATGAGGACCCTCCGGGAACAACGATCTCCTGCGTATAATCGTCAGGTGAAACGTAGTCTGCCGAGTAGTATTCAAGACCGAGAGGATATTGTGAAACATTTCCGCCGGGATAGGTGATGCCGTCATATGCTGTCAGAGATACGCCTGCGAGTGTTATGTTGATGCCAATCTGTTTGAGATTCGAAGCGATTATGTCTGCGGCCGAAGTGAGGTCCGTTGACTGCACATACAGGAACTGGAAACTGCCTGGAAGTCCGTTGGGATATCCTGCAGCACTCATCTCCTGCTTCGCCAGGGTGAGATTGTACTGGTATGGGGATAGATTGGACGGGTTGTAATCAGGGAAACCTGCAGGAACAGGACCAACCCATTCGGACGCATATCCGCCGAATGCGGTCTGTATGATCTCTGTGTAATTTATTGCATGAACAATTGCTGCCCTCACGTCCTCATTGCTGAAATACTGGGCACTTGTGTTCATGTATACATACCATGTCGCCTGAGTTGAGCCATAGATTGCAGGCAGCTGCTGGACCGTGATGCCCTTTACAGACATAAGGGATGAAACTGCCGTAGGGCTGAACTGGAACGAAAGTATGTTCGCCGTACCGCTTTCGAGGTTTGTAATGGCGGTAGCTGCAACAGCCACAAAATCGATGGTGACATTCGATCTTGCGGGCGACAGCGCATTGTTCAATTCGCTTGCCGGAAGGCTGGCTGCCCAGTAATCAGGATTCTTGACGAGCTGGATGTATGAGCCTGGTACCCAGTTCTGAAGGACATAGAATCCTGTTCCCATTGTGTGGTCCACCATCCACGTGTTCTTCTGATCGGCCACGACACCGCCGTGCTGGTCAATGTAAATCGGGTCAACCGCTGCAGTCACTGGCGTGGTCATTGTGGCGAGGAAGTAGGCGTACGGTGAATCCCCCAGATATCCGCTGCCAACTGTGAAGTGTATCTCATATTTGTTGACCACATATATGGGCAGACTTGTGTTCTCCATTACTGCAAGCTCAGAAGGTGTTGGAGAGGTGAAATTAGCGCTGTTCAGGAAACTGGGACCGATGGAGGTATCGTTGAAATTCTGCCAGAGGATGAAAGACTCTGACTGGTTCATCAACATGCTCCTGTAAATTGAATACCATTCAACATATGCATTGAACGGGTCGCCGTTGCTGAATGTTACATTCTGTCTCAGATAGAATGTCCAGTTGAAATAATTCGGACCATGCGTCCATTTGTACGCCAGCTGTCCCACATAGCTTGTCACCGAGGAACCGTTATAGGCGACAAGTGTCTGGTATATCTGCTGGATGACACCCCAGTCAGGTGTTGTCGAGGCAACGCCAGGATCAAGGTCGCCGGGTGAAGTCTGCGCATCAACAATTATTGTGGAGGGAGGCTTTGGAGCCGGTGGTGGCGGTGGTGTGACCGCCGTTTTCTTATGGCTCAATATGTCATAGGCCGCCGCACTCGCTATTATCAATACAATCACAACTACCACAGCAACAATTATTTTCGAGTTCTTATTCAAAAGCTAACCCCCCGTTCGGGTCATCTTAACTGGGGGGCGATCCAGCTGATGCGATATAAAAGTTTTCTCTCATTTCATGTAAAGGTCCAATTTCAGAACAAAATCCATCAAACATCGTAACCCATAAACACATTCCAGTTTTAAACTGAAAAAAATATACAAAATCCATTACGAAACGAAAAACAGCGAAACATTTTTCGTATTCAGTTACGGATGGCCCATATTAACCTTTTGCATTCCCGCCTTACGATTTGAAGACCCACAAAAATAAATAAATACCGTATGGAGAGTGGAAACTGAATTCCGGGTGCATACAGTTCGAGCCGGGATATCATGTGGTGAAATTTTGGAAGTTTTATTGATAGGAACAGGCGGAGTTGGGACAGTAATCGCAAGGCATCTTGCTTCGAGTGACAGGGTTGACAGCCTGCAGCTTGCAGATATAGATTTTGAACAGGCTGAACGTGTTGCGAAGCGCACAGGAAAGAAGAAGGTTGAACCAGTAAGACTGGATGCAGGCAACAGAGAGGATGTCGCGAAGGCATTGAAGGGGAAGGGGCTTGTCATCAATTCATCGCTACCGAGATTCAACACAGGCATTATGGAGGCTGCACTGGAAGCGGGCTCGATGTATATTGATCTGGCACTTGACGATCCTGAAGCTCAATACAAATTCCATGAAGCCTGGAGGAAGAGGGGGAATACGGCGATACTCGGACTCGGAGAGGATCCAGGCATTAGCAACATCACGGCAATGTACGCGGCAAACAGGCTGGACAGGGTTGATTCTGTGAAGATCAGGGATGGGGAGACAGCGGTCAGCAAGACATATCCGTTTGTCTGCCTTTTCTCACCCGGCACTTTCATAATGGAAACAATGGAGCAGCCTGCAATATTCCGAAACGGCAAGCTGCAGCGTATAGAACGCTTCAGCGACAAGGAGATGTACAATTTCCCGTCCGGAATAGGTAGATTGCCCGTGTACAGCGTAAACCATGAGGAGGTCTACAGCCTTTACAAATCCATTGGCAAGGGTATCAGATATGTTGATTTCAAGCTCGCGCTGACAGATGATACGATGAAGTATCTTGAGGTTCTCAACAGTCTCGGTTTCACCTCAGAAAAGAAGGTCTCGGTCGGAGGATGCGAAGTCAGACCTCTGGATCTGACACTGAAGCTCATCCCTCAGCCTGCCCAGCTTGGCTCCGACATCACAGGAAAGGCGATAATACTTGTCGAAGTTGTCGGAAGAGTGAAAGGCAAGAGGGTCAAACATGTACTCTATGCTGCGAAGGACCACAGGGAATGCTACAGGAAGTATGGTGTTACAGCAACTTCATACCTCACAGGCACAGGCGCGGCCGCCGGCGCCCTGCAGCTTCTCGGCGATGAAAATATCCCGGCAGGCGTTTATCCGCCAGAATCGCTTAACCCTGACGAATATTTCAGCATACTGCGTGAACTGGATGTGAAAATGGTCCACAGGAAGGAAGAGAACTGACATAATCGACGCAACTGCCAGGTGCAGAGACATACACTGCATTGTTTCGCAACAGGGAGCCGCATACGGCTATCGGACAGGTTAACGATGGCTGCATTTGTGTGAACACTCCGTCAGATGTATTCATCTGGGTGTATCCCATGTCCGGAACAATGATTTAGCCGATGGCGCATCCTGTTGCAATGAAATTCAGATTCGCGTACACGGGTATCAGGGTCACAGACCTTGAAAGATCGCTGAAATTCTACAGGGACGGGCTGGGCCTGCGGGAATGCGGAAGAGGCAAAATGTCACACGGAGGCGTCTTTGTTGAACTGTCAGATGACAATACTGAGCAGAAGCTTGAACTGAACTGGTATCCGCCGGATTCCGCGTTCAACGTGCCGTTCCAGCCCGGCGATGGACTTGACCATCTTGCCTTCGAGGTGGAGGATGTCGATGAGGCGTTTAAAATGCTCATCAGCAGTTTTGGGGCGAAGCCTGCCATTGAGCCCTGGACTGATGAACCGGGGAATGAAAGAAGCAGGATCGGTTTCGTTACAGATCCTGACGGTAACTGGATTGAACTAATTCGCGGCTGAATGCTTTAGTTCCTGTATCCTCGCAGGTGCATGGGCGCATTCGAGGCTGCCGGAATCACATCAGCAAAGCGCATCGCTTATCATACACTTTCTTCTATCCCTATATTCCTGAAATGAGATGATATCCTGGGTGCGACCTTCTTAAATGCCTCAACAGTTATATCGATATCCTCCTCAGTGTGAGCAACCGACACTGTCCACTGTTCGTCAGGACCAGGAGCTGCCGGTATCACACCAAGGTTCGTCATTGCCAGGTAGTAATAATTCCATTTGCCCGTATTGCCTGCCATGAAATCCCTCCAGTTCTCGGGCTGCCTGCTGTTGAACGATATCGCACCGCTTACTCCTGCAACAGGGACGTGCGCAACAATCTCATTCATCTCAAGCAGGTCCCTTGATGCGGATGCAAGCTCAGAAGAGAGTTTCTGTGATCTTGAAATTGCCTCTCGCGTCAGAACCTTCTTGAGCGAAACTATCACTGCCTCCATGCTAAGCGGATTGGAATTGAATGTTCCGGCGTGCGATACTTTCCCGGGTCCGACCCGTTCAAATATCTCCTTCCTTCCTGCAATAGCTGAAACAGGCACTCCGCTGCCTATTGCCTTGCCAAGTATCTTGATGTCCGGCCTGACGCCCAGCGCCTCTTCCGCTCCTCCATAGAATTTGCCGCATGTCTTCACCTCGTCAAACAGGAGAAGTATCCCGTATCTGCTGCACAGCCGTCTTAAACCTGAAATGAACTCCTTTCTTGGAAGGACGACACCCATGTTCATCGGATATGGCTCCAGTATAATTGCAGCAAAGTCACCGTTGAATGACTCGACGATATCCTCCGTCGCGGCTATGTCATTGAAAGGGGCTACGACAACACTTTCCTTCATTTTCGCTGGAATACCCTGTCCCGCCGGGACGGTGACGGGCCTCAGGGGGCTTCCGGCATCATCTGCAGACGGTTTCACGCTGAACAGCAGGTCGCTGTTGCTCCCATGGTAGCATCCCTCGAATTTGAGCACCCTGTCTCTGCCCGTGAAGGCGCGTGCGATACGGAGCGCATGCATCGTGGCCTCCGTACCGGTGTTTGAGAAACGAACCATTTCAGTGGAATAGCGCTCATTGACCGCGCGGGCCGCCATGATTGATGCCTCTTCCTCAAATCCGAGCATGTAGGACTGTTCAATTCTGGATTTGAGTGCCGAAATAATCTCAGGGTGTGCGTGACCGGACTGAAGAGCGCCGTATCCGAGGCTGAAGTCAATATACTCATTGCCGTCTGCGTCAAAAATTCTGGAGCCCCTGCCTCTCTTTGCAAACAAGGGATAAGGCCTGGTAAATCTGTAATTTGAATGGACACCGAACGGCGTCAGCAGGCCAGACTCTTTCCACAGATTACCTGACTTCACTGTCCGGGACAGAAATTTGCTGTTCTCTTCGCCGAGCACACTTTCTCCGTTTAAGTTCGCCACTTTACCACTTTCTCGCTCCTGTTCCGCTGCATTGGAAAAAATCCAATATTGCGGTCCAATATAGACACGTTATCAATGTGAAATTCATATAAAATGAATTCTGGTCCTCTACTGACATATTTTACGAAAAAATATGTAAATGACCGATTCAATCGTAAAGAGGTTCAAAAATTATTTCAATTGCAACCTTCTATCCTCATATGTCCGGATATAAATGCCTCTGAAGGGGATATGAATTGGGCGAGAACATTCAGTTTTTCAGGAACTACATAGATGGTGAGTGGACTGAGGCGGAGAGCGGGAAGACGCAGAAAATAATAAACCCGGCAACCGAAGATGTTATTGCCGAGGTCCCGAAATGCGACGTTTCCGATGCCAGGAAAGCCATTGATGCGGCAAGGAATGCCTTTGACAATGGCAGATGGCCTTTGATGACACCGGGTGAACGATCCGCAGTGCTGCTGAATCTTGCCTCTCTTGTGGAGGCACAGATGGATGAGCTCGCCAGACTCGAGTCGATGAATCAGGGCAAGACAATCAAGCAGGCAAGGGACGGGGATTTCCCTTTCAGCGTTGACAATATCAGGTTTTATGCCGGTGCTGCGAGAACTCTGGCAGGATTGCCCGCAATGGAGTACATGAGTACAGGCACAAGCTACGTGAGAAGGGAGCCTGTGGGCGTCATTGCTCAGATCACACCATGGAATTATCCATGGATGATGGCCATATGGAAGGCCGGGCCCGCGCTTGCAACAGGCAATACTGTCGTGATCAAACCGGCTAGCGTCACTCCGCTGACTACAATCAGATTGGCGGAGCTGTGCGAAAAGGCAGGATTCCCCAAGGGAGTGGTGAATGTCATAACAGGGCCGGGCGAAATCATAGGAAACGAGTTGACTTCCAATCCAAAGGTGGACATGGTCTCGATAACCGGAGATACGGCAACTGGCAGAAAGATAATGGAGAGATCCTCGTCAACACTCAAGAAACTGCATCTCGAACTCGGAGGAAAAGCGCCTTTCATAGTGTTTGATGACGCGGATCTCGAGGCGGCCGTAAAGGGCGCAGCCGCAGCCGGTTATGTGAACGGTGGTCAGGACTGCACGCAGGCATCCCGCTTCTATGTGCAAGAGGGCATATATGACAGCTTCGTGAAGAAACTCGTTGAGGAGAGTGCAAAGGTCAGGATCGGCGATCCGCTCAGCCGGAGCACGGATCTCGGTCCGCTTGTATCTTCCGCACAGAGGGAAAAGGTTGAGAGCTATGTCCTTTACGGAAGGGAGGAAGGTGCTAAGCTCGAGTTCGGCGGAAAGAGACCGGAACGGTTCAGGAAGGGATTCTACTTCGAGCCGACTGTTTTCAGCGGTGTCGAGCAGGACATGAAGATAGCCAGGGAGGAGATATTCGGTCCAGTGCTGCCAGTGCTGAGGTTTTCGGGCGTGGACGAGGTGATCGCCAGTTCCAATGACACAATATACGGGCTGCACAGTTCCGTCTGGACAACAAACGTAAGGACGGCGATGAAACTTGCATCAAGGCTGAGATTCGGCGCTGTGCAGATCAACGACCACCTGCCAATAACATCTGAGATGCCTCACGGAGGGTACAAGCAGTCGGGTTTCGGGAAGGATATGTCCGTATATTCGCTTGAGGAATACACCCAGATCAAGCACGTTTACTTTGACATGACAGGGGACAGAAGGAAGGGCTGGCACTACCTGACATACGGCGATCCTGCCTGAAGCGTGCACGTGGTATAAGCCATGGATGCACTCCGCCACAACGGGCAGGCAGCCCGGTTCATTTCGGCGCAGAAGGCATTTCAATCCTCTGTACAGCAGAGGTTTTCTGTATGGCGATGATGGAGAGGAGTATCAGTACGCCGCCCGCATACTGCATATAGGTGAGTGCCAGCCCAAGGAACACGAGGGAAGATACTGCAGCGGAAACTGGCTCCATTGTGGCGGCGATTGATGCCTGTGTGGCTGAAATTAACTCCATGCTCTTTATGAAAAAGGTGAAAGCGATCATCGTGCCAAACACTGAAACAAACAATACCAGTATAAGGACCGGCGCAAAACTGCCACTCCGCATGGCGCTAATGTAACCGAATGTCGGAAATATGCCAAGAGGGACTGACATGGCGCCTCCTGCCAGCATACCCCACAGTACGCTGTCAACTGTGCCATACCTCTCTATCATCGGAGATGAGAGCAGAGTGTATAGAGCTGCGGCAAGCGCGGACATCAAGCCGAATGCAAGTCCTGGAAGGCTGATGACTATGCTTAACCCCCCGGCAGGAAAACTCGTTGACAGTTCAAATATGCCGATCACTGCAAGGGCCAGAAAGATGTAAAGAATCCTTGTGACAGCGATTCTGTGTGTCATGATCTCATAAACCAATACAACAGGAAGGAAGAAGTACTGGAGCATTGTCGCCGTCGGTGCATTTGAATATCTAATCGCAGCGAGATAAGTGAGCTGGACTGTCATCAGGCTGAATGCAAATACCAGGAAAAGCGCCGGATTTGACTTCGGAAGAGGAGGTCTGAAAACGAGGTAGAGCAACCCGCCTGAAAGCAGCATCCTGACGGTGAGAAGAGAAAGGTAGGGCATGTGGTAAATCGAAAACAGAGCGGATGACGCCGTGCCTGAAAGGCCCCATAAAGTTGCTCCAGTCAGTGCGTAAACAACACCGGAGAGGTAAACTCTTCTTCTCTTCATCTGACCGGTTGGCTGAGGTGCAGCATCGATATCAGACTTCCTGTCGCGGGAAACATAATATAGGCACCTTTCCTGATTAGCGGCAGATGATCAAGGGCAAAAACATACTGATTACCGGGGGTGCGGGCTTCATCGGCTCCAACCTGGCCGAATATCTTGCAGCAGAGAACCATGTCCATATTCTGGACAATTTTTCAGCCGTGGATGACAGATTTATAAGGCATCTGGCTGAGAGCGGATCTGTCAGAGTAATCAGGGGGGACATCACGATTGAGCGTGACCTCAGCGCCCTTGACAGATATGATATCGTATTTCACCTCGCTGCGGATTCAGATGTCAGGGGCGGATCTGAAAGACCGCAATTTGACTTCAAGGTAAATGCCGAGGGAACACTGAATCTGCTTGAATACATGCGGAGAAAGGATATTGGAGAAATAGCATTTGCGTCAAGTTCCACTGTATATGGCGAGGCAACAAAGATACCTACGGATGAGGACTACGGTCCCTATCTTCCAATATCCTCTTACGGTGCGTCCAAGATGGCGGCTGAGGGGTTCATAAGCGCCTATTCCCACTATTACGGAATTCGCGGCACCATTTTCAGATTTGCAAACATTGTCGGAAGGAATTCGACTCATGGCGTGATTTATGACTTCATCAGAAAGCTGCAGAAGGACAGGAAACATCTCGAGATACTTGGCGACGGCACACAGCGGAAGTCATATCTCCACGTGAGTGACTGCGTTCAGTCGATGGCATACGTCCACGAGAGGAGCAGCAGGACAGACATATTCAACCTCGGCAATCCCGGAACAACATCTGTCATGAGGATAGCACAGACAGTTGTGGAAAAGATGAAACTTGGCGACGTACAGTTTGTTTTCAAGGGGGGATTCGAGGGAAGGGGATGGAAAGGTGATGTCAAATTCGCTGAACTGGGCATCGGCAAACTGACATCGACCGGATGGAAGAACAGGTACGGGAGCGATGAGGCGGTGAGCGTTGCAACTGAAGAGATGCTCCCCCAGATACTCGGGAACTGATGCGTCCGCCGCTAAACCTCATTCCCTTCCGCGCATCGCACTGCCCGTCTTGCGGCGATCCAGGATAGTCTCGGGATAATTTCGGACCGGTTTGACCGGTGATGTTCCCGGTTTCAGTCAGTTGAGCTGCTGCAATGAATCTTAAGCGGTTTCCAAAAAGTGATTATATGGAATTTCAGTATATGGCAACCGTTGACCACATTTCCGAATTTTGAGATAGTCATAACCGGTCTTCTCGGTATCATGCTTCTCGGCTCCATAGTGTCGAAGCGGCTGAGAATCCCTTACACTATAGTTCTGGTGATAATAGGAATACTGCTTGCTGCGTCTTCCCTTTCCACCGTCCTTGGGATAAGCAGATTCTACAACAATTATCTTGGCAGCCTCTTTGTCGGACTGGTCATTCCCCCATTGCTGTTCGAATCGATGATGGGCATAAGATCCGTTGAGTTCAGATCCTCCATAAGACTTGGTCTGATACTTGCAACCGCCGGCGTCCTGCTTTCCACAGTTGTGGGCGGCCTCATCCTCTGGAAGATTGTTGGTCTGCCGGCATACGATTCTTTCCTCTTTTCATCACTGATTTCTCCGACAGACACCGCCTCGGTGCTTGAACTCTTCAGGCGGCTGAATGTGCCGAGAAGGCTTGCTACAATAATGGATTCGGAGGCGGCGTTCAACGATGCCACAGGAGTAATCGTCTTTTCAATAGTGCTGACATCCGGTTCGGTATCGCATCTCGCGCTCCTCAGGGGGCTTGGAGAATTCATGTTTGTTTTCGGTGGCGGTCTGCTTGTGGGTCTTTCCGTCGGCTTCGGTGCGGAAATCATCTCCTCCCTCATAGACGATCCGCTTTCGGAGGCTGTCCTCTCAATCTCAATCGTTTACGGTGCCTACGCCCTTGCGACATCACTCGGCTTCTCGGGCCTGGTTGCAGTGGCTGTATCGGGCCTCTATTACGGAAATGTGACAATGCGCTCGGTGATACAGCCACTTTCCAGAAGCGCTGTCAAGACATTCTGGCGGATACTAGCGTACATAGCGAATTCGGTGGCCTTCCTGTTCATAGGGTTGAACACTGATCTGATAAATCTTGCAAACGCCTTTCTTATCATACTTATCGCTTCAGTCACCGTGTTTGTCTCAAGGATGGTCGCTGTTTACCCCATAATGCACATTTTCGGGAGGAGGGACGGCATACCTTCATGGTGGAACAATACAATAGTTGCGGGTGGGATGAGAGGAGCCATTTCCGTTGTGCTCATTGCTTCGATTCCCACCGATGTTCCGCTCAGAAGCACCATTGCAACGCTTGTCCTCGGTGTGGTTTTCATATCTGTCATATTCCAGGGACCCTTCCTGTCAAGGTACATAGAGAGACACTTTGAAAGAGGTCGGGAGGAAAGCCGTGTAACACAAAGCATTCACAATGATCTCTCCGAGGCAGGCGTTGAGATTGCTCGCCTCAGTTCGGAATGGGAGGAAAGAAGCATATCTGATGAGGAGCTTGCAGCAGGGCTTGAGCGTGAAAGAGACAGACTGACCGGTCTCATAACGGACGTCAACCGATCCATGAATCCGGGTGAAATCATGAGATCAAGGGCGCTGTCCCTTTACAGATCCATGACCGGCTTCAGACGGAGGGACGGCCGTTCGGATGAACAGAAGGAAGATATCGGCATCGGGGAAAATGGCGACAAAGGGCGCAAGGAGAATTAGAAAGCTGAGCTGTTAGATCGCAAACGCCAGAACAGTTCTTCATTACGGGCCGCAGACGAAAAGCGAAAACTAAAGTAATAAGAATCATAAAAGGACTGACGGAAGGATGAAGCATTATCAGATAACAAGTATACTGTGTGTATTCACGGTATGGGTCGAATATGTGATTGCTGCATCCGTCGTCTTCCTGGATCCGTCAAACAATGATTTCCCGTACACCAGGATAGTTCTCACATGGCCGGGAGTTCTGGAAGAGATACACAGGTTATGGGCGGCCATCATAATTGTGGTGTTCATAGCGAACATCGTGTTTGCATTCACGGCCAGGAGAAGGAATGATGCACCTTCAAGACTGTTCGAAATGTCTGCGGTCGCCTTTGTTCTCCTTCTTCTGCAGGCAAGCTTTGGTGCCATAACCATCTGGAACTATGATTATCCACCTTTCGTTGTCATGCATGAGGGGAATGCCGGCCTGCTTCTTCTGTTCACAGCATTCCTTGCGGCTTACGCACTCTACCAGCAGCCGCCGAACCCGCGGCCCATCCGAAATACGCAGTGAAGCCAGCGCCTATGAGTATGAAGCCGCTGAAGCTGAAATGGGCGATGATGATATAGGGGTTTACGGATGGATCCGAGAGAGTCGCAGGTATCATCGCCCCTATTATAGCCTGTATGAACATCAGGCCGATTGTTATATGTGACATCCTGAACGCCCTTGTACCCTTCAGATAAAACGAGCCAAGGATCCACGAAAGTATCAGCACGACGGCAAAAACCCTGTGAATCAGCGGAAGCACGGCGGGATACGAAATTGAAAGGGACTGGAGAGAGAAGCCTGCGTTTGTGGGATCATCAAATGTCACGAATCCGCCGAGAACATATTCAATGAGAACAAGGAGTGAAAGGCCAGTCACGGTTCTCCTCAATCTGTCCATGGCTGACAATTTGCATCTGATTTAAAAACTGTTTGATTATTAGTGCTGGATACCGTGCTGTCCGGGACAAAAGGAATGTCATCTGAAAGGATGCGGGAAACGGGAATATGAAGGGAATTGGTGAAGTGAGAAGGTTTGTGCTGGAATCAGGAGTTGATGCAGGAATAATCGAATTCGACGATGAGGGGGCGGCAAGGGATTCAATTTCTGCTGCAGCTGCTGCAGGTTGTTCGACCGCGGAGATAGCAAAGACAATGGCGTTTGAGTGTGAAGCTGACAGAACGGAGGGAAAGGAGCGCAGGACAGTTCTCGTCGTTCTTTCTGGCGACAGGATGGTAGATACGACAAGGCTGGCAAATACCACCGGTTCGGTGTCAGCAAGAAAGCTCAGGCCGGCTGAGGTATTGAGACTGACAGGCTATCCAGTCGGCGGGGTCCCTCCTTTTCCCCACGATACCGGCATAACTGTGCTTGCGGATTCTTCCCTGTTCCGTTTCAAATATGTCTGGGCCTCCGCCGGAGCTCCAAATGCAATCATGAAAATAAGGCCTGAACTGCTCACTGCTGTGTTGGGTTACTCTGCTGTGGAAGTATCGACTCAGTGAGATTGCGCCGCAAAATCAGAGCTGTGTAACTTATTCTGTTACAAACACATCAACATGTATTGCGACCTGCCATTTCCGTGCGTCGGTTAAAGATGAATGGAAATTCCCTGAGCAGGGAAGGAGGTGAATGAATGAAAAGTAAAGACAGGATTTCGCATGTTATGGTGGGAGCTCTGATAGCGATAGTTGTTGCTGCCCTGATCGGTGCGCCGATAATGAACGCTATGGCAGGCGGACTCAGCGCTGCGATAGGATCGCCTGAGAGCCCCGCTCTCGAACAGAATGAAACGATGGCAAACTTCTACAACGGACATGTTGTTTACAGCGAATACGAACAGGGCTACTTCATAGGGTCGCCAAACGGAGTTCCGGCTCTTGGAGTAACACCTACAATCTCACCCACATCTGACAACAAGACGCTTGACACGCTGTATGTTCTTGTTCCCTGGTGGGGACCCTCTTCTGAACCCTATCTTCCGGCCTATGACCCCAGCGCCTATAACATAACACTTGACTGCGCCCCCGCAAACCAGACAGTGACGTGTTTTGACCACCCGCTGAACATATATGTGCCGGGACTCGGTGTTGTTCCTCTGCCTGGCCATGACCACCTGATAGGTTCAGTTGACAACTACCAGGACATCTGGTGGAACGTTGACGTTGTGCTGGTTTTCAATCAGACAGCCTTCCCCCAGACGGTGTATTCCACAGCAGGCATAACATCTGTTTCAGCACTGATTCAGGCCGAGAGCATGGGAATGGCGTCCATGCCCATACCCACGAACATATTCCTGGATTTCAGGGTTCTTCCGCCGATGAATACCTGATTGCATGTAATGTAAGCTGGAGCTGCTTCAAACCTTTTAAAAACTTAATTTTCCTGACTCCCCGACAATTGAGGAGCAGTGTACAGTGCGGACAGAAGGCAGGCGTGACATAAGCATTTCTGAAGTTGTTTCAGCTCTGGAAAGGGTAGGCGTGAAGCGTCATGATGCGAACGTTCTTATCTCAATACTTAAGAGCGGGGAGATCACCGCAGGCAACATAGCCGTGGCGACCGGAATGAACAGGGTTCAGGTTTACAGGTCAATTGCCGGACTCGAATCGAAGGGACTGATCCATGCGGTTATAGGGCGACCGAAGAGATATACCGCTCATTCTGCAGACATTGTGCTAAAAACGCTGATAGAGGATAGGAGAGGCGAGCTTGATGCTGCAGCCGACATACTTCTGAGATTTGCAGAATACCTTCCAGAGCGACGGGAGGCTGGAGAGCAGTCTTCAAAATTGCAGATCATAAGGCACAGGAATCAGATATACAGGGAAATCGCAAACGTGATTTCACAAGCCGGGGACGAAGTTCTTGTTTTCACAACCACAAAGGGCATTCAGCGCTCATACCAGGCTGGAATCAATGATGTGCTGCTCAGGGCGATGCAGAGAGGAGTGAGGTGCAAAATGATAACTGACATAGCTGAAAGGAACAGAGAGCTCATGAAATCTGTCTCAAGATACGTGCCGCTCAGGCATCTTGACAGACAGAGGGCAAGATTCATCATTTCCGACAGAAAGTCCATTCTGGTGTTTCTCATACAGGATGAGAGCTCGCTCAGCGGCAAGGCGGAGACAGCTCTCTGGACCACAAGCAATGATTTTGTGAAGGCTCACATTGAGCTTTTTGAACATGCCTGGAAAATTGCTGTGCCTTTCGAAAGGAGGCTTGCAGAAATGAATGCAACCGGTAAAGATACCCAGCCTCGCAGGTAAACCTGGGACGGACTGCACGCGGATATCGAACGGCAGGCTGTGAAACATTTTCGGTTCTAACTGCCGTCTTCTGTTTTCGTTCTCCTTCGTCGTTTCAATCTGCTGGCAATTCTATCCAGCATGGAGCTTATGATTGAATGCTTTGTTGAAGCTGTGCTCACAATAACTAGAACTATCGCCGCATCCGCCAGGACACCTGAGCCGTACGAAGCTAACAGATCGTGAAGGGAGAATATTGATGCACCTATATTGAGAACAAGCGCAACAAATGTTGTCATGTCAATCCTGACAGAAACAGTGGAATGTGAATAATACCATCCGCGGAGAGTCACATGCACCATGTAAAGGAGGAAGAGCGAAGTGGCGAACACAAGGAACGCATGTTTTCCACGAAGCGCAAATGATACAAGAATGGCGAGAATGACAACTGAATAGAGCACAGACAGAAAGGACAGTTTCCGAAGTTTCATGACTGTCCAGGGTCTCGGCATCTCTTTTTTCAGAATGAACAGGTAAGCATATGTTGATATTGAAACAATTAATAGACCTACCAGAAGGGGAATGCTGAAATTCCGGGCAATTATATATAGCAAGACAAGGAGCCAGATGGCTGCCACACCCAGCAGTACAAATGACCAGGTCCTTACCATTCTATTAAGTGCTGATGCCAGGCTGATTTCTCCTGTCTATCCAAAATACAGTTGATTTATTTCAAATCACCATGCACTGGAGGAGGCCTTACGCGCCTGACCGCAATGAGTAGATACGGTGTCCCCTCCCCACACCGAATCAACCAAAGGAAGATCACTGTTAAATACAGGTACTCTCTGACAGACTGAAAGAGCGGTGACGTTCGCTACAATTGCCGGATAATGGCCAATAACGTCTGGATTGGAATGTGATAACATGTTCGCAATCTGGACGGAGACTGTCATTCAGCTGGTTGGCGTCCTTCTCCTTTCGCCTCTCGTAGCCGGTGTGCTTGCACGGATTAAGGCAAGAATTGAGTCAAGGAAGGGGGTCAGGGTCATTCAGCCTTATTTTGACCTCGCCAAGCTCCTGCGCAAAGAGGATCTGATTAGCAGCAGTTCAACCGTCGTATTTTCGACTGTTCCATTCGTTGTATTCGGCATTTACATACTTATCTCGTTCATAATACCGGTTGTTGCCCCTTTCCCGGTGCTGTTCACCCCCTCGGCCGACTTTCTTGGCGGCGCGCTTCTCTTCGCACTGGCATCATTCCTGCAGGTGCTTGCCGGCATCAACTCGGGAAGCCAGTTCACAAGACTCGGTTCAAGCAGATCCGTTGTATTCTCTGCATTTGCAGAACCCACGCTCGTAATGGTCTTCTTTGCGGTAGCCATAATCAGCGGGACAAACAACCCGTACGTGACGAATGAAGTACTTGTTTCTTCGGTTCGGATATACCTTTCCCTTCCTCACCTTCTTTCGACGGCGGCATTTTTCATGCTGCTGCTGTTCGAGACGGGAAAACTTCCAGTTGAGAGCCAGAGCCTGAATGAACTGGGAATGATAGATGAAGGCCGTCTTTATGAGTACAGCGGAAGGAATCTCTTCTTGCTGAAGTATTCGTCTATGATGAAACAGTACCTGCTGGGTTCCGTCTTCCTGAACGTATTTCTCATTCCATGGTTCATGCAGTACGGTATTGTCGGTACCATTGCCGACATACCAATCATGCTGGCGAAGTGGCTCTTACTCATTGCAATCATAGCCGTCATAGAGGAGACAGTCGCAAAACTCCGTCTTTTTAAGATACAGGACTTCCTGTCGGTATCCTTCGCACTCGCACTGCTCTCCATAATCACCTACTCGCTGGGAGGGATAATTTGAGCAATGAAGCGCTGGCTATTCTGGGGGTGCTGATAATTGTGTCGGCACTGAGCATTCAGGTCCGCTCGTACATCAGACCGGCAGTTCTCACAGTCACAACACAGTCTGTTCTTCTGGCGTTTTCAGTGGCCTATCTCGGATTGGTCCAGAAGTCCGCAGGTTTGATTCTTCTTGCGTTCCTGATATTCATTCTCAGGGGATATCTGCTTACCCGCATACTCGAAAGGAAACTGCCTGTAAGGAAGATGTTTGTGAGGGAATATTCGCATGAGGCTGCGACTGTGACTGTTGCGAGTGCGGTCCTTCTGATAGTATCATTCCTCACCTACCGTTTTGCGATTTATCCTGCCATAGGCGACCCGCTGGGATCCATTGGATTTGCGGTGATGCTGCAGGGATTCCTCCTAGTAATGTCGCGCAGAAACAGCTTCGCACATGTGATAGGATACATCGAGGAGGAGAACGGTGTAATTTTCATGAGCTTGTCAGTTGCTCCACTCCCTCTCCTTATTGAAATAAGTGTGCTGCTGGACGTCCTTGCACTAGTGATTGTAAGCGCTGTGCTTGTAAGACAGGACATAGTCCATGGTAGTGTGGAGGATCTGATTGGATGAATCTCTTAGTACTTCTTCTGATCGCGATTCCCGCCGTTTCCTCGCTTTCATACTTTTCGCGGTCTTTCAGGCCACTTTCGGCGGTTGCGGCATTTATTACGCTGTGCATTGCTGCTGTGATAAACGTATTTTCAATCTCTGTCTCCGGTTTCTTTCTTGTCAATGAGATGAGCAGAATCATAGCACTGACTGTCTCAGCGGTGTATTTGCTCTCAGTAATTTTCGCACTTGGTTATCACCATCATCTGGGTGAGTCCAGAAACATGCGGCTTCATCTTTCAATGATGCATCTGTTTGCTTCCTCCATGCTGTTTTCCTTGACGGTTGACAATTATGGTCTGCTCTGGATCGGTATTGAGTCTACTACAATCACTAGTGCCCTGCTGCTAGTGATTGAGGAAAACAAACTGAATCTGGAGGCAGCCTGGAGGTATGTCGTAATTGTATCCTCAGGCCTGGCAATAAGCCTGATATCCATCATCATGATTTACAAGGCCTTCGGTACGCTCGACATATCCGTGCTGCTAGCGGAGAAGCATGTATATACACCTATCACGGAAATTGCGGGTGCGACTGCGCTGATCGGTTTCGGAACCAAGATAGGAATAGCGCCGATGCATACGTGGCTTCCTGACGCGCACAGTGAAGCACCGTCCGAAATCAGCGCCATGTTTTCTGGTGTCCTTCTCCCGGTTGCTGCCTACGCACTCTACAGAATTTACCAGGTTACAGGTAGTCCGAGAATGGAGGCGCTCTACATCTTCTTCGCGCTGATAACAATCGCTACAGCTGCACTTATGATGCCTTCCCAGCGTTTCTACAAAAGAATGTTCGCTTATTCAACGATGGAGAACATGGCTATGATAGTAATAGGATTAACCATTGGAGGTATTGGCTTCACTGGCGCAATTGTCCTGTTGGTATCGCATGCCTTTGGTAAGGCTGGTGCCTTCTACTCCTCAGGAAACATAATCTCTGCGACAGGTAAGAAGAGGATTGATGAAGTGAAGGGGCTGCGAGACACCATGCCCCAGAGCTGGTATGTGCTTCTCCTTTCATCTCTCGCTGTGACTGGAGCACCGCCGTCCGGTACATTCATCGGCGTGTTTCTGATTTTTCTCGGACTGGCAGATAGAGGATTGCTTGCGGTTGCTGCAATCATTGCTGTAATGATGCTTGTGACATTTGCATCTGTGAATATGAAAGTGCTCTCAATGACGCTCTCTGTGGGAAAGGATCAAGCCATACAGGAGGCAGGAAGACTTCAGAGGGCAATAGCGGTATCGTCAGTAGCCATGTCGACAGTGGTATCAGTTGCATTCCTCATTGCTGGAGGCATCTGAATGTCGGACGAGAGAAAGATCCTTTCTGGAGCATTCCTCAGAGGCGAAAGATGGTATGCCGTATTCAGAAACATGAATGATATTGAGGAAACTGACTTTGGATCTCTCGAGGCCTATGAAAACTTCAGACACATCACCGGGATCGAGGATAAGGATGCGTGTGGGAAGGGGTTTGTCTATGGTCCGAGCGCAGGGGGTCTCATAGAGACAATCAGATTCCGAATGAGGACTGACGGTGAAAGGATCGAGGATATATCACCTGATTTCTCCTACAAGAGCAGGCACCTGTCGATATCTGGTCTTGAACCTGAAGCCGCACTCCTGAGGGTTGAAAGACTCAACGGTTTCCATTCGGCGGCGTATTCAACACTCTTTTGCCGCACTGTTGAAGAGATACACAGTATCGATGTGTCCCGTGAGACACAGTTTGCAAGAATCATCATGTGCGAGCTTGAAAGAATAGCATCCCATCTCTATGTCGTGGGCAGGCTCTGCGAGGCTGCTTCTCAGAATGTGGCTACATCGCATGTATGTGTACTGCGCGAGAAGGTGCTACGCATCATTTCACGACGTTTCGGGCACAGGTACTTCTTTGGAGTAAACAGCATCGGTGGCATATCCAGGAAGCTGAATCTGGCAGGTATTGAGAAGGAGATAAACGCCGTTGCAGACGAATTTTGCGACATATGGGACCATCTTCAGATGTCAACCATCTTCATTGACAGGATACAGAATACCTGCACCGTCAACAGAGAGTGGACTGTGGGTCCGGTTGCCAGGGCATCCGGTTTCCCAACGGATGAAAGATGGAAGGGAAAGCTCCTTCCTTATAATGAGTTGTCATTCAAGTACATACTGGAATACAATGGAGACTCACTCTCAAGAGCACTGGTGAGATCTCAGGAGATAAGCGAATCCGCTGCTATAATAGACCAGGCATGCGGCGAGGCGGAGGGTGTTCAGCCATCTGTACCTCACCGGTCTGACGCCGGGATGAGCACAGGAGAATATCTGGGCAGAATCGAGTCTCCCGGCGGTGAGATTGTGCTCTGGCTAAGTGAAGAACTGGGACGGATAAAGTACGGCTACATCAGGGGACCATCACTTGCCAACCTGCCTGCGTTCATCAGCGGAATCAGGGGATCTGTCTTTACAGATTTTTCATTCGGATGGGAAAGCTTTGGCATGTGGGTCGCTGAAATGGGAGGATTGCAATGAGATCGTGGGTCTTGAGAGGACTTAGGAAAGGTGTTGTCACAACGTCCTTTCCCGCGAAAGAGGCCGAGGATGCACCACCATGGAGCACCAGACCGGTAAGGAGGAAGAAAGGAGATGTTAGCTGCCCTGTCAACGCAGTGAGAGGAGATTCTGTCGACATGTGCAGATGTATCTCATGCGGCAGATGTTCGCCACAGTTTGAACCTGAACTCAGCATATCCACAGCAGTTGTCAACAGGACGGCCAGTGAATTTTCCCGATCGTTCCATGTCTATATCATAGACACAGGTTCATGCGGGGCATGCAACACCGAGGTTCATGCACTTTCCAATCCGGTCTATGATTTCAACAGGCTCGGAATATTCTTCACCAATACACCAAGGCATGCCGATGCGCTCCTGATACTCGGCGTTCTGGCGAAGGGGATGGAGGATGTGTTGCTGGAGGCTTACAATGCAATGCCTTCCCCGAAGATTGTGATAGCGGCTGGTGCATGTGCAATATCCGGCGGAGTAATGGGAAACGCTGTGACAGAGAGGATTCATGCTGACATACTGGTTCCAGGATGTCCTCCCGGACCCTTTACAATTCTTGATGCGTTGATAAGGGCAAGGGGGAAACAATGACGCCCCTGATATTCCTTTTCCTGCTCTCAATTCCGCCCATACTGGGAATTGCACGCAATAGTTTATCGTATTCAGCGATGGCTGCCGCATCAGCAGCTGTTTTGATGCTCTCCTTACTGTCAGTGAATGAAAGTGCTTCTATCCTGAGGCTCAGCAGCTACATCTCATTCAGGCTGGATCCGCTCTCATCGTCATTTATGGTGATCGCTTCGGTTGTATGGGTAGCTTCATCGACATACTCCATTTCCTATGACATATCTTCAAGATCTAACTCAATTTCCTTTTCACTCTCCATACTTTCGATGGCAGCGGTTATCCTCTCCGGTACATACTTCGCACTTCTCTTCAGCTGGGAAATGATGAGCGTGGCAGGATACTTCCAGATACTTTCGAGAAAGAACGTGGACATATCACCACCATACCTCTTCATACTCTTCAGTGAAGTGAGCACTCTTCTTCTCCTCCTGATGGCAGCTGACATCTACGCAAACACGGGCACACTGGTGATTGGACCGAGCATACCTGCTACAGCCTTCATCCTAGGCACTTTTGGTTTCGCGATCAAACTTGGTGTCACACCCTTCTTCATTTCAGACTGGTTGCCAGAGGCACACAGCGCAGCACCCGCAAATGGCTCTGTTCTCTTCAGCGCAACTATGACAATGACTGCGGTGTATTGCATCCTCAGGCTGATATCACTGTCCGTACCGGACATTGCCGCAGGCGTAATAATGATGGCTGCCGGTGCCTTCACACTTGTTTTCGCCTCCATCTTTGCCGCAGCAGCGGAAAATGTGAAGGCCATACCGGCCTACAGCACCGTTGAGAATGGCGGCTCGATGCTCATAGCGCTCGGAACCGTTGTGGTCGCTCTCTATTATAAGGACGCTCTCCTCGCAGCCTTCGCAACAGGCGCCGTACTCATATACGTTGGGGCACACACCTTTGGAAAAGCTGGCCTCTTCATGTATTCCGGGATCCTTGGGAAAAGAGCAGCAAAAGGGGAACTCTCTGAGATTACAGGAGGCACAGATCCAATCTCATCGGCGGGTGGAATACTGTCGGCATCTTCCCTTGCGGGACTACTTCCGTTCGGAGGAGGTGTTGGTGAATGGATGCTTCTTGAGACACTTTTCATACTGGTTACTTCAGGTAACTACGGCATATCTGTAATATCCGTATTTGTGGGGGCTTCAGTAGCCCTCGGCGGTGGCATGTCACTCATATCGATGAGCAAGCTTGCAGGATTCGGAACCTCAGGAGCACATGCGCATTCGGAGAAATCATCTGGTGCTGGTATCCTGGTATCTGGGGGCGCCGTTCTTCTTATTGGCATTCTCTCCACCTACACGATATACTTTTTCAACAGAGCAATAGAAGAGGTTTCAGGTCAGTCGTTTGATAAACTGATCAGCGGCCTGCTTGCAGTTCCGACGGGGCTTCTCATCACATCTCCAGGGTCGCATGGCGTATTTGGTCTTGTTTCACCTGTCTTTATCGCAACAATCATTTCAGTGTCCGCCATTGCCATGTTTGCCATAACGGCTTCAAGCAGCCGGAGACGGAAGGTAAGAGTCTGGTCTGGCGGCATAGGGGTAGAAACCGGCAGTTACGGTTCATTTGAATACTCAAATCCTGTAAGAATAATGTTCAGGCATATATTCGCGGGTGGAGTCTTGCCTGTAAACAGGGAATGGATGTTTCTGAAGAAGGGGGCGAAAATTTATTCTGCCTTTTCTGATTTTTCCGCGCGGCGAATCATGAACAGCTCAATAGGGAGGTACATGCTCTACATTGTCGTCGCACTAGTGGCGGTACTGGTATATTCGGCGATCTGAAACACACATTTTTGGAAGGGCAATAGAAAGGGATTGATGGAATCTTTTATCTGTCAGGGTCCACTGTTACAGTGCCACGGGTCTGATCATCATGGAAGAAATACGCATAGGCCTCGTTCAGATGGCAATGGGAAAATCACGAGGCAAAAATGTCGAGAAGGCGGTAAGAATGATAGATGAAGCGGCACGGAGGGGAGCTGATATCGTCTGTCTTCCGGAGCTCTTTGAGACCACATATTTCCCGGCAATTGAGAATGCGAATGCGGAGGCGGTCGAACTCCCCGGACGGACAGCTGAAAGACTCTCCTCATGTGCAAGGGAGAATGGTGTTACACTCATAGCCGGATCTGTATTCGAATCCTACCGCGGCAGGAGATACAACACGTCTCTCATCTTCGACTCTGAGGGAAGACAGATAGGCATTTACAGGAAGGTGCATGTTCCACACGATCCGTATTTCTACGAAAAGAATTACTTCTCTCCCGGCCGCTCCTACAGGGTGGTAGCAACGGAGAAATGCAAGGTGGGGGTGCTGATCTGCTACGACCAGTGGTTTCCAGAAGCGGCAAGGGTGAACAAACTGCTCGGGGCCGATGTTCTCTTCTATCCCACTGCCATAGGCACTGTCAGCACAATCGAACAGACCGAGGGGGACTGGAAGGAGGCATGGAAGACCGTCCAGAGGGGGCATGCAATAGCGAACAGCATGGTGGTTGCGGCTGTAAACCGCGTGGGCACTGAGGGCGACATGAACTTCTGGGGAGGCTCTTTCGTATGCGATCAGTTCGGAAATATCATTGCGGAGGCGGACGACAGCGAGTGTGTGACGGTCGCAACATGCGACATAGATCTGGGAAGGAATATCGAAAAAGGGTGGGGTTTCATCCGGAACAGGAGGCCCGGCACCTATGGAAGGCTGGTTGAATGAAGGCTGAAGAGGATTGCGGCAGCGGATGCGTGATGCCTGCCGAGTGGGAAACGCACGAATCCACATGGCTGGCATGGCCGAAGAATCCACTTACGTTTGAGAGCAAAATAATACATGAAGTCGAGGAAACCTATGTTGAGATCATAGAGTCACTTGCACCCGGTGAAAGGGTTGATCTCCTCGTTGACGGTGAGAAGGATGAGGAATATGTGCTCTCCTGCCTCTCGCACACGGGAAACGTGCGCTTCCACAAAATAAGGACTGCTGATGTTTGGGTGAGGGACTACGGCCCCATATTTGTGAGGAGAATGGACAGAGCTGGCATAGTTGCAACAAAATGGATCTTCAATGCATGGGGCAGCAAATATGATGACCTTCTGCCGGACAACAATGCAGGTCTCGAGATTGCGGGAAGGGCGTCTGTCTCCGGCATTGTGGAAACAGGGATGGTCCTGGAGGGAGGGTCCATAGACGCAAACGGGAGCGGACTGATGCTGACGACAGAACAGTGCCTGCTGAACAGAAACCGCAACCCGGGACTTGACAGGAGGCAGATATCAGAAATGCTTTCCAGATACCTTGGCACCCGAGAACTGATATGGCTGAAGGGCGGAATAGCGGGTGATGACACAGACGGACATGTGGATGATGTTGCAAGGTTTGTTTCAGGGAACAGTGTCATATGCATGCGTGAGAAGAATGAGCAAAGCCCGAATCACAGCATCCTGAAGGAAAATGCAGATATACTGAGGAAATTCAGGAAGGAGGACGGCGGATATCTGGATGTTGTGGAGATCCAGATGCCTGAACTTAGCGAAGGGAGTGTAGGCCTCCCCGGAAGTTATGCCAACTTCTACATAGGAAATTCGGCAGTCCTTGTTCCCGTGTTCGGCTGCAAACAGGACGGCGCGGCAATAGACGCACTCAGGGAATTCTTCCCGCAGAAAAGGATAAAGGATATAGACTGCAGAGCGCTGATACACGGCTTTGGCGCGCTGCACTGCATAACACAGCAGCAGCCTCTGCCCTGAACGGCACTGAGGTTAATTTCTCATTCGATGTAATCGTAGGATGTTGCCCTGTGCTTGATGAAGTCTCCTCTCTCGAGTTCCTGAAAGGCTTCAGCAAGCTGTTCCCTTGTGTTCATCACTATGGGACCGTACCATGCAATAGGTTCCCTGAGCGGTCTGCCTGACATCAGCAGGAACCTTGCACCCGTTTCGTCGGTCTTTATCCTGATCCTGTCACCACTCCTGTCATAGAGCACGACAGATCGCGGGCCTGCCCTTACATTCTTCCTTGTGTCAAATACCGCCTCCCCGTCAAGCACATAAGCAAACGATGTGTAGCCATCCCTCACGTCGTAATTTATCTCGCTGCCTGCCTTCATCGTTATATCGAGGTAATGGGCATCAACCGGCAGATTTTTCACCGGCCCTGTTATCGAGCCCAGGCCGGGAACTCCCCTGAGCTCGCCTGCTATGAGTTTCACTGCAGTTCCGTCGTCGAGTTCAACGGAAGGTATGTTGTCCCTGAGAAGGTTCCTGTAACTCGGCTCGCTCATCTTCTTTTCCGCAGGTATATTCACCCAGAGCTGGAACCCTCTCATCTCGGTGTCCTCCTTCTCCTCGTCATGCCTCCGTGCCGCAGGCCTGGGCATTTCGGCGTGATATATGCCGCTACCGGCGCTCATCCACTGAAGATCGCCGCTCCTTATCACACCCTTTGTACCGGTGCTGTCCTCGTGATGCACTTCACCCTTCAACAGATATGTCACTGTTTCGATGCCCCTGTGAGGATGCCAGGGAAAACCTGCCATGTACTCATGAGGATAGTGTGATCCGAAGTCATCAAAAAGGAGGAAAGGGTCGAATATATAGGCCAGCTGTGTGCTGCCAAAGCCCCTCATCAAACGCACACCCGCGCCCTCGAGTGTCGGCCTGCTCTTCAGAACCTCTGCTACAACTCTTGTTTCCATCCTGTCTTTCACCCTTAGCTTTGAGCCCTTACAGGTTGAATCAGCCTGTTCCTGTATAAAAACGGGTGCCCTGGGTATCAGACACAATACCAGATATAAATCCACAGATCCTGGCTGTTGGAAAGGACATGGCTGGCGGTAGCGGTATGTCACCGGCCGCTATGGCGCAGAACCCTGCCCCCTCTCCTTCCCGTGACCCTGCCATCACTCACCTCAAGCACGCCATTTACAAACAGATAGACTATTCCTTCCGGGAGGAGTGTGGGTTCGCCATATGTGCTTCTGTCCCTTATTTCATTGATGTCAAAAACAACAATATCGGCAAAATAACCGTCCCGGACAAATCCCCTGTCTTCTATGGAGAATCGTTCAGCGTTCAGTGCTGATGCCTTCCGCACCATGGATTCGACTGTGTTTGTCTTCAGCTCACGGACATATCTTGAAAACGCACGTGGGAAGGTTCCGAATGCGCGCGGATGCGGATGGCCTCCTGTGAAAACAGAACTGTCGCTGCCTATCCCCGTTTTTGGATGGCTGAAGACTGCATCCACATCTCCTTCAGACATGTTGTGAACAATGATTGCAATGTCATGCCCGTTGGCTTCAAGAAGGCGCAGTACAGCCTCCGCAGGCGAGCATTTCATATCACGCGATATATCCAGTATGTTTGAATCGCTGTATTTCGAAATGGCCGGAGATGAGATGTCTTCAACAACCACTGCCTTCCAGTCTTCGCTGTCCCTCTCACTCTCCATCTCCCTCACCACCCTCTCCCTGACACTCCTGTCGGAAATTGAATGGAGCATGGAGCTGAAGCCGCCTTCCATGATGTGTTTGGGAAGAGTGATTGTCAGATCCGTGTGGCATGCAGTGTAGGGGTAGGCATCCCATGATATGCCCCTGTTCCTGGCAGATTTCCTGTCCAGATCGCCGAGTACGCCTGTGACCTTTCCCCAGTTCTTCCTTCTTGTTGATTTGAGATGTGATATCTCCAGCCTCACACCTGCCTTCCTTGACACTCTCAGCGATTCGCTTACCGAATCCTCCAGCCTGTCATCCTCGTTCCTCATGTGGGTTGCATAGATGCCGTTATGCTTCGAAACAACCGTGCAGAGCTCGGCAAGCTCCTTCCAGTCGGCAAATGATGAAGGAGTGTATTCGAGGCCCGATGAGAGGCCGAAGGCTCCGTCCCGCATGCTCTTTGAAAGCAACCTTTTCATCACGCCAAGCTCCGCGCGTGATGGGGGTGCACCGGAAAAACCCATTGCAGCAGATCTCAGATTCCCGTGTCCCTGCAGCGGTGCGATATTTACAGCCGGGCGGAGGCCGTCAACAACGGATGCATACTCAGCCAGGCTGTCCCACCTGAGTCTCACACCTGAACGCAGATACTCTTCCCTCATCACCCTTCGGTTCAGGTCAGTGACAGGAAAGGGGGAGAATCCGCAGTTTCCGGTGACCTCGGTGGTTATGCCCTGGAGTATCCTGTTTTCGGCCTTCGGATTCTTCACAATTGCTATGTCGGAATGGGAATGGGCGTCGATGAAACCCGGCGCAATTATCAGGCCATCGGCATCAATCTCCTCCACCTTCCCCCTGATCCGGAAATCAGGATGGAGGAACATCCTGTCACCCCTCACAAGTATTCCACTGTTCTCGTACGGTTTCGACCCCGAGCCGTCCACAATCAATCCGCCATTTATCCTGAACACGGATCAGGGGCTATATTCTTCCAGTATGAAATTGTATTGCTTGCTCCGTGTGAAAGGCAAACAAGAAATATGGACGCAATATTGATGCTTCCTGTGTCTGCTGCAAGGGACAGCCTCTATTTTACTGCCATGGCATCGATGTGGGCGTTGAACTATCCTCTTTTGAAGATTGCACTCATGTATGAGGCGCCGCTCTTTGTCCTGTTTTTCAGGGTGCTCTTCGGTGCAGTGTTTTCGGTCGCAATGATAGGTGGGATCAGAAATTTTCCCAGAGGGTTGAGGGACAATGTGCTCATAATGATGACAGGACTGATGAACTCCGCACTCTTCATGGGATTATGGTTTCTTGGGGAGAACACAGAATCCGCCTCACTTTCTTCAATAATCATCTACACCTTTCCCATAATAAACGTCGTCCTGTCATACCTCTTCCTCGGAGAAAGCATCACCAGATTCAGGGCCGGAGGGATCGCAATCGGTTTTGCCGGACTGCTGATAATATTCGCCAACCAGATTTCGGTGCGGCTGAATACGGGTCTCATTTACCTGGTTGCTGCAGCCATCATATGGTCTGTATCTGCTGTAATATACAAGAGATACCTCAACGGAAGGGACGTGGGCGCGGTCAATGCAATGCAGTTTGTTTATGCTGTCCCGTTCGTGCTGGTCTGGGCAGCATCAACAGAGAGATTCGTCCCGGCAGGCATCAACACAGTTTTCCTTGCCATAATGCTCTACATGGGTTTCTTCGGTTCAGCGGTCGCATATCTTGTCTATTTCACCCTGATCCGCAGGTATGATGTCTCGCAGATCTCAGGCATGTTCTTCCTTGTTCCGGCGCTGTCTGTGATCTTCAGCTTTCTATTGCTCCATGAAACAAACAGCATCTATACTTACACCGGACTGGCTTTGATATCCCTTGGCATATATACAGGCTCCAGAAGAGGGTCAGGGGAAGAACTGAATGAGTTGCTGTCAGAGGAAATTGCTGCAGTTGAAAAGGGCATCAGGAAGCTCTGACGGACTTAGTCGCTCTTCCTCCTGAGCTGGGGGAAAAGAATCACTTCCTTGATTGAATCTGTGTTGGTGAAAAGCATGCACAGCCTGTCAATGCCGATTCCGAGACCGCCTGTTGGATGCAGCCCGTATTCCATGGCAACGATATAATCCTCGTCGTACGGATGCGCCTCCTCATCGCCCACTTCCCTCCTTGCCTTCTGTCTCTCGAAATTCTGTCTCTGCTCCATGGGATTGTTGAGCTCAGAAAATGCGTTGCCAAACTCCATTCCGCAGGCAAATGGTTCGAAGCGTTCCGCAAACCGCGGATCGCCGCGCTTCTTCTTTGCAAGCGGGCTTATATCCGCGGGGTAGTCGTAAACTATGGTCGGATCGATTATGTTTTCCTGCACTTTCTGGTCGAAGAGTTCAGCTATCAGTTCGCCGGCTGACATGTTCTCCGATAGATTCTCGAGCCTGAGTTCACGTGCGACACTCATCAGCTCTGACGCGTCTGAGAAATCAGCTTCGATTTTCCCTATTTCCCTGATAGCGTCTACCATTGTTATCCTTCTCCAGGGTGGGCTGAAATCTACCTCATGCCTGCCATATGTCAGTGTGTGACTGCCCTTCACACTGAGAAGGACATCGCTCAGCATTTTTTCCGTCAGCTCCATCATATCGTTGTAGTCTGCGTATGCCTGATAGAGTTCAAGCATTGTGAATTCGGGGTTATGTGTTGTGTCTATGTCTTCGTTTCTGAAGTCCTTGCCGATCTCGTACACCTTCTCCAAACCGCCGACTATGAGTCTCTTCAGATACAGCTCGGTCGCAATCCTCAGGTAGAAATCCTGATCAAGAAAATTATAATGTGTTACAAATGGCCTGGCAAGTGCTCCGCCGGGTATAGGCGTGAGGACCGGTGTTTCCACTTCGATGAAACCCCTGCTGTCCAGCCATCTGCGAATCTCTGAAACGATCCTGCTTCTCGTCACGAATATATTCTGCACCTCTTCATTTACGGCAAGATCAAGATAACGCATTCTGTATCTTGCCTCCACATCCCGCAGACCATGGAATTTCTCCGGAAGCGGACGCAGCGACTTTGAAAGGTAGGTAAAGGAGGTCACATAGACTGTAATTTCTCCACGCTTAGTGCGAAATACATTGCCCTCTACGCCCAGTATGTCACCTGCATCGGCATCCCTGAAAATTGAGTAGAGAGAGGCGCCGAGAACATCTTCCTTTCCGTAAATCTGGATTGTCCCAAATCTGTCCCGGAGGTTCATGAAGCATGACTTTCCATGATCGCGGACAGACATTATCCTGCCGGCAATCCTGACCTTGTCCGGTGACGGGTCATGTCCTGCGTCTGCAAATCTTTCCCTGACATCTGCCGAAGTGTGACTCCTCCTGTATGAATAAGCAAAAGGCTCTATTCCTGCCTCTCTGAGTTTCTGTAGCTTCACGCGCCTGATTTCAACGAGTCTGTTTGTTTCCGATTCGGATCTGCCCTCTTCTCCAGACATGCTTAACACTCATCCGTTACCCTGACAACCATTGTGCCCTGAAAGCGGCCCACCTGCGGGTGCAGCAGCTACCTCAGGTTTCGCACATATCAAGATAGGCGCATTATAAGAAAGTTGTTGAAATACAGCTGTGCGGAATTTGCGGGGAAGGTCGCTGCGATCAAATGGATGTCTGCATCCGAATCCTCCTTCCAATAGCTCATTTGAAAAAGCTGACCGCATTGATTGCGGTGCCTGTATTTCATGCAGTAGGTGTTGGGCTGTCGGCACTGCAGAAAATGCAATCGGTGCTCCTTTCCCAAAATCATATCAGCCGGCAGCAGCGGCAGGCATGCATGTCACCTGCATTTCCCGTGCGTGCTCCATTCTGGTGACGGTGCAGAATCGCCTGAAAATGGAAGGCGGGGGTGCAGCAACGCTGAGAGGTGCTGATGCTGTTTCCTGAATCGGCTCTTGAAGGGACAATGAGGACGAAGAGACTTCCGCATCTTGTCAACTTGAGAAGGGATGAGGCGTCGCCTCCAGCACCCGACACACAGACAACAGAGGACGTGACAGGATGTCACAACAGCGGGCAACCCTCTCATCATGTCCGGACTGCCCCAATATCTTCATTTCTTCGTTGAGCCGGAAGGTTGAGTGGAGGAGATGCGGAGAGGGATGCAGAAATCACATACCCTTCAGTGCCTGCAGCAGGTCGTCCTTGAGATCGTCAATATCTTCGATGCCCGCAGAAAGACGTATCAGCCTGCCGTTTATTCCCAGCCTTCTCCTCTCACTTTCCGGAACCGAAGCATGGGTCATGAGCGCAGGTATCTCTATCAGCGACTCAACGCCACCGAGGCTCTCAGCAAGTGCAAAAAGCTTCAGTCTCCTGACAAATTTCCTCGCGTCCGCTTCGGAGCCGCTGATTTCAAAGGACAGCATTCCGCCGAATCCGTCCGCCTGCCTGGATGCCAGGCGGTGCTGGGGGTGCGACTCAAGTCCAGGGTAGAGCACATGCGATATCTCCTTCCTTTCCTCGAGGAATGATGCCAGTTCGGCTGCATTCTCGCAGTGCCGTTGCATCCTCAGATGCAGTGTTTTGGCACCCCTCATGACGAGAAATGAGTCGAAAGGGGACGGAACGGCACCTGCAGCATTCTGGTTGAAATGAATACGTTCGAAGAGCGCATCGTCGGAGAGCATGACAGCGCCGCCAAGGACGTCGCTGTGACCGGCGATATATTTTGTCGTACTGTGAAGGACAATATCAGCTCCCAGCTTCAGCGGATGCTGAAGAAACGGACTCATGAACGTATTGTCCACGACTGAGATTGCACCGTGTTCGTGTGCGATTTCGGATATCAGTCGTATATCGCTGACTTTCATGAGCGGATTAGAAGGACTTTCCATCCAGAGAAGGGCCGTCTTCTTCCTGAATTTCGAGCGGAGCGCGTCCGGATCGGTAAAATCGGCAAAGGTTGTGCTTATGCCGAATCCGGAAAGGACATTGACAAGAAGCCTCCTTGTCCCGCCATACAGATCCTCCGCCGCAAGGACATTATCGCCTCTCTTCAGCAAAGACAGGAAGAGCGTTGTCTCGGCGGCAAGGCCTGAGGCAAAAGCAAGCCCATGCTTCGCTCCCTCAAGGGATGCGAGTTTTGTTTCCAGCGCTGTCCTTGTGGGATTGGCGGTGCGCGTATAGTCATATCCCCTGGTAGCCCTGCCAGGCTCAGTGCTTGCATAGGTCGTAGACATGTGTATAGGCGAAACCACGTCCCCAAAGCCGTTCCTGCAGTCGGGTTCCTCACCGCTATGAATTGCCCTTGTGGCAAACTTCACAGAATCACCTGCAGCTGGATCATCTCATTAGTTAAAGATTGAGTGCCGCTGCTAGTCTGTCATTCAGTCTTCCATTTGGAAAGCCACCATGAAGCCTCCGGCATTCCGCTTGACTCAACAGCCTCCTTGAGTTCCGAGATATCGTAGCCAACCTTCCTGAAATCAACCGTGAACTCCCCCTTCCTCAACTCCATTATTGCGTATTCAGCTATTACTGGCCTGAAGTGCCTTCCATTTCTCCCCACCCTGTAAGGAAGGCCGACACTTCCAGGATTGATGAGCGTCATGTGACCGAAGCGACGGAGCATCTGAACGTGTGTGTGGCCTCCGGCACATATGTCGGCGTCACTGGAAGAGAATACCTCACCAAGGAATTCTTCGGAAGATGATGAGTCTATGACCTCAGTGCTGGAACGGGGTGAGCCATGGTAGTAGAGTATGCCGCCTGCCTCCGTATCTTCCGATATGACAGGGCTGAAGGAAGAGATGAACTTCCTCTCCTGCTCACCGAGGAGGCTTGAACACCAGACATCAACCTTCTCAATCTCCCTGTCCCTGCTGCTGTTGAACTTCCCGGCTTCAGGCCGCATTATCCTTTCGTCAGTATTTCCCATAACAATGGTGATGTCCCTTGATCTGAGTGTTTTGAGAGTGTAAAGCGGTGCAGGGCCGGTTGCAGAAACGTCGCCCAGGCACACTGTCCTGTCAGCGCCACTGGACTCTATATCCTCGAGCACTGCATCGAGCGCCACCGGGTTGCCATGTATGTCTGAAATGAGGGCAATCCTTTCCAGCTCAGCACACCTCCGCCAGCCCAGCGTTACCATTGCCTTCGCGTCCCTTCCTGAGACTGGCCGGACGGAACGTCAATCGCCTATCACATCCCCCTCACGGAGTATATCGGCAACCTCGGGTCTCAGTATCTCTGACGGGAGCGGTTTACCTTCCGAAAGCAGCTTCCTGATCCTGGTCTGACTTGTGCTCTCATGGAATTCATCCCCGTGAGGACAGACCTTTCTTGATGCCATGACTCCGCATTTCCTGCAGAAGAAAGTCTCCCCGTACCTTAGAGGTACGACGCCGACATCCAGCCTGTCAAATATTCTGTGGGCAGCGTATGGATCGTAAAAACTGCCGACACCTGCCTGATCCCGCCCTATGATGTAGTGTGAACATCCATAATTTCTTCTGATTATGGCATAGAAGAGGACTGCCTTCGGCCCGGCATATCTCATTGTGATGGAGAGCGATGCGAGCATCACACGTTCGCCAGGGTAATAACTTGATACAAACGCGTTGTATGCCCTCATTATAACATCAGGGCGGTAGTCCCCTTTTTTTAGCCGCCCAATGATCGGCTGGATGAGCAATGCGTCGACGTCCTCTCTCTCAAGTGTCAGACGCTGTATGTACTCATGTGCCGTGTGGGGCGGATTCCTTGCCTGGTACCCGGCAACACTGTGCCATCCCATCTTTTCAAAGTGTGCCCGTGTCTCCCGCGGGGTGTATTCGAATCCGCCGTGATCGAGCCTGCGCAAAAGAAGCACCTTCCCGCCGGCGGCAGTGGTGCTGAGGTTCGCAATGTCTGCCACGTTGGGATGCGATCTGTCGGTCGTTCCGTAGACACTCTTTGCAAGTGCATCCCTTGAATATTCAAACTTCTCCTCGAGCGTGAATATGGCAAATATCTTGCCTGTGCCGTCCGAGAGAGCAAGGGAATCTGACGGTCTTGCAACACTGATTGTGTGCTCATCCTCCCTGTTCGAGGGTGCGAGAAATACAGGCAGTGTCCATGGGAGGCCGCCGGGCAGTCTTTCGTTTGACAGCACACTCTCGAACTCTTCCCTGCACATGAAGCCTTCAAGCGGGCTGTATGCACCGGTGCATATCTTTTCCGCATCATACACCTGGTCTATGAACGGATGAAGGACCGGGAGCTCCTTTGCCTCATCTATAAGCTTCGCCGCATGAGACTCATCAGCGATCCTTTCAACTAGTTTCCCTCCGTACGGTTCTATCATTTACATCTGTCTCCTGTGAAACGGCACTAAGGTATGATGTGATGGACGGGCCTTGTATACAGTGACCATTCCCTGTTTGCCGGATTGTACCGCGATGACACAAATACATGCCAGTTCTCATCATCAACCTTCGGATAATCAGCCCTGTAGTAATATCCTGGCCATCTCGTCTCCTTTCTGTGAAGTGTGTGACGGATGACTGCCTCCGCGACCCATATCCTGTGGTTGAGCTCCCACGCACGCTGAAGCTGGTGCAGATCCTCCGCACCAATATGCGCGAAATCCTCCTTAAGCATGTTGAGGAGGCTTAGTCCCTTCATAAGCAGCTTCTCATTTGTCGCGTAGTATGCACTGACACCGCCGCAGTATTCATCCATTATCTTTTCAAGACGCTGCAGCCCCTGTTTTGGATAGAGGAAGTATGGGGAAACGCTGCCCCTGACAATCATATGCTTCCCGATATCATAGTTCTCAATGGGTTTGTAAACGCTCTGACGTATCGCCTCAACCATTGCGTCGTCTATATCCGGAACCATGTCCGGGTTGTCTCTTATGTACCTGACGGCTGCCTTTGCCGCCAGCCTTCCCTCTGTGAATGAACCTGAGGAGAACTTGTGTGCGCTGCCACCGACAGTGTCACCGGCACCGAAGAGCCCTTTGACGGTTGTCATCCTGTTGTATCCCCACCTGTAGTCCTCTGGAGCGATGTCCTCCGGCCCGCTCACCCATGCGCCCGCGCAAACTGCATGTGAACCCATCACATAAGGTTCGGACATGGTGAGTTCGGAGGGGTCTTCCTTCGGGTCGATGTTCTGCGATGCCCACATGACAGCCTGCCCGACTGTCATGTCCAGGAAATCCTCCCACCCAAGTTCCTCCTTTTCCCTGGTGTCAAGTGAACGTTCTGTATGTATGTATATAGGGCCCTTCCCCGCCTTAATCTCCTCAAGCATGAGGTGATTTCTAAGGCATGTGGGCATGGGCTTTGCATCCGCGTATTTCGAGCCTACAAACTCGCGGAGCCTGTCAATATGCGCCTTTTCATACTCCTCCCCGTATGCGTTTGTGGCCACGGATTTAAGCATGAGGAACCACGCGCCTACGGGGCCGTAACCGTCCTTGAACCTGGTGACAACGATCCTGTTCTCCATCTGCACCATTTCTGCTCCGACCTGCATCAGCAACGCATAGGCCGAACCGTTGTTCCACGGCGGATACCATGTCCTTCCGGAACCTTCTCCTACAGAACGGGGCCTGTAGATGTGAGAGGCCCCTGCAGCTCCAACGATCACTGCCTTTGCCCTGAATATGTAGAATGTGCCGTCACGAACGTTGAAACCGGCAGCTCCGGCAATCCTGTTCGGATCCCTCGCATCAGGAAGCAGATGTGTTATCATTACCCTGTTGTAAACCTCATCTACCGATTTCTGTGCCGCCTCCGCAATTATGGGCTTGTACGACTCTCCGTGTATCATTATCTGCCATCTTCCCTCTCTCTGGTAGTGGCCTGTCTCCTTGTTGTACATCATCGGCAGGCCCCACTCCTCGAACATGTGGACCGTCGCATCGACATGTCTCGCTACGTCATAGAGGAGGTCCTCGCGGACAAGCCCCATAAGGTCACCCCTGGCATATCGGACAAAATCTTCCGGCCTGTTTTCCCCCCACCGCATTCCCATGTAGCAGTTTATAGCGGAAAGGCCGTGTGCAACTGCACCGCTCCTCTCGATGTTCGCCTTTTCGGCGATCACGATCTTTAGGCCGCGCCCCCAGTAGCCCGCCTCCCATGCGGCGCCACAACCGGCAAAACCGCCGCCAACTATCAGTATGTCACAGTCAACCTTTTTCACCGAAGATGTCTTCCTGAACGGCACCTTGCATCAACTCCGCACTTTATTTAATTCCCGAAGGCATTTTCCCTGCATCAGGATGCGGCAGTTCCGGAACCTTCAGATATTCGGGTTCACCTGAGAGGAGCTGGCTCTGAAGTGCCTTGCCTTCAGGCTCGGGCAATGAACGCGATGATTTAATTGAATCCCATTTTGTAGTTCTTATCGGGAAGGTGAATTCCTTGATCCGCCCGTCTCTGTACTTGACCTTCCAGGACACTGCTCCCTTCTCCGGCTCCCTGAGCACGGTCAGCCCGTGGCCAAGAGGCGCAAAGTCAGCGTATCCTCTGACATCAATTGCATGCTCTGGACAGTACTTCACGCATGTGTAGCATTCCCAGCACATTTCAGGTTCGACGTTGTATGCACGCCGGAACTCAGGGTCTATGTGCATTATGTCACTCGGGCAGAGCTCCACACACTTGCCACATCCGTCACACATCGTCATGTAAACAAAGGTCGGCATTCACTAACCTCCTCAATCCTCTTTTATATAACTGACAGTGGAAGGCGATGGAAGATGGGAGTATCCCTCAGCGGCATCCATCTCCCTGTGTATGGCATAAACAGGCTTGTAAATGATGTGGGGAAATTTCGACCAGGCCATGGAAAGGAAGGGGAATGCAGTCACAGGCAGATACAGAATCAGTGCTGCTTCAGTGGCGGTGACAGACCCACTCAGATCCGCCAGTTCCAGAATGAACTGGAATACCACGGCGAACATGATCGAGAAGAGGAACATGTCTGCCCTGATCGAACGGAAAATGGAATCCCTTTCGGAACGCACATTGACCCTCATAAAGAGCATTATTATTCCTCCCACAAGCAGCATGCCGTCACCGGTGTTTGTCCCGACTTCAAGCGGATTGGACAGAGGAGAGGCGTTGAGCGTCGGATAGACAAGGGCCCGGAGAAGCATTGAGAGCGCCGCAATGATGAGTCCCCAGAAAAGAAGAAGATGTGCCACGCGGCGTGTCCTGTCAAGACTCCTGTCCTTGCACGAAGCTATTTCGCCGGAGAATGCAATATTCCTGATCAGGACGCGGAAAATCACCGATCCCCCGGACTCGCCCGAAGGTTTGCTCCTTCCATAGCTTCTCTTCCACTCCCTCTCCTGCTGGTAAGACACTATCTTCTTCCTTCCCACAGCGTCGTACAGCACGCCGAGTACAGCTCCAAGCACGAGTATGAGTACAAAGAGTCTGAAGTCCGTTGCCGAAAAAAACGGGTTTATGTCAACAGCAGCCATCTTTTGAACCCTCACCAGCATCATTCATACTTTACTTATACTTATTCAATAAAACACCCCATAATCTGACATTGTCCTGAAAACTGTAACGCTATTCACTCAATTAAAGGTTTCAGACTTAAAATCGTGGCTCTGAAGGCCTGCACACGGCATTCGTATGATGACTGCAGAGGTGCTAAGCATGCCAAATTTCAGACAAATGATTAATACAGGATAAGGGTAACCGGGTTTAGAGAAATATTCACATGAGAAGAGGTAAAGTGAAGGCGGACAGCGGAATCGGGCTAGATTTGCTGGATGTGAACATCATCAGGGAACTGCAGGCGGATGCCCGCATATCATACCGTGCCCTCGCCAGAAAACTTGGCGTGAGCGTAACAACCGTGAGCGGAAGGGTCAGGAGAATGAAGGATACAGGCCTAATAAGGAGCTTCACGATCATTGTAAACCCTGAGAAGGCAGGGAACGTTTACTGCACAGCACTCTACATCAGGACAGAAAACGGTTCGGACCCGAGAAAGGTTGGCGAGGCTGTATCAGGGATAAAGGGGATATGCTACACTTACCACACACTGGGAATATACAACCTGATTGCACTTGGCAGCGCCCCAAACAAGGATGACTTTTCCTCAATGATAAGGCAGATAAATGGGCTCAAGGGAGTCAAGGAGGTAATACCGTCTGTCGTCCTCGATACAATCAAGGAGGATCCCAAGCACATAATAGCACTCGCAGGCAGATAAACCCGCGGGCGCTCTTCAGAATGTTGTGTTCTTTGTAGCTCTTGCTATTATGCGCTTGGCCATCTCGCGCAGCTCTTCTGCAGCCTGTCGGTACTCATCTTCAGGCATGCCCTCCATACCCGAAACATCAGAACCAATCAGAGCATACTCCGAAAGGGTGTATATCGTAGCCTCGGGATAGAGAAAGAGGAGGAATCCCTTAACAGCCATGCTCGTGCACAGCATTAGTTCGAAATTCCCTGCCATCGCATCCGTCAATTTTCTGCTCCTGAAACCTGAAGCGTCAATACCTGCGGCCATGAGGAAGGATGATGCTCTTGCATCCATCGGGGAGCCGTCCGAAGCAGAAAGACCCGCGGAGGAAAACTTCATTTCCTTCCCCTCACCTTCAGCCTTCAGCAGGAATTCCATGAGAGCACTTGCATTCGTGTTGGTGGTCCCGACAACCAGTATGCTCCTTACAGGTTTGCCGAACACAAGCCTTCTGACAATGTTTTCAGCCAACTGAGACACTAATCCGGAATCTCAAAGTCAATTCTCTCCATTATGTCTACCTTCCTCACTGGAATCACATTCCGGTAGGCTGGAAACATATCCGCGCCATATCTCTCTGCAAGCTTCGCATTGTCTTTGAGCAGTGCCCTCTCTCCGAGGAACAGAAAATCGTCGTCCTCCCGTATAAGCATGCCTGCAGTACGGAAAACAGCCCTGTATTCGCCACCTTGAATCCCATGCGAGCCTTCAGGCCTGAACGGCTTCGGGTCCGAGTACCTGATGTAACACACCTTCAAGTATCTCGAACCCCTGCCCTGCCGGGCCTTAGATGAAAAGCGTTATTGCGGAAGGATCTGACGCCCACTGAAGGAACGTCGCTGCGCCTACGACATCGGAATTAGGGAGTACGAGGTTCTCCTTTGTCGTTCCGAACAGTTTCATGGTAGGTGAACAGGCGTTGATGTGAACGCCAGAATCAGCGGCCATCTGGAGCATCTGCTGAACGGTGGGCATGCCGCCCTTTGAGATGAGCCCCTGGAGCTGCTCAGCCGTTAGACCGAGATCCTTTGAAGGTTGAATCGTTTCGGCCTGACCTTTTGTAAGCAACTTCATTCCGCCAAATGTGAAATACATGTACACTTCCATTCCCTGCGCCGCTGCAGTTGTTGCCAGTATAAGCGCCGGATATGCCGCGTCTGTCGTCCCCTTGCTCACAACAAGAACAAGCTTATTCTTCATCTGCGTCTGCTGTTCACTACTCTGCATTTAAATTTCCCCTTGGTCACCAAACGCATTCACATTATAAGTAATTTTCAATTGTGCATTACAATGTCAACAGGATTGCACCTTTCTCCGCTCCTGAATTAAGTATTTAATCAGTGTCAGCGATTACACCGCTATGTCAGATGAAGCAAAGGTATTTGACTTCAGGGGGCTGCAGTGCCCTCTGCCTGTTTTCGAAACGAGCAAGGCGATAAAACAGATTGGTGTTGGAGAGGAGATAGTTGTCATGGCAAACGACCCTGCAGCCAGACCTGATCTGGAGGCATGGTCCAAACGCACGGGCCACCCAATACTGAATGTTGAGGACAAGGGCGACCACATCAAACTGACAATAAGGCGCTCACACTGATTAAAGGCCATACTGTAGCGGGTTTCGGCGAACGTAAGATTCTGTGGCGGTTTACGGGGGTGGGTGGGCAGGCATTTTTCGCAATGTGCCGAATAAGCAGCAAAACTATAATTAATAAATTGTCCATTAAGATGTTTTAAATGACTAACATTGTCAGGAATTCACTTGGATTTTTCAAACGAGAGGAGGATGTTCTGCCCTGTCGATAATGAAGAACCTTCCAAACAGGAAGGAAACTGATGAACCTTCAATGATACTTGCCGGAGCGAGGAAGGATGGGGACAGCACTGAACTCGCAGCCAGAATATTTTCACAGATGCGTTCGGACTTCAGGTACAGTGAATTCGTGCTTGGATGCCTGAACTGCGGCGAATGCACCACAGGCTGCCCTGCAGCCCGTTTCTATGATTTCAGCCCGCGGGAGATGCTCCAGATAGCCATGTCCGATGACCCACAGGTTCTTCTCGATGCGATGCAGGAGAAGATATGGGCCTGCTGCCAGTGCTATACCTGCAACATGCGCTGCAGGTTCGGTAATGACATCGCCGGCATCATAAGCGTGATGAGGGAACTCGCGGTAAAGAACGGTCTTGAGAGCACAAAGGAAGTTCTGAAGCCGGCAAGCAGAAGTCTCCTGAAGGTTATGACTCATGGAACGCAGGTCTCTCCTGACATGATCCAGCCTGATTTCTTCGTTGACTGGGATCCCAAGGCTGTATCCAAATCCTCCGATCTCGCTGCACTGAGAAAGGCGATTCCTATTGATGTTCTTCAGGTAACAGACTCATCCTGGGAGGTTTCGATGCAAACAGCGCTCGAACTCGCTCAGATATATGAGGAGTCGGGTGTCCTCGACATGCTCAGGGCGCTGGATCCGGACCTTGTCGAGATGATACTTGACATAATTTCTGACTGGAAGGATGAGTTTGAGGATATGAAGGAGAAGTATGGCATTGAAGGAGATGCTCCAAGATGACAATGTTGAGTGCTGACCAGATAAGGAACGTAGTGAAGGCGAGGGCAGAACACAGAACGGTATCAGACAAGAAGGTTTCCGACGTCAGGGAAGAAATGTGGAAACTGCATGACAAGGGAGAACTCATCGTAATACCGATCACAGCCAGAAACAAGCCAGTGAAGGTGGAAACACTGTTCGGTTGGGAGAAGAGAATACCCACTGATCACCTATGGCATCACAAATCATGCGGTCAGTGCGGAAACATACCAGGCTATCCGGCATCTCTACTCTGGTTCATGAATCAGTTTGAGACAAGTTATCTTAACGAACCGCACCAGACTTCATGCACGGCGTGGAACTATCACGGTACCGGTACATCGAACCCAGTTGCGCTCGCGGCTGTCGCAGTCAGAAACTGGTACCGGGCATACGAGACAGGTACCTTCCCTCTCATCCATTGCGGAACAAGCTACGGTGACTACAAGGAAATGAGAAAGCTTCTGATTGAGAATGCTGAAATCAGGAATAAGGTAAGGGAGATAATGCACCACATGGGAAAGGAGCTTGTCATACCCGAAGAGATTGTGCATTACAGCGAGTGGGTGCATGTCATGCGGGACAGGATAGCTTCAATGTCGAAGCATGATCTCTCAGAGATAACAGCCACTGTCCATGAACCGTGCCACTACTACAAAATGGTCCCTGAGGATGCAATATACGACATGAATGTCAACGGCGGGCAGAGGCCAGCACCCCCCACCGCACTAATGCTCGCACTTGGCGCAAAGGTAGCCGATTACAGCACATGGTATGACTGCTGCGGCTTCGGCTTCAGGCACATACTCACCGAAAGGGAATTCACAAGATCTTTTGCAACCCTCCGAAAGATAAAGCCGATGGTCGAGGAGGCACATTCGGATGTCGCGATAACAACAGACACAGGATGTGTCACAACGCTTGACAAGAGCCAGTGGATCGGAAAGGTGCACGGCATGGATTTTATGGTGCCTGTGCTTGCGGACGTGCAGATAGCCGCACTGGCTGCCGGTGCCCATCCGTACAAGATAGTTCAGGTGCACTGGCACGCATCGCCAACGGAGAAGCTGATGGAAAAGATGGGCATTGACTACGGGAAGTACAGAGAGGATTTCATGTCATACCTTCAGGAGATAAAGAACGGCGGGAAGGTGGAGTACCTGTATGAACCGCACAGGGAAATGGAGAAGTATTTTGCAGTGAACAAAGGACAGGTAATTCCTGAAGTTGATTCAAAGACGGGGTAGGTGGTGGATGATGGGCAAGCAGCGCTTTCTCGTCATAGGCGGGGGACCCGCCGGCCTCAGTGCCGCGCTGGATCTGCATGACGCAGGCATGGATGTGGAACTTGTTGAGAAGGAGTCTTTCCTCGGCGGAACACCAAAGAAGCTGCATTACAGCCTCATAGCACCAGATCTCAAGCCAGTTGAGGAGGTGCTTGACCCTCTGATAAAGAAGGTGGAGGGTGCAGGGATAAGCAGGAAGCTCAATACAACTGTTTCCTCAGCAACCATAAGGGACGGTGTTGTCACTGTGAAATACGCATCTTCCGACGGCAAACAGGCTGGTGGCGGTGATTTCGATGCAGTAATACTTGCAACAGGATTCACGCACTGGGACCCGCACAAGAAGTATGAGTACGGTTATGGGCTCTACCCCGATGTCATCGACTTCAAGGATTTTGAAGCGATGCTGTCATCGGACAGGCTCGAAAGGCCATCCGACGGGAAGATGCCGAAGAGGATTGGCTGGCTGCTCTGCGTGGGCTCGAGGGACAGGCAGGTGGGAAAATTCTACTGCTGCAGGCTTGGCTGTGCTGTATCGATAAAACAGGCAATGGAAGTGAAGAAAAGACACCCTGAGATTGACACCTATGTCTACTACATGGACATAAGAACCTATGGTTTCTGGGAGGACCAGCTGTACTGGAAATCGATGGAGGAATACAACGTCAAATTCATTAGGGGGAGGATAGGCGCAATAAGCAGAGGTGAGAACGGTAGCCTGATCGCCATGGCCGAGGACACGATACTGCAGAGGCCAAGCGAAGTTCCGTTTGACATGCTCATCCTGACCACGGGAATGGAGGCGAGCAGCGGAACGGTGGAGATGGCAAAACTGTTCGGTGTGGATATTGAGGAGCATGGCTTTGTAAAGCCGCTTCAGGCAGACAGCATGCCCGTGCACACCAATGTGGACAGTGTATTTGTTGCCGGCACAGCCACCGGACCCAAGGCAATTCCGGATGCAATAACCGAGGGTTCGGCAGCTGCAATGAAGGCAATGAATTTTGTGAGAAGGAAGGTGCCACTGGTTGCCTGAGATCATGCTCAACAGCTACAGGATAAGGGATATCGCGGATGCTGTTCTTGGCAGGAACTGGGAGGAAGAATTGCAGCAGTATCTTACAATGCTTGAGAGAAAGGGAGTGATTATAAGGGAGATAGTGGAGGCTGAGGAAAGGGAGAGAACAGATTACGAATCATTCATCTCACTCTTCTTTCCTGCAAGGAGATACAGAAGGGAGATACTCTCATCAAACAAACCGGAAGTGCTCGATGACGCGATATCTTCGCTGCGCAACTGCGCGGAAACACCTGCCCTGACCGAGCTGAAATTCGCACAAATGTCCGGAGCTCCGGCCGCTGTTTTGCGCGACATGGCATACGAGGGAATGCACTTCATGTTTCCGGAAAGATACTGTCTTGCAACAAGATGGGTCTGGAATCCGGAAAGAGGGACAGGAGCGCTGCGGGATGTGATCAGAGCTGAAAAAAGGGACATGAGCTTTGAGGAAAGGCAGAAGGTGCTCAGGAACATACTCTCATCCATAAAGGTTCATGGTTACGTGTTCAGAGACTCCTTTCCACTGGATCTCATGTGTGCGCTGTACTACTCCCAGGAAGTAATAGGTGCGAAGGACCACTCAATGAACGCAGGCGGCATGGAGGCGCTCTTTCCCAGCCATGGCGCTGTTTCCGTGATGATACTGGGTCTGAGAGGTTTGAAATATGCCAATCCATGAAAAGAACCTGATTGAAGAGGACAGGATACTAGAAAAGGAAAAGGCTGAGCTTGAGGGCAGGGACGTATCAGGCCAGTGGAATACATTCATAGAACAGCGCATTCTCTCCGAGTACGAGCCTGAGATATTTCAGGAGATATACTCAAGGCCTGAAGGTCGGACGATAAACAGGTGCTGGCAGTGCGGCACCTGCACTTCAGGATGCTGCATGCACACGGATTTCGGGCTGAGGGAGTTCAATCCGAGATACTTCATCTACCTTGCACGGATCGGTGACGAAGAAGAACTGAAAAAACAGAAGGATGTCATATGGCGCTGTCTGGCGTGCAATAAATGTGTTGAGCGCTGTCCGAAGGATGTGAGGGTTGAAGAGGTTGTCCATGCCATAGACTCCTACATGAGAAAGAAGGGGTGGGCTCCTGACAACCCTGCCAGCAGATGGGATGATGAATACCTCAGGAATGTCATGAAGTCAGGGATACTGGATGAGATATCCCTCCTGCGCAATTACATCAGGGACGAGAAGATAGAGGAATTTGATACGCACTACATGATGAAGATGGCTGTAAAGCTGCTGAAGACCGGAAGGATGAGGACAGGGCCCGTAAGACACAGGACGAAGGGCTGGAAGAGGATAAGGAAGGTTGCTGAAGAAATACTGGAGAAGGATGGTTATGAACTCACAAAAGGATGAACTGGCATTCTATCCCGGCTGTTCCCTCGACGGAATGGGGAAGGCATACAGGAAGACGTCGGAGCTGGTGAACCGCGACCTCGGGATTGAGATGAGGGAGATAGTGAATTACAACTGCTGCGGCGCGGCGGAGGTGAAGACCGCAAGCTACGACCTTTCAGTTTTCCTGCCCGGCAGGAATCTTGCGCTCGCAAAGCAGATGGGATCAAGTGCTGTGGTTGCACCCTGCAACGGCTGTGTCTTCTCGCTCGGCAGGGCGAACCGCGCGATAGCGGAGGATTCAGGGACGCGGGAGAGGATCAATTCATATCTGAACCGTGCGGGAGCTCCCTCGTATGAAGGGGATGTCGAGGTGAAACACATAATAGAGGTCATTTACGAGAGGGCGGGAATTGAAGGCGTGAAGAAGAAGGTAAGGCGCCCGCTTACCGGCATACATGTGGCCTGCTATTATGGCTGTCTGTACACCAGGCCGAAGATCTATACAGGTGCGGGGACAGGCAGGAAGGATAACCCGGAACACCCGCACTTCATGGATGATCTGATGTCCGCGATAGGCGCAGAAGTGGTGGACTTTCCGCTCAAGACTGTCTGCTGCGGCGGAGGGCATGCAATAGCAGACAGGGAGGTGTCCGTGGGGTTCAGCGCTGCAATACTGAATGAGGCGGCAAGGGCGGGGGCCGATTTTGTTGTGACAATGTGCCCGCTCGGGCACATGAACATAGAGGCGAACATTCCTGCGATAGTGAAGCAGTACGGAATGGAGGTCGTGAGGCCTGTGGTCTACTTTACGCAGCTGATGGCGCTCGCTTTCGGTCACAGCAGGAGGGAGGCGAGGCTTTCCGACAATTTCTCCGAAGCGGGAAAAGTTTTACAGGAGAAGGGATTCTAGTATGGTGATTGTATGGCATTCATAAACGGGTGCGAACTGCCGGATGATCTGTTCTACTTTGTTGAGGGGAATCAGATGTCCTGGGTGAGGTTCGAAGGGAATGAGGCGGTCATTGGTCTGACAGATCCTGCACAGACCAGAGCGGGGAAGATTGTGGTGATAAGGGTAAAGGGAGAGGGAACTACCAGACCGAAGGGAAAACCACTTGCCACCATTGAAAGCGGAAAGTGGGCCGGCGCCGTTATATCGCCTCTCACAGGAACGGTTGTAAGGGCAAATGAACAGCTGGCATCCAGTCCCGAACTGATAAACAACGATCCGTACGGACAGGGCTGGATTGTGCGCATTAGTGTCGCGAATCAGGAGGAAAAGGCGGCCCTGCTGAATGGCGAGAAGGCGATGGAGAAATACAGGGAACTTATTGCGAAGGACAACATACGATGCATGAGATGCAAGCAGTGAGGTGATGTGTCTGGCGGATGTTGAAGGCAAAAAACTTCTGATAGTGATGACAACAGGGCCGGAGGATCCGGAGAAGACGTATGCGCCGTTCTATACAGCCGCGCTTTCGGCTGCGATGGAGGTTGACACTTCAATGTACTTCCTCATGCACGCCCCCAAACTTCTCAAAAACGGTTCAGCGGAGCAGGTGAAACTCAAGAAAGGGGGAACGCTCAAGCAGTTCATAAACATGGCTCTCGAGGGAGGGGTCAAATTCTACGCATGCGAGGAGAGCCTGAGGAGCCTCTGTGAAATTGACCCCGCTGATGTTATCGAAGGTGTGAAGATAGTGGGCTCATCGACACTGGCGGATCTCGCCCTTGAAGCTGATTCGGTACTGAGCTTCTGAGGTTTGCATGGAGGAGCTTGGCGTCATCAGGCTCGGGGCAGTGGACGGCTACACGATGACCAATGCATTCGCCGTGTTGGCCGGTTCAGTAAGTGAGGGGGAGAGGGGTGACACACTTGTTGTCTGTCATTCCGAGAAACCTTTCGCCAATGTTGGCTTCCACCAGGAGGCTCTGGAGGAGATTGATATAGACTACTGCACAAGGAATTCCATTCCAGTTGTCAGGAGACTGATAGGCGGAGGAGCGATTGCTGACGGGCCCTGGGAGGAGGATTATTTCTTCATAACATCCCTGGATTCACCGGTGACCTCCGGCACAATCGGTGACTATTACGGCAGGATGCTCGAACCCGTGGCTGCAGTGCTCGGCAGATTTGGCGTGTATGCCTCCAGGCAGGGATTGAATGACCTTGCAGTGAATGGGAGAAAGATAAGCGCCAACGGGGCCGTTGACATTGAAGGCGCAAGGGTTCTCACGGGGGACATACTGCTTGACCTCGACATCAACATCATGGCGGGCATACTGAAGGTGCCGGATGCCAAATTCAGGGACAAGATGGCTGCATCCATGAGCGAGCACCTGACGTCAATGCGCATCGAACTGGGGAGGGAGATAAAGAGGGAGGATGTCGCAGAATCATTGATCGAGGCTTTCGGAAGGGGATACAGCAGAGTTCAGGAAACATCACTTTCAGACTACGAAAAGAAGAGACTGAAAGGTCTTATAGACGAACACAGCAAACCGGAATGGGTTTTTTCAAGGGACAGCGTACGCAGCGAACTGATGTCGGACAGGCGCGTCGTAAAGATCAAGGAGGATACGTTCCTCTGCCAGGCTGATTACAAGGCACAGAAGCTCATCAGGGTGACAATGCTTGCGGAGGACGGGAGGATTGCGAACATCATCATATCAGGTGACTTCTTCACTGTGCCGGTGAGCTGGTCCGTTGGAAGGATTGAGAATGCACTTGCGGGGACGGAGCTGACACAGAGTGCAATCATCGCGAAGATCACGAAGGTTCTGTCAGAGGAGCATGTAACTGTTCTGGGCGCATCGCCTGAGGACTTCACACGCGCAATACTCGAGGCGGCAAAACATCCTGCCATCAGGAGGGGCGGGGGCACTTGACTGATTCAGACCCTGCTGAAGCAATATCGCGTGTTCCGCATCCGGAGGAGAATGCGACTCTCGCCAGCATGGGATGGATCTGGAATGTTGATGTGAAAGAGCGGAAGGTGAAGGTCACTGTTTCTGTGCCGGGTAAATACCCCTTCACGTCTGTGATTGAAAACGACATAACGGCAGTACTTGAGGAGAAAGGTTACAGCGCAGAGGTGGAGTTCGCACAGGCGGCTGAGAAGGAAGAGCCGGGAAAGGTGAAGAGGAAGGTGGAGCTGCCTGTCGTCGGACAGGGCGGGGGAACTCACACCGGCATTGATGCGCTCCCGAGGCAGGGCATACGGAACATAATAGCTGTAGCATCCGGCAAGGGCGGTGTCGGAAAGAGCTTCATGACGGCTGTTCTGGGTACGCATCTCTCAATGCTCGGCTACAGGACAGCGATAATAGATGCCGACATAACGGGACCCTGCATCTCAAGGATGTTCGGTCTCTCTGCGCTTCCAGGCATGGGGGAGGACGGGAAGATTGAACCACTCGTCTCACAGGGCGGGCTGCGCATCATGTCCATAGACGTTATAATGGACAGGTTCAGAACGCCGCTGATATGGAGAGGGCCGCTCATAAACAGCGCGATCAGAGGGCTGTTCTCTGAGACAAGGTGGGGGGACATACATTATCTGCTGGTTGACCTTCCGCCGGGAACTTCGGATGCACCGCTCACTGTGTTCCAGTCAATGAAGCCGGACGGAGTGGTCTTCGTCACAAGTCCCATGGAGATAGCGAGATCTGTTGTTTCAAGGGCTGTGTCGATGGCGAAGGAGATGCATGTGCCTGTGATTGGTTTCGTGGAGAACATGTCACATCTCGTGCTTCCGGGCAACAAGACAATCAATATCTTCGGCAGGGAGAGCAGCGAAAGGGCCGCTGCTGAGTTCGGGATACCCTTCCTCGGTTCCATTCCAATAGACACAGCGGTGAGTGCGCTCTCGGACCGGGGAGAGATCGAACTGTACAGGAACAGCGAACTGTTCACCATAATAAGAAGGATGAGGTTCAGACTCGCAGAACTTCATTCTGCGCGCAAGGAGAGTGTGTGATTGAGGGTCAGGGTAATCTCAAGGATCGGCGATCCGTTCCTTTCTCCGCATGCGCCCTCTGCGGACATTGGCAGGGAGCATATGGAGGTGCTCAACAGTCTCTTCTTTGACGGTAGCGTGGACATCGGCGGCGTGGTCGAGATTGACGGCACGAGATATGTGTGCACTGCCTCCGGCTGGGTAAGGGAGGTGTAACCGGTGCGTATCCTGTGTCTCCTCTTCACCTCGCCGGTGCAGCACAGGGGACCGGAGCACATGCTCAAGCTTGTGGAGGAGATGACAGGAAAGGGGAACAGAGTAGAGTTGTTTTTGCTCGGGGACGGGGTATACAATTCATCAGCCGCCCTTGCAACAAAGAAAGGTGCCCCGGTGGTTCTGGCTCTGTCGCAGATGCGGGGAATAAGGATAACCGATTGCTCAACATGCGCTGGAATGCGCGGTGTCGATGAGCTGATTGGCAATGCACGCCTCGGAACGCTCGAGGATCTGACTGAGGAAATGGAGAGAGCCGATGTTATTCTCAGTTATACCGGTGAGGAATGATGAATGCCACTGTTGTTCTGACCAAACCTCCTCTTTCCACATCCCATTTCACCGAAGCACTGCGGGTCTCCCTCATGCTTTCCGCGCTCGGCCATCGGGTGAACCTTGTATTGATTGATGAAGGTGTCCTTATACTGCTGGAAAAATCGGGAAGCAGTTTCGGCAACGAAACACTGCGGAATGCGGAGGGTGTTGAGGGTCTCGAAATACTGATACACAGAGGGTCTCTTGAACGTCTTCTCCATGGACAGGACAGAGACTGCGGCAGGAAGGGCTACAGGATAGTGGATTCGGCAGAACTCGCCCGTATATTGCTCTCAACAAAGACGCTGGTGTTCTGATGGCTGCGGTAATATACCTGAGGAGAAGGCTCAACCCGGAATCGCAGTGGATGGATGTCATAGCCGAGATATGTTCCATCACTGGCACAACGATAATACTTGAGGGTGCCTCACTCTTTTCACTCGACAGCATCAGAAGCGCTCTGGAAAGAAGAGGTGCCACGGCGCGCATCTGTGCCGTTGATGGCGGATACCGGGCCATCGCTGATAAACAGGCTGATATTGTTGCGTACCAGGACATCGCCTCACTCATCGAGATGGCTGATAGTGTCATCTCCTTCTGATGATCTTTCGGCCGTATAATGAGCCGGTGGAGTCCTCCCTGAAAACACATCTAATATATGCTGCCGCATGCGGAAGCGGGAGATGAGCAAAGTACAGGGACATACAGGGTTCGGGGAACTAAGATCGGACGTGAGGCTGTTGTCGTCGATCCTGGGCCGAACCATTGAGGAGGTGGAAGGAAGAGAGGCTTTCGAGCTCGTCGAAAGATGCAGAAAATCAGCAGTGCGGTCGAGGAAAGGTGATCGCAGCGCCTCAAGGGAGCTTGAAAATATAATGCGCGGTCTTCGCCCCGAACAGCTCAGGCTTGTGGCAAGGGCATTCACCGCGTACTTTGAGATAGTGAATGTTGCAGAGGATGTGTCGAGGATCAGAGCACTTGAGAGAGGGAGGAAGGAGGGGAGCCTTGACAGCACAGTATCCGGAATGGTGAAATCGATGTCTGAAATCGGAATGAGCGCTGGCGATGTGCTGCGCTTCTTCTCATCCCTGGATCTCTGTTTTGTCTTCACCCCCCATCCGACAGAGGCAAGGCGGAAGACCCAGATAGAGAAGATGAGAAGACTGGAAGAGGCGCTCCTCGACATGCATTCCGGCTCCGGGGAAGACTGCAGGGAGAGGATTGAGGAGGAGATAGCCGAACTCTGGGGAAGCGATGAACTCAGACACAGGAAGGCTGTCATGGATGATGAGCTCAAGGCAGCGCTCTACTTCTTCGACATAAACGTCATCGAAGCCATACCTGTGTTCTACAGAAGGATCAGAAGGGCAATAGGAGAGCATTTCCCGGCATTTGAGGGCAGAGTACCCACGTTCATAAGGTACGGGTCATGGATAGGATCGGATGCCGACGGAAACCCGTCTGTCGATGCTTTGACACTGCATTCAGCTCTCAGGACGCAGCGCAAAATACTTTTCAGGAAGTACACAGAGATGCTCAATTCACTGATATCGCACCTCTCCATTTCAACACGATATGCCCGCATAAATGAGGAAATGGAGCAACTCTTCCAGTCATTCAGGAGACAATTTCCGGAAGTGTGGAATGAGATTTCTGCAATAAATGAGAACGAGCCTTACAGAGCAATGTGCAGCTTCCTGATTGCCCGCCTTGCTGAAACAGAGAGGAATGGTGAGAGGCGCTTCAGGGATGGAGATGAGTTTCTCTCCTGCCTCAGGGTCATGCAGAGAAGCCTGTATGAGAGCGGATGGAAGCATGCGGCCGGCGGAAAACTTGAGGATCTGATACGTGCAGCGGAGACGTTTTCACTGCATATGGCATCGATGGATATCCGCGTCCATTCGCTGGAGCAGGCCGTGACAGTAAGCAAGCTTGTCCGGAACATCACAGGTGAGGATTACGATGCGATGGATGATGTAAGAAAGATTGGAGTGCTCAAGGAACTCATCCGGACAGGCGGATGCAGCGCCGCCATTGAGACTGAGGGTGACAGACTGATCGGAATGCTTGAGGCGGCTGGTAAGGCGCTTTCCGAGTTCGGAAAGGGATGCATCGGCTCTTACATAATAAGCGACACACATTCAGAGGTTCAGGTATTTGAAGCGGTGTTCCTTGAGAAGGTGTGCGGCCTCTGGAGCGATGGGAACGGCATTCCCGTTGTGCCGCTGTTTGAGAGGTATTCTGATCTCAGACAAAGCGCCAAGATAATCGATGTGCTTTTCAGGGACATTCTCTACAGTGATTTCCTCCGTGCCACAGGCGGAATACAGGAAGTGATGATAGGTTATTCCGACAGCAACAAGGATGCCGGCTATGTGACCTCAAGATGGCTGATATACAGGGCGCAGAGAGACATAATGGACAGGGCGGCAAAGGCTGGAGTACAGATCCGCTTTTTCCATGGCAGAGGGGGTTCAATAAGCAGGGGAGGTGGCCCCACATACCTCGCACTTGTATCCCAGCCGGCTGAAACCGCCATGTGCGGACTGAAATTCACCGAACAGGGCGAAGTGGTGTGGAGCAGATACCACGACAGCGAAATCACCATGAGGGAATATGAGCAGACGCTGAGCGCAATATTCGCCCTGAGGACGGGAAGGAAAAGTGTAGAAAGAAGGTGGGTTGATGAGATGGAGAAAGTTTCAGAAAGATCATACACCGCCTACCGGAAACTCATGGAGTGCAGACTTCTGCCTGTCTATTTCGGGGAAACAACACCTCTCCGTTACATACACTCGCTGAATATGGGCACCAGACCTGCCGCCAGAGGGGAAGGCGGCATACGCGACCTCAGGGCCATACCGTGGGTCTTCTCATGGACGCAGAACAGGCACCTGATATCAGGATGGTACGGTGCCGGTTACGGCTTCTCCTCCGTCCCGACATACAGGCTATCGGAGATGAGCAGGCGCTGGGACTTCTTCAGATCGCTCATAGACATGCTATGCATGACGCTTGCAAAGGCAGACATGGAGGTCGCATCACTATACTCCGCACTTTCACCATCATCCCGCTCTGTTTTCAATGAGATAAGGAAGGAATACAGGAGGACCGTGAGAACAGTCAGCCGGATTACGGGAAGCGGTGTGCTCCTTGCAGGAAACAGAACACTCAGGGAAAGCATAGCACTCAGGAATCCGTATGTGGATGTGCTGAACAGGGTGCAGGTAGAACTGGAGCGCAGGTTGAGATCGGAGAGAGATGCGGAACTGGAAAGAATAATGCTGCTGACAATCAAGGGGATAGCCTACGGAATGAGGAACACCGGCTGACTTCCCTTTCAGCCTATTATCCTGCTGAATGGATTCGACTGGAATTCAACGTATTCTTCGCTTCGCCTGTGCAGTATTTTGAATGAGAATGAATGTTCACTGACATTGAGTTCGGCAGTCTCGACACCGGCACTCTTCAGCTTTGATATGAGGTAGGAGGCATATTCGCCGCACCTCATTTTCCTCTCCTCAAGCCTCTTCAGAACTTTCTCTGAAGGATAGTAGTGCTTGAATTTGCCGTTTTGAACCTCTATTACTGCACCAATATGTGTCAGCTTTCTGAGGAAATAACCCGTGGTATTCTGAGTCAGATCGAGGGAGCTCTTTATCTCCTTCTGTGTCATTCCGGGCTTTTCGAAAACCTTCCTGAATATCATGTTGGAGTTATCGTCATTCAGGACTGTAAGGAGCAGTGTCTCCGACGGCTCAAGATAGTTGCATGGATAGAAAACGGATTTGTTGTCCACCCTGTCTTCGGTTATGAACTCAGCCCTCTTCAGGGCACTCAGATGCCACTTCACCGTGTTGGGCGTGAGACCGACAACCCGGGAGATCTTCGACACGCTTGAGGCGGGATAGAGGTAAAGTGCCTGCAGTATCCTCTTTCTGTTGCCTGTAAGCAGTCTGCCTCCGCCTGCACCGGGTGCCCTGGATTCGCGGATAGGCGCTCTAATCTCTGTCATATCATCGCTCTTGGCGTTATGAAACCGGTGTTCAGACAATCTTACCGCGATTCAACCTACCGGACAGTTTATATTACTTATCTGATGGATTTCACCAATGAGAATCCAGAGGACGGCCGTCCAGATCCTGCCCTGCAGTTCCTGGAATAGATTTAATTGGTAAATGCGGCATATTTGCTTTCATGTGCCGGCGGAAAAGTCGCATACTGATAGCCATGGCTCTTGCTCTTGCCTTCGCATTCTGCGTTTTCGAAACAGGATATGCGGGCCTTGGCAGTGCCTCGGCGCTGACGTCCAATTCCCCCGGACTTGTCGTCGTCAATTTTGACATTGGAGTTGATCAGGGTTCGGCAAACTACGTTCAGAGCGCGTCGTCATACGCCATATCGTCGCACGACAATATCGTTATTGTCATGAACACTCCCGGTGGTCTCCTGGATGATATGCTCACCATCGTTTCCGCGATACAGGACGTTCAATCTCATGGTCTCAGAGTCTATACCTACGTCCCTCCTGACGGCGCTGCCGCGTCAGCGGGAAGTTACATAGCGCTTGCAACGAACGCCATCTACATGGGAAACGGTTCTGTGATAGGCCCCTCAACACCCTATATCATAGGCGGAACATCCCTCGAGGAACAGCATGTGAAGAACTTTTCAGTGGCCTACATAGGGGCACTCGCGTCCAGGAACGGCTACAATGTGTCTGCTGCTGAAAACATGGCGGAGAACAACGTGGCGTACAATGCCAGCAATGCCGCGGCAATAGGCCTGATAACTGGAAAAGCGCAGACATTTGACCAGTTTCTGTTCCTGGCAGGGCTCCAGGGAAGCACCGTCATAAACCTTTCCGAACCGCTCTACGACACATTCCTCAGCACTGTGAGCAACGCAACTCTCGACGGTCTATTTTTCATCGTCGGTGCCGTTGCAATATTCATAGATCTTTTCCACAGGACACTTTTCCTGACCTTCTTCGGTGCAATAATGATAGCACTTGGCCTGCTGGGTGCGGAGGTGATAGGTGCCCCTGTCGTCGCTGTTCTGGTGCTGGCGGCTGCGGCCGTGCTCATATTCATTGAGGTGAAAGCAGGGCATGGACTCTTTGCAATATCAGGCATACTCCTGGGTCTTCTCGGAACATGGCTGCTTGCAGGCAACAGCATCGGTTATTCGAAACACCTTCCGGCAGGCTATTCGCCCTCGCCATTTGGTCTCCTCGAGTACCTGCTGATGGGGCTGGTGGCCGGACTGCTGATAATCGGTGCTGTCTACATAGCCAAGATCAGAAGGGTGATGATGGACAGCCCGAGGCTCGTAGGCGTGCACCGGGTCATCGGCGCCACAGGATGGTCCACCACCGAACTCATGCCCGGTTCTGATGGCGTCTGCAACGTACTCTCTGAAGACTGGACATGTTTTTCTGACAGACCGATACCGAAGAACACAAGGATAAGGGTCATAGAGTACAGGGACGGGAAGATAAGGGTTGAGCCTGCTGATGGTTCCGAGCAGAAGACTGCGGGAAAAGCGGAAAAGAGCTGACAGAATTCATCCGGTGATGGCGGTTATCTCTTCTTCGCCACCCTGAGGGTGACCTTGTCCGGTTCCACTGAAATAACTGTTATTTCGTCGCCCTCCTTTATCTGCTCATCGGAGACAGCCGTCCAGAATTCGTTGTCCACGTCTACCACCCCTTTCACGCCTGCACCGAAGGAATTTCTGGCCTTTCCGGTCTTTCCTGTCTTTGTGTCCCTGTTGTAATATTTTTTTGTTATCTTCCTTGTACCTGTGGTTTTGAAACCGTACGCAAGCCCTATGCCCAGAATAAGCAGTATAACGCCTGTGAATATTGACCCCACATTCCCCTGGAATGAGCCGGTGATGGTGAAGTAGATGCCAGCGATGATTATCGCCATCACAATAAGGAAGGGTCTTATGCCGAAGAGGAAGAGCCTGTCGATTACCGTGTCCTTCCTGCCGGAACTGCCATCACTCAACCTTTTCTGCCTCCGCTTCCGCATCCCTTATCATTGACTTTATGGGCGAAAGCAGCTGTGTGAACTCGGCGGGCAGTATGAACTTTGTGGCGGCACTGCTGCCAAGCGCCTTGAGAGTGTCAAGGTACTGCAGCGTCAGTGTCTTCTGGTCAATTGTGCGGGCAGCGCTGAAGACGGTTGTAAGTGCCTGGGCATAACCTTCTGCCTTCAGTATCGCTGACTGTTTCTCTCCTTCGGCCCTCAGTATGGCGCTCTGCCTGTCTCCTTCTGCCACAGTAATAGTTGCGGACTTTTTGCCTTCCGCCTCTGTGACGACGGCACGCCTTGTCCGTTCGGCGGACATCTGGAGTATCATCGCATCTGACACGTTCTTCGGTGGGAGTATCTCCCTTATCTCAACGTTCGTGACCTTTACGCCCCACCTCGTGGTCACTTCATCCAGCTTTGTCCTGAGTATTGAATTTATCTCTTCCCTCTTTGAGAGAACCTCATCCAGATTTATGTCACCGATGACAGCTCTCAGCGTCGTAGTAGCAATACCAATCGCTGCCCCTTCAAAATTGTTGACCTGAATGACCGAATCGGCTGCGCTTATGACCTTGAAATAGATGATGAAATCGATATCCACCGGGGCATTGTCCTTTGTGATACAGGTCTGATGAGGAATCTGTAGGAACCGCTCCCTGAGGTCAACCCTCACAGGCCTGTCGACACCAGGTATTATGAAAACAATTCCGGGACCCTTTTCAGACTGGGCCTTCCCGAGCCTGAAATTGACTATTCGTTCGTATTCCTTGACTATCTTGATCATTGCTGCAAGGAATATCAGCACGATTATGAGAACAACAATTCCGCCTGCAAAGACACCTAGAGATGTCGATGACTGAAGCAGTGCATATCCGAAAACAGAAATAAAAGCAGCTTCCAACATTATTATCCCTCACTTCGACATTGCATCCATGCTTTAACATCTTTTGCATATGTTTTATAAGTGCCGCAAAGCCCGACGGGAAATCAACGCAAGAGGTTAAGTTTCGATTAAGTTTTTATAACGTGTCCAACATAATGTCTGACGGATGGGAAGGCGATTGTTCAAAGGTGCAGCTGAAAGGACACCCTCACATATCAGGAAAGGCAGGATGAATTCCTGGAGGCATGAGAATGCGCACGCGCATCTCACCCTGATGGGCGCCGCTGAAAAGGCCGTTCTCGTTTACATCGTTGCGGTTCTCATACCGTTCGGTTATATTGCTGCTGTGGAGTATTCAACGCCCATCCTCGGCCAGGCGCTCACATGGACATATTTCAACATATTCCCATGGAACTTCGTTATATTTTCGTTCTTCTTTCTGATAGGCCTGTCAATGATATTCTGGGCACTTTCCTACACCCAGGGAAGAGGCGCTGAAAGACTCCTGACTGAGGGTCCTTACTCCTACACGAGGAATCCGAAGGGGTTCGGCTATGTGCTCATGCTCATAGGGCTTGGAGTGCTGCTGCAGTCTGCTGTGGCCATTTTCATGATCACACCGGCAATTGCCATTATGTATTTCCTTTACCTGAAACTGCTGCAGGAGCCTTTCATGAGGCATAGATACGGCGCAATCTACGATGAGTACAGGGCATCAGTTCCTCTACTGCTGCCCATCAGGCTGGCATACAGGAAATGAGAAGAGATACTGAAGCTTCCTGTAAAGGTGTCCTTCAGTAACCCCTTTCCTGCATCCGCTGTTCCTGCGCGAGCGTCGATATCTCAACGCCTGGCATCGATTCACCGAGTCCCTTGGAGACCTCGGCGACAATCGACGGCTCGTCAAAGTGGAGTGTTGCCTCCACGATAGCCTTCGCCATCCTTGCAGGGTTCTTCGCCTTGAATATACCGCTTCCAACGAATATGCCGTCGCTGCCCAGCATCATCATCAGTGCAGCATCGGCAGGGGAGGCTATCCCTCCAGCCGCGAAATTGACGACGGGAAGTCTCTGAAGCTTTGCAGTTTCCCTGACAAGTTCAAACGGTGCGTTGATCTCCCTCGATACCGTCCTGAGCTCCTCATCGGACATGCCTTTCAGTGACCGTATCTTTCCCATTACGATCTTCTGATGCCTCACTGCCTCGATGATGTTGCCGGTTCCCGGCTCTCCCTTTGTTCTGATCATCGCTGCACCCTCCGATATGCGCCTTAGCGCCTCCCCGAGATCCCTGGCTCCGCATACAAAGGGAACAGTGAAGGATGTCTTGTCAACATGGTGGAAAGGATCGGCCGGTGTGAGAACCTCACTCTCATCTATCATATCCACACCGAGAGACTGGAGAACGAGCGCCTCCGCAACGTGCCCGATACGGCATTTGGCCATCACAGGAATGGTGACGGCATCGATTATTTCCATAACCTTCAGCGGATCGGCCATCCTAGCTACGCCGCCAGCTGCACGTATGTCTGCAGGCACACGCTCAAGTGCCATCACAGCCACTGCACCAGCCTCTTCGGCTATTGCAGCCTGTTCTGCATTCGTGACGTCCATGATGACGCCACCTTTCTGCATGCTCGCAAATCCCCTCTTGATGAGCTCAGTTCCATGCTTTAGGGATGCCAAATCAAGATTGACCGGAATGGTTTCACCTTCCTTTCTACGAGATTAAGTTAATATGCAGCACTTATTTATGAACGTGTGCAGGGAGCGGTGCAGCACTGGCGCTTTCCGCCATCGGTTTAACGAATCACCACATGCGCATGCTGGATTCGCAATTGGCAGGCTGTTTCGGCACCGCTTTGTGTTCCATAACACGCAGCAGGCGCTTCCAAGTGTACAGTTTTTTAAGTGAGGAGTCATTCGCTCTCATTATGCCGGGGAGAATGGAGACTGTTGCTGAATCTGGTACTGTGAAGGTCGCCGACAAGGTGAAGGAGCTCAGGTCCAAAGGAATCGAGATCATTTCATTCTCAATCGGTGAACCGGATTTTCCGACACCAGGGCATATAGTTGAGGCGGGAATTGAGGCGCTCAAGTCCGGCTTCACGAAATACACTCCCTCTGCAGGCATACCTGAACTGAGGGAGGCAATAGCTGCCAAGCTCCGTGATGAGAATCACATCGACGCAGGTGCGAATGAAATAATTGTTACGCCTACAAAGCAGGCACTGTTTATGACCATTCTTGCTCTGGTGGAAAGAGGTTCCGAAGTAATTATGCCTGACCCTGCCTGGGTTTCCTACGACCCGATGGTGAGGATTGCAGAGGGCAGACCGGTTCCTGTCAGGGCTGATGAGGAAACTGGCTTCCGGCTGACGCCTGAACTTGTGGCTGAAAAGATCACAGAGAAAACCAGGATGATTGTAATGAATTCGCCGAGTAACCCCACAGGTGCGGTTGCGGAGAGGGAGGATGTGAAGGGCATATGCGATCTCGCGGAAGATCACAATATAATAATTCTGAGTGACGAGATTTATGAGAAGATCATCTACGATGCACAGAATTATTCACCTGCATCCTTCCCCGGTATGAAGGAAAGGGTTGTGACGGTTAACGGCTTCTCAAAGACATATTCGATGACCGGCTGGAGGCTCGGATATCTTCACGCAGACAGGAAGCTGATTGGTGACATACAGAAGATCCAGACGCACTCAATAACTTGTGCCACATCCTTTGTCCAGAAGGCAGGAATAGCGGCACTGAAAGGGCCGAAGGAACCCGCAGAGGCGATGGTGGCTGAGTTCAGAAAGAGAAGGGACTACGTGGTGGGCAGGATTGGGGAGATTGATTCATTATCAGTTGTCAAACCCAGAGGAGCCTTCTATGTCTTTCCAAGATATCATGGAAGCATGAACTCCGAGGAAATGGGTGAATATCTGCTGGAAAAGGCTCACGTCGCCGTCACTCCGGGCTCATCGTTTGGCAGATTCGGCGAGAAGCATTTCAGAATATCCTACGCAACAGACATGGAAAGCCTGAAAAGGGGCATGGATGGGATCGCTGAAGCACTTGAGTCTGTGCCGAGGTAAGACGCCTTTCATCTCATCTCAGGCGGGAGCATATTGGGAATGGAGTCCTCCACCGGATAAGTGTTCCCGCATTTCGTGCATCTTATCGTGCCAGATACAATCTCCTCGCCTTCCCTCCTATCGACCGTCAGTTCGAGTGGATGATGCTTGCAGACCGGGCAGGCGAGTATATCCATGAGTTTAGGCTTCACGACTCACTTATTTCCCTCCATATCTAAAAGGTTTGCACAAAAAGTGCTCTCCACCTGAAAGCTACGGGCACGGGTGAAATACGCAACTGTGCGCTGGCGATAGCTATCTAAAGATGCACTGCGTACAGCACATGCCACCGTGACGAGAAACCCAGCGCTGATTAAGTGATGAGTGACGGGCGAGCCGAGTGGCAGCTGACACCGGGCCGTGCATAAGACACGCTGTTCTTCTCTCTGCTTTTGAGGGAATACAGTTAATTAAATGAATTAATCTTGAAGTCCACAGATGAATCAGCATGCCCAGGCTGAGGTTGTGGCGGAGGCAAGGAATGTAAGCAAGAGCTACATCATCGGAGAGAGGACAGTTACCGTTCTGAAGAATATCAACCTTTCATTCAGAAGAGGTGAATTTGTTTCGATAATGGGGCCCTCAGGCTCCGGAAAGAGCACTCTTCTGAACTGCATGTCAGGACTGGACAGGGCAAGTGAAGGGGAGATAATAATAGCAGGCAGAAACATCAATGAGATGAGTGACCGTGAGATGAGCCTTTTCAGGGCAAGCAGAATGGGTTTTGTTTTCCAGAACTATGCACTTCTCCCGGTCTTCAATGTCGTTGAGAACGTTGAGCTTCCGGCGCTTGTCGCAGGTGTGCCTGGAGCCCTTGCCAGAAAGAGGGCAATGGACATACTGGAATTTGTTGGCATACAGGATAGAGCAGACTTCAGACCGGATCAGCTTTCGGGGGGTGAACAGCAGAGGGTTGCAATAGCAAGAGCACTGGTCAACGAACCGGAGATAATATGGGCTGATGAACCCACAGGAAATCTTGACAGTGCAGGAGGCGGCGTCGTCCTTGAGCTCTTCCGAAGACTTAACAGGGAAAGGAAATCCACTGTCGTTGTGGTGACACACAACGAATACGTTGCAGGCTTTTCGAACAGAAAGATCAGGATCAGGGATGGATTGATAACAGTGGACACGGGGGTGGAGCGGTAAAGTGAATGCTGACGCTTCAACCATTCTTGTTCTTGCTTTCGCGGCCATAACAGTTTTCTCCCTGCTCATAACGTCAAGAAATTTGGCCGTTGTCAGGCTGTTCCTCAGAAACGCCATGGGCAACAGGAAGAGGATGGTGCTCATAATTGCGGGCCTGATGATAGGCTCGGCGATGATAAGTGGGGCACTTGTGATGAGGAGCAGCATGCTTGAACTGAGCAGCAACCTTGTTGCGCTGAGTTACGGCCACATCGACGAGACGGTCACCGATGCCGGAAATTCGTTGTACGGCAATATATTCAATTATTCAGCCTACACAGCATTCAACAGGAGCATCGCGCAGTACAGCGATGTTGCTGCCGCAGTGCCTATGATCTACGAGACCGTCAGCGTATTCGACAACAGCACCGGCGTTCCGTACCAGGACTTAGGATTCGTGGGGACGCCATGGTGGTCCAACAGCGTGCTTGGAAATTTTGTTTCCATAAATGGCAGCATCGTCACATCCCTCCCTGTTGGAGGTATCATGATTGACCAGCTTGCGGCATCGCAGCTCGGCGCCAGGGCAGGGAACAGTCTGACCGTGTATTTCGGTCCATCTGTCCATTACACAGGGAGGGTCTACGCTGTTGTAAAGGACAACTACCGCGGATATTTTGATTCAGGCTACAACATATTCATGAGACTCAGAGGTGCCCAGTCGGCCGGCAACTACCCCTCAGGCATCAGCATGATTGCTGTCTCCAACCGTGGAGGCGTCCTTTCATCGGCCGGACTTTCGGACAGGGTGATGTCCGAAATCAACCTGACGCTTGCCTCAGTGAACCTGAATTACGGACTGTCACTCTCAGCTCATGCGTTGCTTGCGGACCAGCTGAACACCATACATTCCGAGATCAGCGATCTTGCAGATCTCTATCTTGCACTGAGCCTCTTCGCTGTTGCGGCGGGGCTCATACTCGTTGTAACCATATTCTACATGCTTGCGGAGGAAAGAGTGAAGGATCTGGGTATACTCAGGGCGATAGGTGTGAGCAGGAGCAGGATAACCGGTGGCTTCATTTCCGAGGGTTTCGTATACACGCTCATTTCATCATTCGCCGGTTCACTGCTTGGAGTTGCTATAGGTTTCGCAATGATGTTTGGTTTCGTTCAGCTGTTCGGCCAGACGTTTTCAGAGCCCGTCAGAGCCACCGGAATACTTCTTTCATCATTCACCGTCACTCCGGGTGACATAATTTCGGGCTTCTCGGCGGGAGGAATAGCGACTTTTGCAGTCATAGTGATCGCGAGCTACAGGACGGGAAGGATGAGTGTGGTTGACGCCATAAGGAGAATTGCTGCACAGCCTAAGGGCGTTGCCCACCGTGGCACAGCCACAGCTTCCTCCTTAATCCTCCTCTCACTGATTGTCACTGCCGCAGGATACCTCTCAGATTCGCTGGAACTTTTGATGCTGGGAATTTCTCTTGTAATCCTTTCCTCCTTCTGGCTCATATTCCGCTTATCGGGACGCGACGTGGTAGCGGGAATCGCCGGCCTCGCACTTGTCCTGTTCTGGGGGCTTCCGCAGTCATGGGATGTCTTCCCCCGGAGTTTTTCCTACAGCTACTACATTTATGTTGAGTCAGGAATCTTTCTCGTTTCCGGGGGTATACTGATATTCTTTGCGGCAGAACCGCTGCTCATGAAACTGGTAAGGGGATCCGGGAGAAGGAGAGGTATGGCATCACTGCGCCTCGCCATGTCCTTCACAACACAGAAAAAGGTAAGGACCGCCATCTCCCTGGCGCTCTTCTCTTTTGTCATATTCGGGATTGTATCTGTGTCTGTTCTCGGGAGCATGCTAGATCAGGCGGCGGTGCAGACCGTTGCGAAGCAGAGCGGCGGCTACAATTTTGTGCTCTACAGCGGAGACGGAGCAAACATCACGTCCACTGTTGAAGGTAACAGCACGCTGTCACGCTACATTTCGGAGGCAAGCCTGATTTATGACACTACAACCACATTCACTGCCGGCGGCCACGGACTCTTCATTTACCCCCTCGTGGGAATCACATCCTGGAACGGAAGCAGCAGCTTCTTCGTCCAGAACAGATACAGGTTTTACAGCTATCTTCCACGCTACGCATCAGGAGAGGCCGTATGGAATGCAGTCAGAAACAATTCGTCTCTCGCTGTGGTGGATATGACACTCGCTGGCGTGAAGCAGGGGGATTTTGCGCAGGGAATAAGGGTGAATACCAGAGTGGGCCTCGGACAGACAGTCACGGTTTACGGCATCAACAGGACAGAGAGAGAGGTCACTGTCATAGGCATACTTGATGAATTCGGTTTTCAGGGCGTCTTCGCAAATGCTGCGCTTATGGGGTCACTCGGATTGAAGAGGAATGCGTATCCTGTGCTCTTCATCAGGATTGCGCGCGACGTCTCTCCGACTGCTGCTTCGATACAGCTGAGGAAGGCTCTCACTGACTACAACCCTGTGCTTCTCAACCTCAACCTGATAGCGGAGCAGCTGACCATGGACATAGATGGTATAGTGGAAATGACCGAAATTTTCATCGCCATGGGGCTGGTCGCAGGCACTGCCGGCCTAGGAATTATTGCTATGCGTTCTGTTACTGAGAGATACCAGAGCATCGGTCTTCTCCGTGCTCTTGGCTTTACAAGAAAGCTCGTCTCTTTCTCCTTCCTGTCGGAATTCATTTTCATCGCCCTTTCGGGTTCTGCCATAGGTGTGGTGATGAGTCTGATCAACGGCAACATTATAGCGGGGAGGCTGAGTTCACTCCTCACATTCACCTATTCGGCCGTCGACATACTTCTGCTGGTTGCACTCTCCGTCCTCCTCACTGTCCTGGCTGTGCTCAGTTCGGTGAAGGCCGTATCAGCGATTGAACCTTCTGCATCACTCAGATACATAGAGTGAACATTATGGCTGACATCTGTCAGACGGAATCGATACAATTATAAGCATCCACTTCCATAACGGGAACGGGATTGGGATGCCGATAGCAGCCGAGATGATACTCAGGAACAGCGTGCTGAGGACGCACTGGCTTAAAAGGGTTGCAGCAGGGGTGGTTGACATAGTCACCGTGTTTGTGCCTGTCTGGGCCGTGGGCATTACATTTGGGTTCAGCAGGCTCTATTTCGACATATTTGTAGGGATAGCCTCCGGCGTCTGCTGGTTCATCTACAGCACTTTTGCCGAGTACTATTACGGATTCACGCTCGGTAAGAAGATAATGATGCTTCGCATATCATCGGAGAAGGGAGAGGTGATGCTCCACGAAACTGCGTTCAGGAACATATCCAAACTATTCTGGTACATACTTCTGCCTCTCGACCTTCTGCTCGGCTTCTTCACGTACGGCGATCCGAGACAGAGATTCAGCGACAGGGTATTTGGCACTACAATTGTTTCGGCGCAGCCTGCAAGTTCGCTCATAAAGGTCAAACTCAGGAAGACGAGTTTTAACCACTGAGGTCCGCTACTCGAAGAGGGTGAAACCCTCTGATGTCACAGTATACTGGAGTATTTTAGTTCTCTCAGGATAGCTCTTAACCTTGCTAACTATGAAGTTGTTTTCGAACTTCTTGCCCACGCGTTCCCTCTCCAGCTCAATCAGTGTATCGCAGAGTGCGTCAATTGCATTCTGTGTCTTGCTGTCAAAAAGATCCTTTGTCATGGTTGCAAGCATCACTCCCCTGCATCGCTTGTTGTACGCCTTCAGAGTCCTGAGTGCACTGAGCACCTCTTCGACACCGTAATTGTCCAGGAAGAAATCGAGCGAATCTATTGTTATCCGGAAAGGAGGGGTTATCTTGAAAATCTCATGTGTGAGATAAGTGAGGAAATTGAACGGCCTTTCACCCTCTGGCTCGCTGTCGAAAACGTCATTGACTTTAATCCCCTCCTGCCTGTACCTTGTCACCTTCAGTTTCTTGAGCAGGACCGAGTCATAATACTTATCACCTATATCCACAATTGTTATCTCCTTATTCCAACCGAAGCGCTTTATTGTGCTCAAAACCTCTTCACTGCTGTCCATCGTTGAGAAGTAGTAGCTCTTTTCCTCACCTGCGGAAGCAAATTGCATCGCAAGAACACCCAGACCGGAGCCTGGATGACCGACAACTGAGCATAGTGACCCCTCTGCAAACCCGCCGCCCAGTGCAGCGTCAAGATTTTTGATCCCTGAGACAAAAGGCATTATTCTCCTCCGAAGCGCACAAGTTTGTCGCTGACAAGGCCGAGGAGTGTGCTGACTTCCTGCGTCTGCTGTTCCTTTATGCTCAGCATGAGTATCATCGCACCCCTGGAACGAAGACTGTTCACAAGTATATGCAGAAACTCGCCCATTATCTTCCAGTCGTTGTGAATATGAAGCGTGTTGATTGAATCGAGTATGACAAGCACATTCCTGCCATTTGATTTTCTGCGAAGGAACTCTACCTTCAACATTATATTTTCGAGCATTGTCGGGCTCTCGATGAGTATTATGTTTTCCTCCCTGCTCTGCTGCCCTGTCATCATGTTGGATATGCAGTCTATGAACTTCACGCCGCCCGTATCGACTCCGATGAGATCCATAGCGCTGATTATTGCCTTTGCAGGAACGGTGGATGCAACATATATGACATCAACGCCGCGTGAACTGTGATTCAGCATGCCCTTGATCGCGTCGAAGTAGACGTCGGCTCCTATCTCCAGCGACGTGGAAGTGCTGGGCTCGAGCTTCTCTATTTCGGCAGCGACCTGCGTTGCTATGTCGTTCATGACTGATTCCCCTTGAGTAGAGGAACAAGGAGTGTTCCCGCTGTTGTGAGATCCAGAACGTACTTTGCCCTCGAATGTGATGTCCCTCTCATCTTTATCACCTGGAGAGTTCGCAGCATGTCGCCGTTCCTCTCCAGATTTCCCATGAGTATCACGCCGTCAGCTATTGCCTCTTCAACACCGTATTTTGAGTAGGATGCGTCAGCTGCTGTGAGTTCTGAAATAAGAAGAGATGTTGTTCCCAGACCGGACAGCATCTTGCTGAGGCCGAGCATGAGGTTTCGCAGCTTTTCCTGAGTATCAAGCTGATATGCGACAGATGTTATCGAATCTATGACAAGCCTGCGCGCGCGTGTCTCACGCGCAAGGTCGCCGATTGCCGCGACGAGAAGATCTACATCTTCGAGGCTCATCCTGTCCCTGTTGAATCCCAGTTTCGAGTATATCGCGGATATATCGATGAATGTGAGCTTTCCCGACTTTATCAGTTCACGCCTGAAAAAATCATATGGAATCATGTTGGCTATGAGCTTTTCAAACGGTTCAGTGACCGAGAGATAGAGTCCGTTCTCTCCGGCTATTGCACCATGGAGGAGGTATTCAAGGGACACGGATGTCTTGCCTGTACCGCAGTTGCCTGTCAGAAGAACGGTGTTATTGCGCGGAATACCTCCTCCCAGTATGCTGTCCAGGCCCTCTATTCCTGTAAGGCATTTTTCCCTTCCAATGCCTACACCCTCTGCCCCTTCCATCTGGGAGACCGATTTCATCCGCACACAGGGTTCATTTGACAGTCTTTACGATTATCAAGCTTTTTACAACAGTGACGGCAACTGATAATCTATGTCCCGCGCCAGAGAGTGCCATCTGCAGGAAAAGTAATTGATGCTGCGACGCCATCCGCCACCTCGGGCTGAATGATTCGACTTGGAGTTCCAGGCCTGATATGAGGTTTGGTGATGGTTACGGCGACCGGAAGCGATGGAGAGGAAAGGGAGGGCAGTGAGCCGGTTATGGTGGTTGAGAATTGTGAGGAAGAGCTGTCCGACTGGCTGCTCTCCGAATACAGGCACTGTGCAGAACTCTGGCCGGGAACAGTATTTACAAAAGTTAAGAGGAAGCAGGACAGGAGGATAATCAGTGATTTCGCGGTGGCCAGACAGGAAGATGCACTTACGTTCACTGGAGGGAGGGGATGCATCATACTCGACCATAAGGCAGAAAAGACACTAACCAGGAGCGAGATGTTCAGCCACAGATACCTGATTGTGGGTGGCATACTCGGTTATGACAGACCCCTGGGAAGGACTGCAAAGCTGATCACACGAAGATTCGATCCGCGTAAAAACATCACAAGGAACATGGGTACGGTGCAGATGACCATTGACAGTGCTGTCTTTGTTGCAAGGGCCATGCTTCTCGGCGCTTCACTGAAAGATATAGAGATCACGGAACGGGTGGAGGTGAAATGGGATGACACTCATTCCACCATTCTCCCTTACGGATATCCTCTGATTGATGGCCGGGTAATAATAACCCCCGGCCTTCTGGATGTCCTGAGCAAAGGATGGGGAGGTAGGGGGAAATGACGTCAGAACCTTGTCCTGTGCAAATTCCTGCCCGAGGGCATCTCCTTAACAGCGGGTGACCAGTAACCCATATCATAGGCAAGTTTCTGCAGCCGCCTGATCCTCTGTTCAATCGGAGGATGTGTTGACATGATGTTCATCATAGTGCTGCGCATCCTCCCGCTACCGACAATATAGAGGGAAGAGGATGAAGGGCTAACAGGAAGGGGATGGGCACTGTTTATGTTTTCGAGCTTCTGAAGAGCCGAGGCAAGGGAAAGCGGATCGCCGATGGTTCTTGCTCCAACGATATCTGCCTCCGTCTCTCTCCTCCTTGAGATTGCCAGCTGGAGCAGGGCCGCAGCCAGAGGGACGGTGACCATCATAACCAGCAGACCGATGAGCCCGGTCTGGTTTCTTCTTCCGCCGAAGATGGCTGCAAAGAAAAGCGAATTTGCAGCCCATGATATCGCACCGGCTATCGTTGCGGCAATGCTCATGACAAGTATGTCCCTGTCCTTGATGTGTGCCATTTCATGCGCAATCACGCCTCTGAGTTCCCTGTCGTCCAGTACATTGAGGAGGCCAGAAGTGGCGCAGACAACAGCGTTGGAAGGATTCCTTCCAGTTGCAAACGCGTTGGGGGAAGTAAAACTTGAGATGGCAATTTTGGGCATAGGAAGATTGTAGGTCTGTGATACCTGCCTCACAGCCGAATAGAGACGGGGAGCCTCCGCCTCACTGACAAACCTTGCCCTGTTTGCTGAAAGAACGAGTTTTGTTGCAAAGAAATAGGTGAAGACATTGATGGCTGCTGAGATGAAGAGAAACACCAGTGCACCGAGAATCGGCGATCCATAGAAGAGGTAACCTACAAAAGAGCCTATAATCAGGAATAGGCCGGTGAGTATCAGGAAAAGAACGGCAGTTCCTATTCTTGGTCCCATTTGCCATACCTCCCGATCCGTCCTACCATGAACCTGTATTTCAAGCTATTTCTGAATATTATTCGGTATTTGGCAATACCCATACCCCGCCGAAAGCATATTTTCGCACGATTCCGTCATGTCTGGAGCGGGAATAGGAAAAAACCATATGGTTTCGCAAGCACGATTGAGGCGCTGAATGCGCCATGCCTAATTTTCGCATCGGCAGTATTAAAATACAAAGGACATACTGACTTCAACTTACTGTGACCGGGCCAGAAGTGCGGGCCACGGAATAATGCATCGGGAGTAATAAAATGGCAGAACAACTTGATCAATTTGAAATTGCGGTTGAGCAGATAAAGAAGGCTGCTAAGATACTGAATCTGGACAGGGGAATGGTTGAGATACTGACGCACCCCAAGAGAGAACTCACGGTCAATTTTCCCGTGAGGATGGATGACGATTCGGTGCGTGTTTTCACCGGCTACCGTGTTCAGTACAACTATTCAAGGGGACCGTGCAAGGGGGGCGTCAGATACCACCCCAATGTGACACTAAACGAAGTCAGGGCTCTTGCAGCCTGGATGACCTGGAAGACGGCAGTTGTCAACCTTCCGTACGGAGGAGCGAAGGGAGGTGTCGTTGTTGATCCGAAGAAGCTCAGCAGAAACGAACTGGAGAGACTGACAAGGAGGTATACATCAGAGATAAGCATAATAATCGGACCTGAGAAGGATATACCGGCACCTGACGTTTATACCGATTCTCAGACAATGGCATGGATGATGGACACATTCAGCATGATTAAGGGATATTCTGTCCCGGGTGTAGTGACCGGTAAACCATTGAGCGTTGGCGGTTCGGAAGGCAGAGGGGAAGCGACGGCAAGGGGCGCGATGTACGTTGCACGTGCTGCTGCAGAGACCGCAGGAATAGATACCAGGAAGGCGACTGTTGCTGTACAGGGCTTCGGAAACGCCGGATCTATAGGTGCCAGACTCTTCAGAAGCGAACTTGGCGCAAAGATTGTGGCCATAAGCGACAGCAAAGGAGCCATCTACAACAAGGATGGCATCGACATACCCAAGCTGGAGCAGTATAAGGCCAGAACAGGTTCAGTCGTAAACTTCCCGGGCACGAAGAATATGTCGAATGAAGAACTTCTGACCCTTGATGTGGACATACTGGTTCCCGCAGCACTGGAGAACCAGATAACGGAGAAGAATGCGTCCAAGATCAAGGCAAAGATGATTGTGGAGGAGGCGAACGGTCCTACGACGCCAAAGGCGGATGAGATACTCTTCAAGAATGACGTTATGCTGCTACCCGATGTGCTTGCAAATGCAGGCGGCGTGACAGTGAGTTATTTCGAATGGGTACAGGACATACAGAGCTTCTTCTGGTCGCTCGATGAAGTAAATCAGAAGCTGGAAAGGGTGATGACGTCAGCCTACAGGGACATACTTCCGATATCACAGAAGGAGAACATTGACATGAGGACAGCGGCATATGCGTATGCAGTGAAGAAAGTGGTTGATGCCCACACTGCAAGGGGACTCTGGCCCTGAAACGGTGATACGTGCCGCCGAAATGGATATTTTCAAACCACTTAATTTTACATTTCCTGCATTATCCGGTCAGATCAGTTTGAGCAGATCAGATTTCGTAATGATCCCGGATATCTTTCCCTTCCTCTGCACAAGCACAGCTGGACTGTGCGTCAGAAGCGCAGCAACGGATTCCACAGGCGTATCTTCGGTTATCACAGGATAGGCATCATTCATTACTTCCTCCACCTTTACCCTGGACAGCTCATCCAGGCCCATCCCTTCCCTCAGCTTGTTAAGTATTATCTCCTCCGATATGCTTCCTATTACACTTTCGCCGCTCATCACTGGCAGCTGGGAATATCCTCTCTTCTTCATCAGTTCAGAGACAGCAGCAAGAGTGGAATCATTGCTCACTGATACCACCGATGGATGCAGAACGTCCTTTGCCGTCTTCCTCAGTTTGCGGGATCGTCCTTCAGCCTCAAGCGTGTTGAAGACCCTGGTAACAATTTCATAACTTGCCGAGATGCTCTTTCGCTCGAGTTTTGCAATTGTTGACTGACTCACGTTTGCGGCCTTTGCCAGCTGGCTCTGAGTCATATCAAGCTGTTTTCGCATCTTCTTTATGTCCTCTATTCTTGGGAATGGCATAGTCTAACAGATTGCAAAACAGCTATTAATTCGTATTCGAATATGCGCATTCCTGACTCTGCCTCAAGCCAAGTTTATGGATGTCTGAAGTGCAGTTGAATGGTTTTCTGATGTTCAAAGGTAATTATTCCTTTCCGAATTTTTGTAACAGCGACTGATTTATTAAACATCAATGATTGTGCTGAAAATGACAGCGTTCAATGAAACAGCGTACAGTTCGGAAATGACATTCGTCGATGCACTTGTGTGCAAAGAATGCGGCAAGAGATTCCCGCCTGGGATAAGGAATGCTTGCGATGAATGTTTCGCTCCGCTTGAAGTCAGGTACAGCATTGAATCTGTCAGGGAAATCTTCAGCCGGAAATTCATTGCCTCTGGACCTCAGAGCATCTGGAGATACTGGCCCGTTCTGCCTGCCGGACGGTTCGAAGGGGAAAAGGGGCTGAACCCGGGAATGACACCGCTGCGCGACTGCAGGAACCTTGCAAAGAAACTTGGTGTGAAGAGGCTGCTTGTGAAGGATGATACGGTGAACCCGACGTACTCATTCAAGGACAGGCCGGTGGCTGTCTCCATCTCAAAGATATTCGAGTTCGGATTGAATGGCGCGGGATGCGCATCGACAGGGAATCTCGCAGGAGCCACCGCTGCAGCTTCGGCGAAGTATGGAATACCATGCTATGTTCTGATACCCTCAGGAACGGACAGAGGGAAGGTGATTTCTGCACTTGCTTACGGTGCCACTGTCCTGGAAGTGAACGGAACATACGATGACGCTAACCGGCTTTCCAACCTCATCGCCGACAGGCATAGCATAGGTTTCGTCAATATCAATCTCAGACCGTACTATGTAGAGGGTTCAAAAACAATTGCGATGGAAACTGTTGAGCAGCTCGGCTGGGATACCCCGGACAGCGTGATTGTCCCAATGGGTTCAGGCGCGCTGTTGACAGCTGTAAGCAAAGGACTGGAGGAACTGAAGGAAATTGGCCTGATACCTGATTCAGAAGTACAGATATGTGGTGCCCAGCCTTCAGGGTGTTCGACAATAGCGGCAGCTTACATCTCTGGCAGGGACAGCATCATACCGGTCGAGAAACCAGAAACTGTAGCTGAGTCACTTGCCATAGGCGATCCAGCTTCAGGGTATGAGGCACTTTCCATAATAAGGAAGAGCGGCGGTTTCGCAGATGCACCTGAAGACAGCGAGATTGTTGAAGGACAGCTCCTCCTGGCCAGGCATGAGGGAATTTTCGCGGAACCTGCCGGAGGGACGGTTATTGCCTCTCTGAAGAGGAAGATAGAGGATGGCACAATTTCAAATGATCAGACTGTAGTCTGCCTGATAACAGGCAACGGCCTGAAGACATTGAGGCATCTGGAGGACGGATCTGCAGGTAAAACGGTGAGCATCGGGAACAGCATTCAGGGCCTCGATGGTTTGTTTGAAAGCAATGGCAGGAGAGTGAACTGATGGTGACTGTGAATTTTTCATCTGCAATGCAATCGGTAACAGGCGGGAACAGGGAGATGGAGATAGACTTTGAGGGTACGGTTGATGCACTCTTTGCCAGACTTTCATCCATACTTGGGGATGAGTTCAGGAGGAGGGTCTGCGAGGATGGAAACAGGGTTAGAAGGTACATCAACGTATATGTCGACGGAAAGGACATAAGATTCCTCGAAGGCCAGAAGACGCTCCTTGGAAAGAACTCTGTGGTGGATATAGTTCCTGCTGTTTCAGGCGGTTGACTGGAAAAATGAATTTTCGCAATGACAGATTATATACCTGGCACTCATAGCCACTCTGTGCACTGGACCAGGGCGGCTGCCGTCGTGCTGCTTTTCGTTCTCCTCACAGCTCAGCTAACTGGCAGCGTTGGTGCCACTGACGTCAGAGTTTATGTCAGCACTGCCCGGAATCTGGCGTACTGGAATTCGACAACTGTGGATTACATCAATATAACGTATTCTCAGAGCAACGTGCAACTCAGAAGTGCAGGCAGTTCATTTATGTTCAAGGGGATAGTCAGCGGAAATGGAAAAGGAATGGCGGCACAGGTCACAGGCATCGCAAAAACACTTTCAGCCTTCAACAGCACAGTAACACTCCATGGCTACAATGTAACCGTCAGAATACAGGGAGTTGCGACGGCTGAAGGCATTCGAGTAATTGCCTTTACGTATCTCAACATGTCTGTCGGGTGGCTGACCGATGGAACTGTGGGCGAATACAACATGAGCTGGAAGTCCCTTGACTATCAGGGACCTGTGACAGTCAGTGGAACAAACGGGACATATGTCAATGCTGATTCCCCCGCCTCCTTCTTCAGTTCAATAAAGTGGCTGTCGATATTCAGCGGCAACTATACCAGACTGGCGCATTACAACACGCTGAACTTCACGGCGCTTTCTCTTCAGCTGTCTGACTGGAACAGGGTCTATGAAAGCAGCAGCGGGCTCACACTGTATTCATTCAATCCAGCCGCTTGCACCTGCATGAATTTCACACTGGCTGCTACATATCATAACAGCACAATAAACTGCAGTGCTTCATTCCAGAGTGACCCCTCCGCACTCATCGCAACCACAGGGAGAAGTTATGCCATAGGCAACACGATCTACACGGTACAGGGTTCAGGTTCATCGATATACAACTTCGCCATTGCTTCCGCCGTGATTGCGGCAGTGATATTTTTCATGACAGCACTTGCAGTGAGGAGAGGAAGAAAGCGCCTAAAATGAATGGCGATAGGAAGACAGGGGACAGAAGGACTGCGGCCCACACACCAGGGCAAAGTTAATTAGAGAACATGGGTAATATGCCAGTGTATGAGTGTGCAGTGTGAGGATTGCCAGATGCCGCTGGAACTTATTGATCTGAAGAGGTTCAGCGACCTAATGCATCCCGGCGGTTTCATCATTCTGTGCCGGGACTGTTCAGAAGGACGGGGCTTGAAATGGGAAAAGGGCAAACTGTGTGAACCGTCGAAGGATGACTGATGACAGTTCACTGGTGTCCTTTGCAATTGTTGTTTCCTTAAGGCATTATTTTCCTGCCGCCCTCAGCAGTTCTGTCTCACTGCCTGCAGGCGCAGAACACGAATTTCCCCTGCAAAGGAATGCAAATGTGCGGTGTTTGCGGGCAGTCTGTTCAATCATTGCCCTTATCGTATCGGAGTACATGGAATGTTGAGAGGCTGATGCGTCCACTGCGATCAGCTCCTTTCCGGGGAGATAGAGCATGCCGGCTGCGCTGAGCAGTTCATCGTACCTCTGATCGCCAGGCGTTCCAACGACAACAACGGATGCAACACCGTTTATCTGCAAGTCCGCGGCCTGAAACATCGAGCCCGAATAGGAGCCAGTCCCTGCACAGTATGGCATCGCAGCGCTGAGTATCTTCTCCGAGTGACTGAGGTAGATGCTTCTACCGGTGATTGCCTCCAGTCTCTGGAAGAAAATTGCCGCTGCAGCATTCGGTGATGCGTTCGGTGCATCGAAGAGAGGTGTATTGTCTATGGCGGAGAGGGATGGATTGCCATCAAAGGATGTGCCTCTTTCCCTGTCTGAAAGGAGACCGGAGGGTGTTGTGTATCTACCCGCAAGCAGATCGGCGACCGATATTGCAGCCTCAAGGAAGACAGCATCACCATGAAAACAGAAGGCATCAAGCAGTGCGAGTCCTGACTGAACCTGATCCTCGAGCATCCCGTGCGAGTTACATGGACGGCTGATAACATGTGCAAAACCCGTATCGGCACTGAACGAATGCCTGAGTGCATATTCCAGAAAGCTTCTGCAGGTGGCGGCAATGGTTGTGTCTCCGAAAGTTCTTGAATACTCATATATTGAAGAAATTATCATGCCGTTCCAGTTTGCGAAGACTGTCCTGTCCACTTTCGGAGCAGGCCTCTTTTCCCTCTCACGGAGAAGCAGCTTATTCGCCCTCTCAATCAGTTCGGCACATTTTCCCGGTGAGATCGAAAGTTGCGCTGCAAGCGAGTCTGTCGTCATTGCCCTGAAAAGCACGTGCCTGTCCCTTCTATCATGCATCTCCGCCCTGCCATGGAGATGGTAATAGAGAGAAGCAGCTTCCCACTCCCTCCCGCCAAGCACAGAAGCCGCTTCGGACGGGGTCCATGTCCAGTAGTCTCCGTCATCGCCCGGGAAAGAATCGGCATCCTGACTTGCATAGAAGCCGTTGTCTCCTTTCAGCACTGTTGTAAGAAAATACAGAGTGTTCCTTGCGGTCCTCCTGTAATCCTCATCCCTGAAGAGCTGATATCCGTGGAGGTAGTTGCGCAGGAGACCGGCATTGTCGTACGACATCTTTTCAAAGTGTGGAACTATCCATTTCTCATCCGTTGAATATCTGTGAAAACCACCGCCAAGCTGATCGTTTATGCCACCTGACTGCATCCTGTTGAGTGTCATTACAATAACAGGCAGAGTTTCAGTGCTTCCCCTGCTGAATGAAGCCATAAGGAACTCGACAGCACCCGCATGGGGGAATTTAGGCATATGGCCGAACCCGCCATTGATTGTATCTGCCTCGCCAAGCATCTCATGCATCGCAGCTTTGAGGACAGAGTGTTTCATCTCTGCGCTCCCACCCCTTTCCATTTCAGCCTTCAGCGAGGCTATGACTCTCTGTCCAATTTCAGCCGCGTCTGCCTGATTTTTTGTGTAATAATCGTAGACCCTCTCCAGCACCTCGTCAAAACCCGGAAGATCACCGGCAGGTTCAGGAGGAAAATAGGTTCCCCCGTAAAATGGCCTGCCTTCGTGATCTGTGAAAACAGTCAGAGGCCATCCGCCCTGCCCTGTCATTGCATTCACCGCTTTCTGATAGCGGGAATCCACGTCGGGCCTCTCATCCCTATCTATCTTCACCGCGACAAACTTCTCGTTTATGATCTTCGCTATCTTTTGATTTTCATATGTTCCCTCATCCATGACATGGCACCAGTGGCACCATGCAGCCCCGATATCCAGCAGAACTGGCTTCCCTTCTCTCTTCGCCTTCTCAAAGGCTTCGCTGCACCATGGAAACCATTCCACAGGCTGATAGGCAGCCTCTCTGAGGTAGGTGCTTTGTTCGCTGATGAGCCTGTTTGACCTTTTTCCTTTCTCTGCCATTGAAGTGCCATCTGCTTAACTTTTAGATATCACTATTGTAGCTCAGTTCAGTAGCAGAACAGAGATTATGTATGGTTAGGTAAGAAAAAATTGAAAAAATTGGTACTTGAACCATCATTGTGAAAAATAGAAGGGAAAAATTATTTCGCCCTTCAGAAAATTCAGGTTCTCACTTCTTTGCTTTCTTTGCCTTTTTTGCTGTCTTTGCTTTTTTCTTAGCGGGCAAACACAATCACTCCATACACGTATCAACATTCATACAAATATAATTTTGCAAAATATATCTTTGAGTGGATGACGGTTTGCATGTAATGAAAATAATTACGTCTGAAAGGAAAAATGTGAAAAGCGAAGGAAAAAATGTTATGCGGAAAGGTTTGAAATATGCTTGATAAGGGCCGATGATTATTTTCAGTCGGTCTGTGAAACCTGACTCTTCCTGAATATATCATTCACACCGGTACCAGTGTTGGCATTGCGGGAGAAAATGGCAGCAAGATAGTCCGAACATTCAGAGAGGGCGGCTTCGAAAGCTTCATCACTCCCCGACAGTGATGCTCCATGGAGAGATGAGGATACATGGCATATCAACTCCCTTAACGGTCCGGTCTGGTCATATTTCACTGAGAGTGCAGATATGAACGAAGCTATCTTCTGCTCAACATCATGACTGTGTTTTCCGGTGAGGATCGAGATAACGTGCTGAGAGTGGCCTGCTGTTATCGCATCGAGTGCACTTTCAAGAGCGTACTGACCTTGATTTTCAGCCGCCGGAGGGGCGAACTGAGTGGCAAGCTGGGTCAGGTGGGCTGCAGAGAGCAGCAGTTCCATTGTGGATATTCCGCTTTTCTCATCATCAGTTCTTTCCATTTCCAGGGCAGCATGAAGGTTCTGAATCAGAAACTCGAACTGACCCTTCCTGTTTGACTGAAGTGAATGTCTCAGCGCTTCAGTGAAAAGCAAACCGCTGATATGCTGCACGGCTACGCCGTCCATTAACTGTGATTTGATGACATTTACAGCGACATCAGATATGCCTGCCCTGACTGCATATATTACCTTCATGTCCTCTCTTTCATCTGGTATGAAACTGTTTTCAGCCACTCTCTCCGAAGGAAAATCATCCTTCCTGAGTCCCTTCAGTATCGCTGAAAAGTCTGATGACACAGGCGTTCCGCACAGGCACCCGGACATCAGCACAGAGCCGTTCTCAAGTGTATCTTCATGCTCACTTATGCACCTCAGTGAGTTGAGAATTGTGAGGGGCGGCCCCGAAAATGAATACCGTCTGGAAGACTCTTCCCGGAATATATGAAAGAGCTCCTCTTTCATTCCCCTTGACGCCATTTCGGCAGCGATGCGTTCAGAACGTCCTCCCTCTCCAGAATTGAGGGCGTCGACAAGTTCCATCATCAGCTGATTTCGCGTAAGGGAACCTCCCGACTCACCAATTGCGGCATGGTAATCCCTGCCCGCAATGAGGGAAGCGGCATGCAGAAGGGGAAGCTGTGTCTGAAGGCCTTCAAGGTAAGTGTTTATGTGCTTAGAATTGTGGACTATCCTCAGCGGGAGGTAGAAATCATCCGAACGGCGGACTGACGCTGATGCACAGGCGATTATGTCGAAATTTCGAGTGTATCCAAGCACCCGGAAAGCCAGGACCGCTGCGGCCACTGCCTCTTCACGTTTACCGTGGAGAATCTTACGGTATATCCTTTCGTCGAAAGAGCTTTCATCCATAAACTTGCTGTGGAAAAGTGTGACTGTTCTTAAAACAGCTGCGTATCCCCAGGATCAGCCTGTTTTCTTCCTCTCTTTTGCCCTTTCAATCCTCAGGTTTCTTCTCTTCTCTCCCTCAGCGTAAAGCCTCCTTTCCTCGTCTGTCGTGAGAATGAGCCTTGGAGCAGGTTTGGGATGACCGTCCCTGTCAAGCGAAACGAGGGTGACAATTGAATCGCCGGCATGCTGGCGTTCCCCTGTCATGAGGTTTTCTGCAGTGACACTGACAAATACCTCCATCGAACTGTTGCCCACATAAGTCAGTTTTGCGTCCAGGGAAAGAAGATCGCCGACATGTACAGGATAGAGAAAGTCCATATGCTCTATCGAGGCTGTGACTACGTTAGAGTTGCAGTGCCTGAGCGCAACCAGGCCTGATACCTCATCAACCATTTTCAGTATTGTGCCACCGAAGACATTTCCAGCAATATTTGCGTCAGTTGGCATCATCACCCTCGATATATGTGATGCACTGTCAGATACTTTCTTTTCGGGCATGAAATCACCTTGACGCATTATACAGTGATTGAATATAATGTCATGCAGGGATAGAATGGGCAGGGGCCCTCACTGTGAGGCAGAGAGGTGGTTAAAGGCCGGCACGCATCTCAGAATTGCGTTCAAGATTCCGGCGGAAAAGACCTGCAAAACTGGTGGAGTTCCATCGATTCAGAAAATTTAATTACGGGGCGCGTACTCATTCGTAGAAAACCGTGAGTAGTGAAGGGATGCTTACAGCAGGCTACGTGGTGGTAATCGTTTTCGTAATACTGACAATCTCCTACCTTACATACGCTCTGCTTCACCCTGAAAAATTCTGAAGGGATATTAATTTGATACCGATCGTATCCTTCATTCAGATTGCCTTTCTCCTCTTCCTTATCCTTCTCCTGTCAAAGCTGTTGGGCGGCTACATGGCGAGACTATACCTTGGTAAGAGGATGGCCGTAGACCGTTTCATGCTGCCTGTTGAGAACGCAATATACAGGATTCTCGGTGTGAATCCGAAGATCGAAATGGACTGGAAGGAGTATCTGAAAGCGCTTCTGCTGACTAACCTTTCCTTCGGCGTGGTCTCATTTCTTGTTCTGTATTTCCAGCAGCTGCTGCCCCTCAACCCAAATCACGTCGGGAGTTTGCCGCTGCTTCTCAACCTGACAACAGTATCTTCCTTTCTTACAAACACAAATATACAGCACTACACGGGTGAACTGCAGCTCAGCTATTTCTCGCAGATGGGCGCGATCACATTTCTTATGTTTGTTTCTGCCGCGACAGGAATTGTTGCTGCTGTCGCCTTCATCCGGGGGATTGTGAACCAGAATTCTAAGGTTGGAAATTTCTATAAGGACTTTGTAACAACCATCACCCGTATACTCATACCGATCAGCGCTGTCGAAGCAATTGTATTCATATATCTGGGGATGCCCCAGACCTTCCAGGCCGCGATCATAGCCCACACCATCGACATGGGAAATCAGTACATCTTTAGGGGACCGGTTGCAAGCCTTGAATCGATAAAGTTTCTCGGCACGAACGGAGGAGGCTTCTTCGGTGCCGACTCTTCCTATCCGTTTGAAAACCCTGGCCCTGTTTCCAATTATCTTGAACTGATATCTGAGGCTGTGATCCCTTTCGGGCTGATATTTTCATTCGGTCACATCATAAGGAATCCGAAACAGGCAAGGGTGCTTATTGCGGTAACCGTCTCCATCCTTCTGATAGCAGTGGGCATATCACTCTATGCTGAATACCTGCCAAATCACATTATCTCCGGTCTGCCTGTGAATCAGTCGTCCGGAAACTGGGCCGGGAAGGATACGCGTTTCTCAATTGCTGAATCAACATTCAGCCTCATATTGAACACCTACACAATGACAGGGGGACCCAACGTGAATATAAATCAGATGAGTCCCCTCTCGATAGGAGTTGCAATTTTCGGAATGGAACTGCAGGGAACTCCGGGAGGCGTTGGCACAGGACTGATAACGCTCCTGGTATACATGATGCTGGCAGTTTTCATCTCCGGCCTTATGGTTGGCCGGACTCCGGAATTCATAGGTAAGAAGATCTCGACCGGTGTGATGCGTTATGCCGTTATTTTTGTTCTCCTTCATCCAATACTCATACTCATACCGACTGCGATAACCATCCTTTCAGGTTTTTCAAGATTCATCTTCCTCCCTCCAAATGAGGCGTTCACAGCGCTGCTGTACGAGTTCACATCAGCTGCCGCAAACAACGGTTCGGCCATGGGCGGTGTTGTGTCGCCTCAGAATTCTGCCTTTTTTTATATTGCAGAGGCAGCGGTGATGATTATAGGAAGATATGCACCAATTGCCATTGCACTATCCATATGCGGCGTCCTTTCGTCTACCAAGATTTCGTCGCAGGCAAAAACTGTTATGATGACAGACGATCCTGTTTTCGGCGTCTTTCTCTTCGGTTTTATAATTGTTATGAGCGCACTGCTGTTCCTGCCAGTTCTGGTGCTAGGGCCGCTTGCCGGCTTCCTGGGGGGATGACATGGCAGGGACAGCCGATCTGAACAGATTGAGAAAGAAGTTCTTCATTGACGCAGTTTACGGCTCATTGAAGGGGTTCGATCCAAGGATTGCAGTCAGGAATCCTGTCATGTTTGTCGTATACATCAGCACGGTATTCGTTGCCATGATAACATTCCTCCCCGGTCTGTTTACAGGCATGATAGGGAAGGGGTACGGTTTCTCCTACTACGTGGCAATCTTCCTCATACTGATTGCAACACTCTGGTTTGCGAATTTCTCTGAGGCTTTCGCTGACGCTCAGGGCAAGGCAAATGCAGAATCCCTTCGCAGTCTTAAATCTGAGACAACCGCAAGACTGCTTTCTGCAGACGGCAGAATAGAGGAGGTAAGGACTGAAAAACTGAGGAAGGGAGACATCATACTGTTGCGGGAGGGGGACACAGTACCCATAGACGGTCAGGTGGTTGAAGGGGCCCTCGTCGTCAATGAATCAATGATGACAGGTGAGTCAGAGCCCCAGGTCAAGGAGACAGGGGGAGACAAGGACTCTGTTCTTGGCGGAACCACTGTTGTCTCCGGACAAGGGAAGATAAAGGTAAGCAATGATCCTGGAAGTACCTTCCTTGACCAGATGATAAGTCTTGTTGAGGGTGCGAACAGGCAGAAAACACAGAATGAAATGGCGCTTTCCCAGCTGCTGGTAGCACTCAGCCTTGTCCTTGTGATAGTCATCGCGACAGTTATACCGGTCGCAGCTTTCTTCAGATTCACCGTCGACATGGGTGCACTGATAGCCCTCCTGGTCTGTCTTCTGCCGACAACAATTGGAGCCCTTCTGCCTGCAATAAGGATTGCCGGTGTCAACAGGGTGGTGAAATACAACGTCATAGCGAAGTCCGGAAAGGCTGTGGAAACTTCTGGCGATGTGGACGTCCTTCTCCTTGACAAGACGGGCACGATAACCATTGGCAACAGGGTCGCAACACGAATAATACCCGCACCCGGAAAGGATGAGGCAACCGTGCTCAGATACGCATATCTCTCGTCTGCAATGGATACGACACCGGAGGGCATGTCAACAATGAAGCTTGCATATGCAAAGGGCGCGAGAATAGACAAGAGCATTCTTTCCCAGATAAAACCTATCCGCTTCACAGCTGAAACAAGAATGAGCGGTTCTGACTTAGGCGATGAGCGCATAAGAAAGGGTTCTGCCGACGCAATGGAGAAGAATGGGACAGTCATACCCGAAGATATCAGAAGGGAGATTCACAGCGCAGCAATGGAGGGCTCAACACCTCTGCTCCTTGCCGTGAACAACGAAGTTCTCGGCCTCATCATCCTTCAGGACCTCATGAAACCGGGAATAGATGCGAGGATACATGAACTGAAGAATATGGGAATACGGACGATAATGGTTACAGGCGATAACTTCCTGACAGCCCAGACGATAGCAAAGAAGTCAGGTGTCGATGAGTTCAGGGCGGAAGCCAAACCCCAGGACAAACTCGAAATCATAACAAGGGAGCAGGGAAGAGGACATCTCATTGCCATGACAGGTGACGGTTCGAATGACGCACCGGCACTTGCTCAGGCAGATGTCGGACTTGCGATGAATTCGGGAACTGCTGTGGCAAAGGAGGCAGCAAATATGGTTGATCTTGACTCGGACCCCACAAAACTCATTGAGATAGTTGCGCTTGGAAAGCAGCTGCTAATAACACGCGGGGCGCTGACAACATTCAGCATTACAAACGATGTTGCGAAATACTTCGCAATAATACCTGCCATGTTTGCTGCGTACCTTCCCTCACTTGAGGCTGTAAATATACTGGGAATACAATCTCCCCAGATCGCAATACTTTCCACACTCCTTTTCAATGCGATAGTCATACCAATGCTGATTCCCATAGCCATGAGAGGAGTGAGGTTCGAGGCTACTGGCCCCATAGCACTCCTGAGACGGAATATAATTCTATACGGAGGGGGCGGCCTGCTTTCTGCATTTGTAGGAATAAAACTCATAGCAATTCTGATGGGGGTAGTCCTTCATGTCTGATACGAGAAGATCTGGTGTGCTCAGACCGGTTGTAATGCTGACAGTGCTGATGTTCGTCCTTTGCGGCTTTGCCTATCCTGCATTCGTTGCGGCTGCTGGCAGTGCCCTGGGACTCGGTTGGCAGGAGAATGGCAGCCTGATAAAGATGAACGGAACTGTAGTGGCGTCTGAACTCATCGGTGAGAAGTTCAGCTCACCGATGTATTTCTGGCCGAGAGTTTCCGCGGTGAATTACAATTCTTTGAATGGCTCGGGCGGTTCCTCCATAGGCATAGCCACGCTCGAATTCTACAATCAGACTAAAAACTACACCGAATATCTTATTCAGACAGGGCACCTCAGCCCGGGTACAAAGGTTCCTGCGAACGGCGTTGAACCTAGTGCTTCCGGCTTTGATCCTGATATCACAGTAGCTTTTGCGCTGTTCCAGATTCCACGTGTGCACTTCAATACAAACCTGAGCGTATCCCTGCTTCGCTCGCTTGTATCAAAGTACACTGTTCACCCATTCCTTGGCTTCATAGGAAGCACATATGTGAACGTTGTGCTGCTTGATCTTGCACTTCACAGTATATTGCTGAAGAAGGGGCTGATTCACTGATGGGGTCAGGCAACTAAACCATACAGGTAAAAATTAAATCATAATTAAATTATATAGATGTAAAGACATGAATTCGCAGATAGAGCAGAAAAAGGATGACGTCCAGCACCAGCATGACAGGCACCGTTTCCAGTACACCAGGGTGCTGATACCCACTGACTCAAAGGAGATCATAGAGCTCATAATACCATTTGCAAAGAAATTTCTTAAGAAGGAAGGAGAAATAGTCACGCTGAACGTAATTGACTCATCCCATCCGCTTGAGGTCATAGACCAGTGGAAGAAGGGAACAAAGATATCAATTGCCGCAGTGGAGGCCGGATACAGAAATGAGGTCAAGGTCACCCCCAAGGTTGTGAACCACAGATCTGTGGCAGGTGGAATAACCGAAGAATTGAGGAAGGGTGATTATGACCTCCTTCTCTTTGTCATCAATCCGCATTCCGGCAAGAGGAGCTTCAGATTTGGCAGCAAGACAAGAAGCATTGCGAGAACAGCGGATAGGGACATGATGATGATAAGCCATCTCACTCTCCTCATGGACAGTAGACCTGAGGGGACAATCTTCGCTGTTACTGGAGATGACAGTGACAGGAAGAGGATAAGAGCCATTGCAGCGCTCCTTTCAGAGGAGATGGGGGATGCTCCTGTCACCGAATTCAATCTCAGCACAGAAAGGACGCGCACTGCGGAAGGCGGCAGCGAATCGCGTAGCAGCCGAAAGAAGGAGACAACTGCCGACAGGATACTCAGGCTGCTTTCTGAGAGCAGATCGTCGGCACTTGTCATATCGACTGCGATTTCTTCGAGAGTACCTTTCTACAGAAACGCACTGTTCGAGAAACTTATCAAGGAATCCCCTTCGCCTATAATAATATTCAAAGGAAAGAGGAGATAGCAGGGGGTCGCTGCATTGTCCTCCTGCGCGCACCGATACTCACCTCCCCCCTCCACTTCGAGTATCTGCTCCAACGCTTTGCTGTTCGTCTGTCACCCCCTTTTTCATCGAGAGAGACTCGTGCGCACTTCTTTGGTAAAGCCGTTCATCAGCATGGAAGGACAATGTTCTTGAATGCAGCCTTTCACCGTTCCACGAAGCAGCGGTGTGCAAATTGTAACCGGGTGTTGCACTGTGGCCTGGACAGGTAATGAATGCTTCCTGTATCTAGCCAGCAAATTAGCGGACAAGAGTGTCTTTACAGCCGGTTACGTTTCCGTTCCCAGAATTCCTGTGAACAGAACAAACTGCGCTCCACACGGTCCCTGGCAGTGAATTTGATCATGCAGACAGAATCAGGCATTTTCACAGGAAACAGCATTGGAACGCACTGCCCATTAGCCTCATTTTCCGGGAGTTCGCCATCTCCTGCGAAACGGGTATCGGAGCGGATTCCAGAAATGCAGGAAAGGCCACATATTCGGAAACGATTTCACATCGCGGCAAGTTCTTCGCGAATTGAAAAGCGTGTCGCTTGCAATCATCGGGCCGGTCTGCAATAGAACACTAATTTATTTGTCCATATTCCTGAGGAGGATATCTGAAATGTGTAAGGAATCGAACCCGGGTACGGTGAACAGAGACAGCTGGCTAAGAGCAGTGGCCAACGCGGAAGTGCAATATAGGCTGATAAGGTTGGAGTGGACATGGAAGAGGGAGTGATGGCCATCTGAAGCTTCTGTCAAAGGCAAGGTAAGTGATTGGAAAGAGATATGACAGCAGGGGGCACCAAATGGGCGTGCACTTATCACGGGAGGGGCAGATTGTATATGCAGGGGCGCATGTGGATACGTCTGCTGACAGAATTGCACTTTGCGCAGAAACCGTTGCCATAAGCGGAGTGGACAATGACGACGTGCCTCTCTTCCACCGTCTCATAGGAAAGATTCAGTGTTGCTGTCAGCGCTGCAATGTGGGAGATGTCTTTTCTGTTCGAAAATCTGGAAAGGTCTATGGAGAACCCTATTATTGATGAACCATCCCTCAGTTCGAAGCTGCGCACATCCGGGAATGCAGATGACGGATGCGTCCTTGAGGCAGAAGGTGGGTACGATGCCTGCACACCAATGATCGGCCTGACGTTACTGGAGCAGGCTGTACCGACATTGCCGGCGCCCTGAATGATGATACATATGAAAGATAAATGAAAAGTAAATTCTTAGAAAAGGAAAACTGCGCATTCTATGGATAAATGCGTGATCCTGCGACGAATGTCATCAGGACTCTGCTGTTCTGGATGAGATTGTCAACGGACTTTTCCTCCATAATAACGAAATCAGCATAACTGCCCTCCTCGAGCGTTCCCAGCCTGCCTTCCTCATTGGTTGACTTTCCAGCCCACGTCGTGTACATTTTCAGCGCTTCCTCAGGCGACAGCCGTTCTGATGGCGCGAGATCCGCCATGGGTGAAGCTGCATGCCTTCCCCTGTCAACTGCCGCGAGTATACCGGTCCACGGATCCAGCGGTTCAACGGGAGAGTCGCTGGATCCTGCAGGCTCCATTCCCTTCCGCAGGAAGGTCCGGAAAAGGTAGCACTGTTCTGCTCTGCTTCCCAGCCTCCTTTGAAGCCACCAGTCGCCGACAAGAAAGTGCGGCTGCACAACAAGATGCGGCCTGAAGGCTGATAGCGCTTCAACAACAGCGGGTGGCGTGAGTGCGACATGCTCAATTCTCAGGAGGTGAGAGGGAATACCGGAGAGCGATGCCGCGTTGAGAGTGTTAATTATTGCTCTGTCCCCTATGGCATGCACCGCAACAATCTTTCCGGCCGATACAGCGGCTGACATGGCTGCACTCATCTCCTCAACGCCAGCCAGCTGAAGACCTGCTGTCCCGCTGTCAGCATAGGGTTCCGAAAGCAGAGCAGTTCTGCCGCCGAAGCTGCCATCGGCAAATATTTTGACACCAGAAACTCGGAAAAAATCGTTCTCCACAGCAGGAGGCACCTTGAGATAATCCATGAAAGTGTCATGCGAAAGAAACATCCTGATTCTGCACGGAATCCTGCCGGAGGAGACCATTTCCCTGCACTTTCTGAATTCAAGATCGTCTGCATCAAGAGGCATGAGGGTTGTGATTCCCTTTGACGCGGCGTATCGTGCTGCCATCTCAACAGCCTGCTCGGCAATGCCGGATATGAGCTGCTTCCTGTAATCCAGAATGTGGTCAATTGCCCTGTCGTACAGTATGCCGTTAGGCCTCCCGGAGCTGTCGCGACCTATGATGCCTCCGCTTACTTCACCTGCCCGTTCGATTCCTGTCCTCTCCATCACAAACGAATTCACTGAAACAACATGGTGGCAGAAGCGGAACAGCATCACAGGTCTGTCTGTTGATATTTTGTCGAGATCCTCCCTGTCGGGCAGTCTCCTTTCCTCGAAATTCTCTTCATCCCATCCTCCTGATATCAGAAAGGGGAGATCACTGCATCTCTCTTTCAATGATTTCACTAAAGCTGCAATGCTTCTGTAGTCACGGAGGCTGCCCATTAACATTTCTGTACCTGTTTCCAGCAGATGCATGTGCGAATCAATAAGTCCGGGGAGGACAACATTTCCGCCGGCATCAATCTTCTCACAAGCAATGCCCTCTGCAGCTGAGAGAATCTCTTCCTCATCCCCTATTGCCATCACCCTTCCCTCGGAGATCAGCATCGCCCCGGCGTGCCCCCTTCCCGTAAATATGTTCGCGTTATGCACCACGATTGCTTTTACATTGCTTCCCATGAGCACCACCGGCCGATACAGAATCGCCGTCGTAAATCAGTACGAGTCATAATGGACGCCAAATTCACCCAGAGTTACACCATGCCCCTCTTCTACCGAGCCAATGACTGACGGTTTCAGACCATCTGTCCTGAGGGACTGAATTACCCGGTCAGCAGACCTCTGCCTGCAGACGACTACGAAGCCAACACCCATATTGAAAGTCTGGAACATCTCCTGATACCCAATGTTTCCGGCATCCCGTATGAGGTCAAAGATGGCAGGTATGCGGGGAAAACTGCCTATATTGAAAAGGACGCCACTTTTGAGTCTCAGTATGTTTCTCATGCCACCGCCTGTGATGTTTGCAAGGCCCGTCACTCCGCCTGAGGCGATGCATCGCAGTATCTCCCTTACATATATGCGTGTTGGAGTCATGAGCACATCACCGAGCCTTCTACCGCCTGTAATCTTCTCATCAAGGGTAAGCCCCTTTTCCCTCAAAAGTTTCCTTACAAGCGTGAAGCCGTTGGAATGAAGACCGGAGCTCGGCAGCCCAATGATTGTGTCCCCTTTCCGTATACTCCTGCCGGTGACAATGCGTCGCCTGTCCACCATCCCAAGACAGCTTGCGGAAAGGTCGATGTCATTCAGCATCTCTGTCAGAACGGCAACCTCTCCGCCGACTATTGAAGCGTTTGCCATTCTGGCACCTTTGTTCAGTCCTCTGCCGATATCGCTGGCGATATCCTGCTCCAGCCGCGGAAGGGCGACGTAGTCGACAAGGGCGATCGGTTCGGCCCCTATGCATATTGTGTCGTTGACATTCATGGCAACACAGTCGATTCCGACTGTATCCCATTTTCGCATCTGTCTTGCGATAAGTAGTTTTGAACCGACACCGTCAGTTGAGAGAGTCAGAAGCTTGCTGCCGAAGTTAATGGCGGAAGTGAAATGACCCACGCCTATTGCAGGTGCATAGCTCTTTCTGCTGAATTTCAGCTGCCTTACAAGTGAACGTATGAACTCTCCTTTCAGATCTATGTCAACACCGGAGGAAGCGTAAGTTGTTTCCGCAGAATGCATGCAACGGTCATTTGGCGTTAACAATAAAGACTTTGCCAGTTTGTTTAATTATGTCTTCCACAATGCGAAGGTCCGAAAATACAGGAGACAGCTGGTGACCGAAGAATGGGCAGAAGGTGGATGAAGGAAAGGAAAAGGGACACCTACTACCTCAGGGCGAAGAGGGAGGATTACAGGAGCAGAGCAGCCTATAAGCTCCTCCAGCTCCAGGATAAATTCCACTTTATGTTCGAAGGTATGAGATGTGTTGATCTGGGGGCTGCACCGGGAGGCTGGCTACAGGTGGAGCTTGAAATAGCCGGCCAAAAGGGCAGGGTCATAGGTGTCGATGTTACGACAATCAGGGATCTTGATGGAGCAATACTGGTGAAGGGAGATGTGACCGATAGCCGGACAATTGATGCAATCAGGCAGGAACTCAATGGAAACGCAGACGTTGTCCTCTCTGACATGGCCCCGAATATCAGCGGAAATTACGATCTGGACCATGAGAGGTCAGCTGATCTCGTTCTCACTGCATTCAGTGTTGCGGGACAGCTGCTTGAGCAGGGTGGTCATTTTGTAGCCAAGCTGTTCGAGGGGAGGCGATCCCGTGAAATAAGGGAAGCAGTTTCAGGGAGCTTCAGGAATGTCAGCGTATCAAAGCCCGCTGCCAGCAGGAAGCAGAGTTCCGAGACATACATCATAGGCATGGACTTCAGGGGGTGATCCACCATCCCAATTTCCCCCTACCCATCGGATGCAGATTGGGATTCCAGGTGCACTGGACGCGATGCAGCGCAGACATACAGACGGATGAATCAGCGGATCTTCTCCAGTTCCCTCTTTATCTCTTCAATGTTGGGAAGCTTTGATGCATCCTCGGTGACCCACCTGTATCTCAGTTTCCCTTCCCTGTCAACTATGAATACAGAGCGTTTAGATGCGCCCTTCAGGCCTAGAAAGTCCTCATAATATACATTGTAGAGGCGGGCCACCTGGTGGTCGTAGTCGCTGAGCAGGTCAAAGTTCAGATTGTTTGCCTTCTTAAAGGCTTCATGCGTGAAGTGACTGTCCCCGCTTATCCCGACGACCCTCGCATCAAGCTTTTCGAACTCCTTCATGCCGTCTCTCAGGGTACACCATTCATTCGTGCACACGGAGCTGAAATCACCCGGATAAAATGCAAGAACAACCTTTCCGTTTCTGGTCAATTCGCTCAGCGACACCTTCCTGTCCTTGCTGACAGGTAAAGTGAAATCAGGCACCTTTTCTCCGATCCTCAGTTCTGCCATTTTTACACCTTTGTTTTATCATAGTAACGACCTGTTTATATCTTATGTCGTCCGGTGAGCTATCCGTAATGGAGGGTTCACAGGCTATGGAAGTCGTGGATTCTACCGTCATCCTTGAATTTTACGTAAAAACGGAAGTCACCGCCTCTGAAGGTTGCAAGACATCTCCTGCCGGTGGTGTTGCTGCCGTTGATCTCGATCCTGTCAATTGTCGGCCATCCTGTCCTCTTCTTCACCTCATCCACCATATTTCTGAATGCAAAGGCACATGTGCTGCAGCAGAACCTCCTGTTCTCATTCTCCACCACACTCCAGTATTCGCCCCATGTCGCATCACACAGTGAACACCCACGCTTGTTGTTAGTTTCCAAACTGTTCCCCCCTTTCAAGTCTTGCCATTAGATAGTCATCGAGCAGTTTCACCGTTTTATAGACAACAGACTGTATGTCCAGACGCAAGGCATCGTTGTCACAGTGCTTCTCTATGAGCTCCAGCGCTTCCATTGAATGACCCGCATCTGCCCTGTATCCCTCATAGAGGAAGTTTCTGACGGCGTCGGGGTAACTGTCATCGTCAAGGATCGCAGGATCGAAATAGGTCATGCTGGAACCCATTTTCTTTATGTCGGGGTTTGCCGTGAGCTCCAGTGTGTGCATCGCTGCCATCGTCTCAATCCAGCTGCACTCGTTTGCTATACGCTTCCACCATGCGAGGCAGTTTGCGGTGGCAGGGAGTGGAGCTGTTGCATAGACCACCCTCCTGTCTATGCCTATACTTTCCCCCATCCTCAGAAGCAGTTCATGGTGGGAAGGTTGGTCAGGCGGATTTCCCCTGAACTCTGACACTATATTGTCAATCTCGTACATCTGGACATCCTCAAGATCCGTCCGTGAGATTACAGATGCACAGGATCTGACCCACTGCACAAGAAAATGATGATGCTCCATGACATAGCCATAAATGGTTTTCCTGTCTGGATGCTGGAGCCTCTGTATGAACGGATGTGGAGGATTGGTGTATATCCTCTCTATCAGCCTGTTCACAATCCAGCGCTTCAGATCGCCCCTTGTTTCGTAGCAACGTGCAATGGCACTTTCCAGTTCTCCAAGCCCCATCATCTCCCTTCCGGTATAACGGTTAAGCCACATCACGTGCTCGCTGTCTGACCGCTCCGCATTTTGAAGCATGTGCGCAGCCAGGTCGGCAAATCCCTTGTCACCTGAATTACCGAGGCAGACAGGACACTTCATCGTATGAACAATGCAAAATTCCTATTAGGCAATTACGAATCAATGCCTTTGTGACGGCCTGCTCCAAGGCTGCGTGAAAAGCAATATTAAATATCCGCACGTGACCTTATGTCTGGTTGAGTGATGATGAATGCCCACAGAAAAGGAGTTGCAGTTTGAAAGATTGTGGGAGGGCGATACACCTTCCGGCAAGAATGAAACAAAGGCAATGCAGTTCAGACAGAAGATGAGGATGGCCCTTCTTCAGAAACAGGTGCTCTTCAACAAGGAAAATGCCAGGATGTACTGGCTTGGAACTCTGAAGGTTGAGAGAGAAAGGGTTTCGGAGGAAGGGGGAGAGTTCAGGAGAGAGGGCACCCAGCAAAGGGGAAGGAAGGGAAGATAGGGACACCGGCATCCTCCTTATCCTCCGGGATAATTGAACTGAACGCTATTTATACATACACCCCGATTCAAAAGTTGTGGTAAACTGACAGAAAGCGAACGTGCACGGATGAGATATCTCCTCAAGTCCGTCCTTAACGTCGATATTCAGAAGATAGTTGATAAAACAATAAGGGATATGGATTATCAGACGCTCTACTTCTGACCCATATCCGCCGAAAAGATTTGACACTATCTATCGCAGCCTGATGAAGATTGTTTTGTAGTCATCAAGTCTGAAGGCTGCATATCCTCTCTGTGCACCGTATTTCGCTATTACAGCATAATGACCGCCTGCCAGATTGAAGTAAGCAGCACCGTGCGAATTCGTGACATTGCCTTCCACCGGTGCAAGTGTTACTGTTATTGTGCCGTTGAGTGCCCTGCTGATCGACACCGAGTAAACGGTCACGTTTGCACCTTCCACAGGTATCCTGTGGCCATTGCTGTACGTCCACACGACTACCTCGAGATACTGCCCGCTGAATACAGTGCTGCCACTGCTGTTTTCGGAGGTTGCCTGTCCCGATGCGTTTGCGAGAGACACTGCTGCAAGTCCGCCGGCCGCAAGAAGCACTGCTATTCCTATTGCGAGAAACTTCCTTCTGCTTCCCTTTCTGATGCCATCCAATGTATCACCAGGAATGACAGGCAATACAAAGTTTATAAGAAGAAAGAACGGAAAATCTAGACGAATCATTAATAACTTTGACCAGCTGCACTCATGTCGGAAAAAGGAGAAAATGGCCTACATACTCTACATCGAAGCGCTTATTTCAGCTCTCACGCTTTTAGTGTCGCTGACAATAGCATACCGGGCATACAGGGTTTATTCCATCGCAAGAAACACCAATCTTCTCCTGCTGTCTTTCGGATTCCTGCTGCTTGCTGTCTATTTTATAATTATTGCAGTTCAGACAGTGGTTTACCGCAGATATCTGCCAGACGGACAGGGCAGATTTCTGCTTAGCTACATAGCCGGGATGGTGGAGGTGTCCGCCTATCTTGTTGTAATGCTCGCTTACGTGGTGAGACCGAAGATGGAGGACGTCGCTGTTGCAGCTATGACCAGCGTACTTCTCTTCCTGACCTTTCAGCTTTTCATACTGATAATCCTCTTTGTTGTCGTACTCAGTGTATGGCGCAGTTACAGGATGAGCCAGACTGCGAGCACGGCTCTCGTCCTCTCGAGTTTCATGCTGCTCCTTGTCCTACACCTGATCAATGCGCTGCTGCTGTTTTCGCCACGGTCATTTGCTTCGGGGTACATCTACTACTCTGTGTTCCAGCTGCTGTCATTTGTCCTGCTCTACATGGCTGTTGGCCTTGGCAGGAAAACACCTGAAGAACGGGGGAAAGTTCGCAGTGCCTGAGAGCAATTACAGAACAAGGGCGAGGATATTTGCTGATATACTCAGGGCAATAGCGGATGAGTCCGATGCAAGACCGACACATATACTTTACAGAGCTAATCTCTCCTACGAAAGGTTGCTCAAGTACCTCTCACAGCTTGAGGCAGGAGGTTTTGTGAGCAGAAAGAATGACGGGGAACGTGTCCTTTACAACATAACGGACAAAGGAAGATTGTTCCTGAGCGAATTCCGGAGAGTTGAAGAATTCACAACTGCTTTCGGATTGAAATTATGAGCGACGGAGAAGGAGTGTACAGCATTGTCCTGCGAATCGCCTGCGGGAGCGCGGCTGGGAGGGTAAACGACATTGTATCCATGGACAACGAGGGCTATATCGAGTCGCACGTGGAAGGGGAGACGGTGGTGGCCGAAGCTAGCGCCTCAAATTTGGGCACATTGCTCAGAACGGCAGATGATTTCATCGCATGCGTAGAGGTTGCACTCTCCACAATCAGGGCTGCCGGTGGTAATCCCTGATACTGACTGCGATCCCTGTTTTGAAGGAGAGCATCTCTTCCCTGTTCATCAGTGCACTGCCGCAGGCAATTACCTTTCCTGTGTCATCAGATACAATACATTCGGATCCTGGTCTCAGGGAATCATCAGCATCCGAGACAAATTTAGAGAATAGACTCTTGCCTGCCGAAACAAAGGGGACTGCCTCAGGGAGGCAGTACACTCGCATTGCGGGCGGCGGTACAGCAGATGCAATCTTCTCTGCTCCCGCAATCTTCAGTGAGAAGAGACCGTCCTCCGGCCTGAAGAAGAGTATATGCCTGCCGCTGTCAAATACGGAACGCAGTTTTCCTGTGTTCTTTGAAAATGCTACTGTGATGTCACCTGAAAGAAGTGCCGCGGCTGCGGCCTCACCGAACTGGTACCTGCAGACGGTACGGACGAGTGACAGGTAGAACGACAATGGAACATTGCTGTGCCTCCTGCTCCATTTTCCCTCAATTATCCTGAACTCCCTGTAGTTGAAACCTGAGATATAGGAGGAAAGACTGACCTGCGTGTCTCCTCTCCAAGCTGTGTCTGACTGCGCGTAAGGATATGACTCGGTAAGGGAAAATGGTATGATGCCAAAAGGTGTACTTACCGCCAGATCCTCCTCCCTGGCAAGCGAAAAATCGAAGTGTGTAAAATACGGCTTCCTCCCGGTTATCAGCGCAAGCCTGTCAGACTGTCCGGGTCTCAGTGCGCCTGCTTTCGCAACACAGTTCTCTATGGATGGTCTGGAAAGAGATAATGCGTCGACTATCTCGAGACCCCTTCTTCTTGACAGCGGCTCCTGCCGTTCGATGTAATTCCTGTAACGCTTTATGACAGCAAATGCCTCCATCAGTGGAGGATTCGAGCGAGCCCTGCTTTCGGCCAGATCCCACAACCTTTCTTCATGAATGGCTTCTCTGATCCTTTCAATTTCAGAAAAGAGCACGTGGAGATTATGCCTTGCAAGCACTCCTGTTCGATCGTCTCCGCTCATTGACTGTATCTCCTTCAGCGTATTGGCAGTGCAGACAGGGCAGAGACATGGATTGTATTTCATCTCGTTGAGGTCATAGGTCCCATCCGGGAATATCATCCTGTCATCCCGTGCATATTTGACATATGAGGCTGAGTCAAATATGTCACAGCCAAGCAAAACTGCCAGGGGGAATATGAGCGGGTGTCCGCATCCGAAAAGATGCACCGGTGCGGCCGGGTTCAGCCCTGATTTTGAGGAGAGTATGACGGATGCGAGCTCTGCGTACCTGCCTTCCTCCATGAGCGGCACCACTCCGCCCACGGCGAAATAATTTCCGCCCACTTCACTGAGTCTGACTGCTGCCGAATGCCTGAGGTCTTCAAATAACGATCCCTGAACAGGGCATGCAACAATTGAACTGCCTTCCACTCTTGCAATTGCCTTAACAGTTCTCTCACATGTCAAATCCACTGATCTTTCTGCCTGTTTTCGTGAAAAATCAGGTTCCGAAAATATGTCGAGAACAGTGAGTATGTCGCTTCCGATGCTCTTCTGAAAATCGACTATTTCATCCGCGTCAATATCCACATCACTGTATACGTGTGACTGAAAGGTGCCGCTGTCTGTCATTATCGGCCCATCAAAATCCAGAAGCGAATGCAGACCACCTGCGGCTGCTCTGCGCTTGAGCTCCCCATCCCTCTCGATAATGTAAGAGTTCGTTATCAGCATCTTTGCGCCGAATTTTCTCACGAGTTCGTCAACAGGTAAGGTCATTTTACGCGGATTGATGACTGGCATCAATACCGGTGTTTCGACCTTCCCATGACGCGTTTCAAATGAGCATATCCTGCCTGGTCCGTCCCTTTCGAGAATCTGAAATTTTAAATCCATTCTGGCGCAGAGTTACAGACCACTTATTATAATAATTAAGTGACATGGAGTGGAAGATGCCACTGATATCCATACTGGAACTTGCGCTGGTGGCGGTTCTCATGTTCTTCCTGCCTGGATTTGCCGTACTTCTTGCATTCACCAGAAGGGAAAGCAGGTTCAGGCAGGATACGGTGGATATGATTGCTGCCTCTGCGGGCATCAGCCTTGCGATTGCAGTGATCATACTTTTCCTGATGACCATCATATACAATGCTGTCCATGAAGGGCTGAATGTTACGGCCTTCGTTCTGACAGAGTCTGCTCTGACTGCTGCGATGCTCCTGCTTTCTGCCGTGGTTTCCACCAGAAAGAGAACAGGAGGTGGAAACAATGCAGAGAGATGATGGATTTCGCTACAAGCTTGTGGTTGTTGTGAGAACTGACATAAAGCTGTCTCCCGGAAAGCTTGCCGTTCAGGTTGCACACGCTTCTGTCGGATGCGCTGTAGAATCGATGGAAAAGGAACGGCGGACATTCGGTGAATGGATGAGGGAAGGTCAGCGAAAGGTCGTTGTCAGGGTCAGAAATATTGAGGAGCTGTATGAAGTGAGGGAGGAAGCAAAGAAGAGAGGGCTTGTTGTGAGCACAGTTGCCGATGCCGGACTGACAGAGATCCCTCCAGGAACAGTGACCTGTGTCGGGATAGGACCCGCAAGGAATGAGGACGTTGATCCTGTGACCGGCTCTCTTTCCCTCCTCTGAAATGCTGCCGTGATGCCTGTGAAGAAACACACACGTATTGCTGCATTTGACGATGGAAAATTCACATTCAGGGAAGGGACTGTGCCACTTGTTTGCATAATAGCGAGATTGCCGGCATACGTCGAAGGAGCAATAGTCACAAAGTGCACTGTCGATGGAATGGATGCAACAGAAACAGTGTGCGCTGTAATACAGAAGTCAAGATTCCGTGAACAGATCAGGGCGATAATGCTGGACGGCATTGCGTGCGGTGGATTCAATGTCTTTGACATCGACACCATCGGGGACGCAACTGCGCTACCGGTCGTATGCGTTACGCGAAGACCGCCGGACATAACATCAATTAGAGCAGCCCTCAGTAAACATTTTGATGACTGGGAGTACCGTTACGGACTGCTGACGGCACACAGGAGTGTTCAGCTCAAAGGGAAAAACTGGAAGCTGTATGCAACCTGGAGAGGAATGAGTGAGGTGGATGTCAGGGAGCTTATTGATTCCTCCATAGTGCGTGGTAACTATCCGGAAGCGCTGAGGCAGGCGCATATATTTGCGAGCGCACTTACATCAGGAGAATCTAGAGGAAAGGCATGATCGTGACTGTCATGTCTGGGAAAGCTTCTCCCTGAATCGTTTGTCAGTGTCTATCTGGGCCTTCTGAAGGGTGTCGCTGTAATCGATAAAAACACTCTTTATCTCGGTGAATTCCTCAATCGCTGAGGAACCTGCTTCCCTTCCTCCTGTCCCTGTTTTTTTCACACCGCCAAACGGAAGATGAATCTCAGCACCTATTGTGGGAGCGTTGATGTACGTGATTCCGGCCTCAAGCATCCTTATCGCCTTGAATGCAAGATTTATGTTTTTTGTGTATATCGACGAACTGAGACCGTACTGGACACCGTTTGCAACACTCATTGCCTCCTCAAATGACGATACCCTTATTACGGAGAGCACCGGTCCGAATATCTCCTCGGTGCTTATAACCGAACCGTGCTTCGTTTCAATTATGGTAGGCTGAATGAAATTACCCTTTGAATAAATCCCTCCTTCAAGGGCCGCACCGCCGGTGACAACCGTACCTCCCTCGTGTTTGCCTATCTTGATATAATTCAGTATGCTCTCCTTCGCCCTGGAGTTTATGACCGGCCCCATTTCAACGCCTTCCTCCAACGGATTCCCAACCTTCATCTTTTCGACGCGGGAAGCAAGCATGTCCAGAAATCGTTCGTAAATCTTGTTGTGGAGTATGAGCCTGCTCGTTGCGGTGCATCTCTGCCCTGCTGTCCCGAAAGCGCCGAAAAGAACTCCATCAAGAACAAGTTCCAGATTTGCATCATCCATTGCAATCACAGGGTTCTTGCCACCCAGTTCCAGATGGACCTGCACAAGCCTCCTGGCACCCTGTGTGTATACCTCCCTACCGGTCGCGACACCGCCTGTGAATGACACTGCCCTTATGCCCGGATGGTTGATGAGTGCGGTGCCAACTTCGGAACCGCTCCCTGTCACAAGGTTTATAACACCTGGTGGAAAACCGGCATCATTCACTATTTCAACAAACCGCGCAGCGCACAGAGGTGTGTCCGTTGCCGGCTTGAGAACGACGGAGCAGCCGGAAATCAATGCGGCGCCCATCTTCCATGAAGGTATAGAAACCGGAAAATTCCAAGGCGTTATAAGTCCTGCAGGTCCCTTTGGAAGGCGGACGGTCATGTTGAATTTATCGGGCAATTCCGAAGGTGTTGTCTCGCCGAACATCCTTCGGCCTTCTCCCGCAATGTACTTGAAGAAATCTATAGCTTCCTGAACCTCACCCAATCCCTCAGGCAGGATCTTACCCATCTCCTTGGACACCAGAGTACCGAGCTCATTCTTGTGCTTCTGAAGATTGAGAGCTGCCTCAAGAAGCAGCTCCCCACGCATTGGTGCTGGAACTTCACTCCATACACGAAATCCATCCATTGCAGATTTTACGGCAGTATCAACGTCCTCTGCAGTTCCCTTTACAAACCTTGCAAGTACGTCGCCGTTTGTAGGATTCACTGTTTCAAAATATTCCTTTCCGGATCCTTTTTCCCAGTCACCTTTCACGAATATACCATATTCCTTTTCCATTACAATCACTGTTAACCTGACAGTCTAGGTGTTTGGTGTAAATTAAATCTATCACTCATGCATCAGTTGTCTCCGCGTCGATCGGATGGAAAATTAATTAATCGCCGACAGGGCATCAGGCTGAAGAGCGGGAGTAGCTAAGCTTGGCCAACAGCGCAGGACTTAAGAGAACATATGGGAAATTCTGTCCCGCAGGGGTCCGTGGGTTCAAATCCCTCCTCCCGCATATGCAACCCGCTTGTCTCGCCCTGAATTTTGGAAAAACGTTCGTCTATGGATTTCGTCAAGCGCCCGACAAGGTTCCGGATCCTCTGGTTAGACGGCCGATATTTCAAGACAGAGAGGCAGACGAAAACTGGAAAAATAACAGCGCAGCTCGAGATAACAGTCATTCAACAATGACGGAGTTATGGATTGAGACAGTCTCTTGAATTGTGTGTAAACGGGAAAGTGACGGCAACTTTTGAACGTTGTTTGTTCCACTACAGCTTGTATATCCTTACCAATCCCGCGGGATAAGCATTGAGTTCAAGAATATACTGTTAAAAGTCTTCTGGAAGGGAGAGCAATCAGCAACAACAGATATTCGATTTCATCAAAAACAATCCCTCTACTTCTATTGATGCGCTTATCTTTCTCCTCCAGTCCTTTCAGCATGTCTTTCTTTCAATCTTTCCAGTATTTCCACATAATCCATTCCTGCGTAATGCAGTGCAAGAAGAAAATGAAAGAGCAGATCCGCCGCCTCGTCGACGGCCTGTGCAGTCCTTCCATCCTTGGCACTGATTATGAACTCAGCTGCCTCTTCCCCGACTTTTTTCAGCGGCTCATCCTTCCTTGAGAGCGTCCTGAAAACGTATGAAGCTGTATCGGCCTTCTTCGATCTCTCCTCAAAGAGTTCTTCAAGAAGAAGAGGAATGACAAGAAGGCTGCCGTTCCATTCATTTCCATCAGGATAAAAGCAGCTCCTCCTTCCCGTGTGACAGACCTTTCCTTGTCCCTCCACAATGACCCTTGCGAGAAGAGAGTCGCCATCGCAGTCTTCCCTGAGTTCGACAAGTCTTAGCTTGTTTCCTGATGTCTCGCCTTTCATCCAGAGAGCTCCCCTGCTTCTGCTCCAGAAATGGACATACCCTGTCTCCTCGGTTCTCCTGACTGCTTCGCTGTTTGCGTAGGCGAGCATGAGGACTGACCCGTCCCTTGCGTCCTGCACCACTATGGGTTTCAGCTCCCCTTCCTTCCACATCAGTGTCATATCCGGACCTCTATTCCCTTTGAAAGCAGAGCGCGCTTTACCTTATCTATGCGAAGAATGCCAAAATGGAAAACAGAAGCGGCGAGAGCGGCATCAGCCCCACATTCACCGAGCACGGTGATGAAGTCATCAATGCTTCCACACCCTCCGGACGCTATCACCGGTACCTTCAGTGATGAAGATATCTGGGATACCAGTCTCCTGTCATAGCCGTTGAGCGTCCCGTCTGCATCTCTGCTTGTCAGAAGGATTTCACCGGCACCAAGTTCCTGAACCCTGCGTGACCATTCGATTGCGTCAATACCGGTAGGGATGCTGCCTGAGCCGATGTAAACCTCATACATATTGAGGTGACTGTTCCAGGCAGCGTCAATTGAAACAACTATACACTGGCTCCCGAATTCGTCGCTTGCCTTCCCTATTATATCAGGATTTCTCACAGCGGCTGTATTTAGTGCCACCTTGTCAGCGCCGCTGCCTAGTGCTCTGGATATGTCTTGAATGGATTTTATGCCGCCTCCTGCAGTGAGAGGTATGAAGAGTGATGAGGCAGTGTCGCTGAGTCTCTGAAACATCATCTCCCTTGACGAGAGCGTTGCATCTATGTCGAGCCACACTATCTCATCAGCTCCCTCATTTTCATATCTGCAGGAGAGTTGGACGGGATCGCCGGTGCTCTTAACGTTACTGAAATTCACACCTTTGACCACTCTTTCGCCGAGGATGTCCAGGCAGGGTATTATTCTCTTCACGGCAATCAGTCCACCTCGAGCATGACATTTCCCTTGACTGATAAGTCACCGGTCCTCCTCTCGATAGCCTGCCTCAGAGCAATACCGAGTGCCTTGAAGGATGCTTCCACTGTGTGGTGGTGGTCGGTGCCTCTGATTACAACGACATGCAGATTGATAGCAGCGTTCGCTGCCAGGCTTGATAGAAAATGCCCGAAAGGTTCCATGATGTCGTCGGTTGCAAAATAGCTTCTTCCCGAAAGATCGACAGAGACGAGCACGAGAGAATCGTCCATGGGGACAGTCGCACTACCGATTCTTTTCACCGATGCATCTTCGATGCATCGCTTCAATGCGATCCCGAGGCAGATTGCGACATCTTCGCTTATGTGATGCTCCATATCCCCCACGGCGCTGACGGACAAGTCGAATGAAGCGTAACGTGCAAGAGTGGCTAGCATGTGCTTGAGCATCTGCAGTCCGTCGACTTCACAGGTGCATTTACCCGATCCGTCAGCGTTCAGTGACAGGACGACACGTGTTTCCCTTGTTTCCCTCTTTACCCTGTGTATTCTCCTTCCGGACATGATTCAGCACCTTTAACTCACATTTTATTCCGAAACCCTTCTACCAGCTTCATGAAGGATGAGCGCTGACCGTACAGTATTCGGCCAAGTATGGCGCCGTCAGCACCACAGCGGCGGAGTGCCATCAGGTCATCCACGCCTGATACACCACCTGCGACAATCAGAGGGTGTTTTACCACCTTGCGTATCCTCCTTACGCCGGCAATATCAATTCCTGTGAGACGACCCTCCACTGAGACATCGGTAGCGATTAGCGAGTGAAGGGGAAGATAGTCACATTCGGCGGCCGCCACCTCGGGAAGGACAGGATATTCCGTTGTCCATCCTGAAATACTCACACTGGTGCCTCTGAAGTCGATCGATGCTACCACTCTTCCGGGAAAAGAGTTGACGAGCTGTTCGAACATTCTCCTGTCACTGAATATGATCGTGGAAACAACAACCGCATCGGCGCCCATGTCCAGATATCTTGATGCGTCTGAACTGCTTCTTATTCCACCGCCGATCTGAATTTTGGCTCTGGCCGAGGAGAGTAACTCACCAATTGTCCTTTTATTCTCTTCCGAAGGAACACCAAGTGCGGAGTCAAGATCGACAACATGAATCCTTTCTGCACCCTGCGACTGCCACTCCTCCAGAAGGTTGAGAGGGGAAGGATTACTGTATACCTCCGATCCAGGAACACCGCCTACAAGCTTTACTGCCTGACCTCTGTGCAGGTCTATGGAAGGAATTATCTGCACAGGTTCACTCTCCTGCAGTATTCAACGAAGTTGCCTATGAGTCTTAATCCCTGTTTTGAGCTCTTTTCGGGGTGAAACTGAACGCCGAAAATGTTTTCATGCGCTACCGCGCTCACGAATGATACCGCTCCGCCATCCCATCCGAGAGTTGTGCTCGCAGCAACATCTTCTGAATTGGCTGGTACAGGGACAAACGAATGAACAAAATAGAAAGCTTCGCCGTTCTGTATTCCGCTGAAAAGCATGTTTTCACCACGTGTGTATACCCTTTCCCAGCCGGTGTTGGGAACCTTGCGTGCACTGAGTCTGCGGACGGTGCCCGGTATGAGGGAGAGACCTCTTCCGGCACCCTCCTCGCTGGAGTCCAGAAGAAGCTGGCAACCAAGGCATATGCCCAGGACAGGTACTTCCCTCATCCGCTCTGCAACTCTCTCCCTTTCTTCAACGAACCATCTGCTTCCGGCCGAAAATGAGCCGACACCAGGGAGGATGATTCCATCGGCCGGAAAGAGTTCTGACGGAGTTTTGGCAACACGGACTTCCGCACCAGTGAGACGGACAGCCTTTGTTATGCTGTGCATGTTGCCGACGCCATAGCAGGCAACCGAAATCTTCAAGGCATCCCACCCATGACACCACATAGCCCGGCAAGGAAAGCATCATTTTCTCCTCTGCTCCTGACAGTTATCCTAATGCATCCTTCGTACCCGGGCTGGCTGATCCGTCTTGTAAATATCCCTCTTGCCACGAGGCCATTGAAGATTGGGTCGCAGTCCGCGCCGAAATCCACCAGCAAAAAATTCGCACATGAGGGATAAACTGTAACCCCCATGCGCTCAAGTCTCTCCCTCAGGTATTCCCTTTCACTTGCATTTCTCTCCCTGACTTCATTCACAAAATTCTGATCCGAAAGGGCTTCAAGTGCAAGACTCTGTGACACAGAGGGCACATTGAACGGATTCTTTATTTTCCTCAGAAGGAATGCAATTTCCTTCGAGGAAATGGAATACCCTATCCTGAAATTTGTGAGGCCATATATCTTGGAGAATGTCCTGACCACAACGAGATTAGTATATTCATTCACAAGAGATGTGAGGGATTGACCGGCATATTCGGCATATGCTTCATCCAGGATGACTATTCCGGGGAATTCTTCGGCAAGTGAGCCTATCGTCTCGCCATCAAACAGGTTACCGGCAGGGTTGTTTGGATTTGAGATAAAGAGCACTTTGCCGCGTTCCGGCCTGAATCCCTTGAGCTCCGGGGGCTTTCCTATCGACGGATTCAGCACCTTCGCTCCACCTATCCTTGCAAGGCGGCTGTACATCCAGTATTCGGGCAGAGGAACAATGGCAGTATCACCATGGTTTACGAAAACCCTGACAATCATGTCAATTACCTCATCCGCGCCACAACCAACAACAACCTGATCAGGAGTCACGCCGTTCAATGAAGCTATTTTCTGTCTCAGGTTATATGCCGTCTGATCTGGATAGTATGTGCATCCTTCAAGACCGCCGATGATTGCAGACATCTTGCCCTCAAGCATCTCTCTGATACGCGGAGCCGGTCCGTACGGACTTGTGTTGTCATTCATTCTTACTGTTGAGGTGCCGCGTGGGTAGAAATACAGATATTCCTCGGCCGATACTGCCTCTACCCTTGCAACCGCTTCTGCTCTGAAAAAGCCTTTCAAAGTTCATCGCCTCTTTTCCGCTGCTGCACGGTCACCTCTGAGCCTCATACAAAGGGAATGGATTCTGAGGCCCTCACATTCAGCGAGATTTGAACCAAAACCGGACAGTTTCTCAGCAGTCACGCTACTGAGTTTCTGCCTTTCCACAACCTTCATGAAATCTGATACCTGCAGGGGCGAGGAGAAGCGCGCTGTTCCCATTGTCGGAAGTATATGGTTTGTGCCTGAAATGTAATCGCCGAAAGCAACGGAGGAGTATTTTCCAATGAAAACAGAGCCGGCATTCCTTAAACCTTCGGCTATCTCCTCTGCGACGGTTCCAACGGCAAAAAGGTGTTCGGGCGCGTATGCTTCTGCAAATACACCCATCAGTTTCGGAGAACGCACGTGAACAGAGGCGAAATTGCGTTCCAGATTCATAGCAGTGCGTTTCCCTGAATGTGAAATTATTTCCCCGAGAAGCTTCAGGACTCCTTCGATTAATTCGCTGGAGTCGCTGCAGAGAACCGCAGTTGCACCTGAGCCATGCTCCATCTGAGCAAGCAGCTCATATGCGATCATCTCCATCTCAGAATATGCTGTTGCGTCCGCAATCACAAGTATCTCTGTTGGTCCTGCAATGGAGTCCGTACCGACGAGCCCCATCGAAAGGGCTGCTGCCTTTGCCTTCGCCACATACATGTTACCGGGACCAACTATTTTGTCGACCCTTCTGATACTCTCTGTTCCGTATGCCATGGCAGCAATGGCCTGTGCCCCTCCAACCGTGAAAATGCGCTTTACACCTGAAAGCTGGCATGCAGCTGCAATATACCTGATCCTGCTGCCATCCCTGTCAGGCGGCGTGAAGATGACTAAATCATCAACACCCGCGATTTTTGCTGGCACTGAAGCCATGAGAACAGTGGACGGATAGGCGTAAATCCCGCCTGGTACGTAAATTCCGACCCTTCTCAGAGGAACATAGCTTCTTTCCAGCCAGGAGCCGTCGAACCGAAGCAGTGAACCGGAAGGTCTGCTGTCTGAATGGAAACGTGTTATGTTTGCAGAGGCTGTCTTCATTGCTTCAATAACATCGTCATCGACATCCGATGCCAGTTCCCCGATCTCGTCCGTATCCAGCATCAGTTTTTTCAGCCTGATACCGTCCAGTTCCTCCGTGAGCTCGAAGAGCGAACGGTCTCCGCCTCTCCTTACCCTTTCCATGATTCTGTGCACTGCCAATTCGGCATCAGCATCAGGTCTCTGCATATCTCTGAGTTTGAGTGCAGCTGCCTCGCAACCGTCAGCATCACTGCACTCCATCCGCACACCACTCAAGGTACCAGCCTCTCAATCCTTGAAACTAGCACACCGGTACACCCCAGAGCCTTCAGGCCCGGTATGATTGCGTTTATTTCTGAAATATCAACCACTGCATGGAGTGCAAAGAAGTCGTTCCTGCCCGATATTCGCATCGATGTGGGTCCTTCTATTCCTTTGAGCAGTCTGAGTACCTCATTCTCTGATCTGTAAGGCACGTTCACCATGAGGTACCTTTTCGACTTGGCATACTGAACGCTTCTTACAAGGCAGAGAAATTCATCGATCTCATCCCTCTTCATCCTGCTGTCCTTGCCGGCTATCACGACAGCTGAAGATTCCAGCACCCTGCAGAGAGGACGCAGACCATTCATCCGAAGGGTTGAGCCTGTTTCGACAATGTCAGATATGGCGTCAGCGATGCCGATCATAGGGGCAGCCTCAGTGGTCCCGGAAACAGTCACGATTTCCACCTTTTTTCCAATATTCTCGAAGAACCTTGAGGTAACTCTGGGGTACATTGTTGCAATTCTTGCACCCTCCTCAAGCTCTGACGCATCCTTTGCAGGTGAGTCTTCAGGAACGGCTATACAGAGAGAGCATTTTCCGAAATCCAGCTTCATGATTTCCTCGACAGAGTCTTCACCGAATTCCATTACCAGGTCTCTTCCGGTGATGCCAACGTCTGCGCAGCCGGTCGCAACCAGACTGACGATATCCCTTGCTCTCACGAACTGCAGTTGATACCCGGATCCCTCATCGTCTGTTACAAGCATCCTGTCATAAAGGGATGGCAGGCCAATGCCAGCCATCGAGAGTATCTCCTCCGCGCCTTCTCTCAGCCTGCCCCTGCTTGGAACAGCAATCCGGAGCCTGTATTCACTGCACAATGAATACACCCCCGGAACAGCAACTGTTCGGTATTGCAGAAAAAAATTCTTCACGACTCGATGTCGAGGTGAAGTAAACCATACACGGGGTTATCAGCCATGTAAATTCCTCTTATGCTTTCACCCGATATGCATTCCCCTAATAAGCGTTTCGGAAGAAACGCAAGCAACTTGCTGTTGGTCCGCGCTTCAAAGCATGGCTGGTTGCCTCACAAGAGGGCGGTCACAGTTCGGGTATTGGGACGTAAAAGGCGCGAGACCTACGGGGATTAGTCAAAGATCGATTTTCTAGATAACTGACTACGCCGTGAGGCAGTCTTATCATCCATTCATGTCCGTCTTTGTCTCTCGAGACATAGAAACGTATATATTCAGCATCATTTTGCTATTATCCCAGTGCTTATCAGGCTTCCTCTTTCTTCATTTGGAGAATTGGTTGTCTGTTTACCGCCCGTGTTTAGGAGACTTTGAAATGGCCCGTGGAATGAATACAGCAAGAAAGCTGACAAACAGCAGAAAGAAGTTCAGATGGAGTGAAAGAGCCTATAAGAGGAGAATACTGAGGCTCAAAGAAAAATCTGATCCTCTGGAAGGGGCTCCGCAGGCCAGGGGCATCGTGCTGGAAAAGGTGGGAATTGAAGCAAAACAGCCGAATTCGGCGATCAGGAAGTGCGTCAAGGTCCAGCTTATAAAAAATGGAAGACAGGTCACAGCTTTTGCAGTCGGTGACGGCGCAATAAATTTTATTGATGAACATGACGAAGTTCTTGTGGAGGGCATCGGCGGACGTATGGGAAGGTCCTACGGTGACATCCCTGGTGTGAGGTACAAAGTAATCAAGGTTAACAACGTTTCACTGAATGAACTTGTGCGCGGACGCAAGGAGAAGCCGGTGAGGTGAAAATATGCCTGAGGAAGATAATGAAATAGTGAACGATGAGACCGAGGAACAGGCGGAGAAGGAGGATGAGCCTCAGCAGGTCCTGTTGTATAACGCACTGCTTTTCGGTAAATATGATCTTTCTGAGGTTACTGTATCCGATCCTGGCCTTGCGAGATACATAAATCTTACTCCGATATACGTTCCGCACACATCGGGCAAGCACGCAGGCAGGAATTTCGGCAAGACGAAGGTCAACATAGTCGAAAGACTCATAAATCAGATGATGAGGACTGAAAACTATACAGGGAAAAAGAGCAAATCCATAAGAACCGTAGAGAAGGCATTCGACATCATAAATTCAAAGACGGGAAAAAACCCGGTGCAGATTCTCGTGAGTGCAATAGAGCATGCGGCACCCAGGGAGGAAATCACAAGACTGCAGTTCGGCGGCATATCAGTGCCGAAAGCTGTTGATGTATCTTCATCTAGAAGGCTTGACCTGGCGCTCAGGTACATATGCCTCGGGGCCGTCAACGCTTCGCACGGCTCCACCAAGGCAATAGAACAGTGTCTTGCAGACGAATTAATCCTTGCATCTAACGGCGACATGAACAGTTCAGCAGTGTCGAAGAGAGATGAAATTGAAAGGGTTGCAATGTCGGCCCGCTGATCACATCCATCGGAAGGGAGATTGAATTGGGCAGAAAGGAAGACAATATTGCGAGAGCTCAAGCTATAATGAGGGATCCCAGGTTCATAAGGAACATAGGGACAGCAGCGCATATCGACCATGGAAAGTGCATGACTGCGTCGTCAATGGTCTACTCAAACGGCTCGTGGATCAGGGCGGATGCGCTCTACGCCAAATATGCCTCCGGAAGGACGCTTTTTTCTGACGGAGAGAGCACCGTTTACGCCGTTGGCGGAAAAGAGGTGACTGTTAGCCTGGATGTCACACGCATGTCACTTGAAAGGCGCCCCATCACACATGTGTGGAAGATAAGAAATGACGACAGTCTGCTAAAAATAGTGCCCGTGGCAGGAAGGGAGATAACTGTAACACCCGAACATAAGTTCGTTGTTATAAGGAACGGAACGGTACAGGAAGTCAGGTCCGCGGAATTGAAGATCACTGACAGGCTGGTAGCACCCAGAAAGGTGGTACCTGATTACGAATACAGCGAGGAGGACTTACCAGAAGTCTTTGACGGAATAGGACGGGAAAAAACATCTTCTGTGATTGAAGGAGGTGATGGGAACAAACTGCTTGAACATATTTTCCTTGATGATGGGTGTCAGGGAATGTTATTCAGGTTGTCCGATGATATGCTCCTGCAGCTGACGCTCCAGATACTGGATAGGAAAGACACTGCAATAGCGGAGAGTTGGTATTCGGCTGCACTGTGCTCAATTTCACTTGCGCTGCTGCGTTTCGGAATCAGAGTCAGACTCGACCCAGAAAGCGCTGATTTCGAACGGGAGGTCACACTGATCAGGAGGTTTGCCTCAGAGGGGCACTGCGATGATGCCCCATTGACTGAAGGTTCTGTGCCTATCGATTTTAGAGGGGGCAAGGAGCGTTCTGCTGTCATCTATTCGACACTCACAGAAGAACTCGTATCTGTCGGTATAGCGAGGATAGAACACTGTTTTGAGGAATTCGTGTATGATTTCACAGTGGAAGGCACACACAACCTTCTTGTTGAAGGGCTGATTGTTCACAACACCACCTTGAGCGACAATCTGATAGCCGGTGCAGGAATGATGAGCGAAGAGCTTGCCGGAAAACAGCTCCTTCTTGACTATGACGAACAGGAACAGGCGAGGGGCATAACCATCAATGCCGCAAATGCATCGATGGTCCATGAGATAGATGGGCAGTATTATCTCATAAATCTGATAGATACGCCTGGCCACGTTGACTTTGGCGGTGATGTCACGCGCGCCATGAGGGCCATTGACGGTGTCATCATCCTTGTGGATGCTGTGGAACAGGTTATGCCGCAGACAGAAACTGTCATAAGGCAGGCTCTGAAGGAAAGGGTCAGACCGATACTCTTCATAAACAAGGTCGACAGGCTGATCAATGAGCTCAAGGTCACGCCTGAGGATATGCAGAAACGTTTCATAAACATCATCAATGATGTCAATAAACGAATATATGCGGCTGCTCCGGAAGGTCTGAAGAAAACCTGGGGCGTCAGGGTGGAGGACGACACTGTCATCTTCGGAAGCGCGTACAACAACTGGGCAATTTCTGCTTCTTACATGAAGAAGACAAAGATCACATTCGGCGACATCTACAGCTACCTGACCAGCGGGGACCAGAAGACACTTGCGCAGAAGATACCACTTCATAAGGTTGTACTTGAATCTGTTGTCAGAAATCATCCGAATCCAATTGATGCGCAGAAAATGAGAATTCCTGCCATATGGAAGGGAGATCTTGACTCTGAAACAGGGAAGGCGCTCATTACAGCTGATCCTGAAGGGCCCACAATTTTCATGGCCACCAAGATAATAATTGACCAGCATGCGGGAGAGGTTGCTGTCGGAAGACTTTTCTCAGGCACATTGAAGAGGGGACAGGAGCTCTACATCTCAGGAATGCCGCAGCCCAACAGGGTTCAGACAGTGGCACTTTCTGTTGGAGCTGACAGGATACCTGTTGAAGAAATAAGGGCAGGGAACATAGCTGCTGTGACCGGACTTAAGGACGCAATCTCAGGCTCAACCGTCAGCTCTGTCCAGGGGATAGAGCCGTTCGAAAAGATGACGCACTACAGCGAACCTGTGGTTACGGTTGCGATCGAGGCAAAGCAGATGAAGGATCTTCCCAAACTCATCGATGTATTGCGCAACATTGCAAAGGCCGATCCCTCCATTTCAGTCGAAATAAACCAGGAGACAGGTGAACACCTCCTTTCAGGCATGGGTGAACTGCATCTTGAGGTCACACAGTACAGGATCGTGAATGACTACAAATGCGACATCAATGCGTCAAAGCCCATTGTTGTGTACAGGGAGAGCATTGAGGGCAAGGGCGGCCCGTTTGAGGGGAAGTCGCCCAATAAGCATAACCGCTTTTACATTGAAGTGGAGCCGCTGGAAGAAAGTATAGTGCAGGCAATAATGAGTGGTGACATCAGAACCGAAGGAAAGATAAAGGATGCCAAGGCCCTTGCCAAGAAACTCCAGGATCTTGGGATGGAGAGGGATGAGGCCAGGGGTGTTCAGATGTTTGTTGACACCAATGTATTCATCGACTACACCAAGGGTATACAGTATCTGTTCGAAACAATGGAACTCTGCAAACAGTCGTTTGAGGAGGCAATGAGGCTCGGCCCTCTGGCCCAGGAAAGGGTAATGAATGTAAAGGTCAAACTGGTGGATGCAAAACTGCATGAGGACAGCATTCACAGGGGACCCGCACAGGTCATACCTGCGACAAGGTCTGCGATATATGGTGCAATGGCTGTTGCAGGCAGAGCACTTTATGAACCTGTGCAGAAAATCTACATCAACGTCCCTCCGGACGTCATGGGTGATGCAATAAGGGAAGTGCAGCAGAGACGCGGCATTATTTCGGACATGAAGCAGGACGGGGAAAACACTGTCATTGAGGCGAAGGCGCCTGTTGCAGAGATGTTTGGCTTCGCAAGTGCAATCAGGAGCGCAACACAGGGAAGGGCATTATGGTCAACCGAAAATGCCGGTTACGAGAAGGTGCCGAAAGAGATAGCCGACAGAGTTGTTACGGAGATCAGGAAGAGAAAGGGGCTCAGCCCTCAGCCTTACGATGCAAACTATTACGCTGAGTGATATCAGAGCGCTAGATAGATGAAATAGCCTGCAAACAGCACCATCAGGATGGAGGATGCAAGAGTGATGCCTCTCCTGACCTCAGGATGTCTCCTTGTCCCTGTGTGAAGTACCACCGGAAAGAGCACGATCCACACAGCTATTGCGGCAAAGAGACCGGCAAGGAGAATTATGCCACCAATATATGCGAAGGCGAGCCCCGCAGTGAGCCACCAGAGTATCTGAAATGGATTTGTTATTCCCAGCAGCAGTGCCCTGTAGTAGGTTCTGCTGCCTGCTTGAGGAGGGGACATGCTGGAGGTGCCTCTTATTGAAGAATATGCAAGCATAATGAGAACGACCGAACCGATGACATATACTGCTCTGATGTAGGAGTGCAGATCCAGCACTGTCCTTGCTGCGAATATTACTGTTCCGAGGACGAGGTCTGCTGTCATTGCACCCGTTCCTGTGATGACGCCGGCACCCATCCCTCTCACCATCGTCTGTGTTGCAATGAATGCGTTCATCGGCCCAGGGGGAATTGTGAGAGAGAATCCCAGCAGAAAGCCGAACAGAAGGTCTGCATACCAAATCAAGACCCAATCACCATGAATGAGCGGTGATCAAGCTGTTACTATTTCACTGATGTGCAGGCACCTCCAAGCAGAAAATGAATTTCTTTCAGTCAAGTTTAAATCAGATGCCACTGATTGAACGGGCAGTGACAGCATAGAAGGACGCGGTACCGGTCTATCCGCAGAGAGCACCGGACCATTAGTTGTGCATCCGGAACGAAGGTGTGATTGGATTTGGAACAGCACATCATTGAGAGGATCGTAGAATCTCTCGCAGAAAATCCGTATGAGTATCTTGGCCCCCATAAAAATGAAAGAGGGCAGACTGAAATAGTCTGCTATCTCCCGCTGGCTTTGGATGCATGGATTGAAAAACCGACTGACGGGACAGAAATAAGGCTCACAAGAAGGTCGGAGAATGGAATTTTCAGCACTGGGGCGGTGGATGATTCTGTGGCGGACGACTACCTAGTGGCATACAGGGACTCAAGCGGATACGTGGAGAGGAGGCACGACCCCTACAGGTACAGACCACGTCTCTCTGATTTTGACATTTACCTGTTTGAAAAAGGGGAGCTTTTTGAATCCTACACCACACTTGGAGCTCACATAGAGTCCAGGGAGGGTGTCCAGGGGGTGAGATTCGTCGTATGGGCGCCCAATGCATCCGCTGTATCGGTTGTGGGGAACTTCAACCACTGGTATATCGGAATGCATCCGATGCAGAACGTGGGCTATTCCGGCCTGTGGGAGATTTTCATCCCGGACATACGGAACGGAGAGGTTTACAAATTTGCTGTAAAATCAAGGATTGATGGCATTGTCAGGCTTAGGACCGATCCTTACGCCTTCCAGACTGAGATCAGGCCCAGAACAGCGTCGATTGTGACCGAACTTTCATTCAGCTGGAGTGACGGGGAATGGATTAAGAAGAGGGAGAAAGGGCAAAGAAGCGGTGAACCCATCTCCATATACGAAGTTCATTTCGGTTCATGGAAGAGGCCGGCCCCCGATGCATTCTACAGTTTCAGGGAAAGTGGCAGGGAACTGATAGATTACGTCAGAAAGCTTGGATTCACACACATTGAGCTGCTGCCTGTTATGGAGCATCCGCTTGATGCTTCGTGGGGGTACCAGGTCATCAACTACTACGCTCCGACAGCAAGGTACGGAAAGCCGGAAGACCTCATGTGGTTCATTAACGAATGCCACCTCAATGATATAGGCGTGATACTGGATTGGGTTCCCGCCCACTTTCCAGATGACGATTACGGTCTCTCAATGTACGACGGCACACATCTCTATGACCATGCGGATCCAAGGAAGGGCAAGCATCCTGACTGGGGAACGAATGTCTTCAACTACGGCAGAAATGAAGTGAGAAATTACCTTATTTCAAATGCACTATACTGGATAGATTTGTACCATGCTGACGGCATCAGGATTGATGCGGTCTCCTCGATGCTCTATCTCGACTACTCACGAAAGGAAGGGGAATGGATACCGAACCAGTATGGCGGAAGGGAGAACATAGAGGCCATAGACTTTCTGCGCAGACTCAACGATGTTGTTCATAACAGATTTCCAGGCGTTGCCATGATTGCAGAGGAGTCCACCGCCTGGGGAGGTGTCACAAAGGACACAGCTGCCGGTGGACTGGGATTCGATTTCAAGTGGAACATGGGGTGGATGCATGACACTCTTGAATACTTCGCCAGTGACCCCATCTACAGAAAGTACATGCAGAGGAATCTCACATTTTCCGTCTGGTATGCTTTCAGCGAAAGATTCGTACTCCCATTATCGCATGACGAGGTCGTCCACCTCAAGGGTTCGATGATAGGAAAGATGCCAGGAGATTACTGGCAGAAATTCGCAAATCTGAGACTCTGTTACGCCTACATGTTTGGAAGTCCAGGGAAGAAACTTCTCTTCATGGGAAACGAGCTTGGTCAGTGGGATGAATGGAATTACAGCGGGCAGCTTGACTGGGCCCTGCTGCATTTTGATATGCACAGAAGATTGTCCCTCTTTGTAAAAGATCTGAACAGGCTTTACGTCGACTCTCCACAGCTGTATGAACTTGACTGCTCGCCATCGGGTTTCGAATGGATAGACTTCAACGACACGGATAACAGTGTCATCAGTTTCATCAGGCACTCGAGAGACAGAAAGAACAGTTATGTCTTTGTATTCAATATGACACCCGTTCCGCGACACGGTTACCGCATCGGTGTTCCCTGGAGAGGGAAATACACGGAGATAATCAACTCTGATGCGGCGGACTACGGGGGAAGCGGCGTGGGAAACTACGGCAGTGCCCGGTCGGAGAATTACCCGATGCACGGAAGACCTTACTCCCTGAACATTGTGCTGCCGCCGCTTGCGGCTGAAATCTTCAGGTATGATGGTGAGGAGTGATGCAGAATACCTATTCCACCATAGTTATCGCAGACATCAGACCATGTGTGGACTGTGGCAGGTATCCTGCCAAACGAAGGGCAGGGAAAAGGGTAACAGTGACGGCAAGGATATTCAGGCACGGCACTGATATCCTGTCTGCAGAACTGCTCTACAGGTCCGCGGAGATGAGAGAATGGAGGACTGTGGAGATGTCGGAGGCGACTGATGATGTGTGGTCAGCTTCATTTGTGCCGTCATCTCCTTCCACATACAGGTACACAGTAAGGGCATGGGTCGACACTTATTCCACGTGGGCTCGGAATACGCTGAAATGGCACAAGGGAGGCGAGAACATTCAGCAGGATGTCCTGGAGGGCATAGGAATGCTGCGCGATATTGCCGCCAGGGCTGGCAAGGACAGACGGGCTGTTAACAGCATTATCCAGAGAATGAATTCCTCCACGCCTGCGGATGCGCTTCAGATTGCCACTGCCGACGAGACAGTTATGCTCGCAAGAAAATACCAGTTCAGACGGGAACTCACAGTTCTCAGGCCTGAACTGGAGATGATTGTTGACAGGGAGAGGGCATCGTACTCATCATGGTATGAGATGTTCCCGCGATCACAATCAGCCGTACCGGGAAGGCATGGAACATTCATGGACTGCGAGCGGAGGCTGGATGATATCAGGGAAATGGGTTTTGATGTCCTTTACCTCCCACCTATTCACCCAATAGGGATGACAAACAGGAGAGGGAAGAATGGCTCAGCGGAATGTTCGATGTCGGACCCGGGGAGCCCATGGGCCATAGGCAACAGCAACGGCGGGCACAAGTCAATTGACCCCTCCCTGGGAACAATGGAGGATTTCAGGCATCTTCTGCAGACTGCAGGTTCAAAAGGCATTGAGATAGCGCTGGACATAGCATTGCAGTGCTCTCCCGACCATCCATATGTCAGAGAGCATCCGGAATGGTTCAAGAAGAGGCCTGACGGTTCAATACGTTACGCCGAAAATCCGCCAAAAAAATATTATGATATCTTCCCGCTAGACTTCGACACGGCGGACAGGGAGAATCTCTGGGAGGAATTGAGGAGCATATTTCTCTACTGGATAGATGCGGGTGTCAAGATATTCAGGGTTGACAATCCCCATACAAAGCCGTTCACTTTCTGGAGATGGCTCATAGAATCGATAAGGAAGGAACACCCTGACGTCATCTTTCTTGCTGAGGCGTTCACGAAGCCCGACGTAATGTATGAACTGTCAAAGATCGGATTCAACATGTCATACACCTACTTCACCTGGAAGAATTTCAATTACGAGATAGAGCAGTATTTCACTGAGCTGTCTAGCAGATATGTTTCAGAATTCTTCAGGCCAATGCTCTTCACAAACACACCGGACATACTGCCGTTTGTATTGCAGAACGGCGGAAGGGCCGCATTCATGATGAGGGCGCTACTGGCGGCCAGTCTTTCGCCTCTGTGGGGCATATACAGCGGCTTTGAACTGTGCGAGAACAGCGCGATAGAGGGAAGAGAGGAGTACCTGAATTCTGAAAAATACGAAATAAAGTACAGGGACTGGAACATGCCGGGAAACATCAAGGCTTTCATAGCAAGCCTGAACAGGATAAGGAGAGAGAACAGCGCAATGCAGGAGACAGGTAACACCTTTTTTCACCATGTCGATAACCCCAATCTTGTTTGCTACAGCCGCAGCTCGGAAGACGGTGAAAACAGGATAATAGTTGTGGTGAATGTGAACCCATTTGAAAGGCAAAGTGCGCATGTGACCATCGATGCTGATATCATTGGGTTGAAAGGGGGGGAGAGCATTAACGTCACTGACCTGCTGACAGGTGAAAAATACTCATGGCGAGTGGGAGCAAATTATGTCGAGCTCACGCCTGAGATCAGACCCGGGCACATTCTCAGGGTTGATGAGGTGAAACAGTGATTAACGATGATCCGCTTTGGTACAGGGATGCCATATTCTACGAAATGAACGTTAAGTCATTTTTTGATTCAAACAATGACGGGATAGGGGACATCAACGGCGTCAGGATGAAGATGGATTACATCAAGGATCTGGGTGTGGACTGCATATGGCTACTGCCCTTCTACAAATCACCAATGCGGGATGACGGATATGACATATCAGACTATTATTCAATACAGCCTGAATACGGAACAATCGACGAGTTCAGAATGCTGCTCAAGGAAGCGCATGAAAATGGGATAAGGGTCATAGCGGACCTGGTGCTCAACCACTGTTCCGATCAGAACCCGTGGTTCAGGGAAGCCATCAGCGACATCAATTCGCCCAAGCGGAACTGGTTTGTGTGGAGCGATACAGATACAAAATACAGCGGCGCAAGAATCATCTTTGTTGATACTGAAACATCTAACTGGGCCTGGGAACCGAGGACGAAGCAGTATTACTGGCACAGATTCTACAGCCATCAGCCGGACCTGAATTACGACAACCCGGAGGTCAGGGAGGAGATAAAGAGGGTGATGAGATACTGGCTCGACATGGGTATTGACGGCTTCAGGTGCGACGCTGTGCCCTATCTCTTTGAACGGGAAGGGACAAATTGCGAGAATCTTCCGGAGACGCACATGTATTTCAAGGAGATACGGAAAATGATCGATGAACACTATCCGGGAAGGATACTGCTTGCTGAGGCAAACCAGTGGCCAACGGATGCGAAACAGTATTTCGGCAATATGGATGAGTTCCACATGGCTTTCAACTTTCCGCTCATGCCCAGGATATTCATAGCACTCGCAAAGGAGGATTATTTTCCAATCACAAATATAATTGCCCAAACACTGCCCATACCTGAAAAATGTGACTGGGGGATTTTCCTCAGAAATCATGATGAACTAACACTCGAAATGGTTACGGATGAGGAGCGGGACATAATGTATTCGGAGTACGCAAAACATCCGAAGATGAGGCTCAATCTCGGCATCAGGAGAAGGCTTGCTCCACTTGTTGACAACGACAGGGCAACACTTGAACTTCTGCATGCACTGATATTTTCCCTGCCCGGATCGCCAATACTCTATTACGGTGATGAAATAGGGATGGGGGACAACATATTTCTCGGCGACAGGAACGGAGTAAGGACACCCATGCAGTGGTCCTATGACAGGAACGCCGGTTTTTCAAGGGCTGACACAGAGCAGCTGTACTCCCCTCCCATCACAAATCCCAACTTCCATTATGAGAGCATAAATGTGGAGTCCGAAATGCGCCTGCAGACATCGCTTCTTCACTGGGTCAGGAAAATGATAAGGGTGAGACAGAAATTTGCAAAGGTCTTCGGCAGAGGGGACATAACGTTTCTTGAGCACAACAACAGAAAGGTGCTTTCTTACATAAGAAGTTACGAGGGTGTGAACATGCTGTGCATATTCAATCTGTCCAGAAAACCCACCTATCTTGAACTCACACTCGGCAATTTCAGCGGATACACGCCGGTGGAGATAATAACCGGTGTCCCGTTCCCGAAGATAGGGCAGCTCCCCTATTTCTTCACACTGCACCCGCGTTCCTTCTTCTGGCTCAATCTTGAGCAGCGAGAAGAGGGGGCGGGAAGCTGATGGGAAGGATGCTGGACATTCTCTCGGAGGGCGAATCACTCAACAGGATTGCAGCCCGTGTGAGCAGTGAGAGATGGTTCGGAAGCAAGACCAGACAGATTGCTGAGGCAGTGATACGCGACAGCGCCGAGGTGCGCATGGACGGTTCGAATTTTCTGCTTGCACTGATAGACTTCAGATTCGATGATTGTGGTGAGGAACTCTACTTCGTACCGCTTCTCCTTTCAGAGAAAAGGGATGAGGTGAAGGATGCCTGGTTTGAGACGGACTGCGGTGCCGGGAAGCTTTACGTCGGCGATGCTCTGCAATCCGCTGATTTCATTGAATACCTGATGGAGATTGCGCGTAGCGGTTCCAGGGTGAATTTCGGTAAAGGAAGCGCGCATTACTCACTGACACGGTATTTCAGGGAATGCATGCCTCCGGCGGGCAGTGGGATAAGGAGAATGGAGGTTGAGCAGAGCAATTCGTCGTCCGTGATAGGCGGCAGGGCCATATACAAGACATTCAGGCGCCTTCAGGCCGGAATAAATCCGGATTACGAAATGCCACTCTTCATCTCCCAGAGATCGGCTTCGGCCATTGTGCCCAGACCACTGGCATACCTTGAATACTCATCCGGTGAACGCATGGCACTTGGCATCCTGTCAGAGTACGTGCCGAATGATGGGGACTGCTGGAAATATTTCACATCAACACTGCTCCAGCAAACAACTGGGGGGATGGGTTCACCGGAGGAGATTGATGACGCGGTCGCGGACATTGCGGGGACAGTGGCTGAGATGCACAACGTTCTTTCAGGGGGGGAAGGGGTCAGGGGATTCGAGCCTGAAAGGATCGGAGAGGAGGACGTTAAGCGATGGCTGAACGGATACACAGCGCTACGTGAAAGGACACTCGCATCTCTTTCAAATCGGGAGAAACTTCCGGCCAGGGTGAAGCCGCTTGCAGATCAGCTCCTCTCGGTGCAGGATTCCGCAGCTGATGTGAGAGAATTGTTTGGGCCACTGCTGAGCGGGAGTACGCATAAGATAAGAACGCATGGAGACCTGCACCTTGGACAGATACTCAGAGCAAGCGGACGTTACATCATCATAGACTTTGAAGGAGAGCCCATGAGGGATATTGGCGAGAGGCGGATGCTGCACTGTGCGCTGCGGGATGTTGCCGGAATGCTTCGTTCTCTGGACTACGCTGTGATGTACGCGCACAGGGCTTCAGGAAGCAACGGGGAAGATGCGGCTAAGAATTTCTCGTCGCGCATGCAGCGCATCTTCCTGGATAGCTACTGGAGGAACTACAGACCAGTTGCTGCATATCTTCCCCCATCCTTCGAGGGAATGACGGATTCGCTAAAATTCTTTGTCAGGGAAAAGGCGATGTATGAAATAGCCTATGAGCTGAACAACCGGCCAGACTGGACGGATATACCGCTGAGAGCACTGTTATCAATACTGTAACAGTTGCAGAACAAAGGTTAAGTAAACAGCACAATCTGGAAGGGGTGCAGGAACTGAGAAAGACAAGGGTAGGAAGGCCGTATCCGCAAGGAGCCACGCTGGATGACGGTGGTGCAAATTTTGCAATTTACTCCGAAAATGCGACTGCAGTGACTCTTGAGCTCTTTGACAGGCCTGACGCGGCTGATGCTGCGGAGTCATACGATCTGAAGGCTGTTGACGGCTATGTCTGGCACACTTACATACCAGGCATCAGGGCGGGAGATCTCTACTGCTACAGGGTTGACGGGCCTTACATGCCGGAGGCAGGGATGCGATTCAACAGGAACAAGCTGCTCATAGACCCTTATGCCAGGGCACTTACTGGCGTGATAAACTGGACTGACGATATTTTTGCATACAGGATTGGTGACGGTAAACAGGACCTTTCCTTCAATGAAAGGGATGACGCCGGTTTCATACCGAAATGCATCGTGTATGATGGAAATTTCGACTGGAAAGGGGTGAGAAAACCGTCCCTCCCCTGGAACAGAACTGTGATATATGAAACGCATGTAAAGGGCATCACAATCCAGAGGGAAGATATAGAGCCCGGGATAAGGGGTACCTACCGCGGCCTCTCGTCGCCGAAGATGATATCCTATCTCAAGGACCTTGGAATTTCGGCTGTAGAGCTCATGCCTGTACATCAGAAGGTTGACTCAAAGTACCTGGTGGACAGGAATCTGGTTAACTACTGGGGCTACAACACAATAGCATACTTCGCGCCTGATGTCAGGTACAGCTCTTCTGGCAATCGCGGAGAGCAGATTGCAGAGTTCAAGGAAATGGTTCGAACATTGCATGAAAACAACATTGAGGTCATACTGGATGTTGTCTACAATCATACTGCAGAGGGAAACCACCTAGGACCGACTCTCAGCTTCAGGGGTATAGACAATCCGACATACTACAGGCTGGACCCCTCAAATCCCAGATTCTACGTCGACTTCACCGGAACGGGTAACAGCCTTAACGCAAGGCATCCACAGGTTCTGCAGCTTATAATGGACAGCCTGAGATACTGGGTCAACGAGATGCAGGTCGACGGCTTCAGATTCGATCTCGCATCCACTCTCGCGCGTGAGTTCTACGAAGTGGACAGGCTCTCATCATTCTTCGATGTCATACACCAGGACCCCGTCATATCCAGGGTGAAACTCATTGCTGAGCCGTGGGATGTGGGTCCCGGCGGCTACCAGGTGGGCAATTTTCCAATACTCTGGGCAGAATGGAACGGCAAGTACAGGGATGCAGTGAGACACTACTGGAAGGGGGACCAGAAGAATCTTGGAGAGTTTGCAACAAGAATCTCCGGTTCGCCTGATCTTTACGAAAGCAATGGCAGGCGGCCCCATGCAAGCATAAACTACATCACATCGCATGACGGTTTCACGCTGAATGACCTCGTGAGCTACTCCGTCAAACACAATGAGGCAAACCTTGAAGGCAACAGGGATGGAATGGATGACAATATAAGCGACAATTTCGGGTTTGAGGGCCCAACTGAGGACAGCGACATCATTAGGAAGAGGCAGAGGAGAATAAGGAGCTTTCTTATCACGCTCTTCACTTCGCAAGGTGCGCCCATGATGCTCGGAGGGGATGAAATCGGCAGGACGCAGAGAGGCAACAACAATGCATACTGTCAGGACAATGAGATCAGCTGGTATGACTGGAAGCTCGACGACAGGCGAAAGGCACTCCTTGAATTCACCAGGAGGATGATAGGCATAAGACTCCGCTACCACGTTCTGAGGCGGAGGAATTTCTTTCAGGGGGTCGTGATGCCTGGTTCGGGAATCAAGGATGTTACCTGGATAAGACCGGATGGAACGGAAATGGCAGAGGGGGACTGGCACGGCGGCAGGATGGCAATAGGCGTCCTTCTCTCGGGGCAGGGCATCGAGGACATAGGTTACGAAGGGGAGACTGTTCTCGAGGATGACCTTTTCCTTCTCTTCAATCCTGAGCCAGAACCTGTTGAATTCACCGTCCCCTCTGACTGGTCCTCCCAGGAAATACTCATAGACAGCGAGGTGTCTAACCAGGGACGTTATCCCATACCCATGGACTGGAAGAAGATTACATTGCCAGGCGGGGGGGCTGCGATAATCAGGGGAAGACGGAATCAGAGCTGAACTGCGACTGCTGAAAAGGGGAGAAGTTCCCTCCCCCGCGCGGAACCACGCTCAATTCTTCCTCCAAAATCCCTCCACTCTGAATGCATCACCACTTTACCCTCATCCGGAACGGCGGACGCATTTTTCGACATCCTGACGTATACCTCGAACCCGTTGCTGTAACTGAGCCTCACATTTCCCCCTGTCCATGCGGAGAAGAATGAATGCCGCTTTCCGCCGATGAACGACTTGCGCAGCGCTATCAGATGGCTGTAATACCTGAGCATTGGGGCGGCACTTTTCCCGCTCATGTTCCATCTCAGTTTCGACGAAATGAAAGTGTTTTCATCATCCGGATCAGGTGTGTCGCGCCAGCCGAACCGGATGAATTCAGCCTTGCGCCCCTCCCTGACAGCGTCTGCAAAATCTCTGTCCTCAGCGTCGATAAAGAAGAGGAAAGGTGCCCTTTCACCATACTCTTCCCCCATGAAAAGCATCGGGGTGAAAGGAGAGAGAAGGACAAGCGCAGCCGCGGCTTTGAGTTTGTGAATGTCTACCAGCACTGAAAGCCTTTCTCCGTAAGCCCTGTTACCTATCTGATCGTGATTCTGGGAGCATACAACCAGCTTCCATTGCGGCAGTCCATTCCATGGAGACCCTCTGAATTTATGGAGATGATGCGAGTACCTGCCGGAGTAAAGGAAACCATCATTAAGTGTTCTGCTTATGAAAGAAGGATCGCCATAATCTTCGTAATAGCCATTCCTTTCACCTGTGAGGAAGGAATGTATGGAATGGTGGAAGTCATCATTCCACTGTGCTGTTATTCCGTAACCGCACCTTTCCCTTTCCATCACTATCCTTGGATCGTTGAGATCGCTCTCGGCGATGATTGTTATATGTCTGTTCTCCCTCCCTGCAAGTGCGTCTGCCTCTTCCATCAGTTCCTGCAGAATGTGTTTCGGAGATGTATCAATAATGCCGTGCACGGCATCAAGGCGAAGGCCGTCGAAGCCGTATTCATCGAGCCAGTAGAGCGCATTGTCAAGGATGAATCTCCTCACGGGATCGCAGTACGGACCGTCAAAGTTCAGCGTTTTTCCCCAGGGAGTCGCATACCTTTCGCTCAGAAACGGTCCGAACATCGGGAGGCAGTTGCCCACAGGACCTATGTGGTTGTAGACGACATCCAGAACAGCGGCCATTCCTTCCCTGTGGCATTCGGAAACCAGGCGCCTGAGGTCCTCAGGCCTTCCGTAACTGTTCTGTGGTGCATAGAGAAACACGCCATCGTATCCCCAGTTCCATTTGCCGTAGAACTGGGCGACCGGCATGAACTCGACAGCAGTTATACCGATTTTTGAAAGATGAGGCAGTCTCTTTACAGCCGAAATGAATGTCCCCTCCGGCGTGAAGGTACCTATGTGTACCTCTTCCAGGATATAGTCGGATATATGCACTCCGCGCCACCCCTTTTCCCTTCTCCATTTACCGGTGTTAATAACTTCGGAATATCCATGGATGCCCCCGGGCTGAAATCTTGATGCGGGGTCAGGGAATGGACCCTTGCCGTCGAGAACGAAGGCATACCTTCTCCCGGTGCAGTCTTCCGGAATGAAGTGTTCCCAGAAACCGAATTCCCCTTTCTCCATCCCGGCCTTCATGCCGTCATCGAAGACAATTGAGACTGAATTCCTCGATGGTGCCCATACGCGGAAGAGCACTCCCTCATCCACAAATTCGGGACCCATTGAAGGGATCACCTCTTCAGTCATCCTTTCACCTCCTGATCGTCGCTTAAGAGTACAGAAACAGGAATTCCACGCAAAAGGGAATATACAGGCAGGTAAGGCCTGCCTGAGCCGGCAGCAGTCACTTCCCTGCCCGGACCGATGACTTCGCGGAATCTGGAAGGCGCACCCGGGGGCAGATATATCCCTGTCCCTTTCCACGCCTCTCCCCATATACTCCTCAGACCGTTGCGGGCAATGCCCACAGTATGCCTCGGCACTGACACAATGGCCCACTGCCTGCCTGAACGCCTGCAGAAGGATACCAGTTTCTCGCTTCTTCCGGAAACATCGAGAGGCACGTATTCACCGCTGAGGAAGAGGTCACGAAACTGCTTTCTCAGATTCAGAAGTCTGCAGGTGACATAAAACTTCGCATATCCGTCGGAGAGGTTTGCCAGAGATGTGAAAAAGCGTTCTTGCCGCTCACCGCTGCAATACACCTCCATCCTCTTCGTGAGCTCAGCGTAATCCACCGGCCTTCTGTTGTCTGGGTCAACAAGACTGAAATTCCATGACTCACTCCCCTGATAGATGTCCGGTATTCCCGGACAGGTAATTTTCAGAGTCACCGCCGAGAGAGAGTTGAGCATACCGTGGAAGGAGAGGAAACTGACAAATCTGTCAAATGAATCCCTGAAAGCAGTGTTTGAGGGCTCAATCACCCTCTCCATGAAGGATACTGAAGCATTCTCATAATCGGTGTCCGGATCTTCCCAAGAGGTGAGTAATCCGCCCTCCCTTAGAGCCTTTCTCAGGTAATTGCCAATCCTTTCGGTGTATTCACTGTGAAGTGCCGGCGGGAAAGGAAATGTGGCAGCAAGTATCTGGTATATGAGATATTCAGTGAATCTGTCCGGCACACCTCGTCCGCTCCTGAATGTACGATTGACCCTGGACCAGCGCCGCACAAGGAGCTGCCATCGCCTTGGTACTTCCGTCAGAACATTCAGTCTTGCCCTTGCATCCTCACCCAGCTTTGTGTCGTGCGTTGACGTTGCGTTCATTGAATACGGATGTGTCTTAAACCTGTTGATGATCCGCATCTGGAATTCCGCCACAGAGAGCTCGGAAGACAGCGGATGATTGCCAACTTCACACAGTGACATCAGTGGCAGATATCTGAAGAAAAGCGTATCCTCCACTGACTTGGCAAACACTGCGGGCATAAGCTGCTGGAGCCTCATTATCGCTCTCATGCATCCTCTGTCCGTTTCTGCTCCTTCTATGACAGCGTTGATCGCCATGAATGCCGGACGCAGGGAGGGCCTCTCATGCATTGCAGCTGTCAGTGCTGATTTCAGTTTCGTTCTTTCAGAAGCAAACACATTGCTCACCTGTCCAGGAGACAGATAGGTACGGTAGAGAGGCAGTCTGGAGAGCATCTCAGTGATTGCACCCTCCATCTCGGAGATGGATGGAAAAAAAGGGCTGCCGGTACCGGGAAGGGCAGAAAGAAATATGTCCGAAATGTTCGAGATATCTCCTCTGAAGAGTCTACGGACTGTTTCAAGCTTTACCGCCGCCAGATTTATGCGATCCGAACTGATGCCTGTAAAGGATTTGAAGAATTCGCGCAGAGAGTGCAGACCGCGCTCCTTTATCTGGAGCCTATCCACCCATGACAGGAAATCGTAGCCGGTCGTTCCGTCCACCTTCCAGTGTTGAGGAAGGGTCTCGTTGTCAGTGAGTATCTTTTCCACTATGAGATAGCAACCTGAGGCCCTCCTCCTAAGTCTCCTGATATACTGTGTCGGATCAAAGAGACCGTCAATGTGATCTACCCTTATTCCGTCAAACGTGCCATCGCATGAAAACCTCTCTATCAGATTGTGGGATATGCTGAAATTCCTGCTATCCTCCGCCCTGATGCCAATCATATCGTTAACGGCAAAGAATCGTCTGTAATTTATTTCGTCTGCAGTGCTCTTCCATTCCCTTGGCACAAAGTTCTGCATACCAAGTATTTCCGAAAGCAGGGCCGGATCGCGGTTGATCGAACCGAGAAGCTCATCTATCGACTCCCTTCCTGACTTGTCACGATAGAGCGATGAGAACAGTCTGATGCCGCTACTCTTCCCAGAATCATTTTTCGGTGCTGCACGGTTCCCTTTGCTTCCAAGACGGTCCAGCAGGAAGGCATATGTCCTGTCCGAAGCTGGAAGGCAGAAGCCGGACATATCTATCATGAGTTTGCCCGAAACGAAAATTCTCAGTTGCCCTTCTCTGACGATATCTTCAGCATTTCGTGAAAGAAATGGTGCCAGAAGCTTTTCGTGTAGCTCTACGTTCCTGTGAGACCAGTTTATATCGAAGAAGCGTCGGTATGCTGATCTCTTCCCGTATATGAGTATGTCTGAAAGGATTCCATTGGATGGGTCAAATGCCATATGGTTTGGCACGATGTCCTGAAGCCATCCAATACGACTCCCGTGCAGGGATCTGATGAGCCTCCTGAGACTCGTTTCACCTCCGAGTTCAGAACGAACACTGCACTGGTCTGTCACGTCATACCCGTGGCTGCTGCCCAGCCTCGCCTCAAAGATTGGTGAGGCGTAAACTGCTTCAATGCCGAGACGTTGCAGGTAGGTGACAATATGCGCTGCGTCCTCAAACTTGAATGCGGGAGAAAACTGCAGCCTGTAGGTGGAAGTAAAAGGAGGTGAAGACCTGTGTCTCCTTGCTCTTCCATAATCCTTCCTCCCGGTTAAAGAAAGTTGTTGCCCGGAATTGGTCATTGTAATGGCAGATCATGCATTTCATAGAATAATCTAATCAGTCCGCCGTCCGTCACAAAGTTTAACTGCGCCTGGAAAGAACATTGCAAGGCGCTTCAGGAAGCCGGAGATGAGTACGACACAGGGTTGCAGCTGAGATCGTAAGGGCGAGTGCAAAATCACGCAGTAGCCAAGAGCGTCTGATGAAAACATTAAATACAAGACTGTGATTGATTAACAAATTGCGCATAAAATGCGCTGGAAGAGAGTGTAATTTATGGCCAACAAACCGCATCTTAACATAGTCTTCATCGGTCATGTAGACCACGGAAAATCAACGCTAGTCGGACGGATGTTGTTCAACACAAAAAATGTTGATCCCTACCTGATTGAGAAATACAAGAAAGAGGCAGAAGAGAAGGGTAAGGCAACATTTGAATTTGCCTGGGTTATGGATAATCTCAAGGAGGAAAGGGAGAGGGGTGTTACAATCGACGTCTCCCACAGGAGATTCGATACACCGAAATACTATTTCACAATCATTGACGCGCCCGGACACCGGGATTTTGTGAAGAACATGATAACAGGTACAAGCCAGGCGGATGCTGCTGTTCTGGTAGTTGATGCCGGCAAGGGCCCGGAAGCACAGACAAAGGAACATGTGTTCCTTGCAAGGACACTTGGTGTTACTCAGCTCATAGTTGCTGTGAACAAGATGGATTCCACTCAGCCTCCTTATTCCCAGGATGCTTTCGAGAAGACGAAGAAAGCAGTGACCGACCTTCTCAAATCGGTCAGATACAAGGTGGAAGAGGTTCCCTTCATACCAGTAAGCGCTTATGTTGGCGACAATACCACCGAGCCTTCTGAAAAGATGCCTTGGTGGAAGGGTGACACTCTACTTAGTGCACTCGACAAACTTAAGGAACCGCCAAAGGTCACGGACAAGCCGCTCAGGCTGCCGGTACAGGACGTCTACACCATCACAGGCATCGGCACAGTTCCGGTGGGACGTGTTGAGACAGGCATACTGAAGAAGGATATGAGAATCATTTTCATGCCTTCGAACAAGACTGGCGAAGTAAAGTCGATAGAGATGCACCATGAGCAGATGGAGGCGGCTTATCCCGGGGACAACGTCGGTTTCAATGTCCGTGGAATTGCAAAGACAGATATCAAGAGAGGAGATGTTGCCGGACCGGTTGAGTCTGTCCCAACAGTCGCGAAGTCTTTTGTAGGTCAGATTGCTGTTCTGAATCATCCGAGCGTCATAACAGTTGGTTACACCCCTGTATTTCACTGCCATACTTCACAGATAGCATGCACCTTCACTGAACTGCAGAAGAAGATCGATCCGGGTACCGGTGCAGTCAAGGAGGACAAACCGCAGTTCCTCAAGACCGGCGATGTTGCGTTTGTCAAGATAGAACCCACCAAGCCGATGGTCATTGAGAAGGCTTCTGAATTTCCTCAGCTTGGCAGATTTGCAATAAGGGATATGGGGCAGACGGTTGCTGCCGGCGTCTGTGTCGATGTTGAAAAGAGAACGATGTGAGTTGCATTAACATGGCACAGAAAGCAAGGATTTCCCTAAGCGGAACAGATCCGGCTAAGATTGATTCTGTGTGCAACCAGATCAAGCAGATAGCGTCAAAGACTGGGGTGACGATGAAGGGGCCCGTGCCTCTTCCCACAAAACACATGGTTGTGCCGGTGAGAAAGAGCCCCGATGGCGAGGGAAGCGCAACGTGGGACAGGTGGGAAATGAGAATACACAAGCGCATGATAGACATGGATGCTGAGGACGACAGGGCACTTCGACAGCTGATGAGAATACAGGTCCCTGATGGTGTCAACATAGAGATCGTCCTGAGAAGCTGATCAGGACACAGGGCAGACAATGGCAACCTTGATTACAGCGAACCACAGTACACTTCCTCCGTCCGGGCGGTGAAATAGTGAAATCATACGTAAAGGTCTCAGCACCGGCTTCGATCGCAAACTTCGGTCCCGGATTCGATACTTTTGGAATGGCCCTCGAAGAGCCGCGTGACGTGATCGAGCTCACGCTTGATGTTTATGAGACAGAGATCGAGACTGTTCCTGATTATTCAATTCCTACAAAGAAGAATGCTGCGTTTGCGGCAGCAAATGCAATAGCCTGGAAGAACAGGGTGAACTCGCCTTTTCATATGAAGATAACAAAGGGAGTGAGACCAGGCAGCGGCATAGGTAGCAGTGCTGCCTCATCTGTCGGTGCGGCACTGGCAATGGCCGTCGCAATGGATTATGAGGCGAAGGATGAGGAGATAATACAGGCCTCATCACTGGGCGAGAAGATGGCTTCAGGCTCTGCGCACATAGATAATGTCACTGCGTCGCTTCTTGGCGGATTCACCATAGTATCAAGCAGGAATCCTGTGGATGTAATATCCATACCTGTCGAAAGACTGCCAAAGTTTGATATTGTTGTAACGCTGCCGGACGTCGTCCTGGAAACGCGTAAGTCGAGAAGCGTCCTGCCGAGACAGGTTCCGCTGACAGACGCTGTGGAAAACATATCCTACTGCTCAACAATAGTCCACTCAATGCTCGACAGGAATATTGAGAAGGTGGGAAAATATCTCAATGACGCTGTTGTCCTGCCCTACAGGAAACAGCTGATGCCCTGGTATGACCGTGTGATGAAAGCTGCCACCGGGGCAGGAGCGATAGGCTTTTCTGTGAGCGGCGCTGGACCGGCGGTCTTTGCAATATGCATTGAGAATGCCAGGAAAGTAGCGGCCGAGATGGAAAAGGCATTCAAGGCCGCCGGTTTCAAATCACAGTCCATAATAACCAAGCCAGGCAAAGGCGCCGAAGTTTTGACAGTTAAGTGAAGGATAGAAAAGTGTTTTATGATCCCGGTTAATGCACAGTCTGGCGAGGATGGCCCAGCCCGGTAAGGCGATGGATTGCTAAGCACAGGCAAACATCCATTGTCCGTAAGGACTCGGGGGTTCAAATCCCCCTCCTCGCGCCTGCTGTCCGATTCTTCCTGGATGGCACAAGATGAAACAATTTATTACAAGGTGCCATAGGGTGTCATGTGAAGGCATATATCGAATCGCATGGATGCACGATGAACTATGGAGAGGGACGGATTGCTTCGGCCCTTCTCTCAGCGGGAGGCTATGAAATAGTTCAGGAACCATCAGATTCCGACATTGTGCTTCTCAACACCTGCGCTGTGATCACCACAACTGAGAGGAAGATGCTCAGCAGGCTCAGGCAGTTCAGCACCATGGGCAAGAAGATTGTCGTTACAGGATGCATGGCAACAACCAGGAGGAACGCCATACTCCAGACAGTGCCTGACGCGCTGATATATGACCCTGGAGACTACGGAATGCTCGACACACTGCTCAGCCTCAATCATAGTGTGGATCAGGATTGCTGGAATGCGCCCGGAAAGAATGATATCATCATACCACTGGCACAGGGTTGTCTCTCCAGGTGCAGTTACTGTCTGAGCCGTGTTGCCAGACCAAAGCTCCGCAGTCTGGATCCTGAGAAAATTGTGAGAGCTGTCAGGGTGACTGTCAGCGGAGGGGGCGTTAGGGAAATACTGCTGTCAGGGATGGATTCAATTGTCTACGGCAGGGACATAGGCACAACGCTGCCTGAACTTATAAGCAGAATACTCCAGGTGGAGGGCGATTTCAGGTTGAGGATCGGGATGATGAATCCATCCCTCCTTCTTCCCCTACTGGATGATCTGCTGGATGTGTACCAGGACAGGAGAGTCTACAGGTTCTTTCACATACCGTTTCAGAGCGGATCTGACAGAATACTGAGGCTGATGAGGAGAGGAAATACGGTGAGTCAGTTCAGAGATATCGTCAGGAGCATCAGAGGAAGATACAGCGACGCCACGCTGGCCACAGACATAATTGCTGGATTCCCTTCAGAGACGGAGGAAGAATTTCAGGAGACACTGGACCTGATTCGTGAAATCAGACCTGATATTGTGAACGTGACGAGGTTCTCGGCAAGAGAAGGAACACCTGCCGCAAACATGCCGCGCCAGATTCCCGGCTGGATAGCGAAGGAAAGGTCAAGGAGGGCCACAGAGCTCAGATTCAGTATTTCGCTTTCCAACAATGAACATTATGTCGGCGGCAGGGTCAGAGCACTTGTGACTGAAAGAGGGAAGAACGGTTACTCCATTGGGCGCCTCGAAAACTACAGGCAGGTGATAATAAGGGGTGATCATTCAGAAGGACAGGAAATCGTGTGCAGGATCACTGGTGCTTCTCCGATACACCTTATCGGCGAACCTGCCTGAACACATGCGAGTCCGTGCGGAGAACTGCACGCTATGGATGAAAAGAAATTAAGCAGCTGACATGTAAGCTCAAACACAGCCCCGTGGTGTAGTGGACAATCATGCCGGCCTTTGGAGCCGGCGACGGCAGTTCGAATCTGCCCGGGGCTATTCCCCCTTTGAGGGGCAGTCCACAAAGCAGATGAAGTGGCATAAGCTATGCGTACTCGTCCTGCCCGAGTTAGCACCTGTTCAATCTGTCACCATGATTATGAATTACGGAATACGCAGAAACGTGGAAAGTTCAGCCGGAAGATGAAAAGATTGGCCGTGCCTTTATGAATTTCGCCTTCTTTCAATTAAATTGCGAATCTTTGCATAAATGAGCAGAGGCAGGACTATCCAGAAGACGGATGAATAGAATACAAGAGCTGTGTATCCGTAACCTGAAAGGAAAATGCTTAGTGAAATGACGGACGCAGAATAGATGATAACTATTGCTGCTGCCTTTCTGTCTATCATCGATATCATTGCTCACTTGCTCGTGGCGACAACACCCTCCCTGCTTACGATCAGTGTGTGCTCCCACTGGCTCACCGGCGCACCAGATGCTTCAATGAGTGTCTGGTAGCCATGAAGTATACCGAGTCTGAGCAGCTTTCTGAGGAGATGTGTGCGATTGCCAAACTCACCCAACCATCGTTCAGCAAATGGCAGGGTGCTGTAGCGTTCATCAATCACCTCCTGAAATTGATTGAGGGAGGCGTCATCGAGTTTTTTCCTTCTGACAAGGGAGAATATATTGCCAATCCTGCCGGAGACAACAAATCCCTTGCCGCTGGTCGCAAATGGCTCTATGGCTATAACTATATCATCTGGAACGGTGCCGTCTGATATGTCTGATACATTGGGAACACTGAAACCGGCATGCAGGTTGTAACGCTCTATGCTGTGCCCCATGAGATTTGTCACAGGTCTGTATCCGCTGGACTGTATTGTCCTTTCAATCACTCCCCCCAGATAGCGCAGCGATATGCCAGCCTTTACGGTCTCGATTGCTTGTTCCAGAGCACTCTGCGAGCAGCTGACAAGCAGATTATTGCTTCCACCGAGATCCTTTGACGCGGCTGTGTCGGCTATGTAGCCGTCAACATGCACGCCAACATCAAATTTGAGTATTCCCCTGGGCGGAAAACGCTGACTGTCACCTGTAGCGGGTGTATAATGTGCTGCCACCGCATCAATACCTATATTTACTGGGAAGGCGGGCTGACCTCCCATCTTCCTTATCAATTCCTCCACCTGGTCAACGACATCGAGTACACGCACTCCAGGTTCGGAAAGCATTATACCCCTGTCTCTCGCTTCCTTTGCAATCCTGCCTGCAAGAAGAAGCTTTTCCCTCTGATCCTGATTCGTCTGCCGCCCCCTCACGCAATCTTTGTAAGGAATTCCTCTATTCTTGATCTCTCGATCGGTCCTTCCCTCACAACCTTCAGACTGCCACCGGTCGCATCAACAATTGTAGACTGAACACCATACTTTGTCCTGCCGCAGTCAAGATAGATACTTATCTTGGAGCCGAGATCCTTCCTGCAGCTTTCCACTGTCACTGGGCTTTGCTTCGAATGCAGATTTGCGCTGGCGGAAGTCAGTGGCCCGAACTCTTCCATTATCCTCAGAGGAAGCGGATGTGAAGGTATCCTTATACCTACTGTATTTGTGCCTGCCGTCAGCAAGTCCGGTACATCTTCCTTCTTATCCACCAGCATTATCAGCGGACCGGGCATGAATTCATCCATGAGCTTTCTTGCTATCCTGTCGATGTAACCAACCTCGGAAGCAACCTTCGGGTTGGGGACGCAGACTGATACTGGCATGTCGAACGGCCTGTTCTTTGCCATAAACACCTTCTTCACTGACTGTTCGTCATAGATGTCAGCGCCTATGCAGTAGATCGTGTCGCTTGGGTATACGATGAGCTGCCCGCTCCTCAGTGCACCCAGTATTTCACCGAGTATGTCTGCTGGCAAGGTGCAGTTCACTGGTTCAGCACCGCTGAATTCGCAGTAGCGTCTGCAGTCTATGAGTTTCAATTGACTCTACCTTCCTTGATAGCCTGTCTTCCCTCTCATCTTGCTTACATATTTACTTTTCCCTGAATGCCAACAATCCGCTCTACTGATGACGAATCACATGAGCCGTGCAAACGGAAGTTCTGAATGTGTTAACTTAATATGCATAATGACTTTTCACTAATCAGACCTGACCAGGATTGAACTGTTGAGTTGAATAAATTGGTTGTGGTCTCGCGATACAAGTGATTGGCAGGTGTTCATATTGAAACTGTTCGAATACAGGGCAAAACAGATGATGGAAAAGTACGGTATCCCCATACCGAGAGGTTTTGTTGCAAGATCTGCGTCGGAAATAAGATCGATCGATTATCCTGTAGCTGTGAAGGCACAGGTCCTGATAGGCGGAAGAGGGAAGGCAGGCGGTATAAAATTTGCCGAAACAGCAGAAGAGGCGAGAAGAAAAGCCGATGAAATACTGAACATGAAGATAAAGGGGGAAAGGGTAAGGGCTGTCCTTCTTGAAGAGAAACTTGACGTAGCCAGGGAACTCTATCTCAGTCTTCTGCTCGACAGGAGCAGAAAGTCGCTTCTCTTCATGGCGAGTGCGGAGGGGGGCGTCGAGATAGAGAGTGTTCAGGATGACAGGATTGCGATGGTCCCGGTTCCGCCGTACGGATACTCGGACTTCATAACAAGGATACTCGGAGGAAAGATGAAGCTGGACAGAAATCTGATGAGCCAGCTCGACGGCATTGTGCAGAAGCTCTACAGCATGTTCGTTTCCGAAGACTGTGAACTTGCCGAAATCAACCCGCTTGTAATAACCCGTGACGGCAGGATGATCGCGGCGGACAGTAAGATTACAATAAATGACGATGCACTCTACAGGCATCCTGAATTCTCTGAAGATACGGATGACCTCACACCGCTGGAGCAGAGGGCCAAGAGCGAAGGTATCTCCTTTGTTCAGCTCGATGGTGACATAGGTGTCATAGCAAACGGTGCCGGACTCACAATGGCCACTCTTGACATACTCACAATAAACGGAGGGAGGGCAGGTGTTTTCCTTGACCTTGGCGGCACTGATGATCCTGCAAAGGTGACGGCAGCATTTAATCTGATGAATGACGCAAAACCGAGAGTTATTTTTCTGAACATATTCGGTGGAATTACGAAATGCGATACAGTTGCCCTTGGCGTGAAGGCTGCTGTTATCCAGAGCAAAATAAGGATACCCGTTGTTGCACGCATCAGAGGCGTGAACGATGATATCGCAAAGAATATACTGTCAGAGATAGGGATAAAGGCTTCAACCGATCTTATTGAGGCGGCAAGGGAGGCTGTCCGGGCGGAGGCGAACTGAAATGGCTGTGCTCATCGATGGTAGCACAAAGGTCATAGTGCAGGGGATCACGGGACATCAGGGCAGGTTCCACGCAACATCCATGAGGGATTTCGGCACGAATGTGGTTGGCGGAGTGACCCCCGGAAAGGGCGGCACGGACGTTGATGGCATTCCAGTATTCGATACAGTTGTGGAGGCGGTCTCCTCCACCGGCGCAAACGCGACCTGCATATTTGTGCCTGCCCGTTTTGCGAAGGATGCGGTCTTTGAGGCAATCAATGCAGGCCTGAAACTCATCACGGTGATAACCGAACACATACCTTTTCTTGATGCGCTGCAGTTCACGACATATGCGAAACTCAACAATGCAGTCGTCATAGGACCGAACTGCCCCGGTGTCGCGTCGCCAGGTTACGGAAAGATAGGCATAATGCCGTCGAAGATTTTTGCAAGGGGCAACATAGGTGTCATTTCCAGAAGCGGGACGCTGACATATGAGATCGTCAATGCGCTGACGGAGAACGGTTTCGGCGAATCCACCTGCGTGGGTATAGGTGGCGACCCAATAATTGGTTCGAACTTTGTGGATATACTTTCATTGCTTGAAACTGATAGCGCCACGAAGGGCATAGTGATGGTCGGAGAAATAGGAGGGACTGCTGAAGAGGAGGCTGCTGAATACATCAGCGAGCATGTAACAAAACCCGTCTTTGCATATATCGCTGGAAGGAGTGCCCCGCCGGGAAAGAGAATGGGGCATGCCGGCGCCATAATAAGCAGAGGGAGGGGAACAGCGGAAAGCAAGATAGGAAGCCTGGAAAGGGCAGGTGTCGCCGTTGCCAGCCTGCCGACGGACATACCCGACCTAATGAGGGGTAAGATTTAGCCGACTCTGTCCGGGGAAAGGTTAAAACTTCCTTTCCTATGCATGTGTATGATACTCAACGATTTTATCGGAAAGAAGGTAAGGGTCTGGATCCTGGGCCAGGGCCAGGAAAACCTGACACCGGGGCTCACCTTCGAAGGTGTGCTCAGAGGCATCGATCAGGGCGTTTACATAATAGAGGATGCGTCGGCAGGGGATGGAAAGGGGAAATATACCCTCATACCTGCAGGGCAGTGCAGAATCTCGATCATTGAATAGGCATTTCTGCTCTTCAGCCTCTCAGCACTGAGTCTTGAGAGGTTCCACAATATCCATCAGGAGCGTGTGCAGGTCCCCCCGCTTCCTGTCCGAATCGGTGCCGTTGAATTTTGCAACAACCATCAGTATGTATGTGTTGAGTGTGGTTTCATCCACGCTTACAGCTATGTCGCCCCTGTAATCCGGGAGCAACTTCACACCTTCGATTATCCTTTCCCTGACGCTTGAAAAAGGGATATATTTCGGCACCTCATATCTTGCCTTAACATATATCTCCTGTCCCCTGATAATCACAGCAGCCTGAAAGACAATGCTGTTGGGTATCCTCGCAACATCCCCACTGAGCAGATGAAGTGATGTGTAATTAATCGTTATGTCGCTGACTGTTCCGGTGTAGCCGGTGGCCTCAATACGGTCAACCGAAAAGTATTTGGGGAAGAGCGTCGGAAATGCGCCACCGTACTGCCATGTATTTATCGTCACCAGGTCTCCCACACTGAACGGTCTTATTATTGCAATCAGTATCCCTGCGAACTGATTTGCCAGAACTGTCTGGGCCGCAAGGCCTATAACAACCGTGACAAGGGAGCCACCGAGTATCAGTGAAGATACGTCGATGCCGATGCTTGCAAGCAGCGCAACTCCTATTATAAAATAACCGAACACGTTGAAGAGAAAGATGAGTGGATACACCTTTCTCGGATCCATGACTGACCTCAGATACCTGGAGATAAATCCCGAGATTATTCTGAAGAGGATGAAGAGTATTATGACTGTTACAATTGCATTGAAGAGCCTGGTGAATTTTACAGGAACAAGATGGAGGATGGATGTCACTATATAAACTGAAATTATCAGCATAACAAGAAGTATAATCATTAAAGCTGCGTAGCTGAAGATCTGTCTTGCTCTCATGTACTACGGCATCCGGCGGATGATTAAAAAAGATTGTCCCGGTAACGGTTCATTCCTTTGTCTTCTTCAACTGCATTCTGTACATCTCGAGTATTTCCGCACTTGTTGTGGCGTCGAGTGCGGACTTATCGCTCCTGAAGTTGCCTGTGAACCTCGGAAAGCGGATAGCAAGGCCCGAGCCTTCCCTTATCTTGTTCCAGCAGCATGTGTGCACCGGACTGTGCGTTATTTCCGCCCCCAGCACTTCAAGCACAAGTCCTGGCCGGAACCAGAAATCTGCAATCATCTTGCTGTTCACCTCGGGCGCCTTTGTCTTGATCTGAAAATCCTTTAGCATTCCTGGAAGACCGAAAAGTGTCTCGTCATCGAAGCCGCTGCCAAGTTTTGTGACCGTCTCAAAAATGTCGTCATCCCTGTTGTAAGTGGCCATCAGCAGCGCACCGTAGGTACCGCTTCTCCTTCCCCTTCCCGCAAACGCACCTACGACAACAAGGTCCACTGTATCGATCATCTCAGCTTTGTAGTCCTTCTTGTACTTGATCCACAGCCAGCCCCTCGCACCGGCCTGATATACGGATGTTTCAGAAAGAGACTTTGCAACTATCCCCTCACATCCGGACTGTAGCGCCAGGTTGAAGAAATCTTCAGCATCCCTGAGATTCTCCACATATCGGACTGTCGAGAGTTTCACCCTGTCGCTTTCCTCTATTGATTGCTCGAGCTTTTTCCTCCTTTCAGGGTACGGCATGTCCATCAAATCATGGCCGTCGGAGAGAAGCATGTCAAAGAGGAAGAGTGTTACCGGAAATTCCTCAATCGCCTCCTCGACACCGTGCTTCCTACCGCGCCTTCTTGAAACAACCTGGAAGGGCAGGAGTTCGCCGGTGTTGATGTCAACCGGAACGCATTCCCCTTCAACTATACCCTCTCTTCCCTTGAACGCCAGAGGAACGGCATGGCTGATTTCCGGGAACTGTTCGGTGATGTCCTCAAGCTGTCTTGAAAACAGCCTTGCCTTCCCGTTTTTTATGTGGGCCTGCATCCTTAGGCCATCGTACTTGAAGTCAAGTGCAGTTCGCCCTCCCATCTTTTCCAGGATCTCCCTGAGGCCTGGCAGACGTTCTGCAAGCATGGAGCGCACGGGCACGTTGATCTCCAGCTTGAGCTCGCTGAGACCCTCGATACCCTTTTTGCACAGTGTGCGAGCTACCTTCCCCATGTCACTCGTTATATTGAATGCCCTTTCAACCGACTCGCTGTCTTCCTTTGTTCCGAAGGCAGAAGCAAGCGCATCGACAAGTGTCATGGCGGCAACACCGAGTCTCATTTTTCCCACAACAATCCTGAGAATGTAACGGGCCTCAAGCGGTGTGGAGGATGAAAGCAGTTCTGCGAGTATCCTCACCTTTGTTTCCTGAGAGCCTGTACCGGTGGCAGTGGTTATACCGACAAGAGCACTGTGAACTTCGTTCACGCTCAGCGGCTTTCCTGGAAATGAAGAGGAGGAGGTTCTGAGGAGTTTTTCCCCAAGAAGACCAATGTCTCCAGTCGCTTTCCACATCTCGTTGACCTTTTCTACATCCGTCCGGCAGACAGTGGCGAGTGTCCTGATCACCATCTTTTCCGCCATACCTATCTTGTCCGGATAGAAATCAGGGAAGAGCTTGCCATGCGTCATGTACACAACGCTGGATATCTCCTCGCAGCTCGACTTCTTCAGCAATTCGACAAGAAGGGAAGTAATTTCGAGCCTCTTTGTCGTCGCCTCCAGTTTCTCGTAGAAGCTAGCCACTTCCCTGTAGAGCATCGGCCTTAAATGACGTTAGGGATTTATAACAATGCCATCGGCTGACTAGAATTCATACAGGGATTTCTGTCTCCTTGTGGGAGGGATGATGGCACTGCCTTCCCTCAGCTTCTGATTGAGACCCAGAAGGGAGAATTTCATCATCCTCTCCTTCCTTTTTGATGAATAGTAGAAACCCTCATCCTTTGTCCCTCGAGTCACAAGAACAAATACCTTCCCTGCCCTGAGACGCCCTGTCCTGCCTCTGCGCTGTATGAGCCTTATTTCAGAGGGTACCGGCTCATAGAAGATCACAGCATCTGTTGAGGTGATGTCAAGGCCCTCCTCCCCGACAGACGTGGAGATAAGAACGTTTGCCCTGCCTGAACTGAATTCGTTCACGACCTCCTTCTGCTCTGCCTGCTTGAGCCCCCTGTCCTCCCCTCGCCTGCCCTGACCTATCAGCTTGACGGGCCTCACTCCGGGCACCTCCTGAAGGTTCTTCTGAACCATTTCAGCAGTGTCTCTGAACTGTGTGAAAACCATTATTCTGCTCTGCGGCATATTCCTCAGCTGTTGCTGTATTATCTCGCGCAGCCTGGACACCTTGGGGTGCTCGCTTCTTGCAGTGTCTATCAGTGTTGTAACGGCCTGGAAATTTCTGTCGTTCACAATGAATGATGCTGCTCTGGAGGAACTGCTTCCGGCATCTGATATCAGTTTTTGCCAGAACCTTCTGAGGGCATAAACAGACTGCGTCTCTGCCATGTCTACAGCATGTGCTATCTTCATGGCCTCCGATTGTATCCGCATTGAGTCGAAGAGCGCCCTGTTTCTCACACCGGATGAGAGCCGGAGCGAAAGCTCACGGGAAACCTGCAGCAGATCCCTTACAGATCCCTGGGATTCCATTGGCAGAACCTGAAGGTTCTTCAGTTTCTCAATGCGCTCGGCCAGCATCATCCGGAGTGCGGAAGCTATGGCAGCAAGCTCCGGTGACAGCTCGACATCCACCCATTTCAGCACTGTGTCCTGCACATAAGGTTCGACGTCCGGATCGTCCTCCGTCCGCACCTCAATGTGCTTTATAGCCAGCGCATTGCATATCTCCTCCACGGCTGAAAGATCGCTGCCGGGAGAAGCTGTCATTCCAAGCACAAGGCCCCCGGGATTCTTATCCGAATACTTCTTCGAGATGGGAACGTATGAATAGTCTCCCCTCGCCCTGTGGCACTCATCGAATATCAGGAGTGAGAAACGGCTGATGTCGCATATTCCGGCCATCATATCGTTCTGAACAACCTGCGGAGTTGCCACATATATTCTAGCCTGCTGCCAGAATTCATTTCGCCTTTCGGGCGACGTCTCGCCTGTTACCATCACAATATCTCCTTCGGGGAGGACTAGCTTCTCTTTCAGAAAGGAAAAGTGCTGCTCCACAAGAGGTCTTGTTGGCGCCATGAAGAGTATCTTGCCGCTTCCCGAAGCAAGAAGGTTGTCTATGACAAGCAGTGCGATGACTGTCTTGCCAAGACCTGTGGGAAGAACAACTAGCGTTGATTCTGAGCTCGCTGCGGCAGCAATGTTTTTCTGATAGAGCCTTTCGTCAACAGACCCTTTCCTGATGTAAGTCAAACTGCTCACTTTACCGTTCCCGCGGTTGTTGCAATCCCTGCCGGGTATTCAGTCAAGTGTAGACGTATTGATTAATATAAGTGATGTACAGGTGGTGTGCGAAATGACTGAGGAGATAGAGAAAGAGGCCTATATTCTTGCACTCCAGAATGCAATACTTCACGGGGGCAAGGCTGAACCCAGATCTGTCCTCGGAAGAATAATGGCCAGATTCAGGAACACTGAAGCTCAGAGCGCACTGAAGGTCGTTTCTTCTGCTGTTGACCTGGTCAATTCCAGAAGCATTGAAGAACAGAGGAAGGAGCTTTTCAGATTGGCTCCGGAATTGCTTGTGAAGGAGAAAAAGGAAAGGATCAGGCAGTTGCGTGAACTTGAGGGTGCTGGTCCGGGATTCACTGTCAGACTTGCGCCTTACCCTTCGGGTGCCCTACACATAGGCAACAGCAGGATGATCATACTGAATGACGAGTATGCGAAGAAATACAGAGGGAAACTGTTTCTTGTATTTGATGACACAATTGGTTCGGAGGAGAAGCTTCCGCAGCTTGAATCATACACACTCATAAGAGAGGGGCTCGAATGGCTTGGCGTCAGGTGGGATGCGGAATACTACAAGTCTGACAGGCTGGAGATATTTTACGCATGGGCACTGAGGCTCATAAGGCAGGGAATAGCGTACGTCTGTCTGTGCAGTTCAGAGGAGCTGAGAAAGAGGAGGGAGGAGGGAGTGGCTTGCAGCCACAGGGATCAGACGGCAGAAGAGAATGAGAAACTGTGGGGAAAAATGCTCTCGGGAGAATTTTCGGAGGGTGACGCTGTTCTCAGAGCGAAGACCGACATCGCTCACAGAAATCCTGCCTTCAGGGACAGGGTACTCTGCAGAATGTCGGATAGGGCGCATCCCAGGGTTGGGACGAAGTACAGGGTATGGCCAATGCTTGAGTTTTCATGGGCTGTGGACGATATAGAGCTCGGAATGACACATGTCATCAGGGGAAAGGACCTCTATATGGAGGATCTCATGGAGAAATTCATATGGGACAGACTTGGTATAAAGGGACCGAGATTCGAGCATTTCGGGTTACTGCGCATATCCGGAGTGAAGATAAGCAAGAGCAAATCGATGAGTGAGGTGATGTCAGGCGCATTTTCGGGGTGGGATGATCCTCGCACATGGAGTTTGCAGTCCCTCAGGGCGAGGGGGATAAGACCTGAGGCGATACGCAGCTTCATACTCAATTTTGGAATGAGCCTGAATGACATCACGGTTCCTGTAGATTCTCTCTACTCTGAGAACAGGAAGCTGATTGAAAGGGATGCGGCGAGATATTATTTCGTTGACAGCCCGGTTCACATAAGGATTGAAGGGGTGCCACAGGTGGATTTTGTCGAATCAATGATACATCCCGATTATCCCGAGAGGGGAAAGAGGAGGATAGAGGTCGACGGCAGCGTCTACATCTCGTCCTCTGATGCGGAAAGTCTCGATGGAAGTGAGATCAGACTGAAGGATTACTGCAACATAAAACTTCAGGGACGGACAGGTATCTTTGCAGGAAGGGAGAACAGGGAGCTGCCAAGGATCCAGTGGGTAACCGCCAGAACCGCAGTACCGTGCGAGATCATCATGCCTGATGGTTCCAGAAGGACAGGAGTGGCTGAACCTTCTGTCAGGAATATTCGCGGCGGTGCGCCAGTTCAGTTTGAAAGATTCGGCTATGTCAATCTGAGGGAAAAGGGGGAAAGAATGCTCTTCTACTACACACATGACTGATATTGCCCGGAAACGGGTATGGATATTCTCAGCCAGAAGATCGTTCGATTCTTTTCCACCTGACGCCTTCAGGCGTATCTTCGAGTACAATTCCCATATCTCTCAGTCTCTTTCGTATGGCGTCTGCCTCTTCGAAGCGCCTTGACTTCCTGGCCTCCTCCCTTCTCTCTATCAGTTCCGCCACCTCGCTGTCGACAGAACCGGACAGCTGCGTGAATGACTCATCCTTCATTATGAGCAAGACACTGTTTATTTCCCTGACAGCAGAGACAATGCTTGATGCGCCCTTGAGGGAAAGAGTCCCTTCCTCCATTCTTCTCCTCGCCTCTCGGAGTTTTGTGAAGAGGAGAGATATGACACCATGAGTGTTGAAGTCATCATCCATATATTCTGCAAATGAGGAAAGGATGGAGGATGCTATGTCCTCTCCGCCTCCGGTCTCTGTTTGCACCGACAAAAGGTCCGACATGTAATTCTCAAGTTTTCTTCTTGCCTGGTCGCTCTCGTCAAGCAGCTCAAAGCTGAATTCGGACTGCCTTCTGTACAGGCTATTAGCAAAATAGAGGCGCAGCGTCTGCGGGCAGTATCTTTTGAGCAGTTCACTGACAGTTACAAAATTGTTCAGCGATTTGGACATCTTCTGCCCGGAAAGGTTGAGCAGACCGACGTGTATCCAGTAATTAGAGAATCGTTTTCCTGTGTATGCTTCGCTTTGCTGTATCTCGTTTTCGTGGTGGGGGAATATGAGATCCTCACCACCGCCGTGTATGTCAAGAGTCTGCCCAAGGTATTTCATAGACATAGCGGAGCACTCGATATGCCAGCCCGGCCTGCCTCTTCCCCAGGGACTCTCCCAGCTGATTTCCCCCTCTCGCGCACTCTTCCAGAGAGCAAAATCGGCAGGATTCCTCTTCCGCTCATCAACCTCGATTCTTGCGCCTGACATTATCATGTCAGGTGACTGGCCGGACAGCCTGCCATAATTCCTTGTCTTTGTTATGTCAAAATAGACACTTCCGTCGATTTCGTACGCGTATCCCTTTTCCATGAGTGAAGCTATCATATCTATTATCTCGGGTATGTGCTGACTTGCCCTAGGATAGAAGGTAGCGCGTTCTATGAGAAGCCCGTCTATATCCCTGAGGAATGATGAAGAGTAAAAGGACGAAAGCTGGAGAGGAGATATTCCGGCTTCATTTGCTCTTTTGATTATTTTATCATCGACGTCTGTTATATTTATGACGAGCTTAACCGCGTAACCGCTGTACCTTAGATATCTCGAAATGAAATCAAAGGAGACGAAGGATTTAGCATGCCCGACGTGCATCTCATCATAGACGGTGAGGCCGCAGACATACATCCTCACCTCCCTGTCCTTCTGCGGAGTGAAGGGTACCTTCTCCCTGGACATTGTGTCATAGACCTTCATAAGAACATCCATCCACGCTGATCGTCAGTTGATTGTGTTATAAGTAATTATCAGGGTTGAAACTTGCGTGTAATATTTAAAAAGGGCTCTGAAATGAATGTCCTTCCCGCAATGGTCGGCATTAAACGCATTTCAGGAAACAGGGAAGGTGTTGCTGGGGCAATTGCAACAATATTCATTCTACTCATAGTCATATCCTTTATCAATCTCTATCTTGTCGGATACGTTCCAGTATATATGAAGAGCCAGGAATACAGCCACATGCAGGAACTTTACGGCCAGTTTTCCTCCCTGCAGATACAGAGCTACAACCTCGAGTCAGGAAAGTGGCACTATCCGCTCACCACCACGCTGGTGCTCGGAACGCAGGGGGCGGCGCCGTTCGCCTCACCAACGCAGGGACAGCTTTCCTTTTCTCCCTCCGCATTCTCCATGTCAATAAGTTATCCCTTGGGCCTGCCACTTGCAATGCCAACCTGTCAGCACGACTTCTACGAAAATTTCACAGGGACTTCAAGCAACAAGGTGGGCATTCACGCCACATTTTCACCTGACAAGAACAACAGTTTCTATTCGGTTCAGGGATCAGGACCGGCAAACAGCGAGAATCCCATATACTATGTTCCGCAGAACAGTTCAGTCTGCTATATCATAAATTCATCCTGGGTCCAGAGTGACGATTTTGACGTGTTTGTGGGAGGAAACGGTGGACCGGTTCTCAACAACTTTACACTTATGGTCTTTCTATACGGCAACAATGATATAATTGACTTCACGGGCCAGGGGAGCAACCAGACAATCTGGTATGTCTCATATGGTGCGTACAACCAAGTATTTGACGGCAACAATCCTTGTGGTTTCCAGTTCAACGGAAAGAACGACAAGGGATACATACAGGACTACGGCGCCCATGACACAGCGCCCTTTGGGTGGCCACAGTTCCAGACAGTTGAACAGTATGACACAGTGTCTGGCTCCCTTGCAGCACAGGTGAGCAACCGCTACTATACACCCCAGTCGGTAATCTATCAGGGCGGAGGGATCATACTTGCGCAGGGCGGACAATCTTACTTTTTGAATGGACCAGAGATAAAGGCGGTCAACAGTTCTTCGAGCGGTGCCTCTGTGACACTGAACCTTGTATCACTCATAGGACAGAATTTCTCTGCTGCAGGAAACGGACCGGTCTCGCTATCCACCTCCTATTTTTCAAACAACAGCGTGGTTGTCGGACAGTACAGAGGATTGAACCGCATCAATGTCCTGGATCTTACAATAAGATCGGATTATGCGCTCGCATGGGCCAGCTACCTCCAGCATTCGCTCTCTTCCCTCCAGAATGTTACAGAGGATCCTGGAATAGCATTTGTGGGCAACGGCTGCATTGATATGTCTGGAGGTGGCGGTCCTGCGCCCAATCCACCGCCTCCAGGAGGAGGTCCATCGCCGCCAGGAGGAGGCTCAGGTGGCATGCATTACGTGACATGGGGTGCATATTCGCTGACTGTATCAAACAACACTGTGGAACTTACACTATTCAACATCGCCTTCCTCTCACTTGAAGTAGGGACTCTTCAGACATCAGTCTACTGATACAGACATCGGGCCTTGCTTTCAGAACATACACTCAGGAAGGTAATAAGGTGCTCTAGACGAAACTGTCTGTAATCAGTCGGTGAGCTCCATCTGACAAAGGAGAAGAGAAAGAGTGGAGAGAAGTAGGAAAATGTTTGAAGATGCTGAGAGTACTCTACACCTTCTGTACCGCAAACAGAACAATGTATGAGAGTGTCGTTGACGGGTTCATCGACCACAGGAGTGAACTTGTCTTTATCCAGGACCTGTAGTATAGGACACCGAGCGGCTGTATGTTGCCCACAATAAGATCGAGCTTTGTGAAGATTGAATCGGAGTGCCAGTAGTACAGCGCTCTCTGGGTGCTGTTCAATTCATTAAGTGCAAGACTTGTCCAGTTCCACATCTGATATATCTGCTTCCACTGGGCTGGGTTGGTTGTAATGTTGAATCCAGGGCCGGGATAGACACCGAACGGATACATATCGAGTGCAAACGGTGTGGCAAACGTGGCGGCGAAATCCTCAGACACAGGGTAATCTGCATACCATGCGTCCCATGCAATGGGAAGGATACAGCTGCCGGAAGCAACCGATTCGTATGTGAACAGATTTGATTCTGTCACGTCTGCGAGATATGGCTTGACTGTACCGTTTGTTATGTTCTCAATTGCTGGAATCCAGTAACTCTGTATCAGTTCATCCTCTATCGGCATCCCCAGAGGATCGAATATCGGAAATACGATTGAGCCTCGTCCGAGCTTCGTGTATGGAGTTTGTTGCCAGAACTCCCGTGCGAGCGTGAGATTGTAGTACGGAGAGAGAGAAGTGATATTCGAAGGGTAGCTGCCAAGTCCCTGCGGAAGATAACCGGTCAGATTCTCGGCAAACCTTATTCCGTCAGCAATATTCATCGAAATGAGCTCTGCCTGATTGTATGCATAGGTTAAAGCCTTTCGAACACTGGTGTTTGCAAAGAACGTGGAGACAACAACTCCATCACTCAGATTGTGAAGAGTCGAGGAAGGGAATGAATACTGGTATCCGGAAGAGGAGAGACCGGAGACATTGATCTGCAGATTGTAATTGTAGAAATTGGTCGCTATTTGTGGTTCGCTGATAGACTTGACCTCCCCATTTTGTATCATGGAGAAGACTAGCGATGTAGCTGAGGGAGGATAGGCGTATTCAGCAAAGGAGGCAACGCCGCTTGAAAATGCCAGCTGTGCGCTCGACTCCGATGTGTAATAGTAAATTGTAATGAATGAAGGCAGTGACGTCACGTTAGGATAGTCGATGGTGGGAGTGTAATGAGGATTTGGAATCATCCTCACAAGTTGTCCGGGTATAACTGCAGATACTATGTACGGTCCGGTACCCATAGAATTGAACTGCAGTTTTGTGTTCCAGTTGGAAGGTATTCCCTCGGACTGGTAGTTGTAATAAGCGGTGGTGGTGTTGGCAGGTATTCCTGCGCCGTTTGCAGCTGCCCATGAAGCTTCCATTACAGAGGCTTCCGTACCGGTAAGTATCTGCAGGAAATAGGTGGACGAGCCATATGAGGTATATTCAGTTGCTGCATAACCGTCTGAAAGCGCCGCAGATGAGCTCATGTTTACACCTGTCTCAAAGTAGCCTGCGTTGGTTCCGTTGACAGGGGAGATGCCGAATAGAGACTGGTTCGTTGTTGGTAGGATGTGGAATGTTATTGAGGTGCTGTTGGTTGTGATCGCATGATCAATCCAGAAAGGCGTGAGATTGAACGGACCGTAAACACTTGCGCCTGGGATGAGAGCGTGAGCAAGAAGCCATCCCGGAGAGCCCGGATCGTTGGCGAAAAGCATTGTTCTGACAAATGAGAACCAGACGTCGTACACAGTCAGCGGCTGACCATTGGCAAATGATATTCCTTGCCTGATTGGGAAGGTGTAGTTGACATAGGTGACATTCCCCACCGTCGACTGCGCTATGAGACCATTGCTCAGAGTCGGTACCTCCTGAGAGAGCACAGGTATGAAGGAATGCGGGTTTGTCCCTGGGGTAAAGGAGACAAGTGTCTGGTACAGATTCTGTATGACTTCGCTGCTGATGGTGTCGTATGCAAGTGCAGTGTCCATTGTCCTAAAGCCGCCCGGAATCCACGTCGCATCTACTATTCCTGTGCTTGACGAGCCGGAGATATGCTTCGTAGAAAACGTTCCGACAGCGACCGTTTGAACGAAATGCCACGACTGTGTTGAAGATGAAGAATTGGTGACGGCCGTGATATTGACGGGGTATATGCCTGTGGAACGGAATGTGATATTCCAGCTGTCCGAAGAGTTGCTTACAACAGTGGAATTGAAACTTACCGATTTGCCGGCTGCACTGAATATGATTGATTGAAGCGACCAGCCTGAGGCAACAGGATAACTGCTGAAGCTGGATGGGAGGAATGTTGTCAGGTTGAATACGCCGGGGACAGGAGTTATTGATGAAAAACCGTAGCTGACATTCACAGCGTTTGCATTGCTGTAGGATATCTCTATGTCAGCAGGGTACTGTTCCGACAGGTTTGAAAGCGTAACGCTAGGTGAAATAGAGATGGGAAGGAGATCAAGTGAATTTGTAGCGACCATCCCGCTATCAGTGACGACCTTCACGTAAACAAGGTAATTACCTGCGCTGGGATAGGTGTAAAGGATGCTAAGTCCAGAGGAACCCGATATGTTCATCAAAACACCGTTGCCGAAATTCCACTGCACATAGCTTACCTTGCTTGACGGAACGGTGGTTCCAGCCGAAAACTGGATAGCTGTACCCTGGACTGCGTAGGAATAATCTGAATAGGGCGATACACTGACTGAGGTGCTCGTGACGGACGGCTTGTGGGTGATGTAGTAGAAACCCACACCTGCTATCACAATAAGCACCACAACAATCACAGCAATGAGAGCAGTACGCGATCTGCCTGCCGGCGGCCGCGCACCCATTCCTGTTTTGACCGAGCCAGTACCCTGAGATGCGGTTATATCACCGGCTTCCGCACTATTGCCGCTCAACGCACAGACTAATGAAAAGACTCCTGCTCTCATTTGCCTTCCTCTCGTACCATGACATTTTGTGGCAGCAATAGACGCATGGGATTTAAATGTTGTTGTGAGACCCGTCATGAGCAATTCGCGGATTTACGGGACCGGATACAGGGGAGCGGGTTGCCCGGACCATCCTGTTTTAACTGCTATAGTTAAAATAATCTTCACGATTAACTGTGGTTTGTGGCAGATATTGACCTGACATGCAAAGTAGGGAAAGTCAGCCTCCGAAATCCTTCAATGCTTGCAAGCGGGATACTGGGAGAGACAGCTGCCTCGATGCTCAGAGTCCATCAAGCAGGTGCCGGCGCAGTTGTGACAAAATCCATTGGGCTTGAAACAAATGAAGGTTACCTTAATCCTACTGTCTTCTCGATGAAGGAAGGCTTGCTCAACGCTATGGGATTGCCCAATCCCGGAATCATGGATTACGGAGAGGTTGTGGAGAGGCTTGTGTCTGAGAAGGTCACAGTTATTGGCAGCATATACGGTTCGTCTCCCTCAGAATTTGCAAAACTCGCACGAGCAATGGAGGAATATGGCGCCGAGGCAGTTGAGCTCAATCTCAGCTGCCCTCATGCGCACGGAGTTGGTTCTGAGATAGGGAGCACTCCTGAGGCTGTTAGTTCAGTAGTGTCAGCAGTGAAAGGGGCCATAGACATCCCTGTATGGGCAAAGTTGACTCCAAATGTTGCGAGCACCGCGGAACTTGCAGTAGCCGCCGAAGACTCGGGAGCTGATGCTGTTGTGTGCATAAACACGGTGAAGGCAATGGCCATATCCGCAGATCTCAGGATGCCTGTTCTCTCAAATGGCGTTGGCGGCCTGTCAGGGAGAGCGATAAAACCGGTGGGGCTCAGGTGCGTGTACGAGACATTTGAAAGGTGTTCCATTCCCATAGTAGGTGTGGGAGGAATCTACACCGGTACCGATGCTGCCGAATACATAATGGCCGGTGCCACCGCATTCCAGATTGGCACAGCGGTATCGGAACTTGGGGTGAATGTCTTCGGCAGTGTGGTTTCAGAGCTCAGGGAATTCATGAAGAGAGAGGGATTTGCAGATCTGAAGGAGATGAGGGGCATTGCGCACAGGCGAACTTAGAACTGTCAGTATTGAAAGCATACTCTCCGAAAGCAGGGATGTATGGACAATCAGATACGCTGATGGAAGAAGGGCACTGCCAGGGCAATTTGTTATGGTCTGGGTTCCCGGTGTGAATGAGGTGCCTATGTCCCTTTCATATCTTGGCAAAATGAAGGGATTCACATTCAGGACGGTAGGCAAGACAACCTCTGTACTTTCACTCATGCATTCCGGGGACAGGATCGGCGTAAGAGGGATATTTGGAAACAGCTTCGCTGCAGAAGAAGGCAGAGTTCTTGTGGCAGGCGGAGGAACAGGCATAGCATCCGTGGTTACGGCAGTTGAGGAGTTTTCCAGAGACCACACTGTAGATGCTGCAATAGGAGCGAAGAGCGCAGATGAACTCTTCTTTACCGAGAGAATAGAAGATGCTGCAGCAGAAACAGTTGTTACAACAGATGACGGTTCTGCCGGAGAGAAGGGGCTTGTGACTCAGGCTGTGGAGAGGATGATGGATAAGAGGAGATATGGCACTCTCATCGCATGTGGTCCTGAAAAAATGCTTTACAGGATTGCAAAAATGGCACATGAGAAGGGGGTAGAAGCCAGAATTTCGGTGGAAAGGTACATGAAGTGCGGTTTCGGCATCTGCGATGCTTGCTCAATTGACGGTCATCTCGCATGCGTGGACGGTCCAGTATTTGACGCGAACGTACTCCTCTCAACCTCCGATTTCGGAAGATACAGGCTGACCCCGAGCGGACGCCGAGTGAGCATATAGTGTGTCTCAGCTCGCGCTGCGGCATGGAACACGTTATTGGGCAAAGGATTTATTTACATACCTCTTTTTGAACACCTATGGTAACAGCGGTCGCGGAGAGAAAGACGCACCAGGCACGCAGTGATCTGGAGGAGCAGGCTGAAAGATGGAGGAGGGAGCATTATGCAAATGCCGTGGCCGCCAGGCCTGAAAGGAGAAACAGATTCTATAATCTCTCCTGGATGGAGATAGATCCTGTTTACCTTCCGGAATCAGATTTTGACTACCAGTGGAAGCTTGGTGATCCCGGGCATTATCCCTATACTCGCGGTATACATGAGGACATGTATCTGGGCAAACTTTGGACAATGAGGCAGTTTGCCGGCTTCGGAAGTGCGTTCGAAACAAACAGGAGATTCAAGTACCTTCTCAGTCATGGAGAGACCGGCCTGAGTGTCGCATTCGACTATCCAACGCTCTATGGCTATGATACTGATGATCCACATTCAGAAGGCGAATTCGGCAAGTGCGGTGTCGCAGTCTCCTCGCTTGAAGATATGAAGATACTCTTCAGGGGAATAGCGCTTGACAGGGTGAGCACCTCAATGACTATTAACGGTCCTGCCTCCATACTCTGGGGAATGTACATTGCTGCGGCCGAATCAAAGGGTATACGAAAGGAAAAGCTGCGGGGCACGATTCAGAATGATGTTCTTAAGGAATACATAGCACAGAAGAGCTTCATCTTTCCTCCCGAACCGTCGATGAGGCTTGTCATAGATACTTTTGAATACGGGATGAAGGAGGTTCCGCTGTGGAACACCATCAGCATAAGTGGGTACCACATAAGGGAGGCTGGATCGACAGCAACGCAGGAACTGGCGTTCACTCTCGCAGACGGTTTTGAATATGTGAAACGTGGAATTGAGAGGGGACTCGACCCCAATATGTTTGTTCCGAGGCTCTCCTTCTTTTTCAATGCTCATAACGATTTTTTTGAGGAGATAGCGAAGTACAGAGCTGCGAGAAGAATATGGGCGAGGGAGATGAAGGAGAGATTTGGCCTCAGGAACGAAAAGGCTATGAAACTTCGCTTCCACACACAGACGGCAGGCTGTTCACTTACAGCAGAACAACCTGAGAACAATATTGCCAGGGTTGCAATTCAGGCAATGGCGGCGGTATTTGGCGGCACGCAGTCACTTCACACCAATTCGCTGGATGAGGCCCTGGCGCTGCCAACGGAGAGGGCTGTCAAGATAGCACTCAGAACACAGCAGATAATAGCCCACGAAAGCGGTATTCCGAATGTGGTAGACCCGCTTGGAGGTGCCTACTACGTGGAATGGCTCACAGACAGGATGGAGGAAGAGGCATATCACATATTCGATGACATTGACAGATATGGAGGTGTAATCCCTGCAATCGAGATGGGCTATTTCCAGAAAGCAATTACGGAAGCCTCCTACAGGTATCAGAAGGAGATTGACAGGAAGGAAAGAATAGTGGTCGGTGTCAACAAATACACTGTCAGCGAGGATATCAGTATACCGATACTGAGGCTAGATCCAAAGGGTGAGGAAAGGCAGATCGCAAGGCTCAGGAAACTGAGGGAAAGCAGGAACAGGCAGAGATACGAGAATGCAATGTCTGAACTGAGGAGGACTGCGGAGGGGAATGAGAACACAATGCCGGCAATAATCAATGCTGTCAAGGCGAAGGCTACACTGGGAGAGATAACAGCTGTTCTGAGGGAGGTCTTTGGAGAGTACAGGGAACAGCACATAATATGAGGGAAATATGCCAAGAAAGATACGAGTACTGATTGCAAAGCCGGGTCTCGACGGACATGACAGGGGCGCGAAGGTTGTAGCGCGTGCATTGAGGGATGCCGGTATGGAGGTCATATACACTGGCCTGCACCAGACACCAGAACAGATAGTCCAGACAGCGCTTCAGGAGGATGTCGACGCAATAGGACTGAGCTGCCTTTCTGGTGCACATGATGTCCTGTTTCCGCGTGTAATGGAACTGGTTAAAGAGAACAGCATGGATGTTGTTGTTACGGCAGGTGGCATAATACCTGAAGAGGATATTCCGAAACTGAAGAAATGCGGCATTGCCGCAGTATTCGGACCTGGAACACCGATACAGGAAATTGTCAGGTTCCACAAGGAGAACGTTAAGCCCAGGAAGTAAATCGGAGAGAGAATCTTGGATTATGATGAACTTGTTTCACACATACTGAAAGGGGACAGGAGATCAGCGGCACGGTTGATCTCACTTGTCGAAGATGAGGAGGAAGGTTACGAGAAGGCATTGAAGTCGCTCTATCCCAAAACAAGAGGTGTTCCTGTTCTGGGTGTTACGGGCGCACCAGGGGTAGGGAAGAGCACCATTGTCCTCGAAATCACCAAAAGGCTTAGGTCCGAAGGCAGGAGGGTGGGTATTGTGGCTGTTGATCCCACGAGCCCGATAACTGGGGGCGCCATCCTCGGAGACAGGATACGGATGACGGAGCTTTTCGCGGATCCGGGTGTTTTCATAAGGAGTATGGGGAGCAGGGGAGGAAGCGGTGGCCTTTCTTCCCAAACAGGGAGCGCTGTAAGGATCCTGGACGCGATGGGCTGCGATCAGATAATTGTTGAGACGGTGGGAGCAGGTCAGACACAGGTTGACATCATGGGCATGGCGGACACCATCGTAGTAGCGACTATGCCCGGGTCAGGGGATGAAGTACAGTCAATCAAGGCTGGATTGCTGGAGATAGCCGACATATATGTCGTCAATAAATGCGATCTCCCGGGTGCAATGCGGACAGTTAGCGACATACAGTCCATGCTCGATCTTGTGGAGGACTGGGAAGGATGGAAGCCGCCGGTTATGCAGACAAATGCCAGGGAGAGCCGGGGCATCGATGAGCTTGTTGGAAACATCAGGAAACACGATGAGTACGCACGGAGTTCGGAGCGTCTCATAAAGAGGAAGAAGGAACAGTACAGGAGAGAAATACAGGAACTTGTCACGAGGGAAATGGCGAGAAAGGCATTCAGTTCAATTGAAGAAGAGGAATTAGACAGGATGCTCGAAAGAATACTCAGGAGAGAGGAGAACCCGTATTCCGAGGCCGAACGGATAGCTGCGAGGCTCTTTTCAGGAAGGAAGGATATCGCGAGCAGAGGACAGCGTTGAAGAGCCGATAAAAGTGTTATAAGCCCGAAGCATGTCGGACTTATGGGCCGGGATGACAGAGCGGCCATGTGGCAGACTGCAGTTACCGTAACAGCAGGTATCTGCAGACAGGAGTTCAAATCTCCTTCCCGGCTCCATTTGCACAGTGGCGGAAGTGTCCCTGACAGATATGGGCGCGGATTCAGTGGGAGGCGGCAAGACCTCAGCTAAGCTTCAATATCTTCCTCTTTGCAGTCCACCTTTCAAGTTCCCTTTCGTCCACCTCAATACCGGAACCGTTCTTCGAAGGGACTGGCATTCTTCCCTTGCTGTCCATCTCAAACGGTTCCACAATTATATCCCTCCTGAAATAACGCGAACTTGGCGACGTATCTCCGGGGAATCTCACGTCAGGCAGAGTGTTCAGTGCCACGTTGAATGATCTGCCTATGCCGGTCTCGAGCATCCCGCCTATCCATACCGGTATGTTGCGCTCCATTGCAGTGTCGTGCACGGAAAGGGAGCCTGCTATGCCACCAACACGTCCTGCCTTTATGTTTACAACCCGCCCTGAACCAAGCCTGTGCATGAGCTTCACGCTTTCGTCACCCTTGATGCTCTCATCGAGGCATATTGGCGTTCTGATCCTTCGCTGCAGGATTGAATGCTCCAGGAGGTCGTCGTAATCAAGCGGCTGCTCAATCATGGTCAGGTTGAACCTGTCCATATCCTTCAGCGTTCTGATGGAGTGTAGAGAATAGGCGGCATTTGCGTCTACCTGAAGTGGTATGTCTGGAAATTCAGTTCTCACTCTTTCCAGAACCTCCGTATCCCATCCAGGCTTTACCTTTATCTTGATACGCCTGTAGCCCTGGTCAAGACTCCTTGCAATTGTGGAAATCAGTGTATCCACAGAGTCCTGGATTCCTATGCTGATCCCGCATTCAATCCTCTTTCTGACGCCACCAATTGCCCTGTGAAGAGGCATACCGGCTGATCTGCAGAACAGGTCCCAGAGAGCCATCTCCACTGCACCCTTTGACATGCTGTGCCCTCTCACCCTGTGAGTGAGCGTTCCGAAGTCCAGAGGGGAGCTGATTTCGGCGCCCGCAAGCATAGGCAGTATCAAATCTGAAATGACCTTCCACGACATTGAGTTGAATTCGTATGAGTAATATGGTTCCCTCTCCGCAGTGCATTCGCCGTACGCCTGCGAGTCCCCTGAATCAAGTCTGACAATCACCGCCTCCTTCACACTTGTTCGGCCGAAGCTTGTCTCAAAGGGATTCAGCAGCGGAATCCTGATGAGCATCAGTTCAGCACTCCTGAGATGGATTGGGCTGAAATTCAATTTCCGTTTCTTTACTCTTTCATGGATGACACCTTCCTTCCTTCCATACAAGTTATTCACCACTCCGATTTTACCCTGTTCAGCAGCTCAATGAACATGGTTCTTGTTAACGTTCCCGTATTCGTATTTCTGGGACTCGGATGATAGGAAACATACATCTTTGGCTGCCCCTTCACTGAATAAACCGCACCATGTCTGAAACGCATGCCCGAAACTTCGCATCCGAACTCCTCCTTCAGAAAGCGGATGTATGAATCAAATGCAAATTTTCCAAGGAGGAGTACTGCTCTCGTTTTCCTGAGAAGCCTCATTTCCCTTTTCAGGAAGGGGAAGCAGTTGAGAGCTTCCTCTCTGGTTGGAATATTGTTGGGCGGGACGCACCTCACTGCAGCGAGCATATATGCGTTCAGTAACCTCAGGCCATCATCTATATTTTCAGAACGCGGCTGATTTGAAAAACCAGCCTCATAGAGACAGCTCACAAGAAACTTGGCAGAGAGATCACCTGTGAAAACCCTGCCGGTCCTGTTACCACCGTGAGCGGCAGGTGCAAGACCAATTATAACAAGTTCAGCATCAGGATCGCCGAAACCTGGTACAGGTTTTGACCAGTAGGTCCATTCAGCGAACCTCTTTACCTTTCTCATTCCAATCTCCTCCCTGAATCTCACAAGCCTCGGACACTTCCTGCAGGAAATGATGTCTTCTCGCAGAATCCGCAGGCTGTCTTTTTGTGAAGCAGTTCCTCTTTTCAGTCTATCACACCGCACAGGTTACATAATGACGCTCAATTAATTGTTTATCGCTGAGCTTCATTCCTCTGAACAACGGCCATCGAAGGCAGTGAACCGGAGGTACTGTCTTTAATGATGACTTTCTGAGGTACCCATGAGTTGGACTGAGCAGCTGAAAATATTTCCGGTAAGAAGGCAGATACATGCTATCCTTAATCCGGCAGTCAGCCAGGAACCGCTATAACAGGCACCTGGGACCTGAGAAATAAGAATGGGGCTGAGATATTTAGTTTGCCTGACGATTGTCCGGATGTCTACTCAAGTCTTTCGTCGCCTTCCATCTGTGAAGAGTAGCACCTCTCTGACTCCTGTCCTCTTCAAATCACTTTGCAGTGACTCCCGGATGGCTGATGACTCAGCGGGATTGAGGTAGAAAACAAGTGTCTCTTCCATCCTTCCACTTTTTATGCACGGTGAAGAGCTTACACAATCCTTCTCAACAGTCCCTGTTCTCATGTTGGAGAACATAGCGTGTAAGAAGATTACCATATATCGATCTTCAACGGTCTGCCAGGCCATTTGTCGATTCCCCTGTCAGGAACATCCCTTTTCCTTTAGGATGGAACAATCCCCCAACTATTCCTTCGATACTCCTTGCACTGCTGTCCTTTGCATAAGAGTGCAATGCCAGCATACTGCTGATACGGCCATAAGATGTGCGTCCTTAGAGTGCTCTCCATGTCCCATTGCGCCTTCAAGTCTATGATGTGGCCATATTTTGTTGTCAGAACCCGTACCGTTAGATTCCAGTTGCATGCTCGAGTTCTTCCCTCAAAGTTTCTTCTATCGACTGATCCAATCTTGTTTTGATACCCCCATGACTCATCTCTAAAGGTAGGCGTGGAGGTATCCCCTGTTTCTACTCAATATTCTGTACGGCGTCATTATTCTCTGGAATGACTGATGCTGTCATAGAATGAAAGAACTAAAGTAATATATGATGAACAGATTAAATTTACAGTTTACGACGCCGGCATGATAGATTTGACTGAAACAGATGAAATTGTTGAAGTGAAGGATCTCACAAAAATCTTTCCAAAATCAATTGGACTCAGGAGAGGCGGAAGAGGAGGGACCGCCCTTTCAGGAATAACATTCAAAGCTAAAAGAGGGGAGGTAATAGCCCTGCTGGGCGAAAACGGCGCGGGCAAGACAACGCTGCTGAAGATAATTGCCACTCTCATTTCTCCTACATCAGGCAGCGTGAAGGTCATGGGCTATGACGTCACAAAACAGGATACGCTGGTGCGTTCGCATGTTACCTTTACCACGAACAGTGAGCGGTCCTTCTATTACAGACTTGACGGGTGGTCGAATCTGCGTTTTTTCTGCGGCCTTTACGGCATGAGAATGGACGAGGTGAGAGAAAATGTCGAGCCGTACCTTGACGCCCTTTCGATGAGAAAGGCAATGGACATTTCCTATATGTACATGAGCACCGGGATGAGGAGAAAACTGGCATTTCTGAGAACAATTGCAATCGATAAGGAAGTGATGCTTCTTGACGAGCCCACGAGCAACATGGATCCTTCATCTGCGGAGGAGGTCTCTTCCATAATCAGGCGGATGAGAAAGAGCGGAAGGAAAGCTGTATTGCTTAGCACAAATAATCTGGAGGACGCGGAAAAACTCGCTGACAGAGTCCTCATACTTTCAGGCGGACAGCTCGTATTCTCCGGAAAACCTCCTTCCAAAAACACGATGAAGGGCATAATAGAAATCACACTGAATGACTCCGCCTTTGTGGATATGACAAAGGTGCTTCCAGGTGCGAGAAAGACTATTGACGGAGAGGGGGCACACTATATCAAAGAATGTGATGACGCAGTTACAGAACTCAACAGTGCCATAGACAGGCTGAGGGGAAGCGGAGTTCCTATTACTTCTGCCCGGATCATCCAGCAGTCACTTCAGGAGCTTTTCATAACAAAGACAAGGAGTGACTGAATGCCAGGCTATCGGACAATATTGAGAAAGGCTTACCTCTTCACCTTCATAAGGGGTCTCAGGATATGGACAACATACAAATCGCAGGCGATATTCACAGTACTGCAGTGGGTACTTCCCGTTTTCCTTTACTTCTTTGTTGCATCATACCTGACCAGTCAGATATCTTCCTCAGTATCCGTCTTCGGCGGTTCATACATCGCTTTCTTTGTAATCGGACTTGCATTCCAGGGTTATGTCAGTGCAATGGTTGCCTCTCTTTCGCAGAGGATAAGGACAGAGGAGGAGATGGGCACGCTGGAACACCTGATGCTCTCGCCTACAAGGCCGGGAGCAATACTGCTCTATACCCTTCTCTGGCCAATTCTGCTCAATTCGATGGAAGCAGTGATTGTTCTCTCCATTGGCACATTCCTGCTAGGAGTGCATCTGCATGTGGATGTGGCGGGCACACTGATCGTTGTAATTCTCATACTTGCGAGTAACGGTGGCATAGGCATGATGGCGGCTGCTTACACACTCTTCGCAAAGCAGGGAAACCCGATCTCACTTTTCTTCAGCACTTTCAGCATATTCATCTCAGGCGTCGTCTTCCCTGTGACAATACTTCCTGCTTCAGTTAGAGCAATAGCCTATGCACTTCCCCTTACATACGGTCTTGAGGCTCTGAGGTTCACGATGCTTGACGCCTCATCAGTGAGTACCATATTGCCGCTCATAGAGTACCTGGGTATAGCATGCATCGTAACCTTGCCGCTTGGTCTATACCTCTTCAGGAGAGCATTCAATTTTGTGAGGAACCAGGGGACGCTGTCAGGATACTGAGCATCAGGCACCTCTGCGCCGATGATGAATTGCCTGTGCTGGAGAGAATGTGAATGCTGACGGGCATACCCTGTTCAGCGTACAGTTCCCGCAGAGTGGCCTTCGAGCGGTGCATATTTTCCTTCCATGCGTTATGAGCAGTGTTGTGAAATCTCCCCAGTTCTTCCGTTCAACAATCTGCATAAGTTCTCTTTCGACGATCACAGGATTGCTGGAAAAGGTGAATCCGAGTCTACCGCTGAGCCTGAGCACATGCGTGTCTACTGCTATACCCTCATTGATGCCGAAGGCGACAGAAAGAACAACATTCGCTGTCTTCCTTGCAACACCAGGGAGGGAGAGCAGTTTATCCAGACTCCGTGGAACCTTTCCGCCGTATTCATTCAAAAGCATTGCACACGTCCCCTTGATGTACCTGGCCTTCTGATGATAGTAACCGCACGGCTTTATTATCCGCTCAATGTCAGATATGGGTGCACCTGCAAGTCGATCAGGTACAGGAAAGGTGGAGAAGAGAACAGGTGTTACAAGGTTTACAGTGCTATCGGTGGACTGTGCCGAAAGTATGGTTGCAACAAGCAGTTCCTCAGGTGAGGAGAAGTTCAGCGCGCATCGAGCCGCAGGGTAGGCTTTCTTCAGTAAGCTTATGACTTCGGCGGCACGTTTTTCCAGTGTGAGTTTAGTCATTGAAGCATGAGTTCTGTGCCGAATTCTGGATGGACTGGCAACTGTGTTCATCCTCATCTATACCTTGAATTTTGCATCATAAAGTATCATCCAGGTACCTATTCCCTTTGCACACAGCCTCTGATTTCTGTCGAAGAGGTCCATCTCGGCAACCACTATATTTCTCCCACCTCTGACCACCTTTGCCTCACACACCATATCCCCTCTTGGTACTGTTTCGAGAAAATTGACCTTCAGCTCTACCGTGACCTGATTCTTTCCCTGATTGACGGTTGCTGTCGCTGTCCCGCCCGCTGCGTCAATAAGTGTGCATACTGCACCACCGTTCACTATGCCACCGTATCTGAGAACCACTTCACTATCCGGCATCCTGAGCTTTGCATATCCCTTTCTGACTTCAAGCACTTCAACTCCAAGGTGCCCAAGAAAAGGATCTCCACGTATGATTGAAGACAGGCTCGCGAGTGAGCTGACATCATCAGTCTTTTCAGGCATATCTCATGCCAGATGACACCGGGCAATTAAACAATTGCATTTCGCTTGTGGGCATCTGACAGCAGTCGCGTTAGAACGTAGTGCAGTATGCCTCCTGCCCTGTAATATTCAAGCTCCACCTCTGTGTCCAGACGAACATCAAGTTCTGCAGTCCTGCTCCGGCCCGCCGTATCCGTGTAAAGCACCCTGGCCCTGTCCCTGGGTTTCAGATTCTCACCTATCTCTATGGAGAAGGTGCCCGACATATCCATTGAGAGCGATGCGGCGTCCTCCCCTTCTTTGAACTGCAGCGGGAGTATGCCCATCCCTACAAGGTTGCTCCTGTGAATACGCTCAAAACTTCTTGCAATCACAGCCCGAACACCCAGAAGCATTGGGCCTTTAGCAGCCCAGTCTCTAGAGCTTCCAGTGCCGTACTCGGCCCCCGCAATAACTATTAGAGGGACCTTTTCGGTCGCGTATTTCATTGCAGCATCGAATATTGTCATCTTCTCGCCATCCGGATAATGGAGCGTGAAACCACCCTCCGTGCCCGGCACGAGCAGATTTTTGATTCTCCTGTTGGCAAATGTCCCCCTCATCATGACCCTGTCATTTCCGCGACGTGACCCATAGGTGTTGAAGTCCGAAGGGTGGACACCATGTTCCAGCAGATATTTTCCTGCGGGTGTGTCCGCAGAAAATGCGCCAGCAGGGGATATGTGGTCCGTGGTCACCGAGTCACCGAAATAGCACAGGACCCTCGCACCTGTAATGCCTGAAATAGGTTTGTGCCCGCGAATATCGAATCCGTCGAAGAACGGCGGATGCTGGATGTAGGTGCTCTTCTCATCCCATCTGTAAAGAACACCTGATGGGGCCGACAGGCTGTTCCATTCTTCATTGGCGTTCTGGAAGTTTGAGTACCTTTCCCTGTACATATCAGGTGTGATTGTTCTAGCCATTATATCACGGATCTCCGCGGAGGAAGGCCATATGTCTCTCAAGTAGACATCCCTTCCATCTGCTCCCCTGGCGAAGGGCTCGGTTGTTATATCCTTCAGAACAGTCCCTGCCAGGGCAAAGGCGACGACCAGAGGTGGTGACATGAGATAATTTGCCCTGACATCGTTGTGTATCCTCGCCTCGAAGTTCCTGTTGCCAGAAAGTACGCTGCAGACGGAGAGCTTGCCGGAGTTTATTGCCTTGGACACCGGTTCGGGAAGCGGCCCGCTGTTCCCTATGCATGTTGTGCATCCGTAGCCGACCAGATAAAAACCGAGCTTTTCAAGTGGTTCCATGAGACCTGCTTTCTTCAGATAGTCGGTGACAACCCTTGAACCCGGAGCCAGACTGGTCTTTACCTTCTTCTGCACTGCCAGTCCCATGTCGACCGCCTTCCTTGCGAGAAGACCCGCAGCCACCATCACCTCGGGATTGCTTGTGTTGGTGCAGCTTGTAATCGCTGCTATGACAACATCACCATCGGAAAGAACTGATCTGGAGCCCGGTGGATATTCAATTTCGACACTTTTCATTTCAGTTGCCTCACTCTTGAATTTCATTACCTCCGGCGCCGGAAGGCCCCCTTCATAGGTGAGATTTGAGCGAGCAGAGTTGCTGTGGGAATTTGCATTAACAGAGAAGAGCTGTGAGAGAAAGTTCTCCCTTATTTTTCCAAGAGGAACACGGGACTGCGGGAGTTTAGGTCCGGAAACACTCGGTTCCACGGACGAAAGATCAAATTCAATCCTCGTGCTGTATTCCACCCTTGAGTAATCAATATTCCAGAACTGCTGTGCCTCATAGTAGCGCCTGACATTCTCGACGTGTTTCCTGTCGCGCGCAGTCGCGAGAAGATACGAAAGCGTTTCATCATCAACAGGGAAGAGTGCGATGGTTGCGCCATATTCAGGGCACATGTTTGACAGGGTTGCCCTGTCAGGAATGCTGAGTTTACTCACACCCTCTCCGTAGAATTCAACAAACTTGCCAACAACGTTCTCCTTTCTCAAAAGCTGTGTCATGGTGAGTGTTAGATCAGTTGCAGTCACACCTTCCCTCAAGCTCCCTGTCAGATGGACTCCAACAACCTCAGGTTGCGCAAACGTAACGGGTTGATCCAGCATGGCAGCCTCAGCCTCTATACCGCCAACACCAAAGCCGAGGACGCCTATGCCGTTGACCATAGTTGTATGAGAGTCTGTGCCCACGAGGGTGTCAGGGTAGGCAACATTACGGCCACTTGATTCCGTGACAGATACGCAGGTGGCAAGGTACTCGAGATTCACCTGATGAACTATGCCAAGCGAAGGCGGCATGACCCTGAAATTACGGAAGGCTCCTGAGGCCCATTTGAGAAATGAATACCTCTCATGGTTCCGTTTCAGTTCCATTTCGCGGTTGATTATGAATGAGTCGGGTGAACCGAAAGAATCGACCTGAACAGAATGGTCTATGACAAGATCTACCGGAACCTGAGGCTGAACGAGGCCTGGATCAAAACCGAGCTTTGAAACGGCATCCCTCATTGCCGCAAGATCGACAATTGCAGGCACGCCGGTGAAGTCCTGCATCAGGACTCTTGACACTTTGAAGGGGATCTCCTCATCCACAGGCTCCGCTGCGTTCCAGTTTGCGAGAGACGTGACATTATCCTCCCTTATCACAGAACCGTCCAGATTTCGCAGCAGCGATTCAAGGACAATTCTCAACGACAGCGGCAATCTTGATACATGACCCACACCTGCCTTCTCAAGCGCGGGAAGTGAATAGAATTCAACTGGCGCATCGCTGCTGTCCCTGAATGACTGGATGGTATCCCATAAATGGTGCAGCCGGCGACCTTCACTGTTCTCTTTCATGGTGCTCCATAGGAGGATTGCCAATTAATCCTTTTCGAAATGACACAATCTGCGGCAACTGTCCATTCCATCAGACAGGCTTCCGCTGATGATGTAACCTTTCTTGATAGCCACCAGGGAGATTTGAACTCCCGACCTGCTGATATCTTGCGGACATTACAAGTCAGCCGCTCTACCGCCTGAGCTATGGTGGCATTAACGGCCCAATTCACCTTAGTGATATAAAAACGATGCTCAGGACGGGTCAGGGGACTGTTCCGGGTTTACCGTCCATGTTCTATGGTCGATCAGGTTCCTGTCGCCAGAGCATCTGAAAAATAAAGACACACTTTCCTGGTTAATCCCCCGACGTCTGCATAAACGCCAGAGCTGCATGATACAGAATTATTGCCGAATTTATTAAATACCAACCATAACGAATTCGACTGATTAGCGGACGGGAACACATTCGGTCACTCGGCGGTCCGTATGCAGTAGAGAGTGAGATATCAGTGAGAGGCATCCGTAGAAGAATCTGGAATTATCTTCAATTCTGGTATCCGCCCGTAATTGCCACTGCGGTGCCGACAGGCATTGTTATCCTCATGGCTGCCTTTGGAGTTTCTCTCGGCTCCAGTTCGATGGACGTGGGTGTCGACCTTGCTTCTGTCGTGTATCTGATCATAATGACATCCGCAATATGCACGGCTTATCTGCTCAGATACAAAGAACTTGAACTCAGGTACGACTTAATCTCGGCCGCGGCATTTCTCCAGTTTCTTCTCATCAGTACTGCCATATCTGTATATTTTTCCGATGCCGCATCGGATATTGTTTTTCCGATTATCGGGCTTGCAACCATCATTGTGCTGGCAGCCGGCATCCCGTTAAGTGACAGGAGGGAAAAATGGCCGACGAATCTGATGTTTTTATGGATGTCGGCGCCAACTGTGATGACATTAGCGTTTCTTTATTCCCTTCACAACATGTCCACTGGCGTCTTCACGTTTATGTCCAACAATGTGGTTGACACACTTGCCCATGTTGTAGTTATCTCAATAGCGCTCATTCTCATCCTCAAGCTCAGGCATCATGCGTTCAAGCCGTTTCGCTACAGCTTCCATGGCTTGATCGCATTTTCGTTTCTGCTCATTTTTTCTACAATGATTCACTTCATGTCTACCAGAAAGCTCGATCTCGCATGGTGGGTGTCCAGTTTACTGGTTTGGCTATCGCTGCTGTTCGTGTTGTGGGGTAATTTCATGGATTACACGTGGTATGCGGAAGAGGAGAAACACACTTATCAGTTGATGAATCAGGTGCAGAATAGTTTAAGGAGAGAGACACCTGCAAGACTCTCGGCAGGCATTGTTATTGCCATTTCCTCCGGAATTAAGGACGCAGGATGTTTCAGCTACACCTCAATGGATGGGGATGACTGGGAGCTTGAAGATGAGGTTGTGCCATGCGGGATACAAGCCGGATCCATGCCGCCAAGACTCAATTTCAGCGTAAGGGAACTGATGCTGGATGAACCGGACGTTTTCATCAGTTCTTCCGACCGTACGGCGGCAGGCAGAAGATTGAAGGAGGTTTCGGCCGTTCCATGTGGTGGGGCCATCTTCAGGGCGCCAAACGGCAGATTCCATTTTTTAGGCATCAGAGAAGCAGGACGGCAATGGTGGGAAGGATATGAAATCATAATGCTCAAATCGATTGCCCTTGCACTGGGACTTGCGGCGTATCAGCGTGAAACGTCGGTAAAGCGCGCAAAGATGATAATGCAGCTCCTGTCGATCACACATGCGGTGAAAAGGATTTTCTCGGCATCGGATTTGGCGGAACTGCGCTCGAATGCAATCAGGCTGATTACGGATGAACTGGGATTCGATAATGTCTCGCTTTGGAGTGTCGAAGAAAATGACATCCTCGTACCACGCAATTTCCTTTGGAGAGGAAGGAAGGAGAAAGAACTGAGTTCGAACGATGTTCTGCGGTTCGGAGTTGGCATTGTAGGGACCGTTGCCAGAACCGGCAAACCGCTGCTCGCGAATGATGTAACTGCCGAGCCGGCATATGTGGATCTGATCGGTTCAGACACCCAAAGCGAATATGCAGTGCCAGTAATGCAGGACGACAGGGTTATTGCAGTCCTCGATGTGCAGTCAAATCAAAAAAACTCTTTTGACTCAATGGATACCGAGGTGATAGACACGATTGCAATGCTGATTGCAGCAGGATTTGATTTTTATCGCCTCAGATCCGACCTGAACGAAGGCAAAAAGCTTGCCGAAATGCGGGCCGGACTTGTTTCACATGACCTGCGGAATATGTTTCAGGCAATGCGCGTTTTTCTTCAGTTGCTTCGCTCGGATCTTTCTGCCAACAAGAATGTCCCAGCCAAAGATCTGGATTACATCGCGAATATAGAGAGTTCGATAGATGCCTCCCTTAAATTTCTTGAAAATGTGCTGAAGATCTTCAAGATAGAGAGCGGGACGCTGGAACTGACATCCTTCGACCTTCGTGAGGTTCTGGAGAATTCTGCCTCAATAGTAAAGCTCAGCTTTCCCTCCAGGGACATACGATTCATGTTCAGCCTTGACACCAGCCCGACAGTTCTTGTCGGAAACAGCCTGATCGGTGAAGTGTTTTCCAACTTGTTTTCCAACTCTGCAAAATATTGCGACAAGGCACAGGTAGTTGTGGAAGTCACAGCGCAAAAATGCAGCCGCAAAGGAAGGGAAACAGTATGCGTCAGGGTCACAGACAATGGCAGAGGCATTCCACGCAACCGTTTTGCAACGGTATTTAACAGATTCCATACTGCGACAGGCGGAACGGGCCTTGGTCTCTCGCTAGTAAAGGAAATCATGGACAGCATCGGTGCCGAAATAGAACTGGTGGAAAATGTCCCGGGCGATAGCAATGGCGGAACTTCATTCATACTGTATTTCATACCCTTTTCCTGAGACTGGCAGGGATGTTGCACAAAACAGTCGCAGAATTCGTCTGCATCTCCCCCAGACAGTCCTGAAAGGCGAGATGAAAATTGCGCGGGAGTTTATTGTCTTTTAGGGCCAGTGTTCATAAAGCCGCCGGGACCGCCGGAACTTATGTTAAAGGTTGTTTCACCGGTCTGCAGCAAACGTGCCTGATTCTCATCCAGCTCTGTAACAGAGACGTCTTTCCCTATTATGGCGCTGTTGCCGTAGGGGTCCTCCACAACAAGATGGAACGGTTCATTCCCTTCCTTCATCCGGTCTATCCTTTCAAGCAGTCTCTCACATCTTTCATATACGTCCTGTTCCGCATCCATCTTGACCAAACTGACGACATCGCTTATACGGTTAAGAACACCCTCCACATTGGTAATGAAGCATTCAGAAGCCGTTCCGGGCTCAATATTTGTACCTATCTCAGGTATCCTGATTGTTCCTGAATTGGATCTGACAATCTTGGAATCAAGCGCGCGGGCGGATTCGACCGAAAGTTCGAATCTTGTGGGTCCCTTGTTTTCAAGTATTATCAGGTCAGAATGCTTGAAACCGCATGAGCCGCAGACGTATGTTGTCTGCATCGCCCTGCCAATATAAGGGAGTGTGAGCGATGTGAGCGTATTGATCATTTTCCTCTCACCGCAGGCAATGCAGGGCAGTTCGACAAGAACTTCGACCGGCGAACTGTCAATTACGGAGGGATCTCCTCCGTTTCCGTCCCTTGTTCCATCCATCGTATCAGCCATCTCCTAAATTGAACAAATACTTAACTGAAGCGGCAAAGAGGACGGAACTGAGTTGCCGGAACGTTCTGATTCTACGGCCGCAGGTCGAAACAAGGTCACGGAAAAAAACTGTTCAGCATTCAATCAGTTCCCTTGGCGCATCAGTGAGAACACGTGCTCCCGACTTACGGACGACAACGTCATCCTCTATACGGACACCGCCGTAACCTGAAATATATGCTCCAGGCTCAACTGTAACCACCATTCCCTCATCGAGTGTACCGCTTGAGGATGGGGAGAGAGTGGGCAGCCCGTCGTGCACCTGAAGTCCAAGGCCATGCCCGAGACTGTGAATGAAACTTCCCTTGAACTCACCTGCATCGATGACCTTTCTCGCCTCCGCGTCCACTGCCGATTCCCTTGCGCCGCTGCGGATCGCGGAAATGCCTGCCTTCTGGGCATTGAGCACAGTCTGATACAGGCGTTTCTGCCTTTCGTCCGCTCTCCCGTAAACGAATGTCCTGGTGATGTCAGAACAGTATCTCCTGTACGTTCCACCGAAATCTGTGAGGACGAACTGCCCTTTCCTGAGCCTCAGGTCACCTGGAGAATAGTGCGGTATGGCGCTTGTCTTCCCGAAGGAAACAATCGGTGGGAAGGATGGAGCTTCGCTTCCCTCATCATAAAGAGCCTTTGATATGAGCGCCGAGAGCTTTCTCTCAGTGACTCCTTCTGCAAGCATTTCAGGTATGCGCTCGACAACGCGGGATGCAATCCTGCATGATTTTGAAATGCTGGCAATTTCTCTCTCATCCTTCACTGCCCTGCACTTGGCGATCTCAGTGGAACAGTCGTATATCCTGCCTCTGAATGCCCTTTTAACGGTCATGAAGGAGGTGTGTGTCAGGGCGGGAAAATTCATGCCAATCGTATCGAAGCGTGACAGTGCCTTTGCAAGCTTTGACTGCATATCAGAACTGTTACTGACGACAGTGGTGTTTACGTCCAGTCCTGCAAGGGCTGGAGCCTCCAGAGGACTCGTAAATACAGAAACTCCCCGTTTGCTCACAAGAGCAGCAGATCCCTCAAATATGCCTGAATGAGCGCCGACAAAGTACCTGAAATTGTGATCTATGAGATTGTCATGGCCGTTCGCTATCACCACAGCCTCAACCTTCCCATTGAGGATTTTGAAAAGGCGTGAATATCTGCTATCCATGCTCGGCAGATAAGCGATGGATAGATAAATTGTTCGTGGCCGAGGATAGTTTAATTTCTGAATAGAACGTATGAGAGGACGTGAGATACAGGCTCCTTGACCATACAGCTGACATTCAGATAATGGCGTACGGGAACAGCGCTGAAGAGATCTTTGAAAATTCAGCATACGCGCTGTTTGATCAGATTGCGGACATAACAACTGTTAAGCCGACAGGCGAGGAGAATATCGTCGCGCGGGCGCGATCGCTGGAAAATCTGCTCATGGATTATCTCAACGAACTGCTCTTCCTGGAAAGCGCCATGTCTCTGCTCTTCAGCGAATTTTCAGTCAGGATTGAGGGAAACAGGCTGAATTCAACAGTGAGGGGGGAGAGGATGGATAGAAGGAGGCACAGGCTAAAGAACGATGTGAAGGCCATTACCTACCACATGTTTGAGTTAAATATCGAAAAGGGTTATGCACGTTTCATCATAGACGTATGAGGTGTCATTGTGTCATCAAAGGCAACAGCGATTGCACATCCGATGCAGGGTCTGATAAAATACCATGGCCTGAGGGATGAGAGATTGCGCCTTCCATTCCATGATTCCATCTCCGTTGCCACAGCACCGCTCAAGACAACAACAACTGTTGAATTCGGTGATTTTGAGAGGAGCAGCGTCGAAATTGATGGAAAGAGGGTTTCAGGCCGTCCGCTGGAGAGGGTCATGGCTGTAATGGATAGAATCAGGGAGATGGCATCGATTGAAGACAATTTCAGGATAGTGTCGGAAAGTGATTTCGAATCAGGGATAGGACTGGGTGCCTCAGCCTCCGGATTTGCCGCTCTCGCCACAGCGGCTTGCAGTGCTGCACGGTTGGAGATTGACAGAAGGCAGCTTTCTGCCATTGCCAGACTTGGCGCGGGTTCGGCGACAAGATCTGTTGCAGGCGGATTTGCAAGATGGGAAGCGGGAAGCAGCGACAGCGACAGTTATGCATATTCACTGGCGGCACCGGAGGAGCTTCAGATGGGTATCGTGGTTGCCATTGTGAGGAAAACCAAGAGGACTGAGGATGCACACAGAGAGGTGCTTTCCTCTCCCCTGTACCAGGGCAGACTTGCATACCTCCACACTGCGCTTGCAGAAATGACCTGGGCTATAAGATCGCACAACGTCTCTGAGATAGGCAGGATAGCCGAGAGGGATACCCTTGTGCTTCATGCCATAACAATGACTGGAAATAACGGGATGATCCTGTGGAAACCGGAGACACTGAAGATCATTGAGATCACAAGGGAGATGAGGAAGGAAGGGTTGAATTCCTTCTTTTCGATTGACACCGGCGCAACCGTCTACATCAACTGCCCTGTGGACGAGATTAGGGAAGTGGAGGAGCGTATCCGTTCAGCCGGCATCGAAACTGTTCGATGCAGTGTAGGAGGTCCCAGCAGACTTGTTGACACACATCTCTTCTGAAACACTGCGCAAGTTCATTCATTGAATAAGGCATCAGGCACGGAGAAGTTTTCAGATCTTCCTGTCTGCCGCACGCTGGGCTCTGATAGCCTCTTCGATCGTCAGCTTCCCTTTTGCGACAGCTCTGGCGTAACTTCTAGAGATGGTCGTTTCACCGTCGCTTCTCAGTCTGCTGCGTCTCTGTATCTCCCTTATCTCCCCTTCAGATGGCGAAACCACAGGTTTATCCTTCACCCGTGTTCCGGGTGTCCGCCCTATGAGAGCCGCGGCTTCGCCATCCGAGCCGGCCATCCTGCTTGTCTTGCTCTCATCCACCATTTCAACATAAGCGCATGTAGACCATACAGAGCGCACTGTTCTGTCCCTGTTTGTGGGGTCGCCGTGACCTATCCGCACGACCACCTTCTCCTTTCCCAGTATCGATGATATGACGCGGGTGAATTGCGAGACAGCCTCAGGGGACGGAGCGCTTGTTGCGACAATCCTTTTTCCAGAGGAATAGATGGCGACACCGGGTCTCGCTCCCGGATCCACTCCCACATATGCCACGCTGTTCCAGTCAACAAGACCGTTCTGTATAAGCCATGCCCTCCTTGCCGTTTCCTCAGCCCCACCGTAAAGGGTGAAACGGTCCCCATCCATGATTATCTGTGAGCGGCCTTTCTTGACGATGACACCCCTCCCCGGGGGTACATCCCTCTCTGTGAGGAAATGAAGGTACGGCACGTCCAGTGACCTGAATATCTTTGAGACGTCGTAGGAAAACCTGAAGTCGTCTGAAACAATATATATCACAGGACGGCAGGCCCCCCTGTCAAAGGTGTAAAAATTCTTTCTGCTATCTCTTCTCCGGAATCCGCATGCGCACGTTCAGGGCAGGGAGGCACCACACTCCGCCATGGAATCACTTCACCAATTATTTAGCTCTGATTATCATTTGTATGCGAATGACTTCAGTGGACCGCCGCCCAGTATAGTTCCGCCGATTGATCGCGCCCTGACCATACCCCTGAGCGGTACACCGCCAATCTCGTTAAGGCTGCTCTTGTTTACCATCACGGCGGCGACAACGGCCCTGCCTCCTGCCTCGCTTATGTCACGTATCGCGCTCTCCATCGCGTGTCCCGTGGATAGCACATCGTCAATGACGGCAATGTTCTTGCCTTTTATGCCGGCATAGTTTGAGCTGAAGGCGCCGACTGAATTTCCCCTCTCGGACGGCGGTCTGTATACTATCAGTTCCTTTCCAAGAATGTCAGCAACAGTGTAGGCAAAGAGAACACCGTTTATTGCTATGCCTGCAATGGCGTCTGCGGATAGGCTGCTCTTGGTGAGTTCCTCACTGACTATGTCCGCCATAATTTCGGAGACAAGCCTGATCCTCTTCGGACTGATACCAACGGACCGCCAGCCGATCTTCACATCCGATGGCGGCAGCATGCCTTCCGAACCTTCCTCTATCAGATAATCAACTGTATCAGGGCTCAGATGAAGCTCGTCACCTATCTCCACTGTGTTCAGACCCTTTCTGTGGAGCTCTGTGGCCCTCCGTGCAAGTTCCCTGACGTCCACCATACCATCACCAGAGGATAATTCCCACGTGCATATATTAAGTGTGTTCGTGCACATGTGTGAACTGTCGCCGGGCAGGACACGCTGAATGCAACACCAGTTTCGCAGACCTTGATGGAAAGAAGGCGTCGCACGTCATTTGCAGAAACAGCATAACTGATGCACCGGCAGGCTGAATTGCCGATAATCAAAATATAAATAAGCCAACCAATTCAACGAATATGTGTGGCCGGGGTGGGGTAGCGGTATCCTGTGGGACTGTGGATCCCTAGACCCGGGTTCAACTCCCGGTCCCGGCCCTCCATTCCTCTTCCACCCTCTATCCGCCCTACTTTCTCGGCTTTGGTTTCCTGAAATATATGAGTACGAAGAAGAAAGCGGCTATGATGATGCCTGTGATGAGCAAATCATCGATCTCCACAAATGTGTTGCCTGGAATGTAGATTGTGAAACTCGTCTGTCGGGCACCGTTTGAGAAAAGCAACGTGCTGTTTGAATCAATGACAACAGTGACAGTGTGGGCACCGGGCGTATAGGAATAGGAAACCCAGTCAAATGTCACATTCACAGACGAATGGGCGGGAATGCTGACCACCTGCGTAGCGACAAAGGAGCCGTCGACAAAGAGTGAGACGGGAACATTCCTTATGCCGGATGGACCGCTGTTGTATATCGGTACCCTGATGACCACAGGATGGACAACCTTGATAAGGAAGGAAACTGACTTGTTCACAGTCACCCCTGGCGAGGAGAATGTTGCATTAACAGCGACTGTCATTATGCCCGCATCGGTCGTTGAAGTGATATTGACAGGGAATGAACCAGAGGAACTCTTCCCTGTGGAGGGTGAAACACTGGAACCGGTCACATTGGCTGAGTGTATAGTGGCCGTATAGCTGTAGTTGTAGGAGGCAGAGGTGGTTGGGCCGCCTGTTATGTTGATGTAATAGGTGTTTGTGCTTCCGTTGGCCACGATATCCGGTCCTGCAAGAGTGACAACAAGGGGAGGTGTTGATGCGTAAGCAGGTGTAGAGGCTGTCTGGACACCTGTGAGCAGAAAGAACGGAAGAAGCATGAGCGCTGCAATAAAGGAGGTGAGTGCACGTCTGTTCATCTTATCAGCCTCTTCTTCTTGGCCAGGTAAACATCAGCTATGATGAAAGCGGCGAGGAGGAATATGATCACGCCTCTCCTTGCAGTGAAGAGGGGCAGCGGAGAGGCGGATGCCCCATGACCGCTAACTCCAATCCCTGAGAGAGAAACAGTTGGGCTCGGAAGGCTTATCGGGACTGACATGGAACTGGTCTGATTGGTGTTGGAGTTTACAACAGTGAAACCGATCGGTACCATGTTTGGCGTTGTTGAACTGTTGGCCGTCAGTGATATGGTTATAGATTGATTCTGTCCCGGTCCAAGGGTGAATGTCGTTGAGCCGGAGGTGAATGGCCCGGATTCTGCTGTGGATATTCCGCCATTCCATCCCTCCTGCCGCAGTTCTGCATAGTTGCTTATCATTGCGGTGAACTCGGACTGTGAATTTCCTGTATTGAAAACCTGCAGATTCACCGCAAATACCCGTCCGGGCTGTTCGTACTGGTAGAAATCGAACTTGCTGTAGAATGTATAGGTTGGCGGAACAGAGAGTGTGACGGAGACGGTGCTGATGCTTGAAGGGGAATAGGGTGAATATGCCTGCAGATAAACAGTACTGTTGCCTCCCGACACGCCCTGCGACGGATACAGCTCCGCTGTCACAGTGGCTGAGGAATTCAGGCCTGTGCCAAGGGTGATGAGGGAGGGCGTGAACGAGCCGTACCATCCGCTCGTGGCAATTCTCAGTGCAAACGATGCAGGGACATCGCCAGTGTTTGTCAGCCTGAGGGTCACCCGGGAGAAACCTGAGACACCAGGCACTGCACTGTCCGATATGACAGACACAGACACCGAATAAACTGGTTTCAGATTGAGAACAATCGGGTTGAATATTGAAGATCGCAGAGACACATTTCCTTCGTATTCATAGACATATTTTGTTCCATAGGCTGTGTAAGAATAGGAAGAACTCAGCGAATAATTGCCTTCAGGCAGCGTTATGGAGTACAGACCGCCGGAAACAGGAACATTGAAATTCATGCCGTTCCCCTTTATATGAACGAAAGAAGGTGCTCTCCCTGTTCCTGCAACAGAAGCCGTTCCACTGATATTGTATGAAGGCAGGAGTGTCTGGTTCATCTCAAGTGACTGACCGGCCGTCAGATATACGGTTGTATAATTAGAACCAAGCGGATTCAGCGAAACTGTGTTTACTGCATATTCACCAGGAACAAGCGAAATGTTGTAATAACCCTGCGATGTCGTTGACACGGTCTCATTTTCACCGCCGTTCACGGCGGCAAAACGTATGGTTGACATGACACCCTTACCGTAATAGGAGAAGACATAGCCGCTTAGATGTGCATTATCCGGCATTTCCACTGTGTCTACCCTGACATTCATAGCGGATGAAAGCGTCACTGTCACATTTCCATAATAGACGACATAGGCTGTCTTTCCTGAAATCACAGTGGTTGTTGGATATGTGACATTGACAACATATGTCCCGGCAGGCAGTGAAACAGCGAATCTTCCGTCAGGGCTCAAAGCTGCGGTGACGCTTGCATCGTTGCTCGCAAGTGTGACGGTGACGGTTTCTGAGGACAGTTCGGTGCCATTGTAATAGGCCGCACCAGTTAGGTTGTATGCATAACCCAACTTGAGGGAAACTGGCGTGGCTCCTGATACACCGAACTTGTCGAGCTGTGCAAAGACGCTCCCTGAGACGGATGAGTAAGCATAGAGCGTGTAAACTCCCGCAGGTACGTACAATGCTGTGCCGGATGAGAAATGACTTTCAGCGATCGGTTGTGAAAGTGAACTGCTGAAAACGTCCAGCCTTGTGAGAGACACATTGTTTCCAACGCCTGATCCTGACGGATAGGTAAAAGTGACAGTGACGTTGTACAGCGTCTCGACAGAGATATTGGAATACTGAGGTGTTCCAACAGGAACAGATATGACGGACGGGGCCCCGACTTCATACTCGGTCGTGGAGTTGCTGTAATTGGAGATGGATATATGGTAAGTGCCTGGAAGCAGTAAAGCCTGATAGATTCCATTGTTCACTGTGAAGTTATACTGAACTGCCGGATCGGAAACAGAGGTGAATGTGACTTCGGCTCCGGCTGGCAGGACAGTGGCTTTATCTATTGCGCCGCTGACAGGCACAGGCACAGGAGACATTGTAAGATCGTTCGAAACAGGAGACGACGGTCCCAGTGTGAACGTGGAGGAATACATACCGAAGGCTGAAACATTCAACCCGTAACTGATTCCCTGCGGCAGGTAGAATGAATAGTTTCCGGAAAGGCCGCTGTAATAGACATAAGGAATGCCGTTGTAGTACAGTGTCAAGCGAGCGCCAGCTATGTAACTGTTCGTGCCCGAAGAGATAAAGCCAACCTGTCCATCGAAGAGCCTCGATGTCACCTCATGCATGTCCATCCTCACCCCGGAGGTGGAAAGTGTGACCTGACTGAGGTAAGAACCGGTTGCCGTGGAAACCCAAAGGTTATATGTGCCGGCTGGAAGCGGCACGGAGTAGTTACCTCTGCTGTCTGCATAGACACTCAACGAAGAGTTTCCGCTCTGAACATAAATGTGAGCAAATGATGCCGGTGCACCGTTCGACTCAAAAATGGTTCCTGACAGTGTCGAAGAAGGTGAAAGGGTAAGCGAAAGCATGCTGTGATGGCCCACGTAAGCATCAAGGGATGTCAGTAGGACACTCTGGAGGGAGTCCCTATAATAAACGCTGTAAAGTGTGTAGTTTCCAGACCCTATGACAGCACTGAAAAACCCGTTTGAATCTGTCCTGACGACGAAAGGCTGCATGCCCGGTTCATTGCTGTAGAAATAGATGGTTGCAAAAGGTGCAGGCACCCCACCGGGCAAATAGACAGTCCCACTCACAGGGACTGAAGGCGACGCAACAATATTTACCGCTGTCGTGTTGAGAGACCGCACATGGATATGGTAGAATGGAGAAACAGTGCTGCCCGAAACAGAGAGTGTGTAATTGCCAGGAAGCAGCTGATGGAAAGTATATGAGCCGTTGGATGCCGTCGTTTCAACTGAGGAATAGCCGTTCCTTGTACCTTGTATGGTCACCTTTGCCCCTGCATCGGGAGAACCGTCAGGCAGCAGAACTGTCCCGGATGCGACACCGGGATACACCGGTATATTCTGAGTGGTGTTAGTGGAATAACTCACCGTGGTGATGTTCTGAGTTGGTATCGTGGAGTTGTCCTTCACTATGTAGAACTGATACTGCCCGGGAAGAATTGAGCTGAAGTCGTAGTGGCCGTCGGAAGCGCTTGTATTGTAGGCAAGGCCGGTTGTTGTGTTGACAATTCTGACAGTGACGTTTGTCAGAAGAGTGCTGAGGCCAGGAGTGTATGTGCCTGATCTGCTGCTGTCGAAGAAGACATATCCGTTGATCGAGGTGGTATTAAGCGTGAACGGTTTCGCGAGTATATTGAACGCCGGGAATCCGGTTGTGACATTGATGTTTGGGTACCGCATTGCTTCCGCGTAACTGACATTGTATGTCTGTTCTCCAACAACCTGACCTATACCGGCAACCACCGAGGAAGGTGAGCTGAGCTGGCCAGTGGAAAATACAACCGTGTCATTTCCCGGCGGGGCAATAAGAGAATAGCGTCCCTGACTGTTCGTGTAAACTATCTCATGTGGTATTCCCCATTCATCAAGTATGGTTGCACGAACGCCAGACGCTGGCTGTCCGTTAGGATACGTGACAGTGCCGTTAATGTAGGCCCCCGGATAATATTCCATAATGACTATACCGTTACCATAATCGCTCTGAGGACTCAGGTCCACAGTGTAATTCTGATTATTCGGATCCTGTTTCAGCAGTTTAAGGGCGGTTGATACGTCTATGGCCCTCCAGGCATTGGGGTGGTATTTCACATACTGTATCGGATAGGGATTGTAATACGCCGTTCTGTAAGCCATGAAGAAGTGTGACATCATCCATCCAGGCAGCGGCTGCAGGTTCTGAAGAGAGGGGTCTGAAAGGAAACTTCCGGAGAGGCCGGGAAATCCGCCAATGGCCTGGTGCGTCAGGTCATAAGCGCTGTATCCCATGAAAAATCTGTAAAGTGTCATATTGTAGAAGAGAGGCTGATAATTGATCGAGTAACTTACAACCTGCGTGTTAGGAGGAATGCTCTGAAGGGGATAGTTGACACCTGTGCTCGATGTGGCATTTATGGTGTAGTAGTCATAGGGTATGTTGTAAACCGTTGGACCTGCCATTGGCCTTCCTCCGAGGAGGGCAGGGGCGTAGAACACCCCCGTGTCAGTTGCGCTGAAAGGGAAAAGCCTTGCATCAACAGAGAAATAACCGATGTAGTAGTGTGTCATCTGCGAGAGTTGCTGATACAGGTTAACAGTGTTGTTGAGTCCAATCTTCGAAATTGTGGCCATGAGGACAGCCCACATTACATTTGGAGGTGCAACGTTTGAAGCAAACGGTCCGTAAATCTGCGGGTTCGCGAGTACTGTCCGGGTGAATTGTGCGGGATCCCTGTAAACAGACTCTATATAGCTGCTGTTGAGTCCGTACCCCTGAAGTGTGGATGTTATGTTCCGTGGCAACGATCCACCGTCATGGACGTAAACGCCGTACATTACCCTCGCTGAAAGGAGGGCAATGAGCTGTGTCTCATTCTGGCTGAACAGTACGGCCGAGGCGAAGTGATAGCCCTGCTGGAAATCATCAGCTACGGCAGGAACCTCGGCCTTTGTTATTGAGGCACTTCCGTAGTCCCACCAGCTCAGGTATGCAGGCCTGTCATAGGCCGGTGTTATGTTCTTATTCTGCTCATACAACCACTGCCACGCTGCGGGGAAGTAGTCGTTGATTGTTGAAAGACTGTAGCCAAACGCTCCGAAATAATATGTGGAGCTTCCATTGTTTGTGTATCCTGTCGGCCGGAGGAAAGATGGAAGTATATCATAGACCTGCGTGTTGAGCTGTTCCTTCAATGTTGTCGGCGTGGCAGCATCGATACCCGACCAGACAAGGGGGAGAATGACTATGGATACAATCAGGAACAGTGCTATTATGTGTTTCAGCTTGACGCTCTTCTTTGTGCCGCTCCAGTTTATCCCGTATGTCTGATACCCCTTCTTCACCTCACCGAAATTAGTCCACCTTATGAAGGATACCAGACCCTTTCCACCGAGTATGACAAAGACAGTCGTAGCGTCAAGGATGAACCTCACCGTTGTGACTGCCATGAAAACTGCGAGTATGGACCAGACAACAAAAAGTGTCATCGCATCCGATATCTTCCTCCTGGAAATGTAGAAAATGTATGCAAGCTCAGCGAACGCAATGAAGAATATCGAACCGCCGAGAGAGAGAGCAAGCAGACTGAATGGCGGGGCAAGTGCCTCAGCAATGGTTGTGTAAACTGTTGTCTTTATGAAATAACTCTGTGCTGTGAAGATGTATCCGACAATCACATGTATTATGTGCCTGTCCAGAACCTCAGCTCCGGCAAGAATGACTCCGACACCGACAAGTATGGCAACTATCAGTGTGAGCCAGGGCACATCTCTCGCCACGGTGTAAACAGCACCGAGAACAACCGTACCCGCAAAGAATGCCACAGCGACAATATACCACGGATAAATGTGCTGGCCCAGGAAGTAAATCGGAAGGGAGAAGACAAGGAGTGAGAGACTGACAACGAGCCAGATTGCGGAAAGTGCGAGGGTGTCCCTGTTTTTGAATTTGTAGATGAAGGACTGAACGAGATAGAAAACAGATATTATAACAAGCAGGTAAGAAAATCCCTCCCAGGCGTTTGCTATCGACGCGAGGACTATTCCGGCCATCAGTGCGTATGTCAGCGATCTTTTGTTGTTCTGGAAATAATTCTTAAGACCGCTCTTTATCGAATAAAAATCAGGAAGAATAGATCCCTTCCTGTTCCATCTCTCCACCCACCTCACGCCGTTCACAGTATTCAAGGAGCGGAAGAGGAAGAAGAAGAGGAGAGCGGTCATCATCAGTATAAACGGATCGTGAACGCCGAAGCCGACAGTGCTTTCAGAGACTATTGACGGCATGAAGGCCATTAGGCCCGCAGCAAATATTCCGGTATACTTGTCAAACAGCTCCTTCCCAAGATAATAAGCAATGATGATTGAGATCACGCCGGAAAGCGCAGACATCATCACATAAGCTGCTACCCCGGCGGAGAGTTTTCCCGAATAAATCGATGTGATGAGCGGCAAATGAAAGAGGAAGGATATCACCCATGCTCCCATTACCGTTGTCCAGACATAGAATGGAAGGAACGGATTCCTGGCACCGAGCGGATAGTTAAGTAGAGGATCAAATTCAAGCTGATGACCGGTGACAAGTGCGTACCGGAGAACCCTGAAGTAATAGTCGGCGTCAGACCCTCCTGAAAGCCCCGGATAACCTCCAGCTATGGCCTGTGAAAAATCAAAATAAATACGCAGGTAGGCGCCCAGCATAACGAAAAATGCAAGGACGCCTACAGTTCTCCAGTCAATTCTTGCCAGCACAGAGTAGAGCTTCGAACCGCCTTTGCGCTGCGTTTCGGCGCCGGCGGAACCATCCGAGTATGACTTCCTTGGAGCAGTATTGATATTATCAGACATCTGTACAAGCACGACCGATGCATTATTTTTGCTCAGTAGTATCAATTGCTATTTAAGTGTTGCACGCATAAGATATGGGCGTCCTGCTTACCTACAACGATTCAATCCGGTGGCGCTTACCACAGAACAGACAGGGGGGTGTCCATTCACTGGCTCCTAGCAATCTGTTCCCTTCCCGCACGGATCTCTGCCAGAAAATTGTTGACAACCTCGAGCGGTTCCGAGGAACCATATATACTTCTGCCCACGATGAGCGCATCGGCACCATTCACTATCGCCTGCTTTGCATCCCCGCCCTGTGCGCCGACACCAGGTGCGATGATTCCCATTTCACCAACCATCTGGCGGAAGTGCCTTATGCGTTCAGGCCTTGTGGCCGGAGCGACAATTCCGTCAACTTTCAGTTCAACAGCCATCCTTGCGAGGTCGTCGGCAAAACGGCGGCCGAATTCGGCAGAGCCTGGATTCGACATTTCAACCACGAGGAAAACAGATGCATTACGCGCGCTATTTATGCAAGCCTCAACAGCATCAACGCCAGTGAACCCATGGACTATTATGCCGGACGCACCGAGCTTGACAGCAGCGGAAGCGACCATTGAGTTGGTGTGAGGAACATCAGATATCTTGAAATCGCAAATGACCCTGAAATGATTTGATATGTCCGTTATTATCTGAGGCCCATTAGCAAGCACTATGGGCCAATTAAGCTTTATTGCGTCGACGTACTTGCCTACGCTGTTAACTATATTCATCGCCTTTCTGTAATCTGTTTCGTCAAGCGCAAGTATCAGCCCTCTGTCGAAATTTATCTTTGGCAATTCCCTCACCCCGCTGGTTATCTCACACTGTTCATCTTACCATACAAATCGACTGGATAAACCTTTCCAGTAACAGAAGAACGCGAGGCGTTCATGCGGTAATCTCAGAGCTCGAGATACATCCTTTCCTCATCATAATATCTGCCGCCCCTCTTGAGAGCTTTGGGAAGCACTCCAATTGTTTTGAAACCCATCTTTGAGTAAAGTTTTCTGGCTGCCTTATTCACGGTGAAAACGTCGAGCACTATGATTTTGTAGCGGAGCCTTGCCTCATTCAGTGTCCTTGACATCATCTTTTCACCTATACCCATTCCCCTGATTTCCGGAATGAGAGCGATTCCAAGAACACCTACGTGGGCCTCTTCTTCCCTGTTGCCTATCGGTCTTATGTCACAGATGCCGCCGACGTGCCCGCCGGTCTCTGCAACAGAGACAAATGCCTTTCCCTCAACAAACTGTGTGTAAAGCCCTGAAAACCAGGATATCTCATCTGCCAGAGAAGGTTTTGAAGCATAAAGTGTTATACCCAGGTCCGGGTTTACACTGAGCTCATCGTAGTACGAATAGTAGCAGCGGACTATATCATCAAAGTCATCCCATTCAAGTCCCCTTACACTCACATCTTCAGCTTTCATTTGCACTCAACACCGCCGGATGCAGTGATAAGTGCAGCAATAATTAAAATAATGTCGTACTGATAATGGACCAGCCATCGCCATGGTCGAGTGACGCTGGAGATTTAATTGAGCGGAAGGGGAAATGCGCGATCTTTCAAAGAGTATCGGAGAAGCCCTGATTTCTGCGCTTGCGAGGTCAATTGAAGTGAATGGAAACAGTGCCTTGCTCTACTCAGGCGGTTTAGACAGCAGCATAATCGCAGGCATCTCCTCTTCACGGGGAAGAATCAAACTTTACACAGTCGGAACAGAAGGTAGTCGCGACATTCTCGAGGCAAGAAAGGGCGCCAGTGAACTTGGCTTGGAACTGACAGAGGTTATTGCGTCCGATGAAGATGTTCTCATTTCATGCCACCGGCTGAACGACATATTTGCAAAGAGGCTTGGAAGACGGCCTACAAGACTGGAGCTTTCGATATATTCACCCATGGTTTTTGCTCTCGAGAATGTCAGCGAGAAAGTTGTGCTCTCAGGCCAGGGAGCTGATGAGGAGTTTGGAGGGTACAGCCGATACTTGAGGATGGATCGCTCAGTGCTGGCAGAGGCCCTCAACAAGGATCTTGATGACCTTCTGCTCAATGGCATCAGGAGAGACGCTTCAATTGCATCAGAGTTTGGCAAGACACTTGTGACGCCTTTCCTCTCGACAGCTGTTGTATCCATGGCAAGGGAGATGCCACTGGAATTGAAGATAGATGGAGGAACAAACAAGGTGATTCTCAGGGCGGTAGCTGCGATGTTGGGCCTTTCGGCTGCCTCGGCGCATAAAAAAGCAATGCAGTATGGTTCAGGCTTCGAAAAGGCAATAAAGAGACTTGAACATCAAAGCGTCCTGTGGTATTCCACCTGAAGCGTTTCGACCGCCGACGTCCCTTCCTTTGGTATCTGCTCCATTGTAATGAAATTCATCATGTCAATCCTTCGGATTGTCCTGTAATCCAGCGATGTGGGACTATCCGCCAGATTGAAGAGAAATTCATCACGTTCTTCTTCATATTCGCACACGTAGAGCGGTGTCCTGTTCCCGTCTATTTCCCAGACACCATTGACTCTGCCCTCTTCCTGCCATATCTCAAAATTCCTGCGCCCGAACTCTTCTCCGTTGAGGTGAATTGCTGAGGAACAGTGTATGCGGCCATCATCTACCGAACACCTGAGAATGTCAGTATATCGGGTGCGCGGATCCGAGGTGTTGAACTTTCCTGTCCATTCTCCTTCGAGAAAACACAGCCTCTGGAATACTGCGATGGAATCATGAGTCATGGCAGTGTTAACATACGATGCCTCGATAAAGAATTTGGCCTTTAACGGTGTCTGTGTTATGCATCTGATGAACAGCACTTCCTGAGCGGAAGACAATGCTGCTCAATTTAGAAAATTTGTAAACCTAAAACTTATATTTCAATAGACTGTACGGAGTTGCGGTGAAACAATGGCTAGAACAAAATATACAGCAGTGCCGCTGAAATACAAAGAGGTCGAGGGAATATCGGCAAGGACATTTTCGGAACATTTCAAGCTGTATGAAGGATATGTAAACAAGACGAACGAGATATATGAGAAGATCGCGAACAATTTCGCCGATCCATCCAAATCTGCAGGTACCTACAGTGAATACGGGGAGGCAAAAAGGCAGCTGTCGTTTAACCTGGGTGGTATGTGGAATCATAAACTCTACTTTGGGGACTTCGAGGACGGAAAGGGGACAAAGCCGTCAGAAAACCTGGTGAAGGCGATGACTGAGGACTTTGGCTCATTTGACAAGTGGAAGGAAGATTTTGTTGCGACCGGGATGGCCGCGAGAGGGTGGGCCATGCTCTGTTATGGGCTCGACGACGGGCATCTCCACAATGTGGTGCTCGACGCTCAGAATGCGGGTTTCCCCGCAACTGTCGTACCGGTATTATTGATGGATGTCTACGAGCACGCATACTTTATTGACTACGGAACCGCCAGAAAGCCGTATGTGGAGGCTTTCTTCAAGAACATAAACTGGGACAGGATTTCAAAGAGATACGAAAAATGCACCAGGATGCACAGGACCTGGACGGAATGATGCTGGCCCGAGCTGCGCGGTGACAGGCAGCCCAATGGAAGCGGGGGTGCTCCCTCCGCTCCATCAGATATCATTTTATCCGGTCAAATAAGCTGGAGGGGTGCTCAGGTCCCTCTGATTTCTTTCGGTGCTTCCTCCAGACCCTTCTGTATACCAGAAAGTAGTTCAGGGCGAGGAATGAAACAACTGTTCCGGTTATGAGGTAGGCATTGAGCTGGTTGATCCCTGTTATATACGATATTACGCTGATGGCAAAGATAGCCTCAAAAAGCACCAGCGTCCAGAACGAATACCTGAGAAAATCCTCGTAAAACCATTGCCTCCAGGGTTTTCCTGGCTCGTTTAGTGCCTTTCTCTTCTGTATCTCCTCAGGTTCGTCGATTCCGGAGGAGCCCTCCTCCCCTTCCACTTTGTTATCCTTCATCAGATGACACACCCAGGGTTGTCCGGCATATTGATTTTTCAGGAGTTAATGAATCCGTTTGAACAGATGAGATGCGAGACCAAACCTTCGTACCCTTATCACAGGGACGATGAAAACCGCCGCAACAAGAATGACGAAGGATACAAGCGAAACGACATATCCGTAGAGAAGGTCGGAGAATGGAGCGAAATATACACGCAACTGAGAAGGGGCACCTGTTATCTGGTATACAAGGTAGCCCGGCGATGCTATGCCTGAGGACGTGTTCTCAGAAACATATGGAATAAGAGCAGGAGAAGTCCTCCAGCCTGAATCATAACCGGATGGTGGTATGAAAACGAGATAGTTCCTTGAATCCAGACCAAGGAATCCTGGTGTCCTGATGCTGTAATCTGCGTCACTTATCTTTGTGCTGTTCAGAAGCAGATATGAACCATTTGTGTAGTTCTGCTTTGATATGGCTACACTGGATGATATCACCCACGCATAGCTGAGCATGTTAACAGAGCTTGATGCATTGATGAGCTGCGGATAGCCGGATACAGCGGCAATACGGCTCACAATATATGCGCGTGAAACCGGATGCATATTTTCGAACAAGGCGCAGGTTGAACTGTTCTCGACAAGCTTCAGATCGCTCTGCCTATAGAGGAAGGAATAGTTCCAGTAATCTGCACTCTTGCTGAGAAAAACGTATTTCACATCCATCAGTGAAAGTAAATTTCCCAGATGACTTATGCTGTTCCTCTCCTTTAGCACAGAGAGTATGAGGGGGGAGTAAAGCGACGTGTCGCCCTGTCCCGACAGATAGGTGTCCTGTCCACCATAAATCACAGTCTGCCGGAAGAATGAATTGAAGGGAGAGGCGAATTTCGTTTTGCTCCAGTTATAGTACATGTATCCATGCCATGGAAAGACCAGTACCGAATAGTCCGTGGTGTTGTCATTCATGATCGCCTCTGCCCTGTACCACGAAGACGGATACTGCACTGAAGTCAGCTGCCCGTCAAATGAGTTGACCTCCATGTAGGAGTAGATGAAAGGGGAAATGAGGATGAATACTATCGCAATCGCAGCAGCGATCTGGATGACGCCCCTGTATCTGCCGCGCCTCCCGGTCTGGCTCAGGAAGGACTGAATATGAAGGATGCTGAGCCCTATCAGGAAGGCATATGCAAATACAAGCAGCGCGACGAATTTCTGCGGCTCCCTGAAGCCGTTGAAGAGTGGAACGTTGTCATAGAGAAAGGTGTATATTCCGGCGGTAAGAGGGGATGAGATACCAGTGGCAATCACCACCGAAATAACTGCCGCCGCACCAAGTGTGACGGTGACTGGCCCCCTTTTTCTTTCACTGCAGAACAGCAGGAATCCGAGGACTGAGAGAAGGAGAAACAGGAAGAAGATGACAATCAAAGAAGGAAAGTCGGTTATGGGATAGGGATAACCTGTCCTGAAAAAACCATACATCGCAGCTATGCTCAGCATTGTGTTGTTGAAAACTGTAGGGGATGAGGCGAAGGCTATCGCATCAAGGAAATTGAAACTGCCAATGATGTTCTGGGCGGAATAAGGTGAATAAAGCAGCCAGTACAGGTTAAGCAGGACAAGGAAGGCAAGCAGAATGAGCACCGCCTTCATCGACCTGACAAGGCTTTCCAACGTCTCTCTTCTCCCGGAATGGATGAGCATCACGACGTAATAGAGAACGCAGAGAATGGCGGAAAGTATGAATGTGTGTATATCAAAGACGGCAAGCACGGAAAATACGATTGCGGTTTCGGCCGCCTTCCGGATGAGATTGTTCATCTCCTTCAAATCAACCAGCCTGATGAAGAGAAGGAAAGCCAGAGGGACGAGCGAATAGGCAAAGAGGAGACCCCAGGCACCAGCCAGCATCCGTGCATAGACGAAAGGATTGACTGAGTAGAGTATCGATGAGAAGTAGGCCGAGGGACCGCTGAGCCCGAAATGCCTGCTGAAACGAAACATTGTAAGGCCCGAAAAGAAGAGTATGAGGAAGAGATAGATCTTCTCCACCGCCCAGCCGGGCATTATGAAATAGAGCAGGTAATCGAAGACGGAAAGGGCGTTTCCGCCTCCTATGAATGCTGACATGCCGTAGAGTCCCGAAAGCGGTGCACGCGGGCCGAATACCATATCTGTCACAAGCACATATCCTGGATAGAGCAGAGGGCCAAGAATCAGCAGGGAAAGGGATGCGAAAACAACTGAGGGGAAGATGAATTCGGCAATCACCCGTCTGTGTCGTTTGACATAAAACGAGATCCCCGCGTAAAGACCTGAAAGTGCTGATTTCAGTCTGTTGCCGCGCGGTTTCCTGCTCTTGATATAATCATCAACTATGATGAGCACGACACCCGCAGAAAGACAGTAAAAGAACACGATGGCTATATCATTGGCAACTGCGCTGTTTCCGACAGCCGATTCAGCCGCAGAGGATATGAGCAGAATGAGAGAGAGAGCAACTAAATATCTCGGATCGATACGATATATCGCGTACAGTATGAGGAAAGGTACAATTATTGCAAGCGACACCTCGTTATATATTTCCATTTCCTGTCCTGAAGATGAAAACTTGCGTCAATAAATAAAACCATTGTATTGCGCGGTGGCTGAACCCAAACTTTATTGATTACCTGAATCATATTCTCCATGAGTGCTGGCATGTCAATATTCGGCAGATTCAGAAAGGGAAAGGAAGGAGCGGAACTGACATCCGTGATGCTGGCACTGAGTGAGACTACATCCGGAAATGACAGTGGCGAGAGGGAAGGCACAAAGAACGACCGTTTCTTTATTGACAGAGAGGGCAACGTCAGCGTCTTTGAGGCGTCGACCATCAGGAATGACATTGTTGCAAAGGGCGATCTTTGGATAGGAAAGGATGCAGTAATAGACGGCAGGATACAGGTCGAAGGCGACCTGATAATGGAGAAGAACTCACGCGTTACCGGTTCTGCATATGTCAGGGGATCTGCAAATTTCAAGGAAAATTCTATGATAATGGGTGATGTCAACATACTGGGACAGGTTTACAGAGGAAACAATCCGCCGGAACACATGTTCAGGAACAGGCGCAGGAAGAGTCCGGTGCATCCATCCGGTCCCGGCGGCGATGTATCGGACGTTGTCAGTGAGGTGGATAAAATAATCAACTCTGACACACTCCAGCCTGGTTCCCTTATGATCATACAAGAAAAGAAGACAGATCTCTCCTACGCGATCATCAGAAAATTTTCGGAGGCGGGGATTCCATGCATGATAATAGGCAGGGAACCGCCTGAGAGAATAAGATCGGTCAGGATGATTGAGATAGACGATGAACAGGTTCTGTGGCTGACAACACTTGTTGGAAGACGCTGTGTTAACCCGACCCATCTCGGAAGCATCCAGAATTCCATCTCCCGCTTCATTGATGTGAACAGCAGCGGTTACATACTGATTGACGGAGTTGAATATCTGATATCAAACAACGGTTTTGACGCTGTGCTGAAATTCATCAACAGGATAGAGGACATGGTGATAACAACAGGTACAGCTGTGATAGTTTCAATAGATCCGAGAACGCTTGATTCCCAGCACCTGGCACTTCTGGAAAGAGGAGCGGAAACAATCTATCGCGAGGACTCCGAAAGAGCCGAGACAGATCTGGGTGAAGATATAGACGAGAGGCTGAAGGAAGAATCTGTGAGAAGGCAGCAGCTGGAAGACAGGCTTGACAGTTATCTGGCCAGAATCGAAAGCACGATTGCCGGCCTCCGGAGCGGAAGCAGTGCCGGCATACAGGGAGGCAATGTCGGCATCAAAGATCTCGAGATTGCCAGGAATGTGATACAAGAGGAGATCGGCAGACTTGAGGAAAATTTCAGAAAGAGGGAGATAGAACTGCTCGAGATACTGGAGAACAGACTGGGCAGAAACAGCGGCGATGACAATGAGAGGATGAGGATGGCAGAGATGGAGGAGCAGCTGAAAGACAATTCTGAACTGCTCCTGAAGGCTGTTCTGCTTGCCGAAAAGCTGTCCGTAGAGAGAGGCGGATCAGAAGTGGGGAAGGAAGGCTGAACAGATCAGCTTCTGCGCCGCCGGCCCAGGATTCTGTGCCTTCTGTACACATACATCGCTGAGATAATGCCTGTGATGAATGGCAGGAGCAGTGCAGGAAGGAAATACAGGAATGAAAAATGTTCCTTCACTGTAAATACAGCGTAACCGGCAGAAGTATTATTCACAGATATGAGGTATGTTCCGGGCTGGGAAGGCGGGATTGGGAATGAGATGCGCAGAACGCCGCTTCTGTTTGCGGTCGCGGAATAGGCAGTCGGCTTCCCATCCCAAAGGAGCCTTACGACAGAACCTGGGAGGAAACCTTTTCCTGAAAGCAGCACATGTTCTCCGGGGTAACCGCTGTAAGCCTGAAGGGACAGGGAGGGGACGATCACAGCCAATACCGGCGAAGAATTGTAACCATCAGGCTGTGAAGCGATTATGGAGAACGGACCGCCGCCGATCTCAGGTACGGTGACTGATGCGGAAAGTGAGCCGTTACCAGTGCTCATATAGGTTCCCAGCAGAAGATACCCAGGTATCTCCAGCGAGACTGGTGTGTCCGGTGCGAAATACATGCCGGTCACATACATCCTTGAATCTGCGTGAACTGAATGAATGGAAAGCATGAGAACTGGTTTGACCTCAAGGACAGCGTCATTCGATGACAGGGTGGAATTGGCGACAAGCCTCAGGGTATAGAGCCCGGAAGTTATTCGCGGAACTGAGAAATTTATGGTAACCGTACCGTTCATTGCCGCAATACCCGACGCACCCGTTGGTCCGGAGAGGGACATCTTCAGTTCCACCACGGAATGAGACGGGAAACCCATTCCGGTCACCAGGATGCTGCCCCCTGCAGGTGCACTGTGGGAACTAAGAATGAGGGAAGGAGAAGTGATGCTGTAGGAAGTGTAGGCTTTAAATGCGCTGCTCACAGATGCAACGACATAATGCAATCCATATGACAGTGGCGGAACGCGGAGCAGCGCTATCATGCCCCCTGAACTGTTTGTGCGACCCGTCACTGTTGCATCCGTACCGGACCAGGAAACTGAGGCCATGGAATTGGCTGGAAAGCCGGAAAGAAAGGCAAGCAGATGGCTTCCCACATGACCCGAATCTGAAGCAAGTGAGAGCCCGGGAACTACCATCCCGTTCCCGAGAGCAGATGGATAATCTGTCACCCTCACAGTGAAAGGACCCTCAGGCAATGGAGGGAGAACAAGGGATACTACGACTGCACCGTATGCGTCTGTCGATATATCCGTTTCATTGAACGAATAATTGCCCACAACAGCATAACCTATGCTTGCATTCGGCTGCAGACCTGCTCCGACTACAGACACATTGCCCTGACTCTCCGAAACATATGGAAAGACATAGAGAGACGGGTTATCTCCAGGCTCAGAGACAATTCCAGCAAACCGAACTTCAAAATCAGTGCTGTTTGAAGAGAAGATGATGCCAAAGGGGCCTTCGGAAAGGTTCGTTGCAATGGTGAAAGTGAAATTCAATACTGTACCTGTTCCTGATACAACATATGCGTGATTCGTCGCGTTCACAACCTCTCCTCCATACTCATTGACAGAGGTGGAATTGGCCAGTATAACCGAGTCTGGAGTCAGGCCGTATATTTCGGATATGTTGACAGCTGAACCGGCCCTCCCCTCTGTTACAGCAGGGTGTGTGTCATTAACCGCCACCAATCCATCTGTGGCGCTGTAGGGAGCTGCGCCATTCAGCGGATTATCAGCCGCTGAGAGATTGTATGATGCTGCCTGATATCCCCGAGCTGTATGATATTCAGTGCGGTCCGCAGCATTAGAATTCATTTCGATGGAATGACAGCATGGATGCTGACTGATTTGGGGGATAGATGATATCACGAAGACAGTCAGTATCAGAAACGTGGCGATTCTGATTCCAATTATCTTCAATTTTCTTCCCTCTGTTGAAAACGCATCAGCAATTCGATTTTAATGTAATCATCCCTAATCTCCCTGCATCTCCTCATATTTCTAACGCTCAGGTTGTCTTCTGCTGAAAATCAATAATGATAATGACCCCTTTAAATATAATAGCAATAGCCAGTATCCGAATGCCGGTCATAGTGCAAAAACAGAAGGAGCCGTTGCTGGAATTCGACAGTCATAGGATAATGAGGGGAGAGGCTTATCTGGTTGAGGAGACCAAGCCACGTCTTTTCTTCGAGTTTTGCTCCGAGGCCTCTTTACAGGACATAAAGGTGCTCCTGATAACAAGGGAATTCCCTGAGAGGATAAGGAACGATTACAGCCTTGAGAATGCGTCAGTAATATGGCTCACGCACGTCATCGGAAGGGATTACATTGAGCCAACTCAAACAAACCTGATACTGAAGAGAATTGTCTCGTTTGCAAAGGAGAACAGCCCATCGATGATAATGCTTGATGGCGTTGAATATCTCATCAACCAGAACAACTTCGACCTCGTTATAGGCTTTCTGAACCATGTGAGGGACCTTGTAATAATCAGGGATGCTGTTCTTGTTGTTTCCATAGATCCGGATACCCTTGAGAGACGGGAGCTCGCTCTTGTTGAAAGAGGCATGAATGTCATCAAGTCCATCCCGTCGGAAGAGAGGAAGGGTGCTGTCCTCACACTTGAGTCGGGAACAATCAGGGTGATGCGGAGCCCAAATTCGAAGATTTGAGTCAGTTGTTACCGCGCGATTTTCTCCTGTATAGCACCATGGCGGCTGCAAGAATTACTGCCGATGACACAATGAGGGGGACTGCAATAGTGACAAGATAATAATCCAGGGAAGGACCACCTGACAAGACAGAAATGTTGAGCGATGAAACGGGGAGTGCTGAATAGACAGCCACTATATAATATCCCCCAACATCTGTTATGTTGTAGGAGGAATGCCTGGGACCCGAAGACATTACGATCGAGGAAAGAGGGAGCTGCCTCCTCAGTTGCATTCCGTTGAGATATATGGCTGCATTCCTTGAAGATGCGCCTAATATTGAGTTGCTGAGGAGAAAAACCTCTGTCGTGCCATTGGTTCTTTTGAATCCGTTAGATGTGAGACTTAGCAAGTCATGACCCAAATGAGACATAACGAACGACTGCCCGTAGGTCTGGTAATCTGCTTCCAGCGCATATTCCCCTGAGACAGAAGACGCGGATGCAAAGTAGGAGACAGTGTTTTTAGCCAGACCCTGTGCAAGAAGAACCATTGCAGAGTCAAGACTGTTCAGACCGGACGCTACCTGGAGTGATGAAATGGATGAAGAAGGCCTCAAAAGCGTACTGACACCGCTGCTGCTTATATTGAGGGAGGAGGAGGAAGATAGCAGATAGCCTGTGAAATCCTCGTTGCTGTACGTTAGCCCTTTGAAGGCATTCATTGTATTATCCATTGCAGGGAAAGTGCTGGAAGGCTGTATACCGCCTGCAAGGGTAATTGAGACATAAACAGGCTGACCGAACGAGTAGAACTGGAAGAAAGCTTCAGGGTTGTTGTGTATCACGAGCAGCATGTCATTTGAGTAAATGTAGAAAACAGATCCACTGACACCGCTGCTAAGTGCTTGCGGAGATCCTGTGAGGAAAGTCATCTGTGAAAAGACTGTCGATGAGAAATTAGAAAAAGGTCTCTGATCCAGTTTGAAATTGATCACCTGGAAGCCGTAGCCATATCCCCCACCGGAAGTATTTTCGCTCACAGGAACAATGACAAAGCTCACAAATCTGCCATTTACAACAGGGGAAGAATTTGTAAAATTAAAGGACGAAAAGAGATCGGTTTGGATGCTGGGACCGAAATAGGAATCATCTATGACTGAAAGAGCACCGGAAACTGTTCCAGACTGTTCAGTATGGGTTCCTGCTGAAGCTTCAGCGTGAAGGTTAAAAACTCCCGGCATGCCTGAAAGGAGCAGAGCGCTTCCTAAAAGCATGAATGCAATGGCTATCGAAATCAGTATTGATCTACATTCCGGACAATGCATACGGTTACCAACCTTCGTGGAACGGCGAGTGTTTGATCCTTTCGAAACACTATATAAGGCTTTACAGAAGATATCTGGAGAACAAATCCGCTTCTCCCGGAGTGGAACAGTGAATGCATGGACTTTTGACACCGGCAGACCCGGCCGCTCAAGGACAGAGTTCCCTCAACTTGCACGGGTTTACACGATTAAAATTTACTGAATGCTGCATCCTTTCAAAGATATCCTCCTCATGGAAGAACGACTCCGCCCGCTCCTTGACGAGTGGAAACTTCGGCAAGTAATTAAGAACAAAACAGAATATTCAGTGGCAAAAAGTGTGAGATGAAATGAACAATCTGACAATGATACTAATTTTTCTGGTTGTGGGCTTCTCCCTCCTGCTATTCATAATATCCGCGATCAGCGCACTGAAGGTGCGGAGCGCGAAGACGGCATTCCTCTCGGCCGCGTTTGCTTTCTTCCTACTCAAGGAGATATATACACTCTATCTTGTTCTCTTCACTTATGTCAGCAATCAGAGTTTTCTTGTAGCAACAAGTGTGCTTGACCTTATAGTTCTGTTCTTCTTCTACGCAGCGGTGCTGAAATGATGCGGTATTAGGATGGAGAAAGATCCGTTATCGCTGGAAACAAGGCGGAGAATCTTTCAGTTCATCCGCGAAAGGCCCGGAAGTTATCCAAGGGAGATAGTGAGGGAACTGTCACTTCAGTTTGGTGTTGTACAGTACCACCTGGGTGTTCTGGTGGATCTGAGGATACTGACGTTTGTCGATGATGGTTTCAGAAAAAGATACTATGTTTCGAGAGAAGTAAAGAGTTCAGACAGGCAGATGCTCTCTGTCCTGAAGCTGGATACGCCGCGTAGAATTGTTCTCCATTTGTTCCAGAAGGGTGAGGCGTCCTTTGATGAAATCAGATCTCAGTTCGGTTTTTCAAAGAGTGCGCTGTCGTTTCACATGAAAAAACTTCTTTCAGCAGGGATAGTCGGGGAGAAGAGATCGAGCAGCAGAAGCACATACTATATAGTTGACAGGGATGCTGTGGCAAGGATACTCATAACATACAGATCCTCGTTTCTTGACAACCTTGTTGACAGCTTCATCGACTCCTGGCTCAGGCTGTGATTCCTCTCACCTGTACTGCAACAGCTATAATTCCTGCAAGTCATTCATGTGACGGGTGTCACGATCATGACAGAAGAAATTGACAAACTTGATCTTTCCATACTGAAGTCGATGCAGAAGAACGCACGCAAGAGTTTCAGGGACATTGCAAGGGAGCTGGGTGTCTCACTGAACACCGTCTCATCCAGGGTGAAGAGGCTTGAGGAAAGCGGCGTCATAAAGGGCTATTCCGCGCTGATAGATCCGTCCAGGGCAGGCTTCGATATGACTGCAATAATAGGCATACAGATTTCCAAGGGTAAGCTGATGGAAGTGCAGAAGAAGATAGCCTCAGACAATCATATATCTGCTGTATATGATGTGACAGGGGAATGGGATTCCATCATAATCGCGAGGTTCACCAGCAGGAACGATCTGAATTCATTTATCAAGAAAATACTCACCACCGAGTATATTGAAAGGACACTGACACAGGTCGTTCTTAACACAGTCAAGGAGACATATCAGCTGCCCATTTAGTAACCACAGAAACATTTTCAGCAGCAGTTCCACATCCCTCGAGAATGCCGCACTCTTCTTGAATACCCCTGAATACAAATTCTCCAATTCGATTTTTGTCTAGTAAGTTAATTAAATTGAATTGGGGGAATTGGAGCGGAGAATGGACTAATCTTCAGGTGCATTGGTAAATGAGAAGGACAGGACTTATCGCTGTTGGACTGATTGCTGCAATGATCGTGTCGGCCATTTTTGTCAGCATAACGGTTCCGGTGTCAGCGTCATCAACGAGCATAACTGCAAACAACGCATACGGGACCGTCCAGTCGAAATTCACGGTTGATGGAGCGCTTTTCTTTGGCCTGTACACTGCAGGCAATACAATAGTCACTGTCTCCATAACCAATGCCACAAGCGGAAATGTTGTTTCAGCCACGGCCGTGAAAGTTCCGGCCAGTGGCGTGTATCAGTCCTGGGTTTCCTCCAACTTCAACTTCTTTGACCTTTCAGGATACAGCACGGGGAGCTACGTACTGAGCGCATCCGTGAACGGAGCTCAGGTCGCAAACACATCCTTCAGCATCTACAACCCTGTCTACACAACTACTGTGACATTCACGCTTCAGGATTATACGACTCCGAACACATATTACATTGACAGCGGTGCGGTATACGCATACACAAAGACAGTCGACCAGTTTGGAAATCCGATGAGCGGTAACACGAGTGCAGGCCTGCAGCTCTACTTCGAGACTGGCATGGCCTCCACTGGAAATACTTTCTCGCTCGGAACCTACTCGCCAAACGATTTTGGCATAGTGCTTCTGAGTTTTCCTGCGTATTTCAGCTTCAATGGTTTTGGTGCATACAACCTGACAGCTTATTTCTCCGGCACTCCTGCCGGATCCACTCTGAACAATCCTGAGACAGGAAATGGCATCTACTTCATTATGGACAACCAGGTAACAATATCACCCCCCTCCCTGAATAACGTCTACGGGCAGGGTGTTACATTGCAGTTCACCGGTCAGTTCACGCCTTTCAGCGGCCTTGTGAATGCCACCATAATCAGCGAAAGCTCAGGTCAGATTTATATGCACCTGACAGACAGCAGGGTGGTTTCCGGCAACTGGAATGCATCCTTCTATGTCAACTACAGCATTCCTGACGGTAAGTACTTTTTCAATGTCACGGAAGCATCAAACGGTTACACCATATATTCCAGTCTCATTGCATTCCAGGCAATATCGGTGCAGGCATATCCCAATCAGTACACCTACCTTCCGGGAGAGCCTGCGACCATATTCTACACAGTCACAAACACCTCAAACAATGCTCCTGCCAGCAACGTGAGCGTTACATACACGCTCAACTACACGACAAGCGGTGGCAAGCAGACTGAGACAGGGGTCGTGAGCGGTGGTATACTCAATGTAGTCATACCTGCGACAGCACAGTTCAGAACGAAGGTTACAATAACCCTCAGCGCAACAGACCGATACGGACACAGTGCTTCAACAACAGTTGTTGTAGGAGTGAATCGGCTCTCCTCATATGCCTACACAAATTCGGGAACATATGTACCCTCGGAGCCGATCACTGTTTACATAAGTTCATATGTCGCGGGTTTCAGGAATTTTCCCTCCTCACCTGTCGGAGGTGCGGCCGTATATGCAAATCTGAGCTTCCAGGGTTCACTCCTTTCAGGCTACAGTCAGAGGGGTCTCACAACAGATTCTGAGGGACAGGCATCATTCGTCTTTGTCCTGCCGCCCAATGCAACGCTTGGCTTCTACACTGTAAATGTTAGCGTGAGCGCATATGGATGGCAGAGTTCATCTCAATACACCTTCCAGCTTGTGAAACAGTCACCCCAGTACTACCTTATCGTGACACCGTCAGAGGAGGAGTATGTAAGCGGCCAGACATTCAGTGCAACATGGGAGCTTGTCAGCAACGGAAGCGCGGTTTCCGGCTCATATGCATCATATTCTGCGACCATCAATAACAATGCAATCATGGCAGGGACGAGTTCGAACGGACTGATAAGATTCCAGATACCAACTGGCACCTACGGGACGCTGACACTGTCCGTAATCGCAGGAGACGTCAATGGAAACAGGGCAACGGATGTACTGACACTCCAGGTTCTGCAGGCCCTCCTTGTCCTGAACACAGGAAGCGGGAATTACATCCCCTCCCAGTCGATCAGGGTGTCCTACTATATCGTCGGAACAGGGTTCAGTTCATCGAAATACTACTACACTGTAACGGACGGCAATGGTAACATAGTTCTGAGCGGAAGCACGGTGAAGTCGTACTTCACGTTCACTGTTCCAAAGATGCCTTCATCATCCTACACTATAACAGTTGTTGCCACCAACAGCAGCTCAGGGGAAAGCGTCACCTCTTCGACAACAGTATATCTGCAGTCGGGCTTCCAGCTGCTCTTTTCAGTCTCCGGTTCAGACTACGTGACGGGTACATACAGCCAGGGGAGCACCATCACGATATACTATCGTATCGACACATACCAGATGTCTTCGGCTTCACCGTATTATACACTTGACATAGGAATAATAGGCGTACCGTCATCCTCGATGACAGTGACTGTCACTTCCACAACAGGAAGCATCCAGTACAGGATTCCCTCATCCATGGCAAACGGAAATTACATTATATCGGCTGTTGCAATAGACAGCAACGGAATGATCAGCTCATCTGTGCAGAATATTGCCATATCCAACTCACAGCCTGTGTGGAATTACGATCTCGGAGGTGGCATCAGCCTTGGTTCGGCGGTATGGGGAGTCCTGACTCTCGTTGCAATCGCGCTTGCATTCCTCGCATTCACCGGCAGGAAGATCAGGGAAAGAAGGCATGAGGAAGCAGGTTCGATGCAGAAACAGGAACAGCCAGGGAAGGATGACACAGGCACGCAGAAGGAAGAGGCGAAGGAAAACAGATGAAGTCTGTATCAGGCGCGGCACTCTCAGACTACCTTGATGGCACCATATCCCACAACAGATTCCATGCGCTGTACTTCCCCTGAATGACCGTAAGAAAGGAGCACGCCCTCACTTCCTTTGGTTGCTTCAAGCATTGCTGCCACAGGCCCGTAGCCGCACATGCTTACCCTGTGCCTGCGCACCGTATCCAGGAAAGAGGAGGGATCCAGCCTGAGTATGGCGGCTATTGCAATCATGTCCTTAGTTCGTGCCTCTTCAGGTCTCACGTAGTGGGAGAAGTCGGTGGAAGCAATGATCACAGTGTCATTGCGCGCGGCAATATCACGCAGCCTGCGGCCGAGAAGAAGAGCGGTGCTGCTATCCTGTGCCCCCATGCAGACAGGAACAAACTTCACTTCAGGATTCATAAACTGGAGGAAAGGCAGCTGCACTTCAATTGAATGCTCGGAAGACTGCGAAATGTCATCCACCTCAGCAGGATCTCCCTCTATCATGGAAGAGATGCGCCTATCAATCTCCACATCTCCCAAAGGTGTACGATAGTCCTCTGCTGAAAGTGCAATTGCGGGCATGGACGAGTAGTGGTTCGGCCCAATGATTATCACAGTATCCGGAATGCCGTCCTTCCAAAGCTGGAGATACGCATGTGCCGCAATTTCACCGGAGTAGATGTATCCGGCGTGCGGCACAACGATGCCCTTTATCCTTCTACTGCTGCCCCTGTTGTTCTCATCAGGCAGTTCTCCGGGTCCGCGGGGTGACAGAAAGCACCTTCTTAGACTGGCTAAAAGGCTGTCTCTCTCTGAATCGTAGAACATTCCTGAAACTGCAGGATAACGCATCATACAAGAAATACAGGCAGAAGTAAAAAATGATTCACACTCGCAACTGGGCAGCATCCTTGCATGGTATAAAGGGAATGAATTTGACTAAATCGTTGCCTCATAATCATCTATTGTAGGTGTGAACTCTTCATCGGACTTTATGGTGCCTCGTGCCTTGAGAACCTCTCTTGTCAGAAGCCAGTAGACGCAGGCAAGGGCCCTTCTTCCCTTGTTGTTTGTGGGTATCACTATATCTACATTTCGTGTCTCATTGTTTGCATCGCACAGACCCATTATGGGAATACCGACATTGAGCGCTTCATGGAGAGCCTGCTGGTCAGCTGATGGATCTGTGACGAACAAAACCTCAGGTTCGGTGAATTCCGGCAGATTTGGATTCGTCATCGTTCCGGGAACAAATCTGCCGGGGAATGTCTTGGCCCCAATCCTGTCGCCGAACAGCTTTGAAGGCTTCTGGCCGTACTGCCTTGCAGAGACAATGAGTATGCTGGAAGGTTCGAACCGAGATAAAAATTTAGACGCTATCCTTATCCTTGAGTCAGTCTGTTTCACATCGAGCACATAGAGACCGTCGCTCCTCACCTTGAAGATGAAGGGTTTCATGTCGGCGCTCTTCTGCTGCGTACCTATATGGACACCTGAAGTGAGGTAGATATCTTCCGGTATCAGAAGATCAGTTGCTACCTGTGTCTGTTCACCTATCATTCAAATCAAACTCCACTTAATTGTTAATTTTTCTTCTCACTGTCATTGGTATTAAGTTCCTGCTGAACTCAAGCATTGATATGTCCACAGGATCTATCATATCCTTTGGCACCTCAATGAGTATCGGTGCACCCATTGAAATCTGGAGTGCCCTCGCTCCTATTATTCTTGCCCTTTCAAATCTTGTGTATTTGATCGTATCCATAGAGACACCCATTGATGCGGGAATATCCGATTATGTGCTCCTTTTATAAGTATTTCGGAAGTCTGTTAACCTGACAGCATCTCTTCGAACATTTAAAGATAGCCACATTTCATTGATTGCAAGTGCGTCTAATAATGTGTTACTACTATATTCGTAAGAATTTATAGTATATATATCTCGCGAACTGCCTGTTGAAATGACACAGACGGCTTATAAGCAAGAATTTAAATTGCGCAAATTATATTATTTGTACAGTCAACAGACAGCTAGAATTGCATCAGATACGGCATCTGTTCAGTTAAAATACAGGATAGTTCAATTGCGACTGCAGGGCAGATCATGTCTAAAGTCCCAGATATAAAGATAGAGCCTCCTGGCCCCTCAGCCAGGGAAATCATTGAGAAGGACAGCAATTATGTTGCGACAACCACCAAATCGCTTCCTGTCGTAGGAAAGCGGGCAAGGGGGCTGGTTGTGGAGGACGTTGACGGGAACATGTTCCTCGATTTTTCGAGCGGCATAAGCGTTCTCAACGTCGGGCACTGCCATCCGAAGGTTGTGGAGGCGGTCAGGAAGCAGTCAGAGGAGCTAATGCACTTTGCCGGCACAGATTTCTATTATGACATTCAGGCGTCTCTTGCACAGAGACTTTCTGAGGTTACGCCTGGAAACTTCCACAAGAAGGTCTTTTTCAGCAACAGCGGAACAGAAGCCATTGAGGCGGCAATAAAGATCGCAAGATGGTCCACGGGCAGAAAGAGGCTACTTGCATTCATAGGTGCGTTTCATGGCAGGACAATGGGATCCCTCTCTCTGACAGCCAGTAAGCCCGTTCAGCAGGACAGGTTCTTTCCCGGCGTTCCGGGAGTGACGCATGTTCCTTTTGCATACTGCTATAGATGTCCTTACCATCTCGAATACCCCTCCTGTGATCTGTGGTGCGCAAAGACAATCGAGGAGACATACCTGAGCACATACGTCCCTCCTGATGAGGTTGCCGCGCTCTTCGGTGAGCCTGTGCAGGGAGAAGGGGGATATGTGGTGCCTCCTCCTGAATTCTATCCTACGGTTCACAGGATATTGAAGAGGTACGGAATACTTTTTGCAGACGACGAGGTACAGGCCGGTCTGGGAAGAACTGGCAGGATGTGGGGCATCGAAAATTGGGGGATAGAACCTGACATAATGACGGTATCGAAATCTCTCGGATCTGGCATACCAATCGCAGCCACTGTATTCAGGAAGGAACTCGATTTCGGTGTTGAGGGAGCTCACTCAAATACATTTGGGGGGAACCTTGTGGGATGCGCAGCTTCACTCGCGACACTTGACATCATAAAGGAGGAGGGACTTGTGGAGAACTCTGCCAGGATGGGAGCATATTTCAGGAAGAGGCTTTCTGAACTCAAGGAGAAGCATCGGCTCATAGGCGATGTGCGTGGGCTGGGACTGATGCTGGCGGTGGAATTTGTGAAGGACAGAAAGACGAAGGAATATGCTGTGAAGGAAAGGGATGAAATAATCAACGCTTCCTTCAAAAGCGGTCTGATACTCTTGGGTTGCGGGAAATCGGGAATCAGGCTCATCCCATCCCTGAACGTCGAGCGGGAACAGGTTGACACAGCTGTGGAATTGCTTGATAAGGCAATCGGAAGGGTTGGAAAGTGATCACTGCAGCATCTTTCTGGATATGACAAGGCGCTGTATCTCGCTTGTGCCCTCATATATCTCGGTGACCCTTGCGTCGCGGTAGAATCTTTCGACAGGTGTCCCGCGAATATAGCCAAGGCCGCCATGTATCTGTACCGCCCTGTCCGCAGCCATATTGGCTGTCTCGGAAGCATAGAGCTTGGCCATGGACGCCATCAGTGAAAAGTCAGCCCCGCTGTCTTTGAGACAGGCAGCTTTGTGGAGCAGAAGCCTTGAGGCTTCTATCCGGGTTGCCATGTCGGCTATCATCCACTGTATGGCCTGAAAATCTGATATCTTTTTGCCAAACTGCTCTCTCTGCTTGGAATAAGATATCGCCGCTTCCATTGCGCCCTCGGCTATACCGAGACTCTGTGCCGCAACACCTATCCTTCCTGCATCGAGGGTCGAAAGAGCGATTTTCATGCCCATTCCCTCACTTCCGAGCAGATTTTCTGCTGGTACCTCACAGTCGGACATCCTCACAGAAACCGTCCCTGATGCGTTTAATCCCATTTTCTTTTCCGGGGCAGAAACAGAAAAACCAGGAAAACCGCGTTCAACTATGAATGCGCTGAGTGAATGTGTTCTGTCGGACTTGCCCGTTCGAGCCATCACAAAAAATGTATCAGCCTTCTCACCGTTGGTGATGTAAAGCTTCTCGCCATTCAGTATATATTTGTCCCCTCTTCTCACGGCGGTGGATTTTTCGTTAGAGACGTCGGAACCTGCGGTGGCCTCAGTGATGCAGTATGCACCAAGTCTCTTTCCCCTCGCCAGCTCCGTCACATACTTTCTCTTCTGCTCCTCATTACCATATTTAAGAAAGGGATAGAGAACAAGGGAGTTGTGAACAGAAACTATTATTGAAACCGAGGCGCTTACTTTTGCAAGCTCCTCGATCGCGATTGCGTAGCTGACTGTATCAAGATCACTTCCACCGAGCTCCTGGGGTACCTGCATACCCATAAGACCGATATCCGCAAGTCTGGGAATAAGCTCCACCGGGAAGCGCATCTCTTCCTCTATTTCTGATGCAATTGGCAGTACCTCCCTTTCTGCAAATTCCCTGACAGTGGAAAGGAGAAGCTTCTGCCCCTCAGTTAGTTCAAAATTCATTGTTTCACTTCAACCGTACCTCTCGACCCAGCTTAAAACCTGAAGCCCGTCAATCACATCGCTGTTTTCAGGGCCAGCCTGGTTTTATCCTGTCAGGATACTTTTCCTTGTAATGGGAGTAGCAATCATCGTCGCAGAACAATGGCACATCCACCTTTCCTGCCTCCGGATTGTACCCTATTCTGAGCTCACAGTATGAGCAGTGCATAACATGCGGGTCGTCTGGCATAAGAACACCTGATATAAACAACATCAAACTGCTTATTATGCCTTTCCAAAGGCTGTAGTTTGAAGGAGGCGGGGTTGAGCGTGTAATGGTTGATGTTAAACAAAATTAAAATATTACGCCGTTATAGGAACACGGGGTGTAAGAGTTGGAATACGCAGACAAAGACGTGCTTGTAAGCACTCAATGGGTTAACGACAATCTGAACAAGAGCGACGTAAGAATTGTGGAGGTAGACTACGATCCTGTTCCAAATTACAATCAGGGACACGTTCCAGGCGCTGTGCTCTTTGACTGGAAGAAGGATCTGAACAACCCTGTTACCAGGGACATACTCACAAGGAAGCAACTGGAGGAACTGTTCAGCAGCGCCGGCATAGACAACAAGACAACCATTGTGCTGTATGGTGATTTCAACAACTGGTTTGCAGCCTATGCATTCTGGGACTTCCAGTATTACGGAGTGGAAAAAGTCAAGCTCATGAACGGTGGAAGAAAGAAGTGGCTATCTGAAGACAGGCCTGTCACAAAGGACGTGCCGTCATATACAAGGACGAGATACATTGCGAAGGAGCCCAATCCCAAAATAAGGGCGATGATGAACGATGTGAAGAAGGCTGTGGGGCAGAAGGACTGGCGTCTTGTTGATGTGCGCAGTCCTGCCGAATACACCGGCCAGATACTTGCTCCGCCGGAGTATCCGAATGAGGGTGCGCAGAGGGGAGGTCACATTCCCGGGGCTGCGAACATACCGTGGTCACAGGCTGTGAATGATGATGGCACATTCAAGAGCGCGGATGAACTGAAAAAGCTGTATGAAGGGAAGGGCATTACGCCGGACAAGAACATCATAACTTACTGCAGGATTGGTGAACGATCCTCCCACACATGGTTTGTTCTGCACCACTTGCTTGGGTACAAGAATGTCTGGAATTATGACGGTTCATGGTCGGAATGGGGAAATTCCGTCGGCATACCGATTGAGAAGTGATTTCAGCTCTTTCTGACTATGTAATGATAAATATTTTCAACCTTCTTTCTCTCGACTATTTCATTCCCAGTTTCGTCAGACCATCTTATCATTTCCACGGGTGAAGTCGGATCATCCGTTATCAGATGTATTACTGCTCCTTTACCCCTTGCTCCAATTTCAGAATTGAGACGTGCAAGAACAGCGCTGCACTCGCTTCCAATCTCTACCATATCGGCGTCGGGCAGTTCAGAAAAGCACTGCAGCCTAAGTTCGGAAATCTTGCCCTCAATGAGGTTTTCTGCTTCGGAGGCAGGAATGAGTCTTTGCCGGACTTCATCGAGGGAGTCGGCTGAAACCATGCACAACCAATGATCGTCATAAATTGAGGATGGTGTTATCCTCCCATTTTCCAAACCAGTGTTCACCTTGACTATGCCAGCGCTAAAAGGAATTCTCAGAGTGCCGAAGTATCTGTCACATTCGACAGAAGCCAGGCTGGCTCCTGCTGAAATATGAGAGCCTTTTTCCTTCACCCTCACCTTCGGCCTCCTGCCGCAGATCCACAGAACCGAAGCGGTCATGCCGGAGATGAATCCTCCTTCTTCCGGCTTGAACCAGAGGTCCATGTCCTTCGAATAGAGCACATCATCAGGGAAGTAACAGCCATTGAATTGCAAATATCTTCCTCAGCCGGATTCTAACGGCGAGCGGTTCATTAATTTTTGCAAAGAATAATGCGCTGTACGGTGAAGAAAGTTCACTGAGGTGGAGAACCAAGGTTGTGCTCCTCTGCTCCTCACTCGATGATCCTGTCGATCTCCCTCTTTATCAGGCTGACCTCGCTGTCCTTTATGGCATGCTGATTTATAGATATGATGAGGACAGAATTGTTAACTGCAGTGGAATCACGCAGAAACTGCAGCATCTTAAGAACGCTTATGAAGCCGTTATTTGTGATCAGATATTCCAGGCCGTCTATGAGTATAATGCTCTGGGAAGCTGCAAGGAATTCGTTGCACTGCAGTGTTATCTTTTCAAGATCCTTGGGCCTTATTGAGTTCTGACTGCCTATATTTGAAAGCCACATAACCACAGCGCCCTTGAGATCATGCCTCTGGGCAAGTTTGTCAGGAAATTCCCTTGTAAAGCAAAGGCCTTTCAGTCCCCTTTTCAAGCCCACCTCGAAAAGAGATATGGATCTTTCGGCCTTTTCCTCGAAGAAGGCAAATGATGTGCCGTACTCGAGCATGGACTCCAGTGGAACTTCCTTCTTGGGTGCTGCAGAGGCTTCAGGCTTCAATACATCATCTGATTCCTTCGAATTGACTGCGCCTCCCCCGTTAGCAACGGAAGGTGATGAAAGAGCGATGCCTGATGCATTCTCCTCCATGATCTGAGACAGGGGTTTTTCTGCTGCATTCCCGCGTTTCTGCCTTACACCCCTGTCTGGTCTCTTGGCGCTGTCCCTGTTCCTTCTGAAGTAAAGAAATGAAGCCAGTATCTCAATCTGGACCAGTATGATCAGAAGAACAGCGAAGTAGAAAAGGTTAAGGGGCTCCGAGAAGAGTGACTGACTTCCCGCCTTTGTGACGTGAGTGAACGAAATGGTTATGTTCACGTTGCCTGACAGGACAGTAAATGAGCCTGATGAGTTCGAGAGGCTGAAACCGCTTATTGGGGAGATGGCATAATCGTATGTGCCGGCAGGTTCATAGAAGACGATCACGCTGCTGTTTTCGGTTTTTGTTACGCCATTGACAGTTACTGACCACTTTGTGGAGGCAGGCAGACCGCTCTCTATGAACAATACCCTGTACTCCTGGACTGTGAAATTTATGCTGATTGTTCCATTGCTGCCATTGACTGCGAAATTTCCCGTGCTGTTCGTCGTAGTATACCCGTGAGGGATTCCGATCCTATAGGAGTAGGTTCCATTCGGCAGGGACGCATTTATCTCAGAACCTGCTGTGGTGTAATTGCTGCTGCCAATTGTAACATTCCACCGCGTACCCTGTTTCAAACCGGTCTCATGAAAGCTAACACGGTAGACTGTCAGGCTGAAATCTACCTCCACTGTCACGTTTCCCCCGGAAATGGAGAATTCAGATGGGGCGCTGGTGACAGTGAATCCGGGAACGGATTCCACAGACAGTTTATAAGACCCGTTTGTGAGGGCCATGATGGTGTAGTTCACCATTTGGCTTCTGAGCGTCCCGTTCACAGAAACAGCCCAGGAGGTGCCCGAGGGAAGACCTCTTTCCTCTATCCTGGCTGCATAGAGCTTTTTCAGTACAATGTGCATGATCGAAGCAACTCCAGACCTGACGGTGATTTCTGAGGTGAAATTTTGATAACCCAGCATAGAGGCGTTAACCCAGTACCCCGATGGAGCAAGTGTGACGTTGAATGCACCCTGAAATGACTGTGAAAGATTCGTGCGGTCGATTGTTATGTGTGAGTCAACAGGTGTGACTGTTCCGTTTAGCCATCCGAAATAAGGGTATCTGACAGTGTAGAAGGAATCATTGATTCCGCCCATGTTGATGCCTATCGTATAGGAAGCTGAAGACGTAAAGGACGTGACATTTAAGAAAAACTCGACAAAAAGATGATCCTGACTTGTGAAGTGACTGTATGATCCGTTGACTGAAACGTTCACATTTATGTTCCCCGAATTCGATATCAGATTCAAACTCCGGTTCTGCTGCACCGATAGAAGGACAAATGCACTTGTGGACTGATTCCAGTTGAAAAGAGCAGCACCAAAATAAATGCTTCCGGTCAGACCTGTTCCTTCCGTTTCATTCAGACTGACATCTATGTTCCACCGTCCCGCCGGAACAGATGTGTTGAGCGGGAAAGGGGTAAGCCAGCCATTTGCAGTTGTCTTATTTGGTTCGGGCAACGAAGATTTGGGCGGCGTGGCTGAATCTGCGTAACCCGGAACAAACGGTACAAAACCGGATTCTGCTTGGATTGAGTTCAGATAGATACTCGTCTGGCTGTACGGCTTCGCCGTGACCGGCGAATTTGAAATGTTCCAGGTATGAGAATAAAATGAGGAATTTGATGATGTAAGATAAAGGACAGCCTGGTTGCGGCTGTTATCAAGCTGGACTGTACCGGATGGAGATGCCTTAACCAAGGCCGGCTGCATTCCGACATTCTGGATGAGAGAAGCTCCGCTGAAAATGAGCATGAAACTGAGTATCAGAATCCAGAGCAGTTGCGTTGCTTTCATCGTTTAAGTGAACCGATTAGCGGCGCTATTTAAAATCCTTTGTTCCACATTACACGCAGATGCATGCGACCCTTTCCAGCACGCTGCTGGAAAGGCAGAAGGACGATGCATGAGAGGTCATTAGAGATGAAAAGTGTTTAACTGTGAATTGTATAGTACATCACATGGATGATGGAGTGGAGAGAAGGCTGGGTGTTGAGATCAGGCGAAATGCCAGCCCCATCCTGTTTCCATTTAAGGATTACTTCAGGGGATTCGAAAAATTGCCGGTTGTAAGGGGAATATTCGGTGAGCGGACAGATGAGGTCATTTCAAATCTGGAGGTTGAATTCTTCTCGTCAAAGTGGGGTTACATGAGCACAAGTGAAGTGGATGGCCATCTGATCATCAGTTCATACCATCTGAAGAACAGCGACTTCGAAACAGTGTACCTGGACATTGTACATGAGCTGTGTCATGTCAAACAGTTCATGGATGGGAGAGAACTGTTTGACGCGAGGTACAGTTATGTTGACAGCCCCATAGAAATTGAGGCTTACCGCACCACAGTGGAAGAGGCGAAGAGGATAGGATTTACAGAGGAACGTATCAAGGAATACCTGAAGGTTGACTGGATAACGGAAGAGGAGCTTTTCAAACTGATTTCAAACATCGGCTTATGATTAACACTTCGCCGGCTATCATTGTTCAGGGTACGTAACCTTCCTTCTTTCGGCATTGATTCCTGCACTCTCAATGAACGACGCAAAGAGTTTCGCATCCATGGGGCTGTTCTCGAAAAGTTCCTCCGGATGCCACTGGACAGCAACCCTGAACCTATCACCGGGAAACTCAATTGCCTCTATAACACCATCTTCCGCAACAGCACTCACAATCCATCCATCAGGCAATCTGGCAACTGCCTGATGATGCATGGAATTCACTTTACGGACATCTGTCTGAAAAAGTGAGTGTAGAATGCTTCCATTCTCAACACTTACAGTGTGAGAGAACTGATTCCTTGGCTGCTCCTGTCTGTGGTTTATTCCTGCAGTTCCCAGCTTCTCAAAATGGCTTTCAATATCCTGAATCAGGCTGCCTCCCTGAAACGCTGTGAGCGCCTGTATACCTCTGCATATACCCAGCACTGGCATACTCCTGAATTCGGGGAGAGAGATGATTTTACTCTCCGTTTGGTCTCTCTCCCTTTCAATGGAATCTGCATCAGTTCCATTCGGCTTTTCGCCATAATAGGACGGGTCTAAGTCCCCGCCTCCAGTAAAGAGAAGGCCATCGCAAAGTTTTGCAAGCTCGACACCGCTGGCAGTGTTTGGTATGGGAACAGGTATCCCTCCAGCCTTCTCAACAGCCCTGATATATGAAAGATTGATCTCCTCTCTGCGCACATTGTTTCTGAATGTGGATGACATCGTGAGGCCTATAATCGGTTTTTCCATCGCGCCGTCAATTGTTCAATTTGAGATATAGATGTTACTGTCGCACAGAGAGTAGAGGAGGGTGAATGAAAGACAATATTTGTGTGCATCATCTGACCTCCAGTATGGTTAGACTTAATGCTGATGATATTTACAGGGCTCGATATCTGTCAGACGTTCAGTACAACGATCGCAGAATACTCTTCACTGTGACACAACCGGACAGGAGAGCGAACGACTATCTTTCAAGTGTCTGGATCTATGAGGGCGGGTTAAGGAAGTTCACCGTTGGTCCAAGAGACTACGGAGCAAGATGGTCTGCGGATGGCAGTTCAGTCATTTTTGTCTCCGACAGGGGAAGGGGGGAGGATAGAAAGGATGTTTCAGGTCTCTATTCAATAAGAGCAGACGGAGGAGAGGCTGAAAGAATATGTGAGTTCAAGGGAAAGATTGATTCTCCAGTAATCCAGAAGGACGGCAGGGGAGTATTCTTTCTCGGAACGACGAAAGCAGAAACAGAGAAGAAAGGAAGCGATGTTAAAACCGTCAGGAAATTCCCGTTCTACTTCAACGCAAAGGGATTCCTTGACGGAAGGGAAACGCAAATCTACCATACCTCCTTGAGAGGGAAGATTTCAAAGATTACAAAGGGACCTTTTGTCATCAGTCAGTTCGATGTTTCCTCAAACAGAATAGTGTTTGCGGCACGCAGTGAAGAATGGGATACCTACACAACAGATCTTTTCATTTGCGGACTCAGAGGCGGACGTATCAGAAGCATAACAGGAATGCCAGCAGGGTACGGGTCACCGTCATTCTCTCCTGACGGCAGGACAGTTGCGTTCACATTCAGAAATAACAAGGAAGGATTTTTCCAGCACAGTCACATAAGTTTCATGCCTTCGACGGGGGGCGAGATGAGGCATGTCCAGGACTTTGACAGAAACCCTGGAAACTCCCTCAACTCGGATACAAGAGTATCTCAGGAGCTCCTGCTGCGATGGAAAAATGACGGCAGCGGTGTGTTCTACACCGCAACGGATAGAGGGAAATGCAGAATTTATGCTGCTGATGCGCTGAGCCTCACAACCGCTGCTGTCATGGATGTGGATAGAAGTGTGGAGTCATTTGACCTGATGGAAGGTGGCTTCGCATTTGTCGGACAGAACAGTTCGCTGCCCACAGAACTCTATGAGTTCAGGAAAGGGAAAATTAAGAGACTGACAAGACTCAATAAGTACCTTGAAAGCAGGAAACTGAAAGAACCTGAGCATTTCAGTTTTCGCTCCTCTGACGGTCTGGTCATTGACGGATGGATACTTTCATATGGAAACAGAAGAGGTCCTGCCATACTGGAGATACATGGGGGACCGAAGACTGCATACGGAGACACATTTATGTTCGAATTTCAGCTTCTTGCTCAGTCCGGTTACACCGTTGTATTTTTCAATCCACGAGGAAGCGACGGTTATGAAAATTCATTCTCCCAGGCAGTGAAGGGACATTTTGGCGAAGCAGATTATTCTGACATCATGGAGGGATTGGATTTCGCATTGAAGAAATTCGGACTCAATGGAGGAAGGCTTGGTGTCACAGGAGGGTCATACGGCGGCTTCATGACAAACTGGATAATCGGTCATACTGACAGGTTCAGGGCTGCTGTGACCCAAAGATCCATCAGCAACCAGATATCCTTCTTTGGAACTTCAGACATAGGACCCTGGTTCAACGGTGACCAGATCGGCGGGTCGCCCTGGAAAAATTTTGCCCAATACTGGGATAAGTCTCCCTTGAGATACGCTGAGCACATCACCACTCCACTCCTCATAATACATTCTGATGAAGATTACAGATGTCCTGTTGAACAGGCTTATCAGCTGTATTCAGCTCTGAAGTACTTTGGCAGGGAGGTTGAAATGAAACTCTTCCCCGGGGAGAACCATGAACTATCAAGAAGCGGCAAGCCGGCACACAGGGTGGAAAGATTGAGATGCATACTTGAATGGTTTGACAGATACCTCAAGGATTAGGCTCACGGTGAACCCAGCAGGCCCATCTTCAATTTCAGTTCTCCCTCCACCTCGCCTTCGTCCTGGCTATCAGGAACAGACAGGCGGTAACGCCTGCCAGAACTAGCCAGTCAAGAAACACAGCTTGCGCAGACAGTTGTATGTATCCTCCTGCGCTCTGTGCGAGTTCTGCAGCATAAGTTGTAGGGGAGAGGTAGGCAAAGTAACGGTACGGAAGGGGAATGAAGGTTATGGGATAATAGACAGGAGTGATTGTTGAGAACAGAGTGGATATGAGCCTTGAGAATGCAAAACTCTGGACTATGTCGCTCGAGAAAGTGGCGAAGGTGTAACCAAGCGCAATCGAAGCCACAAACATGAGTAGAAAGACTCCGAGAAGTGTCAGCATGCCAGCAGGTGTGACATGAATGAAGTAAACTGCCATGACGGAAAGAACAGCCAGAGCAGGCAGGGAGTAGGCTATCTCAGAGACCGCCATGCCAAAGACATATATCTGCCACGATGCTGGCGAACTCACAATCATGTCCTGTAGCTTGTAATCATTCTTGAGATGAGACATGTCGGAAAGTAGGGAAGTTCCCGCGCTGAACATTGACATTATGAGACCACCCTCGATTGCGACACCTATTAGCCTTCCGTGACTCACAAATACTATGAGTATCAGAAAGGAGAGAGGCGAGAGCATTGTGTTGAAGAGTACGACGGGGTAGTTTTTCATTTCATAGAGCGCATTGACGTAAATTGATGCGATGAACTGGTTGAATCTGCTCCTCTTAACCCCGTTCCTGTCAACAGCCATCGTCCTCACCTCCAACTGTGCCTGCCATATTGTCGGCTCCGCCGATGAGGTAAAAGAAAATATCCTCAAGAGAAACAGGATTTATGGTGAAACGGGTGCCACTCTTTGCAAGCTCCCTAGAAATATTATATGCCTCTTCCTCAACTGTGAGTATATGGGTTTCCTCCTTGCTGTGAAATACTTCGCCACGTTCAACCCGCGGCATCGAAAACTGCTGGCCAACTGGAATCCTAAGAGAGAAATTGAAATCGATGCTCTTTCTTAAACTCTGCAACGTTCCAATCCTGACCATCCTCCCGACGTCAAGAATACCAATTTCGTCTGCAAGTGCCTCAGCCTCTTCGAGATAATGTGTTGTCAGGAAAACAAAACGATTCGCCGACGTCCTGCGAAGTATCTCCCAGAACTCACGCCTGGATATCGGGTCCAGTCCTGTGGTGGGTTCGTCCAGGAAAACGATATCAGCCTCAGAGGCAAGTACAGTGGCAACAAGAACTTTTCGCTTCATACCTCCTGAGAGCGTCCGGTTGAGACTGTGAGCATACTTTCCCATTCCGAGGTCTTCCAGTGCATTGGAGGCTCTTTGCTTTGCCTCTGTCCTGCTGAAACCACGCCAGAGAAGGTATGAAAAAGCTGTTTGCATAGGCGTCATCCAGTTTATCGTTCTTGCCTCCTGCGGCACAATGGCTATCCTGTTCCTTATTTCGGCCGGGTTTTCAACGACATTCACACCATCTATTGTGACCGTCCCGGAAGTGGGTTCAAGCTCTGTGGAGAGTATCCTGACCATTGTTGTCTTACCAGAACCGTTTCTGCCTATGAGGACGAATATGCCTTTTCCCGTTATTCTGAAGGTTACTGAATCCAGCGCCTTTCTGCTGCTCTTCCCGTAAACCTTAGTGAGACCGGTGCATGAAATCAAAGTATGCCCCTCCTCCGTAACTGCCTTTCTCTCTTAATGAAAATGAACTTGTTAGTTATCTGTTTGCAATGTGCAGCACGATCTCCTCAGGCGAACTGGCGCGCATGGCGGCGTGGAGGATTCAGCAGCCGTCCGAAGGAACATGTATCACATTTGTCGCGAGGGAGGAATACGGCATATCGTTGCATGTGGCAATGATAATCTGGCAATTCCTGGCTGCATCCTCCAGTATTTCACAGAAGCGTTTCATCCTGACTGGATCCGCATTGACCAGGCGATCGTCTATTACAATAAGATTCCTTTCATCAGCGCTGGAGACGACGCCGATTGCAAGCCGTAGCAGAACAATCACCTGTTCGTGCATTCCGTGACTCAGGCTGCTGACAGGAAGAGGACTGTCATATAACGGAACGTAGACTGAAGATGGCTTCAGTTCCTGATCCAGCTGCAGCCGGTTGTAATTTCCCCCTGTTAGAAAACTGAGCCACGGATCGAGCTTCGAACGTATCGGAGCAGAAAGAGCTTCTGTCCTGTTCCTCTCATAGATATCCACGACTTCTTTGAGTAATCTGGCAGCTTCGGCCCGCAGGTTGAGTACGCTTTCACGTCTTCTGGCGATGTCGAGCTCTATTTCAATATCGGCCTTCGCAGTGTACCCTCTCCTGCTTAACTCGTTCTCAATGGTTGCCTTCAGTCTGCTTATCTCCAGTTCTATCGAGTGGATCTGCTCCTTCAGCCTGTCAATGCGTTCAACTGTTTTCCTGCTTCTTTCTCTCGGTATCCTGACCTTTCCATCGAAGTTCTCCCGAAGACCACTGATGACTGTTTCAAGCGCAGCTCTCTCAATTTCAAGACTGGCAATCAAGCCATCCAGTGCAGATACAGTTCCGTAATTTAACAAAATTGTTTCATTCTCGATACTGTCCCTTTCTCTTAATGCCTTCCTTTTCGAGAGTTCGGACAGAAGGGAATTGATTTCATTCTGCAGCTTCTCCCATCTCTCCCTCTGAATCGCGGCATCGTTCTGCGTTTCTGATATCTCAGCTATGAGTTTCTTCTTTCTCTCCTCCCTTAAGCGTATCATTTCTCTTATCGTACTTCCCCTGTTATCTTCAGGCTTGAGATCGATAAAGGAAGCAGACCTTTTCTCTTCCTCAATGCCTTTAATGATTCGCGATAGCTCATTTGCCGCATCAGGTTCCGATTGCTCGAGATCCTCTATTCGCTTCTTTAAACTCTCGATCGTGGTCTCAACACTTCGCCGCTTTTCAAAAAGGCGAATCAATTCTTCTGATGATCTGACTCCGAAAATGGAAAGTATTCCGTCAATTTCCTTTCTGGCAATATCATGCTTTGAAAGAAGGTCACGCAGTTCTTCGGCACCGCTTCTGATGGATATAGTGACAATGTCCGCAACGTTGAATTCAGTCGCTTCCTTCACGATGAACTCATTTTCATTAAGGCTCGAAGCAGGAGGCGAAGATGTGATATGCTTCCTTTCCCCATGCCATCTGAATGATACCATGACAGCACTTGACTCTATCTTTGCACTCAGGCTTGCCAGGCTGGAATTCAATTTTTCAAATCTTTGAATATCCTTTGAGGTCGGCGCTGAAAGAATTGACAGTTCGGACTTCTTAAGTTCAAGCTCCTCCCTCAGGTTCTTCAGTCTCTCAACATGATCTTCGAGCCTCTTTCTGTCCTTCTCCAGTCTTCTCAGATTGCCAGCAGACTGGAGACCCTTCAGTTCTCTCTCGACTGCCTGAAGGGCAGGTTCAAGCTCATTTCTTACTCTTGCGCTTAAGCCTTCGGCATCCTCAAAGGCTGCTCTGGATTCAGCCCTCCTGTTGTGTAGGGACTCTTCGAGAACTCTGATTTCGCCATCAAGCCTTAGAATCTCCTTCTGGTTTCGCGAAACAACATCCCTGTCGCTGCGCAACTCATTCAACCTGTTCTCCATCCTTTCCGCCGCATTCAGCTGATCCTTCAACCTGTTTTCGTAACCTTCAGCCTCTTCGAGCAGGATAGAAAGTGATCTCAGTTCTTCCTGTGATTCTTTCAATTCACCGGACTTGATGTCTCTCTGTTCGACTGCATTCTCCAGATCCTGCCGGAAACCAGATATCCTTGTTTCTGCCTCTCTGAATTCGGAAAGCTCCTTTTGCATCCTTTCTATTTCTGACCGAATAGAAGAAAGTTCGCTTCTCACTGGTCTCCTGCCTTCAGGCGTCCAGTACTTCCTGTATTCCCTGTCGAGATTGGTGAGGAATATCTTCTCCGCTTCAGTCCTGAGTGCAATGCGTATCAGCCCCTGAATTCCCCGCTTCACGCCCTCACTCCATTCATCTTGTGGAACGGCTCCGTCGGACTGAAGATACCAGAGAGCATGTGCAATACCCCTGTTTTCAGGTTTCGCGGCGCTTCTCGCAGGTGCATCGCCACCCAGTAGCATTCGTGAACTCGCATCGGCAGTGTCCCCTGTATGTTTCAGGATCCAGGAGCCGTTGATTTCTGTGTAAAACTCACTCAGAGGTTCCTCAAGAAAGCGCTTATGTATCCTGTAACGTCTCTCGTTCACCTTGACCGTGAGCCACGCCTCTGGCCCCAGTGTGCTGCCAAGGGGCTGTGCAGATCTTATTTCCTCAGTCTTCGAGTTGAACCTGTCGAACATGAGCCTGGTCATCACTTCAAACAGAGTGGACTTACCTGCCTCATTCCTGCCAACTAGAAGGTTTATTCCTTCACTGAACCGGAATCTACAAGTTTGCCTGTATGAACGCCAGTTGCTGACCGTTAGTTCCTCAATGATCAGTTTGTTCCCTCCGTCGATAGCCTTCTAAGAAGCGTGAGTGCTTCCTGGACGATCATTTTGTCCACATCTGAAAACTTTTTGAAATCTTCCATCTCCCGTCCATCGTAAAGAGACAGCAGAATGGTTTGTATGTCAGTAAGCATACCTGGAGGCAGTGGCGTTACCTGGCCTGTAGGTATCTGGAGAGACTCTTCCGGCCAGTCGACATAAAATGCGTTCTCAACAAGCTCCGACCTCAGAGAAACAAGGCTTCTGAGCGCTTCATCGGAAAGATCTCTGTCAAAGGTGACAGCAAGACGCAGAATCTCAGAAGAGAGACTGGAACTGGAAAGTATTTTGGAACGCAATGTCTGGACGTCGGTCTCATCGATAACATGCACACTGTATTCTTTCCAGTCCAACATGCCTACGTGCCTCTTATCTATTATCGGAGTGGATGATGGTTCTTCGATGTCCACTATCAAAACATTGCCTGCCTCACTTTCACCGAATTTCGTCTGTTCATGAGTGCCCGAATAAACCGTTTTGCCTGTGATATGAAAACTGTGCCAGTCACCAAGTGCAAGGTAGTCGAGGCCGGAAATCTTCTCACGTTCAACCGGTATTGGAAAATTCAAAGCACCTGGTACGTTGGAAAGTGCCCCGTGAGCTATTCCGATCCTGACGATATCATCATCTCTCCTCTCAGGTATCCATGAGGTAGGATCTTTGCTTGTGAGCTTCTGGGAAACCGGGCATGGATAAACAAAAGTGTCTTCAGTGACTCTTGTTTCAGCCTGCTCAACGAGTAAGTTGATATGGCTGCCAGCGTGTTTCCATAAACTCCTGTCCCACACACTTGCAGCCGTCAGCGGGTCATGATTGCCGGGAAGCATCAGGACAGGGATGGGGGCAAACCTGTTGAGCAGGTCAATGGTAGATCTTACAACAAAGTCATCAACATTATTGCTATCAAAAGTGTCTCCGGCAAGGATGACGAACTCCACCTTTTCACTCCTTGCGATATCTGCTATTCGGGAAGCTGTCTGAAATCTAATTTTCCTCGCCTCAGATGCTTTTTCTCCAAGCTGGACAGAGCTCAAACCCATATGCCAGTCTGAAGTATGAAGGAATCTCACCATAACTGCATCACCAGTCTAAGATGATTGCTTCATTTGAATTGAGAGGGGAGGGGATTCGATGACACATTTTATTTATCATGCAGCAATAGTCACCATTCAAATATTATTAATTTCCCTGCACCATGGCGAAATACAACTGAAGTTATCCAACCCGCTATACACTGGTTCTTCCCTCCTTGAACAGGACCGCTCGTGAGCGTGATTCAGAACCTGGCAGCTTTGAGGAGAAACAGAGGAACCTAAATGGATTTCACTGACACAAAATACGATATCATTAACTTCAAATGTGATAATTTGGGAGATTGCGCTGAGAAGATGGATTGGAAACATTTCAGGGAATTAAATTGAAGAGCGGGCCCGCCGGGATTTGAACCCGGGTCACTGGTTCCGAAGACCAGAAGGATATATCCTAGCTACCCCACGGGCCCATTGACCCATAGAGGCAATGCTCTCAAAAAGCTATCATTGGCGTGAGGAGAAGAGAAGAAGTCATGGCAAACAATTAATTAATCAGGCTAAATTTGCATAACACTCGAAAGGGCTGGTGGTCTAGTGGTTATGACGTCGCGCTTACAACCTACTGGTACGAAACGCGGAGATCGGCGGTTCAATTCCGCCTCAGCCCATAAAATCCAATGCAAGAATGGTAATTGTCTGGACATACCGTTGTTAAACACTGAGAAGTGACAAAGGAATGTATTTCGGCCGTACAGTCCATGGAATCAGCCCTGAGGCGGACGAGGTGAATGGTACTGCATCCTGGGACTGCCACAGATTTAAGCACCGTTGTCAAGACAGAATCACTAGAAAGAATGGATTGATGCTCAAGAAATACATTGATACATGCTTGTAGTTGTTCACTTCCATCATTGGATGGGATGATTTGAAGCAGTGAGATCGGTAAACCGTTGCAATCCGGCATACGTATTTACACTTACAAGTTAAGTGGTTAATATCTGCGAATCTGTGTGTAACAAAACACCAAATCAGTTGTTTCTCGAGCCATTGATATCATCAGCTCCGAAAGAACATTACATACGTGCCATTCATCTCACCTTTCTGCGTCTGACTTCCACAGCAAGTGCTGAGAGCAGTTCGGATGTGGCCCACCCGTAGTTGTAGAATGCAACCCCATCAGCCCCTGCATTTACACATGAATCGATGCAGTCTGAAATCCTGTCTGGAGTGTAAGCGAAGGGAAAAGTAATTCTGAGGACAAGGCTAAGATCGCATCTTCCCGCTGCCATCCTTCCAGCCTCCGAAGCGCCGGTAGCCACATCCTTAACTGACGGATAGTAAAGAAGGACGTCGGTTCCGTCAACTGTATCTGCTATATCGGGCAGACGGACGTCAGCGAGATTGCATCTCGGTGGACTGAGTATGCAGTCAAGGCGGACACCGGCCGAATGCGCATGGTCTCTGGCCTCTGCGAGTATTTCGCGTGCGGTATTTCTCCTGAAACTGCCAATTCTTTCAATGATGTCTGCCTCTTCCTCATTCATCTTAAGTGAAGTACTGCCTGCAGCGCCTGATATATGTCTGTCTATGATACCCCTGACCTGGCTCCTACATTCATTGAGATTCAGACCGAAGTCCCTTGCTCGTTTGACACAGGAATCGCAAAAGCAAACGGTGAGCAACAGCGAGGCGACTTCATCGACGTTTACACCGAACACCTCATGGTGGTCACCATGTTCTATCCTCTGCGGAAAGAACGCTGACTCCAGCTTGATTGAACGGACACTGTGACGCGCTATGTCATCGACAAGTGAAAATATGTAATTTCTCGTTTCAGTGTGGGACGGGCAGAGCATGTTCCTGTCGGATGTTCCAAATGCGTCTATCAACGCAAAGTTTTTGTGAACAGAAGCGAACGCTGAATTATGAAGGCAGACAGCCCATGAATTCACACCTATATCTCTGTCTGCTGCCCCGTTGCATACTGAATCGAGAATATCGGAGTAGGAATACTCGGAACACCTTCTGGGCCTGAGCGGTGTTTCCCTGTATTCCCCAGAGGGGGCAAAATAAACCACACCTTCCTCCGCCCAGTATACCCTTCTGGTAGGATTGTGGGGTAGTATGAATCTTCCAGAATGGTAGCTTGTGGCGAGATTCAGCTCATTTATGCCCGCATCACAAAGATAGTCCAGCAGAGTGGACGCCCCTTCATCCGCAACGTCCCATGGGTGGACGTAAATTGAAAAAAGCGTCATGTACTATCTGCCGTATCCGTGCGGTGATAATAAAACATTGTGCGGAACGCAGTAGTCCCGCACATTAGGTGCCGCGACGGGCCGGAGCATGATGATGCCCGTGACTTCGCAGATTTCAGAACATGTTTCAGCATGAACAATGTGAAGCATGGGCTGAACGGTTGCGTCGTGCAACGGAGTTCAGCCGTCTGATTCCTGCATTATGCGGTCATGAACCGTTTCACGTATCATTGTGAATGGCATATCAGGAAGAGACGTATGCCGTGAATACCTCCTTCTTCAGCTCTTCAGCGAATTCGTATGCCCTCATTCCACTCATGCCCTTCTCTGTCTGCACTACCTTCAGCAGCGTCCATATGTTCCTGAG
>JAGVSJ010000010.1 GCA_019720975.1 Candidatus Sysuiplasma superficiale
GACCCGATGCTGCTTTTCAGGTCAATTTTCTTCATTGCAAAATTTTTAAACATACAAAATGTTGAAGCTATACTATATTATCTCTGACATAAGCCGAGATGTGGAGATGAGCGTGTCACCATCCAAAGGATAATGTTATTAATGCTAACAACTATAATATTATTGCTTTTAACTCATCATTCTATTATACTAAATTACAAAGATCCCTGCTCTGTCAATCATTTCCCTGGTACTCTGCAATGTAACGTCATCATTCTTGATGCACTTTACGCTTCCATTTGATATTCAATGCCGCCGACACGTCCACGGATGCGATCTCTAAATGCCTGAGGTCAACTGCATCTGCTGCTAAATTATCCTGTGCCAACATTGCTTTCGGATAATTGTGTCCAATTCTGTGCATGCATGTCAAATTCGGTGAACCGAAGTTTACTTGAATAGACAATCATGTCCAACGATTGAATGTACGATCATTGCACGATTGCGGTTAAAATTCGATATGTGCTGAAATAGAGGATTTCAACTATGAAGAAGCAAAGATACCGAATTCACCGTTGTTAAGTTCTTCGATCTTCAAACGCGGTGCGCGCTTCTGTCTGGATCTGATGGTCCGCAGGTGCTGAGCTTTGTTCCATGTGTCAGGTTCAACAATCGGGTGGTGCTTGCCATGCCAGTATATGCTTCCCCATCTATTATATCCCGCGTACAGCGGATTCGTGAGAACATTTAGAACTGTCTGTCTGGTCCACCTCTTTGATCTTTTTGTCTTTACGCCGCTGTTATTCAGCTCATTTGCAATCTCTTCCAGAGTATAACCCCTCAGATATTTCGTATATATTGCCCTTACATTCCTTGCCTCTGCTTCATTGACATCAAGACCGCTGTCAGTGTAATCGTACCCGTAGGGATGATTGAAGCCAAGGAGGCCATTTCCCTCTTTCGCTTTCTGAAGCATCCCCATCTTGACACGTTCACCTATCATCCCCCTCTCAAACTCCGCTACGCTTCCGAGCATATTGAAGATGAGTTTGCCAGCCGGCGTGGTGGTATCAAATGGCTCTGTTGCACTCTTGAAGTATATTCCGTACTCATCAAGTTCATGAATGAGATTGGAAAGATCTCTCATGTTCCTTGACAGCCTGTCCAGCTTATAGACAAGAATGAGATCAAAAGATCTCTTTTTGATGTCTTCTCTCATTCTTGCGAATGCCGGTCTATTGAGGCTGCCGCCAGAAAAACCTGCGTCTTCATAGGTTTCCGCGAGTTCCCATCCCTGGCTCACTATGTAGGCTTTGAGCCTCTCCCTCTGAGCGGAAATGCTGTACCCTTCCTCAGCCTGTTCTGTAGTGGATACACGGAGATAGATGGCAACCTTCATTTCAATCAGACATTTGTCAGACAGCGCATTTCATCGATATAACACTTTCAGAGGAATAAGCCTTCAGGGAAACCTGACTGTAAAGCGGCAGCTGATAAATATCAGCAGACATCTATTGGGGCTGTGGAAGACGAAGTAAAGGAGAAAATCGAACAGTTTGGCGGTCTGATAGATGAGCAGACAGCACGAATGCTGATAGAATATGAAAGAGGAGCGATGACTCCAGACAAAAGGGAAAAGCTTAAGGCGAAACTTGACAAATCCTTCAACTCAAAGGAGGAGGCTCTGGTTCTTGAGGTTAATGAGCCGCACCGCTACAGGAGAAGGGACGGAACAGACGGCACTGTTCTTTCCATAAAAATTTTTATCGAAGGCAGGGAAGCATCGTTGACATTCTGGGATTCCCAGATAGAAAAAGTCTGCATGAAATATCTCGTTGGAGGATCGAAATTGCATCTCATCAACTGCCATAGAACTGAAGGCCGGTATGGACTGCAGATTAATACGGGAAAAGGGGGGATTGTTGCTACGGATTCCGGTGAGATTATCTACAAATGATATTATTTTAGTCATTATAGCTTCTGACTATTATAGTTGATGTCATTGCTAAGACGGTGTGTAGACGACTCCTGCACTCCCGATTCAGTGGGTTTGCCTTAGACCGAATCAGCGGTTCCCGAAACGATGAGCAACAAATTCAAACCTTCTCTCATTAAATTCACCTATCTTTAAATAACTTGAAATTTATTTTATTGATACAATGTGATACTATTTGTTTAATTAATTAAATAATTTAATATCAAATTATTATTAATTCTTTAATTAATACTATATTTGTCTTCATATTTAAACACATCTAAAGATCGTCATGCTGGTATCACTGATTCATCACTCGATGAAGTAAAATATCCAAAATGTTTACTTCCGGCTGATGCCGGTTGCAGTAAGGTTTGCAGGGACGGATGATTGGCCATTCATCAGTGACATATCAAGGCGTGCCGGATATGTGGATTACATAAACGAAATCGGCCCGGACTTTGTCAGGACAGGCGAGGTGGTCATCCTCACCGACGGAATGCCAAAAGGATTTGCAAAGATTGAGAAGCTCAGGGACGGATCCATGTGGTTAAGCGGCCTTCGAGTCGCGCCTGAATATCAGAGAACAGGAGTTGGAACGCGGTTGACAACCGAGTGTATCAGGATCGCAAGATCGCGCGGAATTCAGACATTGAGGATGCTGGTCCAGGACTCGAACTACGCTTCGGTGAATCTGGCTTCAAAGATCGGATTCAGAAAGGTCGCAACCTTCAGGTTCTTCAGGGGAACACCCGGTATTTGGAAGGAAATGGCGAGTGATGTAAGCTACTCCGGTTTTGTCAACATCGGATGGGCCTTTCCTCTTCTTGAAATACATGACGCGGGCGGGACCATCGTGAAGGTTGACGATTGGATACTGTTCAGGTCCCCGCAGGATACCTTTCAGATATTGAAAGTGGGCAGAGCAGAACTAAAACTGACAGGTGACGATTTTACCTGTGCTGACGTCAGAGTGGGCGAGATAAGGCACATCAGCGAGAGCAGCGAAGGGGAAATACTGACAGATTCCATATACCAGTTTGACGTCTGATCCGGTGCAGTCAGTTTCAGCATTGGGACAGGTTACCCAAATTCAGCACTTATTCAAGGTTTATAGCAATGGTTCCCATTGCTGATAGCATGAAAGTCTTCGATGCTCAAAAGACCGATGAATACAGAATAGAAAACCATGGAATAATAGGGGACACCTACAGCTCTGCTCTTGTCACAGTGAAGGGAACAATAGACTGGTGTTGCTTTCCGGTAATGGATTCGCCTGCCGTATTCTCCTCCATTCTGGACAGGAAAAAAGGGGGCGAAATGAGGGTAGAATTGAGGAATGAAACGCATTCGATGCAACGTTATGTAAAGAATACAAACGTCCTGAAGACAGAACTGTCCTCCCCAGATGGCAAAGTTGTGATCACCGACTACATGCCAGTGGAGACAGATATAGAAAAACATCATAACTTCATTTATTCGAGACATGAAATTCACAGGCTCATTGAATGTGTCAAAGGTAACGCGGACATCGACGTGATATTCAGGCCGAGATTCAATTTTGGAACATCCAGGACACGTCTGGAAAAGGTGAAAGGCGGTGTCGTGGCGTCGCATGGCAAGGTAACACTATCTCTTTCAGGACTTGACAACCTGTATATTGATTCTGGAAGTGCCGTCGCCTCATTGAGGATGGCAAAAGGCAAAAAGATCGCACTCATCGTGAGATGGGCGGAGGATGATCCCGCGCTTTCAGCCTCCCGCTACACAACAGAGTTTCTTCAAAAGACGGTTGATTTCTGGCGCAGGTGGGCCTCCGAGTCATGTTACAGAGGCAAATGGCGGGACAGTGTCCTCCGATCGGCACTCGCCCTGAAACTTCTTACATATTCGCCAACGGGCGCAATCTGTGCGGCTGCAACGACGAGCCTGCCTGAATCAATCGGTCATGGAAGGAACTGGGATTACAGATATTCCTGGATAAGGGATTCGACCTACGCGCTTTCTTCCTTCAATCTCATAGGCCATCGCGTAGAGGAGGAAACATATTTCATGTGGTTACTTCATCTGCTTCGCGGCAGGGCATCGATGCCTGAGAAGCTCAGGGTCATGTATACGATTGAGGGCGATCCGGTACCTGACGAACATGAAATTTCTGCACTTTCAGGATACGGCAACTCAAAACCCGTGAGGATTGGAAACGGTGCGACAGGTCAGATACAGATTGATATCTTCGGTCCTATCGTCGATGCGATTTATTTCACATACTATCCATTTGACAGAATGCCGGACCTGATGTGGCGCTTTGTGAAATCCATTGCAGACTACACTTCGGTGAACTGGGACCGGCCTGACATGGGAATCTGGGAAATGAGGAATGGCAGGAGGAGGCACACACACTCTGCAGTGATGAGCTGGATGGCAATAGACAGGGCTGCAGTGATTGCGAAGATGACAGGAAGGATTGAATGCTGGCAGAAATGGCGGAATATTTCCCGCATGATGAGGAAGCAAATTCTTGAGAGATCATATGATGACGGGAAAGGCTATTTCTCTGGCCTGCTTGATGACGACTGGCTGGATGCCTCAGTGCTTGTTTTGCCTGATACAGGTTTCATTGATGCAAGGAGCACTGAGTTCAGGAAGACGCTGCAAACAATTGGCAGGAGGCTCATGGACAACGGTCTGCTCAGAAGGTATGAAGGAGATGATGGAATTGAAGGTGATGAAGGCGCATTTGTTCTATGTACATTCTGGTACATTGAAGCACTCTTTCTTTCCGGACAGAAGAAAGCCGCTCTTCGTTTATTCGAACTGACTATGCAGAGGGCTAACCACCTAGGCCTTTTCTCAGAGGAGATAGACCCCCAGGGCGGTGGATTCCTTGGAAACTTCCCTCAGGCATTCAGTCATCTTGGAATGATCAAGACCGCCTGCGTTCTGCAGAGCAAGCGCTTGATGAATCAAAAACCAAAAGTAAATGGTTTGGAGGCAGCGCACTGATTATGGCTATGAGCCTTGTTTCACATCATTCCGGGTGGCATCCCGGGCATTCCCCCCATTCCGGGCGGCATGCCTCCCTGTGGTGGCTGGCCTGCACCGCTCCCCTTTTTCGCCGCAATAACATCATCTATACGAAGTATCATTATTGCAACCTCCGTCGCTGATGACAGGACCTGCTTTTTCACGCGCACCGGTTCGAGGACCTTCGACTTCACCATGTCCTTTATCCTGCCACCATCAACCGAAATGCCCTCAGAATGTGCGGACTCCTTTGAGCTGTGCCTTGTCTTGAGTTCAAGTATGGTGTCTATCGGGTCAAGACCCGCATTTTCGGCCAGTATCCTTGGAAGTATTTCCAGCGACTCTGCAAAAGCCTCAACAGCAAGCTGCTCCCTTCCTCCGACGCTGGATGCGTAGTCCCTGAGTTTGAGGGCGAGTGCTATCTCCACCGCTCCGCCCCCCGGGACCATCTTGCCGTCTTCAATGGCAGCTGCCACCACCCTGATCGCATCATTGAACGCCCTTTCAAGCTCCTCAGCCACATGCTCCGTACCCGCACGCAGCAGAACGGTGACAGACTTGGGATTCCTGCATCCCGTAACGAAAGTCATATCCTCATCAGAAACTTTTCTCTGTTCAACCCTTGCAGAATGACCGAGATCCTTCTGTGTTATATCCCTCACGTTCGCGATTATCTTCCCTCCTGTCGCTTTTGCAAGCTTTTCCAGATCCGACTTCTTTGCGCGCTGAACAGCGTATATCCCAGCCTTTGAAAGGTGATGCTGCACGCTGTCGGATATTCCCTTTTCGCAAATCACGACGTTAGCGCCTGATTTGATGAGTGTGTCAGCCATTTCCTTCAGTGAGCTTTCCTCCTGGTCAAGGAAACGTTGAATCTGGGAGGGATCCTTTATCTGTATGCTTGAAGACACTTCTGTCTTCTTAATCTCCAGTGCCTGATTGACAAGTGCTATGTTCGCATTCTCCACGAATTCCGGCATCCTTGGATGCACTCGCTCCTTGTCTATCACTATCCCCTGTATCAGCTGAGAATCCGAAACAGCCGCACCGTGCTTCTTCTCGACCTTGATGTTGTCCGTATCCGCCCTGACGGCGCTGCCGGTATCATCCACGACAGAAAGTACGGCCCTGACGGCAAGATCGGCGATCAACGAGGTATCACCACCAACATTCTTGCCTGTAACAGCAGTTTCAGCAATGCTCTTCAGTGTCTTCGAATCCTTCCTGCCCACCTCAATGGCCATCTTAAGAAGCATTTCTGTAGCCTTTTCCTGAGCCATCTTGAAGCCTGCCGCTATTACAGTAGGATGAACATTCATCTCTACGAGTTTTTCAGACCGTTTCAGCAGCTCGCCTGCAAGGATGACTGCGGTCGTTGTCCCGTCGCCCACTTCATTGTCCTGTGTCTTGGCAACCTCGACGAGCATCTTTGCAGCTGGATGTTCTATCTCCAGTTCCTTCATTATGGTGGCACCATCGTTGGTTATTACCACCTCTCCCATGCTGTCTACCAGCATTTTGTCCATGCCGCTCGGGCCCAGTGTCGACCTAACGGCATCTGCGACTGCAATTGCCGCAGCAATATTGTTGTGCCTTGCTGATTTACCCGTATCTCTTTCTGTTCCTTCTCTGAGTATGATAATCGGCTGTCCCTGTAACATCTTACACCTGTGGTATCCGATGGTCAGTAGATATTTAACATTACTGAGTCAGGGCTAGCAGTTGCACAACCAACCAATCTGGCAGTTATTATGAGATGACGGCATCATGTCCAGCTTCGCTTTGCCGTATGTGGGAGGGCGGTCTAGGCCTGTCAGATCGAGATGACGTCCTTTACGCTTGCAAACTGGATTCATAGCAACATTCCCGCAGTCTCAATCACATGCTGATGATACTGCAGATCCAAATCGGGCATGGTGAATGGGAGATGAATCGCTCCAGCCGGCAGGACGGAAATTAAGTCTTACAGTGCGGCGCATAATGAGGTTACAGGGTGTCTGAAAACCATATCACGCCCAATCACTGAAGAGAAATTTTCAATCTTTCCCGCGCAGTCTTTCAACAAGGAATTGCGCAACCGCACCGAACCCCTTCCTGGCATTTTCGGATTTCGTAAATCCATGCCCTTCATCTGGAAAGACTATGTATTCAACGTACCTGCCCAGCTGCCTCAATCTTTCAACCATCTGATCAGATTCTTCTTTGACAACCCTGGGATCATTTGCACCCTGTATTATCAGCATGTCCGCCTTGGTCCTGTCGATGTATGTTATCGGGGACCGTTCCATCAGGAAATCCGCCTCAGTGTCAGCATCCCCTACCCAATCCCTCATGAACCGCTTCCAGAACGGCGGAACAGATTTGCAGAACGTGACCAGATTCGAAGGGCCGCAAATATCCACGCCGGCGGTCCAGAACTCCGGAAGTCTGGTCACGCAGGATAGCGCTGCAAACCCACCGAAACTTCCGCCAAATACTGCCATTCTTTCTCCATCAATCTCCCTTCTGTTCCTGAGCCATTCTGCAGCAGCCCGGAGGTCTCTGAGTTCGTCTCCGCCCCAGTCTCTGTGAATGAGTTTCTGGTACGACTTGCCATAGCCTGTCGAACCTCTGATGTTCGGACAGAGGACAGCTATACCGGAACACTGAAGAAACTGGTACAGACCTTCATATCCCCATCCAGGACGTTCCTGCGATTCAGGTCCCCCATGAATTGAAAGAACTGCGGGGAATCTGGACCGGCGGCCTGCCGGCCTGTAGTAAAAGGCAGGTATCATTCTGCCGTCAAAGGATCTGAAGTGTACCAGTTCCGGGGACGGAATATTGCCCGGGACACCTCCTGCCATACTATCGGTCAGGATCGAACTTTTCCTCTTCGACAATCCGACAATCGCAATCTCTGGAGGCCTGTTATCAGGGGCCCATACGATTGCGAGGTTCCTGCGTTTCAGGTCAACAGACATTCCACTCAACACGCTGGACAGGTGACCCCTGCATGGCATTTGAATTCTGGCAAAACGTGATCCTGGCCTTCCACGGTATAGCTCAGTATATCCATCTGTATTGATGGCATAGACAACTTCCCCTGTCACCGGCGTATATAATGCTCCATCAACGTCGTTCTTTCCCTCAAAAACAGGCATAAGTTTTTCGTTCTCAGGATTGTAGAGGAAGAGATTCCTGAATTCGTGTCCAATGTCAGAAACAACAAGAACCTTCCCCTCTTCCGTCCAGCCGACTGCTGCAACAACACCCTCCTCAGCGTGCGGCATTATTTCAGCTGTTTTTGACTTTCTCATGTTGTAAATGAAACTGTGCATATCGGTATTGCTGTTGATCTGAGTTGCGGTGAGGCAAGCGCCGGTCTTATCCCAAACAGGAAAAGCCCATATCACTCCCTCATGAAGGGGCCTTTTCTCCCTTCCGCTCCTGATATCCATTATCACAAGGTCAAAGTCTGTTCTTGTGCGGCTGTTGTCACAGTACGCTATCAGTTTGCCACCAGGATGTATGGAACCCTTGTTGAGTTCGTGCCTCACAGTTTCGTCCGAAGTGATGGAAATCGGATCCCCGCCTGAACTTCCTATCCTGTAAATCTGGAACTGTTCGTTTCCGTTGCAGTCTGCCATAAAATATATCTGTCTGCCGTCAGGTGAAACGGCAAAATCCCTCACTGTCCTGTCATGAAATGCTGTCAGCATCCTCTGATACCCTGGGACAGCATTCCCGGAGTATGATTGTGTCCATATATTGAACTGCCCGTTTATGTCCGAAGTGTAGATTACGGAGTTGTCCCCCAGCGTATCTACTGCGCCGTAACGGAAATACTGTGTAAATCGGTCATAGGACAGATGGGAAAGGTGCCTATCACTCTTCACCATAGATAAGAGGAAGGAAGAGAATGTTAAGTAACTTTTGAAAGGGAGAGAATCGCCGAGCCTGCCTATTCAATCATTGATAGGGCTCTCCTGCGGATCATCCCTCAAAGAACACAGCCAATTTGCGTATCAGGTCGAATCTGCAGGGACAGCGTAATGCGAGATCGCATTTTCCGACAGAACTGAACCGATGAACAGAGGATGATGACTGATGTCATCTAAACACTGTTGCATGAGAAGGCCCAAACTCACGGTGGGAGTATAATGCATCCAGACCAGAGAGCATCGCCGGTCAGTTTGAATCCAGTTCAATTCAGAACTGTTCCAGTCTCCTCTGCTGAACGGCATCGCGCAGTATGGTGCTATTCATCATCCATCGTTCCATTGGTATCTCAAGATGCTTCTGTGCAAATGTAAGGGCGTCATTCAGCGTTTCAAAGCGTGCCGGTCTTGTCCTGAGAGTCGCCCTCACATGCTCCCTGACATTCCAGACACCAATGGGCATTATGTATCCCGGATGAGCCTCTCTCATTATTACTGCTCCCGCCTGGATACCCTCCTTCTTCAGCAACTCATTGACTGCCAGTCTGGCGGAATAATAGCAACCTCCAATCTCTGCATAGTCTCTTCTTCCGTCATAGAATTCATGAGATGACATTATGGAGATATGTCTGCCTGTTGGATTCCATGTGGTGTTTGGGTACCAGGCTTCTATCAGTTCGTATCTCCATGAGGTGGGAAGGAGCAGTACAATCCACCTGTTATCCAGTGCATCAAATGAATACACCCTGTATTCCCAGAGCGTTCCGTTCAGCTTGTTTTCTGAGAGCAGTCTCCTGCCCAGCATATCGTCCACCGCAGTTATGCTCCATCTGGTCGGTACCATCTTCCTGTTTCTGCCCGTGCCGAGTACACCGGCGCTGAACGCCCTCTGTATGGAGGATACAAGAACATTTGAGCGATACAGGCTGTATACAGCCTCTCCAGCCCTCAGGTCCGTATCATAATATGCCTTTTCGATTCTCCTGTCGAAACTGCCCGTGTCGGCCCTTATCTTCTCAATTCTGCCAGATCTGCCGAAGGGCTGTATATCGTCATCCAGTGCTATTGTGACTGAGGGTTTTCTGGCGAACTTCACCTCTGTGGCGGGAGCCGCCCTTGCCATTGAGATCTCCTGGACCAGACTGTATATTCTGTCATCACTGTCTCTGTCCACCCTGACTGAGTGCTTCCCGCGTATCAGTGAGAATCTCATCTGTGTTATCTCCTCCAGTTTCATTCCGACCCATCTTTCAGGTGTGTCGAAGAGCTCAACACCATCGGACATCGGTGTTACAAAGGGACCGATGTCCACCCTGGGATATCCAAATCTTCCGATGAAGATACCGGGAGGGGAAAGTCCGTCAAGTTCCTCTTTTGAAGTAAGGTCCCTGACCCTGCTATCGGCATAGTACTTGACTAGTATAGGGCACACTGGCTTCCCACAAAGCATCCTGGTGCCCCTGCATTTCACACATGCGGATACAGGATAAGGCGTTCTGTGATCTGAAAAAATATCCACTCCATTAGTTGCCTGATTCATCGTCCGGCGAAAATTAGGCAGATTGTGTATTTAAACCCAATAAGCGGTTGGCCGAAATCAGCCAGCCCAGGAGTCTATCTCAACGACCTCATTGTTTGCCGGTATATTTCCTCTGTGGAGCATTCTTATGTTTGTTCCCTTGAGAGCGTAGCCTCTTTTCCTCAGTATATCGAATGTCCTGTAGTTTCCAGTGTAAAAACGAATGTTCATCCTGTCTCTGTCCTCCTCCAGTGCCACTCCTTCGCTGGCAGACATGAGATTGTTTATGTCACCGGACCCCGCGGATGGAGAGGCGACCAGCAGCCTTATAGATGCGTTTGTGGATCCGTCAGATGTGCTGTATGTGTAGACGAGCGAGAAGCCAACAACACTCTCATCCCTCAGGAGGAAAAGGGTCTCTCCCGTCCCGTGCTTCATTGAATAATAAACCTCATTTGAGTAATCGAGACCATGCAGAGACAGCTCGGAGAGCAGTCTGACAGAACTGAGGGCCTTTTCAGCCCCGAGTTCCCCGTAGTTCAGGACCTTTCCTGTGGTATGCAGGTCACTTACATTCCTGTCGCGGCCCGTCAAGGGCTTTTCCATCAGATAAGTCACTCTATCCGGTGCAAATCCAAGATTTGAATACAGGACAACATTCTTGAGGGTCTCCGGCATGGTTTCAAGACCGATGATTTCGCACCCCTTCGACTGAAGATATGAGAGAGCTACCGATATCAGCTGTTTTCCGATACCAGAATTCTGAAAATTGGGCATAACCTCGACCGGACCGAACCAGCCAACTTTTCCCCATACATGGCAGAAGATGTCGCCTACGACCCTGCCATCAACCTCGGCAACAATGCAACCTTCCGGTTCCTTGTCCATGTAAAACTCGATATTCTTCCTACTCCGCTTCGGTACCTGAAAGTTCTGCCTGAACTCCTTTGAATAAAGATCTGACCATGCGCTCTGGCCTACTGACCTCACCTCCTCGATATCGTCAGCTCTCATGGTCCTCACGCTTACTGTCATTTTTCTTGAAAAGAGCCTCATCAGAATGCTCTCCGGTCCTGACTGTAATTGCTTTACATAAATAAACAGCTTTTCCGCTCCGCCACAGTCCCACTGCTGATAAGTGGGCTCACATGAGCCTAGTTCCTGCATGTCAGTCCGAGGATCGCTACGGCTGAGGCTGCGGCTCCAACCCCGTTGTCGATGTTCACTACCGACAGGCCAGGTATGCAGGACTGCAACATTGAGTGGAGTGCGGCCGATCCGTCGCCCCCCGCACCGTAACCGGCAGAAACAGGTACGCCTATCACGGGTATGGAAAGCAGGGATGCCATTACTGAGGCAAGAGCTCCTTCCATTCCAGCGAAGACAATTGCGATTCCATAGTCACCGTTCTGTATCCGCCGTGCCGCCTCTATAGAGCGATGCAATCCCGCTATGCCACAGTCAAAGAAATTATCGTATGCGTACCCAAGTATCTCGAGGATTGCTGATGTTTCGGATGCGACCCGAATATCTGCCGAACCTCCTGTGACTATTGCCGCCTTTTTCGCACCGCGGTGGCTCCTGATCTTCCATCCGGCCGGCCTGACGAAGAAGATTCTTCCGTCCTCATAGTAATGCATTTCACCCCGTTTGTGAATACTCTGTCTCATCAAATCTGTCAACCTGCCTGCCCTTTCTGCGTCAATTCTTGAAATTATTACCGGCTCGCCGGATTTCACCACACCGCGGCATATGGACACAATCATGCTGTCGCTCTTTCCTGTCGACAGAACTATTTCCGGGAATCCCTTTCTTCTTTCTCTCGTGAAGTCGAATTTCACCGATTCTCCAATGTCAAGCGTGTATTTCGCCAGCTCCTTTCCTTCCTTCATTTTCGAATTCACCTGATTCAGTCTTCGCACTGCGAAGGTTCATTCACTGTCTTCCTCAGCCACATCAAATACGCCGAGGGGGAGATTTGAACTCCCGTGGTGCGGAGCACCAGTGGCTTACCCGTCCATGACTCGAGGCCACCGCCTTACCGGGCTGAGCTACCTCGGCTTCAAAACAATGAACGGAAACAGGTTTAAAACACTGTTGCAGTTGTCACCAACTATGAAGGTCAGGGTTGAAGTGTTCGGGCGCTCTAAATCGGAAAGCGAGTTCGTTGTGTCTCCGGAAGAGACAGTGCAGGATCTGATGAGGAGGTTGAATATAGCGCCTGACGCTGTTGTGGTCTTCAGGAACGGTGAACCCGTGCCTGTAGATGAGGGATTGAGCGAGGGAGACGTTCTGACCTTCATCGAGGCAGCGAGCGGCGGCTGAAGCTGCAATTCCGTTATCCAGCTTCAGGATATGTGTCTGTTCTGCTTCGGTTTCTCCGCAGGCCTTCTTTGCCCCGCCTATCAGTTGATAGGCATCTCCCCCCGAGCGGGAGAGATCGGACAGCGTCGCTGCCACACAGAGCGCGCCATCATTCCGCTTTGTCAGATGGCAACACTCAAGGGACCCTCTTTCCGATTTTTCCGGCAGATGAGCTGAATCCATCCACCGATACCATCGCATTTCATTCCAGTATGGTCGGGAACCCTTCCACATCCGGAGTCACAATGGCGATGTAAAATTCCGGACATTCATTATTTGTATAAGTGGATTGCTGCAGAAAGGCGCGGCAAAGAGAAGGATAGGTTTGGGAATCAAGAAAGTCGGCTTTCAGGGGGAGCATGGAGCGTTCAGCGAAAAGGCTGCATTGGGGTATTTTGGAAACGAAATAGAAGCTGTACCATGCCTTACTGTAGGAGACGTCTTTGAAAAGATATCGACGGGCGAAATTGATTTCGGCGCGGTACCTGTGGAGAATACTATCGGAGGCAACATCTATGAGACTTACGACTCGCTTGCGGAGGGAAATGCAACCGTTATCGGTGAAATCTTTCTTAAGATAGAGCACAGTCTCATTGGCTTCCCCGGCACGTCGATCAGTGATTTGAGGCATATATACTCGCACCCACAGGCGATAGAGCAGTGCAGAGAGTTTCTCAACGGTTTGAATGCCAGAAAGGTAAGCGTTTATGACACCGCAGGCGCTGTCAGGAAAATAAAGGAAGAGGGTATCAGGGATTCGGCCGCAATCGCAGATGCATCAGTGGCAGCTGCATACGGTCTCGATGTACTCAGGAAGGGAATTGAAGGAAGAGGCCCGAACCTGACCAGGTTTCTGATAGTTTCGAAGAAGCAGTCGGTTGCGGGACCCGAGGGGGAACCTGCAAAGACGTCGTTGTGCTTTGCGGTTAAGCATTCGCCCGGATCACTGTACAGGGCAATCAGGCCGTTTGCAGAGAGAAAGATCAACCTGACGAAGATAGAATCGAGGCCCAGGAATTCGTCGCCATGGGAATACTATTTCTTCCTCGATTTTGAAGGGAGTATCGGTCTGGAAGAATGCGCAAAGGCCGTTGCAGAGATGCGTGCGGAAGCGGAATATGTGAAGATTCTCGGCTCATACAGAAGAGGAGAAGTGAAGTGATGTATCACCTTCGAATGGAAGAGATAACTTCACGGTGAGAGAAGTGAGTTTTACGGTTGCTCTTCTTACATTTCTGCCTTCCTAGCTTGTGCGAAATGCAGCAATGATGAATGACCATCCCCAAACTGCTGCCCAGTGCAATTTTGAGTGAAGGATTGCAATCGTTTCCCGTGGTTTCTGATTCAGTAAGATTTATTAATCATGACATATTCTGTCATTCCAATGAAGGCAACTGCGGACCAAATGGATGTTTTCTCGTCTCTGTCTGCAGCCTTGCTCTTGTTGAACTGAAAACATCATCTCTCACGGGATGATAGTTTCTGCATTGTTTCTGGTGGTTTTTTTGGAAAGAGCACGTAGTATTTATTGGGAAAGTGTGCGTGGATTTGCGAACCGTCCATCCAGGATGGCGATGATTGACCGTGAGGTCAAAGATTGCCGCGGGGTTCGATAGCGATGAGCAGCGGCAGGTTCATTTCAATCATGGATACTACGCTGAGGGATGGCGAACAGACACCGGGCATCTCATTCACACCCGCCCAGAAACTCCAGATTGCTGAGAGACTGGACAGACTCGGCGTAGATGTCATAGAGTCCGGATTCCCCGTCACTTCGGACGGTGAGGCAACAGCTGTGCGCGAAATAGCCGCTTCCGGTCTTTCCTCAGAAGTATCCTGTCTGGCCAGAGCTGAAAAGAGGGATGTGGAGATAGCGGCAAACTGCGGAGTCGGCAGAGTCCATGTCTTCATTGCCACTTCAGATATACACCTCAGGGATAAGCTGCAAATCTCGAGAGACGAAATGATCAGACGGGCCCGGGAAACTGTCGAATTTGCCACCGAGCTTGGACTCTTCGTTGAGTTTTCTGCCGAGGATTCCACCAGGACAAGTCTTGAAGACCTCCATGAAGTTGCGTGCGCAGTTAGAGACGCAGGTGCCAGGATATTCGACATTGCCGATACAGTAGGAATAGCAAGTCCGGATGCCATCAGATCGTATGTGGCCGGCATTTCTGATACAGGAATGGCAATCAGCGTTCATTGCCATGACGACCTGGGTCTCGCAGTTGCAAACAGTCTTGCAGCTGTAAATGCAGGCGCGTCGCAGGTCCATGTAACGGTGAACGGCATAGGTGAGAGGGCGGGAAACACTTCCCTTGAGGAATTTGCCATTGCATCAGAGCTGCTCTACGGTTTCAACACGCACGTCAGAAAGGAAATGATCTATGAAACATGCAGCTTTGTGTCAAAGGTTACCGGCCTGCCCATTCCACGAAACAAGGCCATAACTGGAGAGAACGCGTTCGGGCACAAGTCAGGAATCCATACGCATGGAATAAGCAGGAACCCAATGACATACGAGCCATTCAGACCGGAGTTAGTCGGCCGGAAGCGGTGGCTGCAGGCCGGAAAACATTCAGGCAGACATGGGATAAGCATTCAGCTGAGGTGCATGAACATTTCGCTGAAACAGGAAGAACTTGACTGGGTTGTGAAGATGGTAAAACAGAACGGAGATCAGGGAAAGATCACGACGGATGAAGAACTGCAGAGGCTTGCATTTAAGGCGATTCAGACTTCGGGTGTCAGGGGTAAATGATATGGATTCCAGTCCGATGACTGTAACTGAGAAGATAATATCCCGTTCTGCACGCAGGAACGTCGTTGCAGGCGAAACGCTTGACGTCCTGCCGGTTGACCGCATGTACCTGAATGAGGTGGTCGCACCCCCATCAATACTGCACTTTTCACAGGATTTCGCTGACATATTCAGGCGCGCGGGAAGGGAACCTACAGTATTTGACAACAAAAGGATCGCATTCTTTGCAGATCACAGTGTTCCCTCATGCTCCGTGAACGTGAGCAAAGGTATCGATATGATGAAGAGGTTCGCGAGAGCCAGCGATATAAAGATGTACAGGGAGGGAGACGGGATAGAGCATACTGTTGCGGCAGAGGAAGGCTTCGTCCTTCCCGGCCACATTGTTGTGGGAACAGATTCCCACACCTGCACCCAGGGGGCACTTGGAGCACTTGCATTTGGAATTGGTGCCACAGAGGCGAATTACGGCCTTGCTAACGGAGAACTTTATTCCTTCACTGTCCCGGAGAGCATAAGGTTCAATGTTCAGGGAGGATTGCAAAGAGGTGTTTATCCTAAAGATCTCATACTCCATGTTCTTGGCATGATGGGAGAGGACGGATGCTCACGAAAGGTTGCAGAATTCACCGGTGAATGTATCAGGAGCATGGACATAGACGGCAGATCCACGGTTTGCAATCTATCGGTTGAAATGGGTGCGCGGAGTGCAATAGTCGGCCCTGATGCCGTGACATTCAGCTTCATTGAAAGCGTATTCAGAGAGAAGGCTGTTCCTTTGCCTGAAGACGCCTTCTCAAATGCAAGAAGCAGCGACAGTGACGCATCCTATGCCAAGACTGTGGAAATCGACGCGTCATCCGTGGAGCCCACAGTTTCTCTGCCTCATTCACCGGCCAATTCGAAACCGGTTGGAGAGGTGAACGACGAGATCGACACGGTCTTCATCGGATCCTGTGCGAATGCCAGAAGGAGCGATCTTGAAGTTGCTGCGAGAATACTGAAGGGAAGAAAGGTGAACAGAAGGGTAAACCTGATAGTAATACCTGCCAGCAGAAAGGTTTACAACTGGGCCGCCGGCTCTGGAATACTCTCGATCCTTGCGGAGGCTGGCGCCAACATAGAGTCCTCGAACTGCGGCCCATGTTTCGGAAAACATATGGGTGTCCTTGGACCCGGTGACAGATGCCTGAGCACCAGCAATCGCAACTACAGGGGAAGAATGGGTTCGGCAGAAGCTTCGATTTACCTGTCGTCACCTGCAGTGGCAGCCGCTTCCGCAATCGAGGGGAGGATAACCGATCCACGGAAATATCTGTAGGTGAGTCAAAATGATAATAGATGGGACCATAGTCAGAAAATTCGGAGACAGCATAAACACGGACTACATCATACCTGCATACCTCCTTCAGGAAAGCTGGGATGACAGGTTCTTCGCCGCACATGCGTTTGAAAAGTTTGATCCTGAATTTACAGCCAGATGCTCAAAACAGGTGAATAATATTGTTGTTGCGGGCAGGAATTTCGGATGCGGGAGTTCAAGGGAGCAGGCTGTCTATGCGCTCAAATTTAACAATGTGGCCGCCATCATCGCACTTTCATACCCTGATATATTCTACAGGAACTCCCTGAATAACGGGCTACCGCTGTTCAGGGTGGAGGATGTCTCATTGCTGTCTGAGGGGGATGAGGTTACCATCAATACGGAGACCGGAACTGTTCACGACCGCACAGGCGGTACAGAAATCATGCTGTCAGACACAGCGGAGGAACTCGAAGCCGTTGGGAGGGGAGGTACCCTCGGGTTCGCAAGGAACAGGCTTCTCGGCAGACTTATTCAATGAGGGGAGTGCGTCGCGGTGGATTTCAGAATTGCCCTCATCGAGGGAGACGGGGTCGGCCCCGAAGTCATATCAGCCGCGAGGGCAGTGATGGATACTGCATCAAAGGCTTACGGTTTCGGCTTACATTTCGAGAAGTTGAGGGCAGGCGATGGTGCTCTTTCGGAGGTGGGAAGCGCCCTTCCCGAGTCCACAAGGAGCAAACTCTATGAATGCCACAGCTGCCTGAAGGGGCCGGTGGGCAGGACTGCGTCGGATGTCATAGTCCGCCTCAGACGTGAATTGGATCTTTTTGCAAACATAAGGCCGGCAAAGACAATAGGCACTCCTTCCTCCTCAGTCGGCGAGGTAGACATGGTGATAGTGAGAGAGAACACGGAGGATCTGTACACAGGAATGGAATTTGAACTGGCAGATGGCGCTGTCGCAATGAAGGTTATAACAGCGCATGCGAGCAGAAGGATCGCCGAGTACGCCGCACGACTTGCACTTTCGCGAAACAGGGAGAGGAAGATCACATGTGTTCAGAAATCAAATGTTCTGCATCTCACGGATGGGCTGTTTGCAAGGACATGCAGGGAGACTGTATCCTCCTATCCGGACATCAGGTATGAGGAAATGCTCGTTGATGCAGCTGCAATGAACATAGTTCGCAGACCGTCTTCGTTCGACGTGATTGTCACTGAGAATCTTTACGGAGACATCCTTTCTGACGAGGCTGCAGAGATTGCCGGGGGCATAGGTCTTTCACCGTCCGCCAATATCGGGGAACGCTATTCAATTTTTGAACCGGTGCACGGAGCCGCTTTCGACATCGCCGGAAGTAATACAGTCAATCCGACTGCAGCCATTCTTTCCGGAGCGATGATGATCAGGTATCTTGGAGAGATTTACGGCGGTTCAGATTGCATCGAGGCAGCGAATGCGATTGAGGTCGCTGTGAAGAACTGTATTGTATCAGGAAAAAGGACTGCCGATCTTGGAGGGAATTGTTCGACCTCAGAATTCGGCAGGAATGTTGCGATGCTGATCCGCAATGGCAGTCGGTAGCACTGGCGAAATTTAACGCCCCACGCTTCCCACCAGATCAGCTCTGTCTTCAATGGTGCATCCATGCTTCTGTCGGAAGCTCGTCGTACACATTTCCTGTCTCGGTGGCCTTCTCTTTTCTCGATAGTATGTTCCTGATCTGATTGACGTTCAGTTCCCAGTAATAGATGCGCCACAGTCTGCCGTTGGGCAACAGAGATTCCTCCCAGGCGCTCGAAAGTATTCCGGCGTCGTGAAGTGAGTAGAACATCTTCCTGTCCTCGGGATCCAGTGCATTGTCAATGACCTGAAGATCGAAACCGAAATATGACATAACCATCTCAGCCAGCCCTGTCGCCTCTTCCGCATTTTTGCCGAGCTTCATTCGTATGGCTTCTGCCAGTGTCTCGACATCGACAAGATTGAGTTGAGCAGAATCTGTCATACCCGATTGGACCTCCAGTTACCTTAGCATAAACAAGGAATTAAACCTGCTTACTCCGTACCCCGTCCTTGACATGAAGGGAAAAGGTGTTCCGAAGGTCGGCCTGATTGTCAATCCCATTGCCGGGATCGGTGGTGCAAAAGCTCTCAAAGGAAGTGACGGCCAGCTCGCAGACCGCGCAATTTGTCTCGGCGCAAAACCTTCAGCTGTAAGAAGGGCAGCCACCGCCCTTCAATCCTTGAGGGGACGGTTTGTGGAATCCGGGGCAGAGCCGCCTGAAATACTAACCTGCTTTGGTACTATGGGTCAGACTTCATTGCTCATTTCAGAATACGGTAACTGGCATGCCGTCTATTCGCATGAATCATCGAAATCCGCGGCATTGGACACAGAGATCGCTGCGGGATGCATAGAGTCCCTTGGGGCGGAGATGATAATATTTGCAGGAGGGGATGGAACGCTCAGGGATGTGCAGAAGGGACTCAGGCTTGACACCCCCGTGCTTGGGATTCCATGCGGCGTAAAAATGTACTCCGGCGTCTTCATCGAAAGACCTGAAATTCTGGGCGCCGCATTTCAGGAATACGTGGAGTCCGGATACGCCACCTACTCGAGGGCGATGCTTGATTATGAAGCCCAGGACACTCCGTCCGGAATGAGATCTTTCGGGCAGGTCAGGACACCTTCCGTCAGATCTCTTCAGAATTCGAAAGAAGTGATCGAGGAGGAAGAGGATTACAGAGGGGAAATTGCGGATTATTTTGTCGAAAGGATGGAAACGTCAAAGCATTACATCTTCGGGACAGGCTCAACAGTAAAGGAGATAGTCAGGAGACTGGGGAAAGTTACAAATTTTCTCGGTGTCGACATTTTCAGGGGAAGGACGCTCCTGAAGGAGGATGCCACGGACTCTGACATCAACGCTCTTTTCGAGAAGACTGCACCCGAAGACATATACATTGTTGTCACACCTCTGGGTGGAAACGGTTTCATCTTTGGACGGGGGAATCAGCAAATCACATCCGGTGCGCTCAGAAAGATACCACGGGAGAACGTTATCATCGTGAGCCCTCCCGGCAAGCTGAGATCCATTGACGCAGTCAGGACGGATACAGGTGATGAAGAGCTGGACAGAAAATTCGGCGGCATTGTAGAAGTAATAAAGGGATACAACATCAGGGCACTTGTGAAATCCAATCCGGAGGTGTGAATGTGCACCGGGAGTCGAAGCCCGTTTCTGGCAGGATTGGCGAAATCAGGTGCTGGGCCATATGTCATTCGACGGAGGATGAGAAGAAAGTGGAACTCGCCATGCGCACACTGGTGGGTGACGGAATCGGATTCGAATATTCCTCTCCGGAAACACATTTCGGTCAGCCCATGACAATGATCAGCTGCAGGGTGTCAGGAAAAAGGGCATTCCTCAATATAATACGGAGGTTACCGCTGGAACAGATTGATATATTGAAGGCCCAACTCGAGGAACGGTTCGATGACGACAGCACGCTGCAAATCAGATTCGACAAGCAGTTCGCTTATGAGGGGAGCCTCTATCTCTCCTCGCTGATTGAGCGCGACTCAAGGAAGAGAAGGGATACAATAGATCTCAGTGTTCATTTCACAACCTATCCTTCAAGGAGGGAGAACGCTGTTAAGTTTGCAAGGAAACTGATTGAAGAATGCGAGACAGAAGAGCAGGGGTAGCCGAGCCTGGTCTAAGGCGCAAGGCTTAGGACCTTGTCCAGAAGTGGTTCGCCGGTTCGAATCCGGCCCCCTGCATGGCAAAGGCATTTGCAGCCCCTTTCTCCACCTTCCCGGTGCAAATCTTCCGGCACGAATGAACATGCGGCGAAATCGACTCTTCCTTACCTGAGTCTGCGTCGTCCCTTTTGCCCATGGCCTTATCGGGCTGACAGAGATATTCAATCAGGGAGTTAAAGGGAATAGGGACGTGTTTTGCATTTCCTGGCCGTTCCGGCATCGAATGCGGCGCGCCCCTTCATATACGTGCAGACAGCTCGGGAGGCTGTGGTTGAACTGGTGAGCATGAGTGAAACTAAATTCCGCGGGTGCCTGGGCAGGCATCTGATTTCCTATGCAAGGCAGAAGGCTGATTCAGGGCTTTGGGAAGCCGAAGGTTCTGAGAGGAGGGCTCAGGATGAGCACAGCTCGCTTCTTCCCGAAGGACAGGACGCTCCCGGGCATCAACGACGAAATCGGGAAATATGATGGCGGATGGCTCCGGTTTGGAACAGGCGAGGGGAGTCCATATGGACATGCCTGGCTCTGGAACATATTCATATTCACAGGGTATAGACGTATGGGATATGCGACTGCTGTCCTGCATTTGCTTGAAGACAGGCTGCGCTCCATGGGAATAGAAGGGTTGTCCCTCCATGTATTCGGAAACAACAGGGAAGCGCTTGCGCTATACAGCAAAACCGCTTTTGTAGTGACAGATGTTAACATGTCCAGGTCACTAAATTAAAACGGGAGTGCTGATCAGGTCCAGCCGGTTGACGTTTCATGGGAACGGCGTTCAGTCCATTTTTTATTCATCGAGCTGCATGAGGGTGACAGATTCAGTGCCTCATTTCAGGGTAACCAGGATGAAGATCACTGCGCCGGAAGTATCATGCAGCGTTTCCCTCTACGAAAGGCTTGCAAGCGCCATCTCGGAGGCAGAAATCAGCGTCAGGCGCCTGATTTCAGGCAGCCCCTCCCAATTCAGCGGAATCCATCGGGTCGCACAAAGCATCAAAGATTCGAAAGATGCAGACGGCAATGCTCATCATCCGGCAGAAACCAATCTTGCAGTGTTGGGAGACAACCTTAACGCTCTGGCGCTCCTGTTCAACGGGAGCAGGGAACTGCATATGCAGTCGATGAGGAGGAAGCTCAAACTCGTCTATATAGATCCGCCGTTCGGAAGCAATTCTGACTACGGATTCAATCTAGAAGGAGCCGGTGGAAGGAAGGGGAATGCCGATCACGAACGGATTGCATATTCAGACAGATGGAATGGTGGTCTGATAACCTATGCGGAGATGCTGGCACCTCGGCTGATATTCATCAGGGAGTTGCTCCGCGATGACGGTTCTCTCTTCCTTCATTGCGACTGGCACGCGGGGCATTACATAAAGACGATGCTTGACGCCATATTCGGCCCGGAAAACTACAGAAATGAGATCATAACAGGCAGGGGCCAGAAGAAAAACCTGCAGTACCAGTTTCCCGGCTTCAAATCAATGAATGTTGCATATGACACGCTCTTCTGGTATTCCAGGACGCCGGATGCCTCCTTCAATCCTCCCATGAGGGAAGCCGCTGATTTTCAAATGAAAGGGAGATGGCAGAGCCTGTGGAACAATGCGGACAGGCCAACCCTCCGCTACCCTCTCCTCGGATGCAGTATTGACAGAGGGCAGTGGAAATGGAGAAGAGAGAGATCAATCAAGGCGGCAGTAAATTATGAGATTTATCTGAGGGAGAAAAGAGGGACAGGCGAAACACTTGAAGAGTACTGGCAACGGACCGGAATGGTGAAGGAATTTGTCAGAAGGAACAGGAGGGGAAGGCCAGAGTACTGGGTCAAGCCTCGCTCTCGGGTCATATGCGACAACAATTGGCTTGATTTGAGGGCATATGATTACAGCTCAGGCATGAGAACGCAGAAATCTGAAATGCTTCTGGAAAGGATTCTGCAGATGGGATCATCGGAGGGTGATATTGTAGCAGACTTCTTTGCGGGATCGGGCACAACAGCTGTAGTGGCAGAGAAGATGGGTAGGCGCTGGATATCATGTGATATTGGCGGCGCACAGTTCAGCCTGGCACTTGAGCGGATACGATCGATTGCGCGAAGACCGTTTTCGGTTATAAACCTGGCAGACGTCCACAGTTGATCGGCGTCACTGTTCCTGCGCTCCAGTCAGCGATCGTGTAACACGTTCAGACAGTTCTGACGGACGCATCTTTCTGATGGGAACAAACGTCACGGCTACCGCCGATCAGCCGGAAATCCTGTTTATCCGCGCAATTTGATTTGGCGGAAAACCGCCTTATTCGGAAAGGAGAGACGGCGTGTGCCGTCCCGCTGATTTAGCTTCGGGCGTTCACTGAAAGTTGAAGTGCGGGCCTTCCACTGAGAAGAGCGAGGCCTGCATCATGCCTGTTGCGCCATCCGTCTGCGGTTCGATCGGCGTTGAATTCTGCACATCGTTCATTGACATGATGTCGTACCGCAGTTCCTCCGCAATATCGGTGTTGAAATATGCGCTTATCTGGTCGTTTATGTGCTGGCAGACCGAAAGTATTATCCTGGATATCCCCTGCTGAACAATGCTGAAACCCTCTTCAAGTGTCAGATCCTCGGAAATTTCGGCAAGTTTGCTGTTGTCAATGACCACTATCGCATCGGAAAGTGATCTGAGTTCCGCTATTGTCTCGTCACACTGTGATCTGGATTCTTCAGCGAAAGGCCTTATGCCTATTGATACAACTGTCAGATCCATCTCCCTTGCCGCCTTTGCCACAACAGTCGAAACCCGAGAGCCGAAAACGCCGCCAAGGCCTGTAACAATGAAAACTATGCCTGAATTGACAAGCTTCGCCTTAATTGCGTCGATGTACAGCTCTTCAACAGACTCTATGTCTTCTGGTCTCACAAGGAGGGCTGAGGTGCACGAGACGGAGCACAGTCTGTCCTGGTTGTCGTTGATGGCGATTGTTTCAAAGTCAGGGTGCTCCCAGTAGAGCGCCTCAACAACGTTGGTTCCTGCGCCGCCGCATCCGACAACACATACCCTGGGTTCTCCGATCCCGCCCACAACCGATACATCCAGTCCTTCCTGGATGAAGTCACCGAATTCAGACATTTCTCTCCTCCTTGTATTTGCCGAGATATCCTGGAGAATTCCGCTTTCCGTTCAGTAACTGTTCGTGCATCCCATCCCTTCTGACAGCCGCCAAACCCTTTCCCATCAATCAGACTAGTGCTCGCGATCCACTTGCACAAGCCTTTCTCTGGAGTCGCATATGGAGTCAATGGTCTTGTCGAGCCTGTTGTCCTTGTTGATGGTGTGGTTCTTCAGAATGAAGTATGCTGCTTCACTCGGGTCAACGAAGTATCCACCTCTGACCATCTGCTCCAGGACGTGCATCACGGCAGGCGCGACAACCATTTTGATAACCCTCTTCTCTGACGTCTCATTCATCTGACTGCCGGAATTTCCTTCAGTCTCCGAAATGAAGCGCCGCATTGCCTCCCTGGCAAGGTGAGACCTGCTGGCAAATTCCGTGTGCGATTCAAGGAATCTGTCAATCGCCTCGATCTCATTGTCGTCAAGTCTCAGGGAGATCCGGTTATCAACCATTGTGCTCTTCTCCATCGGATATTCGCAGGTATGACATAAACGCGACTCTTTATTTAATGATTTCTACATGCGTCATACGACGTACGACAATATAGGTCTATCACGTCAAACGCAGTGCGTCAGTCAGTGTATTTCACCCTGAATCTGTCCCTGTATCTTTCCAGTATCTTTATGGTATATGAGCCAAGCAGAATTGTAAATATCAGGTTACCGACGGCATCAACGATGTTGAACGGTATGCCTGCAACCATGATGGGTATCAGAGGCGCTTCCCCGTTGTAGCTCAGCCAGGTGAAGAAATCAAGCGGCATTCCAAAGATAAAACCCCATGCAAAATTGTAGGCGGACAGTGTCTCAATTGAGACGTTACCGAAACGTTTCCTTATCGCTCCTCCGGACCAGCCTGCAACCGACCACATCAGCATCTGCCAGACCGTCCATGGTCCCTGACCAAGAAACATGTTTGAAATTGCCGGTGTCAGAACACCTATCATGACGCCCGCCTCAGGTCCGAAGACGTAACCTGATATGACGATAAGAAAAGTGCATGGCTTGAAGTTTGGAATCGGTATCACAAGGCGTGATGCAGCTGACAGCGCGGCAAGTGTCCCGACGATAGCTATCTCCTTGGTTCCCGAACTGCTTCCTTCGTAATGGAATATTATGGAGAGAACAAAGAGACCCGAGGCTGCAAACGAAATCACAGAATAGTAGAGCGCTATGTTCACCCTCCTCATACCTATGATTGACAGAGAAGTCGGGCTGAAGGATAGCGCAACTGAGACCGCGATGATCGCGGCTGAGATAACGGCGGGCAGAAACCACAGTCTGGAAATGAACCGTCGCGCCCGTGTCTCATGCAGCACATTCACTGAACTCACTCTCTGCGATCCTCCCGTCTTCCATGCGATAGATGCGATCGGCAAACGATGCAAGAAGAAATTTATCATGTGTCGTCATCAGGACAGAAATACCCGAATCCCTGGAAATCTTCCTGATGACGGACATGAATTTCGATTTCTTCCAGTAGTCCATTCCACGCGTAGGTTCATCGAGCAGAAGTATCTTCCTCCCGCCTACGAGGGTGCACGCGATGGCGGCAAGCTCCCTTTCGCCGCAGCTGAACTCTCTGGGAAATCGCTGTATCATCCCTTCAAGGCCGAGGAGCCCCGAAATGTAACGCCCGTCGTAATTCCCGTCACCATTCAGGGCAGACTCCGCATGCCTGTCACGGGATAAATAGCGCTCCGAAAATCTCAGCTCTTCATCAAGTGTCTGATGGAAGAGGTAGGAAAGTGGATTGTGTGATAGGTAACCCGCATACTGCGCTATCCTGAATGGCTCCATTTCCGATATGTCAACGCCATCGGCCATGACCCTTCCAGAGGTTTTCGGGATGAAATTCATTATTGCCCTGAGAAGAGTCGTTTTACCCGATCCGTTCCGCCCTGCTATCATTACAATCTCTCCACGCCCCGATCTGACCGATACATCGTGCAGTATCTCCTTTCCGCCCAGCGAAACAGAAAGGCCGGTCACCGAAAGACCGACCCGTGTATCCCACGTCGCAGCGGTGATGGGCCTATCGTCAGTGACATTCACATATCTGAGCGAAACGCCTTTCGAACCGTACCATTTCTCAATGTCCTGGTAGTTCCCATCCACAGCAACGGTTCCCTCATTGATCAGAATAAAACGGTTGAAAAATTCAGCCACTCTTTCGATTCTGTGCTCCGACATTATTATTGTGTGCCCGCGAGCATTGAGCTTGAGCAAAAGATCCATAAGACTGGCTGTCCCGTTGTCATCAAGCTGTGATGTGGGCTCATCAAGCAGAATGTACGGAGGACGCCAGGCTGCAACTGAGGCAATGGCTATGCGTTGCTTCTGGCCAGCAGAAAGTTCGACGACGTTCTTCTCCACAAGATCGTAGTCACCGAGAAGCGATGAAACGCGCTCAATTGCCTGCTCTATCTCTTCCTCACCCATCCCATGATTTCTCAGATTGAATGCGATTTCCTCCCGTGCTGAAAGCATTATGAACTGGCTCTCCGGATCCTGGAATACTGTTCCAATCAGGCCGCTCATTTCATATGGTCCGGCATCCCTTGTGTCCAGGCCTTCGACAACAACGTGCCCGCCAAATTCGCCGCCATAAAAATGCGGTATCAGCGAGTTTATGCACCTGAAAAAAGTTGTTTTGCCTGAACCTGTGGGTCCGCAGACAAGCACCATTTCTCCCCTCTCTATATCCAGGCTGTCGAGATGAAAGGAAACAGTGTCGCATCCGCTATACCGGAATCTCAGATCCCTGATTTGAAGCAACTTTGCCCCTCCATGAAAGCAGAAAGTACGGAATATTGAGAACGAACACAACGACGACCGCAGCAATTGAAAAACCAGACATTATGCTCGGAACGGAGTAATAATCTGCTTCGCCGACTCCAGTCACAGAAAGTGCTGAGAGAAGAAGCACTGACCCTATACACGAGGATATCTGAAGACGATCCACTGTGTTCAGTATCTCCCTCTTCTGCTTCCACCTGGCTGGGAAACCCCTTGTTTCCATGGACTCCGCCACCGCTATTCCCCTGTCCATCGAACTGTACAGGAGGGGAAACACCATATGGGATGCAGCACGGACCCTTTCCATCAGTCTTCCGTGGCTCACAGGTACACCGCGGGATTCAAACGCCTCCATTATGTCCTGCCCTTCATTGTTCATCACAGGCATCAGCCTGGTGGATATAAGCAGCGCACCCGCAGTCTTTTTGCTCAATCGTGATATCACCGACATCACCGAATCAGGATCAACAGTAAGCAGAACCATCTCAAAGGACATGACCGAGCTGATGAGCCTGAGGGTCATTGAAATTGAGAAGAGCACCGGGTCAACAGTTATATCGAACACATATATCCTGAATATGGAAGCTCCTCCCGGACCGAACACAATTGATATCGCAGCCAGAAACAGGGACATGTAAATAATAATGCGCGAATAATAAAGAGCTTCCTTCAGAACGCCTGCCAGAAATGCAGTGAGCAGAACAAGGGCCATCACCTCAAGCTGCAGCGGTATGCCTGAAAAGAGTACCGAGAGGTAGAAGAGCGTCAGTAGATAGGCTATCCTGGCCCATGGATTCAACCTGTAGAATGAATTATCCCTTGTCCTGTACTCGAATCTCATTTTATGCGTCTCTTCCTGTTCCTCAATACCACAAATGTGACTGCCGCTGCAATGATGATTACTGAAATGCCCGCAGCTGCGTATTCAAAAAGGTTGAACTGTGACCTGGCCTTCTTTACCGTGATTATGGAGGGTATGTGAATTACGGAATTGACGACAACGTTTCCGGTATATGATGCGATCGTACCGTCCGAATACACTACAGAGAGCGATACCTGGTATGTTCCGTTTTCAGTGTAATTGTGTACCACGGTCTGCGTGTATGCCACTACACCATTGCCGAGGTTCCATGTATAATTCACAACAGGTGCTGCAGCGGGGTTTACGACGGCAGTCATACTGACGGTTCCATTATGCTGCACATAGGTGAAGTTGGCTATCTCTATCCGCGAAAACGAAAAAAGGTAACCGGCGTCATCGCCCCACAGTAGCGTGCTGCCATCGTACGCAGGGGAGGAGAGGGAATAACTGTCAGGTGACTTTGCTGTGAAGTTCCAGACGAGGACACCTCTTTCACTGAGAACATAGAGTTCGGATTGCGCGGAATCGGTTGAGACCAGAATATACCTGCCGAAGAGCGAAGCGGAAGGAGACCCGTAAGAATTGACAACACCGACACTCCAGAGAATGAATGAAGTGGAATTGGACGCAGTGCCGTTTATCGAGACTATTTCGCTGCCATCCGAAAGTATGATTTCATTCCCGGCGATCAAGGGACTCGAAGGAAATGAGTTGCTGCCGCCTATTGTGTAATTTCTGACGAACATTCCGGTAAATGCGTTCATGACTGTGAGCGTCACATCAATGTACTGGTATGTGCCGGAACCGCCGGAGGACTTCGCCTGGGAGAAATAGATGAGGTCATTGCTGACCGCAGGCGTATCACGTATGAAGCCGCCCACGTTCCTTTCCCACAGCAACCTGGGATGGGCGGTGGCATTTGGCACCGACAGTGCGGCGATCACGCCGCCGCTGCTGAGATCAGCAGCGACATAGAGTGTTCCATTATAATAGACAGGGGAACTGTAATAGCTGTGATATCCGATGCTGAAGTTCCAGTACTCCGTTCCATTGAATGCAATGTAGAACACACCTCCGCTATCATTTAGAACAAAAAATCCCTGCGGGCCCAGGATAGGCGAGCTGGTGATGCCCTGCTGTGAATGCAGATTTATCATGTAGTTCAATCTTCCGTTGTTCGAGTTGAAGGAATAGACATAACCGTTGGAACTTGACACTACAATCATCCCGTTGGCTGCGAGGGGAGAGGAAAGCTCATAACCAGGACTTCCGACCGTCGAATTCCATATGACATCACCGTAACCGTTGTACGCAAACACACCTGCCCTTCCACCGTTTGATGGGCCGTCCGAAAGCAGGTAAATCATGCCATTGTACTCCACAGGCTGTGTATCAATTCCGCCGAAATCGGTTGTGTTAATCCTGCCGACCCATGAAAGGACGCTGTTGGGAGGCGAATAAGGCAGGTTCGAATGAAAGCCGGCAACACCAGTACCTGAAGGTGAATCCCTGAACTCGCTGTTCGGATACGGATCCAACGGAGTGGGCGCCGGGTAAACAAGCGGTGCGCTGAAGTTGGAATTCCAGTAAGAATAGCTCAGCGCTATCGATATATTGCCTTTCATGGAGATGCTGCCGATGCCAACAGGAGATACTGCCCATTCCTCCTGTGAGACATTCCATATCAGAACGGACCAGGAAGGGTTGAATGTTGTGTTGTTATTCCAGATGCCGCCTATCATGTTCACAAATGTTCCGAAACTGAAGTTGGTATAATTGAACCCAAGATTGTAGTATTTTGTGGATGCAAACGTAAGATTGAAACCATTGGTGTACCTGCCAAAGGGGGCGTAAAACCAGTAATAGCTGCCGTTCTGAAAATAGATGAGGACCGAATTCATCTGATACTGTGTTGCGTTCGCAGGAACAGTCCTAATGAGTCCTGCGCCATGCTGTTCGGCAGTGGGGGCAAACGTAAGGGTCCTGGCAGTTGCAAACTGAGCCACAGGTACGATCGTTCCAAAGACAACAATCACAGCAATCAGGAGGCTGATCTTTCCTTTCATGAAATCACATTGGATATATTATCCAACTCTATGCGTGTTTATTATTTAAAACTGATTGACGTGGAGTGAATGCATCCATCACAGAAGAGTCAGGGAAGCAGCAAATGCTGACTTTTCGGCCAGCTGTCTCGCTTTGCCGGATGATATGATCACAGCATCGCCATCCCTTCCGCGCAATTCTGAAAAGATCCTCTTTCTCAGCTCGCCGTCATCGACCTTCTCCATCAGCGGTGGAATCAGGAGGCAACCTTTGCGGATCACGAGAGTGGTTGCCCCCACTGCGCCGTTACGTACCGCTTCATCGCGCTGCGTTAGACCGTTGGTTACCTTCCCGGCAGCCCCCCTGACAATTGCCACAGAGGAATATGAATCAAGCGAGAAAGCGCACCTGTCAGCCACCCCGAGCACAACCGGTATGGATGAAAGCAGCCTTTTGCCCTCTGCGGTCAAAACAATTCCCGCATTGTTCCTTGTAATATAGGAGGCCTCTTCAAGTTCGTTCAGTAATGTCCTCATGCTCCCTTCACCGATGCCGAGTTCGGCAGAAAGCCTTGCCCTTCCCATACGCCCTGCGTCATTTATCACGCAAAGCGCCTTAAAATAATGGAAGGGGCCGAATTTTCTCTCAGGCCCCTTCGGACGGACAGGCCCCCCGACCCTCACTATGTCAGAAAACCGAAAGCTCATCTCTGATTACTCTCTGAGTAACATATTTGTCTATGTTATCCAGATAGTCGGTTAAAATGTTTTCCGCTTCAGTCGACCATCTGCCGATCTTCACACCGTCCGACAGGATAAGATCGATATTCGCGGACAGAGGTTCCGAAACCGGCTTGCCTATCTGGGACAGTATCCTGACATTTACCTCTTCAATGTCTCCCCCGGCCGCATCGTATATCTTCTCGGCAACCTGCATGGAAAGCAGGTTGTAAATCTTGCCGACGTGCGTCACCGGGTTCTTTCCGGCCGCGGCTTCAAGACTCATCGGCCTGAACGGCGTTATAAGGCCGTTCACCCTGTTGCCTCTCCCCACAGAACCATCGTCTCCGTTCTCCATCGACAATCCGGTGACGGTGTTGTAGTAGATGCCGCTTTCATAGTCGTCAGCCGTGTTTATGTGGACGACAACCTCCCTGTCTGTGTACCTGGCGGCATAATCAAGTATCTTCTCGCGCATCTCTTCCTTCAGACTGATGTAATGGTCCCTGTCTGCGATCCTCTTCCCCACCATTGCAATGGCACAAGTGACGTCTATTCTGTTTCCTCTCCTTGACGTCATCACCTTTACATCCTTGCCCGACTCAGGTATTGTCTCCTTCATCTTGCCATTTATGTAGAGTTCCGTTTCCTTCGTGATCTTTTCGGCTTCGCTGAAGGGTGCGAAGCCTACACCGAAGCTCGTATCATTCGCAAGGTACTTTTGAGTGTCATAAAGGCCTCGCAGATCAACCGATCCCTGACCGATCTTCGTATCAAGAACAACGTTTTTATCGGCATCAAGATCCGGAAATGTCGTTCTAAGATATTTTATCGCTGCTTCCTCTGCTATCTCTTTGAATGGAATTGTTTCCCCATTTACCTTCGTGGTCGCCCTGCCCACGAGGAGTATGTAAATTGGCTCTGACACAACTCCACCCCCAAACATGGGTTTAGCCTGTCCTCCCACTATCTGGCACTCGTCCGTATTGTGATGAAGAACCCTTCCGTAGTGTTTGAGATAATAACGGCTCAATCCCCTGCTGACCTGCTCTGAAATGCCGTCAGCAACACTGTCCGGATGTCCAATGCCCTTCCTTTCCACCATTTCTGTTTCTTTTTTCTCTATCGGATCAGCTTTCAAACCCTTGACTGTAACATTCTTTGCCAAAATGACCATTCTCCCTGATGATCAGTTCTACGATAATGCAGAGGTTAATATCTGTTTGGCATAAATATATTCATATAGGAATAACATTATACAATTCTAACATGCTCACTGTCTATTCCTGTCAGTCACTGTGTTTAAGCGTATACCTCATGAAGTCCGAGGCCACATAAGTCCTTCTGAATATATTTCTCGCCTCATTCCTGAGAATCTTCGGATCAGAATATCTGCCGCTGATATGGGTCAGGTAAAGCCTGTCTGCAGCACATCTCTTTGCCAGTTCAGCAGCCTCGGCGGATGTGGAGTGCATCGTCTCCATTGCCCTTGATGACAGCGAGCTGTCAAATGTGGAATCGAAGATAAGCACATCGACCCGCTCCATGAGCTTTTCTATTTGAGCGGAGGGTCTGGTGTCCGTTGCATAGCCGATTGAGATGCCTCTGCGCGAGGGTCCAATCACCATTTCAGGCGTCACCTCTCCGGCGGCAAGTTTGATGCTTTCGCCTCTCTGCAACCGGCCAAAATCAGGTCCCGGAGTCAGACCGAGCTCGATTGCCTTCTCAGGATTGAATCTGCCTGGTCTGTCCCTTTCCTGCAGCCTGTACGCCAGGCACCGTACACTGTGTTCCGCTTCGGCCGTCTTCAGCGTGTACTTTTCAAAGGAAAATTCCTCTCCGCCGGCGAGTTCAACAGGCACAATTTCAAATGTATTGTTGAGGAAACCGGCGAGCCTCATAACCTTCAACACTGCAGCCAGACCCCCTGGCCCGATTATGAACATCGGTTCCTTTCTTCCCTCGAGCTGCATCGACTGTACAATTCCCGGAATCCCCAGTATATGGTCGCCATGAAAGTGTGAAACAGCAATCCATCGGATCCTCATGAAGGACTGACCGGCAATCATCATCTGTCTCTGTGTACCTTCGCCACAGTCGAACAGAAGTATGCCTTCGTCAAGCAGAATGGCGGTGGACGAAACATTCCTCTTCTTTGAAGGAAGTGTGGCAGCAGTTCCCAGGAACAGTATGTCCATTATCAGAGCCTCCTGCTGACATTTCCATGTTTCGGCATGAGAAGGGCTAACGCATTACCATGCCAGTCTTTCAAGCTCCCTGTCGGTTTTTGTTGCCTTCTTGAATTCCCTGTAATGCTTTTTGCAGAGGTGTGCTCTTCCGCCCGCATCCTCATTGACGGTCATTTTCGCCTTTGCAATTGCCTCCTTTGCCGAAACTGATCGCACAGCAATTTCCTTACAGTCTACGACCGAACAGTGATCGGCGGAAGCGTGTCGGATAGCATGTCTTTCAGCCATTGCCCCCATTACGTTGGTTTTGATAGATAAATTAAACCTTCGCAGGGTATCTGCCATCACCTCTGAACAAGCAACGGTAGAATCTCAAACATCCGGCCGGGCAATTTATCTCACTGTTCGCTATAGCTTGAACAGACAGATCATTATCCAGGATGACGGTGCATGTACTCGCCCTGTTGTCAGTATTTTCCGGCGGCAGTCAAACACTGCAAGAATCCAAGTCTGCTTTTAAGGGTGCTTCCGATTGTCGTGAACTTACGAATGGTGAACATGATATAGTGCCCCTTCTCGAAAGGAACAATTAATGTTAATAGTCACAAGCGATTCGAGCAGCTGGAGGATTGATTTGGTAAGAATCTCCCCGTCAATACTGTCAAGCGACTTTGGCGACCTGAGAAATGAAGTTATCAAGGTAGACAAGGGCGGAGCCGACAGCATTCACATAGACGTTATGGATGGTCATTTCGTTCCCAATCTGACATTCGGGCCTGAACTTGTGAAATCAATAAGGGCGGCAACAAAGTTGAGGTTCGACACACATCTGATGGTGGAAAGAGCCGACCTGTTTGTCGAGATGTTCTCCAGCGCAGGCTCGGACCTCCTGATAATCCATCCGGAGGCAAAGCACGAGATAGGGGCAGTCATACATACAATCGATGAACTTGGCAGAATGTGCGGTATCGCGATAAATCCGGAGACACCGCTTTCTGCAGTCAGGCACATCCTTCCGAAAGTAAGTTTTCTGCTCATCATGTCAGTACATCCTGGATTTGGCGGACAGCGTTTCATTCCTGAAACACTGAAGAAGATAAGGGAAGCAAGGGAACTTGTAGACAGAGAGGGACTCAGCGTGACCATTTCCGTGGATGGAGGAATCACGCTTCAAAATGCGCGTGACGTCGTTGCAGCTGGCGCTGACGAGCTCGTGGCCGGAAATTCAATATTCAGATCGGGAGATCCGCTTTCTGCCCTCCGTGCGCTAAAGTCTGTCTGAACATCCTGAGCGATCCAAGTTTATCTCTTTCCGGTTTGTTGCGAAGCACCAGTCAGCGCACAACGCACTTGTCCAGACCCTCATATCAGGTGAAGAAGAGCATAGGTAGTCTCGGCGCTTATCGCCGTTCTGTCCTTGGCGAAAATGGATTTGTGCTCCGCTGTCCTCATATCCTCCGAGCGGATGGGCGACAGCGCGCCGTCTGCGAATTTGTCTAGAGTTGTGAGCGTCCTGTACAGTTTCTCCCTGTTGAGCTGTGCTGCCGTCATCTGACCCTTGTTTCATGTGTGCAGCTCATAACCGCAATCGTGATAAACGGGTGGCGTGAGAAACGGTGGAAATGCGGTTTTCAGGGCTTATTCCATAGGATCGCAGTACTAACACGACCCTTCTCCGACATACTCTTTAAAGACAAAGCATTAATAACCTGTTAGGAATAGATGATTAAAGGCAAACAGCCGTGGGATCAATTATGACTTTCACAAAATCACATCGTATCGGTTTTAGCTGATAAACCAAATGCGACATAAATTGTGACAACAGGCACAATTGGCTTCCTGAAGGGCTGGTTGCATCTTGGAACAAGTAGAAACAAAGAAGTGGAGCAGATGGCAAACAATGAGCATATCAATATCGATCCATCGACAACAAAGTACCTGATACAGGCAAGACTTAATGCCGATGGAATAGTGGAAAAGCCGGACGTTGTAGGGGCAATATTTGGGCAGACTGAAGGACTGCTCGGAGAGGAACTGGATCTGAGGGATCTTCAGAAGGGAGGAAGGATCGGCAGGATTGAAGTGGATGTATCCTCAAAGATGGGTAAGTCAGAGGGCACTATACTCATTCCTTCGAGCCTGGACCAGATTGAAACAGCAATACTTGCCTCCTCACTCGAAACAATAGACAGGATAGGGCCGTGTAAGGCCAAGATAACAGTTGAATCGCTCGAGGACGTGAGGATAACAAAGAGAAACAAGATAATAGACAGATCAAAGGAGTTACTTCTTCAGATGTCAAAGCAGTCCAAGACGAGCGGTCTTGATCTGCTTGAGGCGGTAAGGCAGAATATAAAGACAGACGAACTCACATACTTCGGAAAGGAACGACTGCCCGCTGGCCCGAACGCTGCGGATTCGGATGCGATCATCATAGTCGAAGGGCGATCCGACGTCATCAACCTTCTCAAATGTGGCATAAAAAACACGATCGCTGTGGAGGGGACAAACATACCTAAATCAGTCCAGGAGATATCCAAGGAAAAGGTGGTGACTGCCTTTGTTGACGGCGACAGGGGAGGAGAGCTCATACTTAAGGAACTCCTTCAGGTAGCGGACGTGGATTTCATTGCAAGGGCACCCAAGGGACAGGAGGTCGAAGAGCTCACTCAGAAGCAGGTCATGAAGTGTCTTAGAAACAAGATGCCGACTGAACAGTATGTGGAGATGTACGGTCTTAACGTTCAAACGCCAGATCAGAGGGAAAGAGAGTCGATGCATCGGAAGAAGGATGACAACCACCATCCGAAACAGGCTGAGGTCGTGGAGAAGAGAGGCAGACAGGATGAGGTACAGCAGGAGGAAGGGGAAGGGCGGGCTTCCGTTCCGCAGACAGCCACAAGCAAGATGCTCTCCGACATTCAGGAGAATTACAAGGAAATACTCAACTCCCTTACAGGCAATTCGAAGGCAGTCCTGCTTGACACTTCCGGAAACCAGCTTTCGGAGGTTCCTGTACGAGAACTTGTCAATAATCTCAGGGAGATCGAAGCAGGGAAGGTAAGCTGTGTCATATTTGACGGCATAATAACACAGAGAATACTTGATATAGCGTCAGAAAAGAAGATCGGTACTGTGGTAGCGAGCAAACTCGGAAGTATAACAAAACAGCCTGATAATGTTGGCATATGGGTTAAAGAGGAGTTAAGTTAATCAATTCCGGAGATCGGTAATGGCCGCAGGAAAGGACTTGCAGGAAAACAGGAGCCACATTCTTACTGAAATTGCTACAACGCAGGACATACAGATACCGCAGGATCCGCTTGAAAGGGTCATAGGCCAGGAAGAGGCGGTTTCACTCGCAAGAGTGGCTGCAATTCAGCGTCGAAATCTGCTTCTTGTCGGTCCCCCAGGCGTGGGCAAGAGCATGATTGCCAGGGCACTTGCGCTTCATCTTCCACCGCCAACACAGGAATTGCGTGTTGTCCATAACCCCGAAAATCCTGAAAGGCCCACTGTAGAGATTAAGAGGGGCGAGGATGCGGAGACTGAGAGAAGCACCAAAGAATATGCGGGTGGCGAAATAATTGATCCTGCCGAGGCCCCAATAACAGTGGCAGAGCGCCTTGGGTACAGATGCAGAAGCTGTGGAACCTATTCATCTCCAAGAGAGATATATTGCCCCAAATGCCAGAAGTCCAAAATGCTTGGAACCTTCGCAGGACAGGGGAACCCGTTCAGCGATATATTTGGGAATCTTTTTGAGATAACAATGGGGCAGGGACTTGGAACAGACAGAGTGACTACAACCAGAAAGAGGTTCGATAAAGAGGAGGTTGTAGTATACGAGCGGTTCGGAGACAATATCAGGGTTCTTGACCAGAAGGCCCTTGAAAAGCGAAGAGCAATCGAAAAGCAGAGCCCCCACAAGGTAATAGTCCCTTACAGGAGAAATAACTTTGTGATGGTAGCAGGCTCCAGCGAAACTGAGCTCCTTGGAGATGTCAGACACGATCCGTACGGCGGGCACTCCCAGCTTGGTACCCAACCGTATGAGCGTGTTATACCGGGTGCTGTTCATGAGGCCCACGAAGGCGTTCTTTACATAGATGAACTGCCTCATCTCGGTGAACTGCAGAGATACATTCTGACGGCAATGCAGGACAAGGTTTTTCCAATCGAGGGGCACAACCCTCAAAGCGCAGGGGCTGCGGTAAGGGTTGACAGCGTTCCATGTGACTTCATACTCGTCGCTTCGTGCAATATACAGGACCTTCAGCAGATTATCTCCCCCCTGCGTTCAAGAATTGTCGGAAGCGGATATGAGGTCCTTCTTGAGACAACAATGAAAGATACAGAGGAGAACAGAGACAGAATAGCGCAGTTCGTCGCACAGGAGATACAGAAGGACGGAAAAATACCGCATGCCACTGTCGAGGCCCTTAATGAACTGATCAGGGAGGCGTCGAGAAGGGCAAAGGCAATTGACGGAAAGGACGACGCACTCACACTTAGGCTTAGGGAGCTTGGCGGCGTAGTACGTGCGGCTGGCGACAGCGCAGTTATGGAGGGGAGCAGATTCATCGAGGAAAGGCACATAAGGCAGGCGCTGAAGAGGGCAAGACCTGTGGAGGAGCAGATAAGGGATAAGTATGGTTATTTCTACAAGGCGGTCAACGACGAACTGACCACGGCCCAGAGGCACGCGAGAAGCGAATACTGGTATGAGAACGAGGTCTCACAGGAAGGAAACAAGCCGGGATACGGATGAGAGAGCAGATTGTTCAAAGCGTCTTGACCATCCGGTAACCATCCTCAAGATCTGAATAGTACATGTGCAGGACACCCTCGATGTGGAAACTGAACTTTTCATAGAAGCCGATTGCACTCAGGTTGCTTTTCCTCACCTCAAGCGTGATCCTCCTCACACCCTTCATTGCGGATCTCTTCACAAATTCGTCCATCATCTGCGTACCTATTCCTCTGCTCCTGTACGGGTTCTGGACAGCGAAAATGAGAATCCTTGACTCCGACCGTCCTTCAAGGGAGCCCATAAGCATGGCTATTATGACACCACCCTCCACGCCCACTATGAACCCTTCTGGCCACTGCCTTGACTTCTCAAGATAGAGGCTGCGCGGATAGAATTCATTAAGCGAGTCGAGGACTATTTCCGAAACACGTTCCGCGTCCTCATATCTGAACTCCCTTATTTCCACCATCCGTCCGATCACAAATCAATACGGTTTTATGACCTTTTTCTAAAGATTCGCATTTAACTGTCTGGACTGTCTGTCTTCCGCCCGCCGCCAGAACACAGATGTTCATTGCCATAGCTATGGTTATAAATATTCAATGCAATAGCCTCACGGTAAAGAGCGGAGCCCATAGCTGTCCGAATATGAACAATATAAGCGGAGCTTGCTGAGAAGATGGAACTCGAATATGACGTTGTTGTTGTCGGAGCCGGACCGGGTGGCAGTGTTGCTGCGAAGTATGCAGCCATGGCAGGCTGCTCCACACTGATGATTGAAAAGAGGCAGGAGATAGGCACACCGGTGAGATGTGGCGAAGGGATCGCAAAAAGATGGCTCGATGACGTTGGAATCGAACCGAGCAAGAAGTGGATAGCAAATGAAGTGGATGGTGCAAGGATAATTTCGCCTAACGGTACCATTCTCACTGTCGACGAGAGCAGGGCAGGAAATGAGTGCGGCTTTGTCATTCACAGGGATGTCTTTGACATGACCCTGGCTCAGCAGGCGGCTTCGGCAGGAGCGGAAGTAATGGTGAAAACTTCCGCAACAGGGATCATGCGGGAGGATGGCAGAATAACGGGAGTGAGGGCACGTTCAATGGGAAGGGAATTCAACATAAAGAGCAAGATAGTTATTGCCGCAGACGGGTTCGAATCGCAGGTGGGTAGATGGGCCGGTATCAACACCAATCTGAAACCGAAGGATGTTGATTCATGCTATGAGTATACGCTTGTGGGTGTGGATATAGACAGGCGTTATACTGATTTCTTCATCGGAAACATCGCACCGGGAGGCTACATCTGGATGTTCCCCAAGGGCAATGATATCGCCAATGTGGGAATAGGCGTTCAGACCAGCAAGATCAAGGGTCCGGGAGAAGCGAAGATGTATCTGGACAGGTTCATACAGAAGCATCCGGAATTCAGCAAGGGGAAACCGATAATGGAGATAGCCGGCGGGGTATCAATCAGCCCGCCGCTTGAAAGGACAACACTGCCTGGCCTCATGCTTGTCGGTGACGCAGCGCGGATGATAGATCCCGTTACAGGCGGAGGAATATATAATGCATGCATTGCAGGAAGGATTGCAGGCGAGGTTGCAGGCAGGGCGGTTGAGAACGCCGATTACAGCCAGAAGATGATGGACGCCTATGAGAAGGGATGGCGCGACAGGATGGAGGAGCACCTCTACCGCAACTATCTGATGAAGGAAAAGATTTCAAGGCTTGATGACGCGACCTTCGACAGGCTCGTAGAGGCGATGACGAAAGTCGACATGAAGAGAATGACCACGCTTGACATCCTAAGGGCAATACAGCAGAAATACCCTGATCTTGTGAAGGAATTTGAGGAATTTATGTGAAGGTACGGAAAGCCAGACTGTTGCCTGGCTCACTTTTATAAGCGGGCCATCATTCTCCCTCAGTCAGAAGGAAGGCATATGCCTGCTATTTCAACATCGGACTCGGTTGCATCGATGCCTGAGGGCTCTGAAGTGAGAATATCAGGATGGGTCGAGGAAATCAGGGATCTTGGCGGCATCTCATTCTACCTTGTGAGGGATGGATACGGATACGTCCAGGTGACTGTTTCAAGGAAAGGTGCTGGAGCCGATATCATTTCTGCACTTTCAGACATTCAGAGAGAAAGTGTCATTGAGGTTACCGGAAAAGTGAGGAGATCGGAGAAGGCGAGGATGGGTTTTGAGCTTGTTCCTTATGACGTAAAGGTGCTTTCAAAGGCAGATGCGCCTCTGCCCATGGGTGTCTCCGACAGGGTTGAAACCGAGTTTGACACAAGGCTAGACAATCGCTTCATAGACCTGAGGAAGCAGGAGAACGGGGCTGTCTACAGGATACGGTCTGAGTTTGCCTATCAGCTGCGTAGCTTCCTCAGGGAGATGCGCTTTGTGGAGGTAAGCACTCCAAAGATTGTATCAGAGGGTGCGGAAGGTGGTGCGACCCTTTTCAGGGTGGATTACTTTGGCAGAAAGGCATTTCTGGCGCAAAGCCCGCAGCTGTACAAACAGATACTCATGGCCTCCGGCCTGAACAGGGTTTATGAAATTTCGCCTGCCTACAGGGCTGAACTCTCAGACACTGTGAGGCACACCTCCGAATTCATTTCGTTCGATGCGGAGATGGCTTTCATCGACGGCCTGGAAGATGTGCTCAATGTGCTCGAAGGACTGATGGCGAGAACATTCAGCGCCACATCCGGTTTTCTGAGGGAGACATACCCTTCCATGAATGTGCCGCCGGTTCCCAGGACACCATTCCCCAGACTCAGCTACACAGAATGTCTTGACATGCTGAGTTCTGAAGGAAGGGATCTCAGGGAGGGGGATGATCTGGATACGGATGCAGAGAAGGCAATCGGCCGGATCATGAAAGAGAAAGGATACGAGATGTACTTCATTACAATGTATCCCGCTTCTATCAAACCGTTCTATATCATGGAGAAGGGCGATGGAATGTCCTTCTCCTTCGACCTTGAGTACAACGGTGTGGAGATGGCCTCGGGAGGCCAGAGGGAGCACAGGCATGAAAGACTGGTCGAAAGGATGAAATCAAAGAATCTGAGACCGGGCGATTTCGAATTCTACCTGAAGGCGTTCAGGTACGGCATGCCGCCGCATGGCGGGTGGGGACTTGGTTTCGACAGGCTCATCGCCAGCTATCTCAGGCTTGGCAATATAAGGGAAGCGATACTTTTCCCCAGGGACAGAAGCAGGTTATCCCCCTGATGAAGGGCATGCATGCTGACATCGAACGGCGACCCCTTGATTGAGCGGAGAGGATCACAAATGACCTGTGTGAGTTGGACCACATTGTGACATCGGCCATAAACGGCTGTAACACAAAAGGAGGTTGTCAGGCGCTTTCAGCTCTCTTCGTGTCGCGGTGTTGCATAGCATTGGACATGTTTTGCATGCCTTCTTCTGACAGAATCGGATCCGGTCTTTCGACTCCACAATATTATATCGAACTTCATGGATAAGTCCTTCAGAATGGGAGACATATACGAGAGGGAATTAAAGGGAATACTGGGAGGTGAGGCGAAGTTCATCGAACGTGTCTCACGTTCCCTGAGCTCGTCCGAGAGAGAGGCATACAGCATTCTCAGAAGGAAGCACTTCCTTGTGGTAAAGGCCGGAGGATCATTCGGTATCGACCTTATCGCCGTCAGGGGAAATTTCGCCTTCCCAATCGAGGTCAAAAGCTCAAGCAGCGATGTCTTCAGATTCAGCAGGAGCGAAAAACTCGCCTCACAGGCTGACAGGATGATGGAGGTATGCGAACAGTCTTCCCTCCTGCCCACATACGCCTACAGGCTGAAGAACGCAGAAACAGACCCGTGGCGCCTCTTCACGATACGTAAAACACCTGACGGACTGACAGGGATACAGGCGCTTCTTTTCAGGAAACTGCCAAAGGTGGGTACAACGCAGGAGGGCAACGGAATAATGAAATGGTCCGAAGGGATGAAGCTCAGCTCGTTCATCGAATATTTCTCTGAAATCATGTGAATGCGGCGTCGGGCCCGCCGACATATCGCGCATGACAAACAGAAGCATGGTTATTAAAATCAGTTAAATAATCCTTCCACCATACACCTTCCAAGCTTTGACGGGGATTGGTCCGAATTTGCGCTGGCAAATAACGGTGTATGCGGAGAGAGGCACTGTGTTTTATACCGGGTTTATCCCCAAAGAGGTGTTCTGAATTATGATGAAGGATTCATATAACGGAAGCAGGGCTGACGATGTAACAATTTCGAACGGATTTGAGAACCGGTTGATCAGGCCCCCGAGCCACGGACTTCTCTGAAGCAGGCGGGATCTGACGCTGATAATTATGTGCCGTTTCCTTTCAATTTCCGCAGGCGGTGTGCTGATTGAGTGAAAAAGTGAAGATAGGACTTACCGGCCTGCCGGGATCAGGCAAAACCAGCACACTGCTGAAGCTTGTTGAGATGCTGGAGGCTGAGGGAAACACGGTCGGCGGAATGGTTACTGAACCAATCATTGAAGACGGAAGGCGGAGGGGGCTGCGTGTTTACAACAAGATGACAGGCGAAAGCGGTGTCCTTGCACATGTCACAATCGAATCAAGGTACTCCTACGAGAAGTTCGGCGTGGATCTCACCGTCCTCGAAACAATAGGCGTGAAAGCGCTCACAGATGCGGAGGAAAGGGCGGATATCATCATCATCGATGAGGTGGGCAAGCTTGAGGTAGAGAGTGAGCTCTTCGTGGAAGAGGTCAAGAATGTGCTGGATCTGGACAAGGCCGTGATACTGACACTGCACAAGAAATCACGCAATCCGCTGCTCCAGGATATACGCAAGAGGGATGACGTGCGGATTCTCGAAGTGACGCCGATAAACAGGAATCTCCTTCCATACAAGGTAATGAAACTGATGAAAGGGCAGCTATGGTGAACCAGGCTCTGCTCGAGGAGATAGCGGAGGGAAAGGTCAGCTATCTCGTACCTACGGATTACAACAGGAAGGGCCCGGGCCGGAGGACCGGGGGAGTTTTCTACAACAGGCAGATGCAGTTCAACAGGGACGTATGCATATCGTTCATCGATGCGGTCTGCCGGAAGGGCTGCAGGATTCTGGATGCAATGGGTGCAACCGGAATAAGAAGTGCCCGCATAGCGGTTGAGACAGCGCGCGACATGGATATAACGTGCAACGACAGCAGCACTGAAGCGGTTGAACTGATGCGTCTGAACTTCAGCCGCCTGGGGCTGGATGAGGTGACAGTAAGCAGAAGAAGGGCCCAGGCACTGCTCTCCGAGGAGCACTTCGACTACATCGACATCGATCCGTTCGGCACTCCTGTCTCATTCATACCGTCTGCCCTCCTCTCTGCAAGGAACAGGGGTGTCATCGCCGTGACGGCAACCGATGCGGCAGTCCTCTGCGGTTCGGCTCGCGGTGCATTACGGAGATATCTCTGCAGGCCGCTCCGCGCACCGTTCATGCATGAGATCGGACTCAGGTGCCTTGCCGGTTACATTGTCAGGATGGCTGCTTCATATGACCTTGCGGCAACACCACTTCTTTCCTACTTTGCGGACCATTACTTCAGACTCTACGTCAGGATAGAGCGCGGGACGCTGAAGGCTGAGAGATCTCTGGGCATGATTGGCTACGCGCACCATGACCCGGTGTCCGGTGAGAGAACTGTTGACAGGACACCTTCCTCCGGTGCCGCGGGTCCGCTGTGGATCGGGCCGCTGCACGATCGGGAGACGCTGTCGGGAATGCATGTCAGGGAATGGTTCGGAACATATGTCAGGATGGAGAGGCAGATGAAGATATGGAGAGAGGAGTGTATCGCGCCCCCTCTCCATTACAGCATGGATGAACTGGCGTCAAGACTGAAAATATCAATGCCTGAAAGAGACAGCCTGATGGATTATCTCTCTTCCCTTTTTCCGGTATACAGGACACATCTTGATCCAAAGGGAATAAGGACGGCGGCAACGCTCCGTGAGGTGGAAGAGGCAATCCTGAAGAAATACGGAGGAGGCAGGGGCGCCTACTGACAAATGACTAATACAGCTGACTGATACACTTGTGGAGTGGACTGTAGATGCATCGCGGCAGCAAACCGGCAGTTGTCAGGCGCAACGGCATAGAACTCGACACAGGGGACGTCCCCTATCTGCTGGACCCGGCGAGGACGGTTGAGGGAGCTGTCAATGTGATATCGCACGCACATTCAGACCACCTCCCCAGAGGGGGCAGGGAAACAAGGGTGGTATCAACGGACAAAACAATCGAGCTCGCATCACACCGGACAGGGAGACGGTTCACGGGCATCAGTGCACCGGGCGTGAGCCTTCTCGGCGCCGGACACATTCCCGGCTCGGCTATGGCGCTCATTGAGGACGGGAAGAGGGTGCTCTATACGGGTGATTTCTGCACCAGGAGGAAGCTTTATCTTGAACCGGCGAAGCCTGTCAGGACGGACATACTGATAACTGAAGCCACTTATGGGAGGCCTGAATACGTCTTCCCTGATGCAGTTGAGCTGTCGGGTGTCATCCGCGACTGGGTATCCGACGCAGTGAGCAGTTCAATACCTGTCTTCTTTGTCGTTTATCCGCTGGGAAAGGCACAGGAGATCGAGACAGTTCTCCGGGGGCTGCCGCTTTTCGCAGACGAGGATGTCCAGGCGCACAACCGGCTGGTTTTTGGCGGCTGCGATGACTGGATAGGCAGCATACAGGAGGCGAAGGATGCGGGCTCTGTCTTCATCTGTTCCTCCAGAAGATCCCTTGCTGCCGTACCGGGCGCAATCCGCAGAAGACTGCTGTTCGCCACAGTATCAGGGTGGGCGGTTGCTCCCGGTTTCAAGAATGCAGGAGGGTTCGACGAGGCATTTCCGCTTTCGGACCACTGTGACTATAACGACCTCATCGACTTTGTCAGAAAATGCAATCCGTCTCACGTCTACACCGTGCACGGCTTCACCGAAAGCCTCGCCGCCTCGATAGCGGACGAACTTGGCATAGAGGCAGAACCGCTCAAACGGCACGCATCCGGCCGGAAAAGGGGCCAGAGAAGGATAGACACATATCCCTGAATCCTGAATGCCCGCGCGGCGTGTGGGGTCATCACTGTTTTTTCCTGAAACGGGGGTATGTTCCAGGCCTCATGAAAACCCTGAGCGTATCGCACACGACACCCGAACCGGAGTTGAGCGCACTGTCGCCCGACATCAGTGCGCGTGCAATTGCGACACCTTCCCCCTGCCGTGTAAAGAGCGCTATGGTTGCGCCGCGCCTTATTGTGCCGTTAATGCCGCTCACCCCCTTGACGGTGAGGTCGGCGCCGTGGCATATGCTGTCCACGGCGCTGTCCTTCAGGACAATGGACGGGAAGGAGGACAGGAGCCTCTCGTAGGGATGGAGAAGGGATCGCAGCATCCGTTCGTCGCCATTCTTCCAGTAGAACACAGCATCCTCCAGCCTCTGCAGCGTTACAGCATCCTGCTCGGTGAAGGGACCGGCGCTTGTACGCCTGAGTTCCTCCATCTGCGCACCCGCGCACATGGCCTCTCCGATATCCCTGCAGAGAGTCCTGATGTAGGTGCCCGCCTGGCATGTCACTGTGAAGAGAAAGAGCCGATCCCTGGATTCGAGGAGGTGTAGCGAATAGATTTCCCTGATGCGTCTCTCCCGCCGGACGGCAGATCTCACTGGAGGGAGCTGGTATATCCTTCCTGTGAAGCGCCCGAACATCTCATCCACTGAAGAGGGTGTTACATCCGAGTGAAAGCGCATGACACAGACATATCCCTTGGGAAGATAGTTCATGACATCAAGCGCCCTCACTGCATAACCCGTCCCTATAGGCAGCACTCCGGAAACTGCAGGGTCGAGCGTTCCGCTGTGCCCTGTCCTTTCAGTGCCAAGTATGTCCGCGACCCAGGATGTCACCTGATGGCTGGAGGGTCCCGCAGGCTTGTCTATGACTATGATGGACGATTCGAGCATCTCCTGAAGTGTCCTCATCTCAGGCGGCTTCCCATACTGGCGGACTGCACGGTTGCCTGATTCCACCGTTCACTCACCCCTTCCGCACGCGCGCCATGACCATTTCGGCTATACTTTCGGGCGGGAGGTCTGCACTGTTTATCACCATACTGTAGCAGGAAAGGTCAGAGATATCTATGCCATAAATCTTCAGATACCGCCTGCGTTCGCTCTCCTCCCTCCTGAATGTTTCCTGTGCGGCCTTCTGCCTGTCAATTCCATCCCTTCTTGATATGCGCTCAATACGTGTTTCCGCCGGCGCATCGAGGTACACGGAGAAAGCACTGACATTTGAGAGGCGCATCATATGGCATGAAAGTCTTCCTTCGACCACGCAGCAGGGCAGTGAGATGGCCTCAGCAACCACCCGCCTGTCAAGCTCCCTGTCAATCCCCTCGTCTTCCTCAGCTGCAATGTTCAGTTCGACAACGGACATTCCTCTGTCGGAGGCTATGCGCCTGAAGATCGAACCGGTGGATATCAGGCTGCAGCCAAGTTTTCCTGAGAGCAATGATGCAAGTGTTGTCTTTCCGCTCCCCGCAGGACCGCTGACGGTGATTATCATCCTGTCAGCTAAATGCAGTATCTATTAAAACGATTGTCTAAGAGCTGCTCCCGCGCTGACCCATCCGTTCAAGCCTTCTGCGAAGTATGAAGAAACGGAGCAGCCTCTGGTAGACGATTGTGAACGGAAGCCCAAGCAGACCGTAGAGAAAAACCCATGCCGGGAAGAATATGATCTCCTGGCCGAAATATACCCTGGGGGCCCATGGGACAGCAAATACCGGATAGGGAAGTGAGAGGAGAAACACGCTCAGCCAGGCAAAAAGCGGGAAAATTATTATTATTGTTATAGGCAGCACCTTGAACTGCTTGTTCATGAGCTGCGTATTCTGCATCATGTAGGAGCTCTGAACCTGCTGCAGCTTCCTGATCTTTGTCTGATCCCTTGTTTTGAAAGCCTCCCTCTGGTGCTTCCTGAGCTCTGAAAGTGTCTTCTGGAGCCGTGCCTGTTCGACGAAATCGGTGTAAAAAACGCGGAGCGTCGTTCCGAGGAAGACAACAACGAGTTCAGCAATCATGATCGTGATCGTCGGAAAGCGGCCGCCGAAGCCGATAAGCGGGACGAGCAAATCTCCTGTTATCCTGACTGAGGCAGAGCGCACCGCAGGATTGAGGAAGGCGAAGAGCATGACGAGCATGAATATCATGACCGCAAACATCTGCCCCGTGCCCTGCGGCATCTGCGGCTGCTGCGGCTGTGAGGAAGACATGCTCATCCTCCAAAGAACTGTCTCAGTACAGGATGCATCTCCATCATCTGTTCCTGTCCGATAGCGTCATAGAACTGGATCAGTATGCCTGTTGTCAGTAGCAGTCCGACGCCGGTTGCGTTGCCGACTGTGCCGATGAGATCAGCGCCTACCGCAAGGAAACCCACAAGCGCCCCGCTCAGAACGGTTACGGTGGGAATGTATCTCTCGAGCACCCTCTTCATCACCCTCGGATCCCTCCTGAATCCGGGTATCTGCATGCCGCTGCTCTCTATCTGTTCGGCGACAGCCTGCGGTCCCATGTTGGTTGTCTCGATCCAGAATTTGGCGAAGAGTATTGAGCCCAGGACGTAGACGAGAGTGAATGCGCCGATCCAGGCGGCAAACTGTATGAAGGTGTGCCCTTCAAGCTGTGGATTGCCGTTTGCATAAACCGGGCTTATCATCGGCAGCAGCCAGTCGCTCAGACCGTTGACGTTGCTGACATACCAGGCAATTCCGCCCGTCGGCGTTGTGCTGCCCGCAGCGTATGTCCCAAGCCATGCCTGATGCCCTATCAGCGGTATCTTCATCATTGCAGGGTTTGTCCACAGAAGATAACTGAACATGCTCACATTGGCGAGAAGCGCAGCGACAAGTATCACGGGTATGTTTGATGCATATATCAGCTTTATGGGGTAGCGTCCCCTGGAACCCTTTGCTGTTTCATGCGCAAGCGGTAGTTCAATCCTTGTCGATTCGGTCCATGCGACTATCAGAAATATGACTATTGTCCCTATAAGGGCTGTAACGGGATTCGGCTGCCCCAGCATGAGCGTTTCGAAGCCGTTGCTCGTGAGCTGGCCTGCAGGTACGTTGAATAGAACGTAGACAATCTTCGGTATAGTTCCCACGGGGGCGTTGGCGAACAGACCAGTTGCGGCAATGCCGTTGGGTGCCGCAGGTGCGGGGTACCAGTTCAGAGCACCGGTAAAGATCTGCTGTGAAACGCCGGCAGCTATGAACATGGATATGCCGCTTCCTATACCCCATTTGGAAACAACTTCATCCATCAGGAATATGAGGTAGGAACCGACGAAGAGCTGCGCCACAATGATGAGCTGTGACAGCTGCCTGCCGCTGTTCAGCATCGGATAGACACCGAAGATGGATATCCTGGCAGCCGCTGCTCCTATGTTGTGTACAAAGGTCGGGCTAGGCGTCAGATAACCGAAAACCTGCGGGACTGCCTCAACCAGTATCATGATGAGAACGACAAACTTCTGTGTGCTCTGATAGACGGCTTTGTCCTCGTCATCCGTCAGATCCAGGTTTATGATCTTTGCGCCAGTGAATAGCTGCATGACAATGGAGCCGGTAACTATCGGGCCGATACCGAGCTGCAGTATCGAACCGGAAGCGCCGGCAATTATTGCCCTGTACTGCGCAAAAAGATCTATAGTGGTTGCCCTGTCAAGCCCATAGATGTAAACGTTCGTCATGACGAAGTAGAGGAATATAATGAGTATGACCCACAGCATCTTTGTCCTGAAATGGACATGCCCTTCCGGCTTTGTAATGGCAGGAAGCCTGTCGGTGAAGGGCTTCAGCTTGTAGAGAAGACTCTTCTTTTCCTCGTTCGCCATCCTTCACCACTTAAAACAATAAGCTATTTAAGCATCACACTTCCGCCGGCCTTTTCTACAAGCTCCTTCGCCCTTGCACTGGCGCCGGCAACGATAACATGCACCGGAGTGCTTATCGCTCCTTTGGCAACCAGCTTGTCGTAGCCGGCAGCCTGCAGATCAACAATGAGCCTTCCTTCCTCATTCTTCGCATAACCTCTGGACATCAGGGATGGAATGGCAGTCTCCAGTGATGAAACTGTGATTTCAGTCTTCTCCCGGAGCATTTTGAGCGGGCGCTTGAAGCCGCGGGGGCCGAAATGCCCGGGGTCGAATTTCAGTGTGTGCATGAACTTGTGCTTGTGCAGACCGGCATTTCCCCTTCCGCCGTGTATTCCTGCGCCGCGGCCGGATTTCTTGCCCCTGCCGTGTGTTCTGGAACCCCTGAATTTATTCGTTCTGCTTACCATCTGCCTTCACCTCCCCGAATGGCAACATCCTCTCAATCAGCGGATTGATTTCCTTTCCCCTGTAGCCCAGGGAGCCTCCTGTCGCATAATCCTTCTTCACTGCCTCCCAGCCGTGGCGCGGCGGATGCAGTCTTATAACGCCCTTGATATGGAGTTCCTTGAGCGATACCCTTCCTTCAGCAAGCTCTTTTGCGATGGAGGTCACATCCCTGCCCGTCACCTTCAGCATATCTGCGTCTGAAATCCTCCTGTCCCCGCTGAGCAGCATCGCCGATTGAACCAGTCTCCCTGCAGTGTCATCAGACAGTTCGCCCCAGGTCACATAATCCTTCACCACCTGCAGCATTCGCCGGGACGTTTCAGTCTCAGGAAGGAGCACCATGTGGTTAACCCTGTTCAGGTGCAGCTGACTGAGAGTGGTCAGTGCCTTCCTCTTGATCTTGCCGTGCCCTCTCACCCTGATGACAGCGTACATCACTCGCTCCCCTCCGCTTCAGCTTCCGGCAATTCGCCCTCAGCTACATGAACCCTGCTCAGGCCTGATCTTATCTTAAGCCTCTCCAGCTGTTCAGGCGAGACACGGTAGCTGACAGTTTTCTTCAGTGCATCAAATGCAGCATATGTGAAATTCAGCGTTGTCTTCGAATGGCCGCTTGTAAAGCCCCATGCGTCTGTTATGCCTGCGAGCGAAAGCACTGTTTTGGCGACATCGCCAACCGCAAGACCGACACCTCTCGGTGCAGGATGAAGGGAAAGCGTCACTGAACCGGACCTCCCTTCGACTCTGAACGGCAAGGTGTGCGGCGTAAGGCATCCGCACTGCCACGAACCGCACCCGCGCCTTATCTCAATTATATTCAGCTTGGCATCCTGGATACCGTTCCTTATTGTTGGCCCGACCTCCCTGCCCTTTGCCCTGCCGACGCCTATTATTCCGTCCCTGTTGCCGACAACACAGGTTATCGCGAACCTCACTCTCCTTCCGCTGTCTGTCATGCGCTGCACCATCTTTACGTCCGCAACCTCATCGGCCATATCGGGAACCAGCATGTCGACTATTTCAGGTTCTCTCAGCGGAAGCTTTGACTCAAGCGCCTGTGATATGGAGGTGATCTTTCCCTCGCTTACGAGCCTTCCGAGCTTCGTCTTTGGGACCCACAATTTAGTTTCGCCCTGCAACTACTTCACCATCTTTGACCTTATTTCGGAAAAATTACCGTGTTTCGACGCAAGTTCCTCGATGCGTTTCATCGGCACAATTGCAGATTCGTCATGAGGTACGCTGACGCCTCCCTCCACTATTCCGCTGAGGGCCGCATAGACGTTGCTGTTCTTCCTCGGGCTGTTGATGCCCGCATCAAAAACAGCTTCCGTTATGCCTTTGCCGCGTGCCCTCGACGACGCAAGAAGACCTGTCAGATAGGCGGCAGCACCGTTTGACGCGGCACCGTTCCATCCGTACTTCCTGAGTTCTATGCTGCTCGCAGAAGCCAGAACAGTGTCACCTGAATGATGGAACTGTATGAACTGGACAATGCAGTATCTGTTGCTGTTCCGTACGACAGCCCTGACCTTGCCTGACTTGAGGAGACGGAGCCTGTGTGAATAGTCTGTTATCCCCTCCCTCCGTCTTCTGAAAGGCACCTTGTATCTGGGTCCCGTCATTTGACCTCCTCCCTGAGAAGACCCTCCCCTTTGAGATGCTCCTCCAGATTCCGCCTTCCCTTGAACATGCCTCCCTTTGTCAGCCTGTAGAACTTCCTGTAGGTGCTCCTGTCTATGCGCCCGCTGTCCCTGTACTCCCTGAGCTGTTCACGCATCGCCCTGATTGTCTTTGTCCATCTCTGCTTCCTCGGAGCTCTTGTATTGAATGTACCCTTCTTCGAACCGCGGCCGCTCTGCCTTCCCTTCCTCTTCTGAAGCAGATTTGCGTTTATCCTGGCCCTTGAATTGCCCTTCCTCGGTGCGGCAAATATGCTGCCGGACTGTATTGCCGTCCTGATGTCGGCCCTTGTTATCGCATCCGCAACGTCCGCCATCCTGTTTGGATTGATCCTAACGCGGGATGCGCCGCATTTCAGTATCTCTGCGGCCATTCTTTTCTGATTCTTCAAATCCATTGTTTCACCCGTTCAAAACCCTTATCTGCAGCCTTTCAGCCTCCGCAATGATGTCCTTCCTCTTCCTGGTTCCCACCGAATGCGCTATCCGAACTGCAGTCGTCTTCGGGTCCACTCCCTCAAGTTCAGAGACATTGTGGACAATCCTTTCAGCAAAACCGGAGGGATGGAGATGCCTTGCGGCAGCCGGCGAACCGTATCCCTTCGAGACGAGTTTCGGCCTGTAATATACTGCAAGCCTCATCTTTCCCTGCTTGCCTCGCGGTTTGCGCCATTTCGTGCCGAGCCTGTCTGCCTTGTAGTATTCAGCACGCAGGAAATCCGGTCTTCGGAGCGAGAGTTCCTTCCGAACCCTGAGAGCCCTTGCCAGATCCGGTGTGAGAGCAGGTTTTGCATGTGCCCTGTATCCGTTCCCGTCCTTCTGCTCAGGTACCTCGCTTTCCTCCTCTTCCTCATGTTCGGTTTCAAGTTTTTCCTTCCATTCCTCCACAGTTTTGCTGTCAACACCGAGTTTCTGCCGGAGCTCGTCAGCCTTCTCAGGTACTGATAGTCTTTCCTTCAGTTCATCTGCATTCGAAATACCCTCATCAGACAGTTTCCTGATGAGTTCGCTGTCGCCGCCCACTATATCCTCAATAGTCATGCTATCAGCTTCCCTGCCTTCGATACTATGTATATTCCGTCCTGAAAGACCCTCTTATCGTAATTCTTGATGCGTGTCGCACGTTCTATGTTCGCTGCCGTCTGCCCTGCCCCCTCGATATCCGGGCTTGAGACAACGACCTGATCGCCGGTAACAGATACCCTGGCGCCTTTCTCAATTCGTGCCTTTCTCGGGTACCGCTCTCCAAGGAAGTTCTCTATTATTACCTCCTGCCCCTTCACCTGTACCTTGATGGGAAAATGCGCATAGACGATCCTCAGTCTGTATTCGTATCCGTTCAGAACACCCTCCATCATTGTCTTTATCTCCGAAACAATGGTGTTCAGCTTTGCCAGTTCCGCCTTGGAAGGCATATCTATGCTCAGAACAAGTTTGGATGCGGATGCACGTGTGTCTATGCGCCCGAAGTCAAACCGTTTCCTGACCTCTCCTGCCTTTCCTCTGACACTGACGGTGTCCCCGGAAAGCGACGCACTGACACCAGCCGGGATTGTGATTTCCCTCTCCTCATGACCTGAAACAACCATAGGAACACCTCAGTAAACGTATGCGAGGAGTTTTCCTCCGACTCCAAGCTCCTTTGCACGGAACTGCGACATGACACCGTTGGTGGTTGTCATTATCAGAAGACCGAAATCCTGTGCTGGGAGGTACCTCGATTCAAACAGCTCAATCTCCCTCCTTCCCACCGAGTGCCTGGGCTTCACGACACCGCAGTTGTTTATTCTCTTCGCAAGGACAACCCTGAAAAGACCTCCTTTTCCGTCGTCGACCAGCTCAAACTGCCTGATGTATCCGTTTTCAGCCATGACTTTGAGCACATGGCCTATCAGCCTCGATGCCGGCCGTATAGTGCATTCGTCCTTGCCCCTCTCTTCCGCATTTTTAATTGTTGACATTGCATCATTCAACGGGTCTGACTTCATCATTCCCACCTATGAATACTTCCTGAACTCAAGCTGCGGAGCGATCTCGCGGAAGCACTGTCTGCAGAGATGCAGCCCGTAACGTCTTACGATACCTCTCTTCCGGCCGCATCGTCTGCATCCCGCCTTCCTTCCAAACTCCTTCTTCGTCTTCATTCAACAACCTCCAGATTGAAGCGCTGCCTCAGGAATGAGACAGCCTCAGTGAGTGTCATCCTGTGCCTTGCAGGTATGCTTCTCCTCTTTACCTGCCTCCTCGCTATCCTGTATCCTCTTCTCTTGAGAGTGACACTGACATCCATTCCGAATATGCCTATGTCGGGGTCATACTTCATTCCCTCAAAATCGGTGTAGTCGGGTATACCAAAGGAAAAGTTTCCGTCCTCACTGAATGAATAGAGGCTCACCCTGTTCTCCTTCACCCAGAGCGCCTTCCTGAGGAATGCCTCCGCCCTCTCGCCTCTGAGCGTAGTCTTGCATCCTATAGTCTGGCCCTTCCTGATACCGAAATCCCTGTTTGTCCTCTTTGAATGGGTCACCGTCGGCTTCTGGCCCGTGACCATTTCAAGGACCTTCTGTGCCTTCAGCAGGCGCTCTCCCGCCTCCCCCACTCCGATGTTCACAACCACCTTGTCAAGGACAGGTTCACGCATCTTATTCATACCGCTGACACCTCTGGCACCTTGATCACGCTATCCTCCGTTCCGGCAACGAACACGTTGCTCCACACGGTTGAAAAACCCTCACTGAAATAGACAAGGTTCGGTGCAGGGTTTCTCCATTTCTCGAACCTGCTTACGGTCGCGATTTCGCCGACGTGTGAGCCGCCCGTGACAAGCGCCTTCATCCCCGCCCTGAGGGGCAGGACATCAAGGACCTTCTGTTCCGGCACTTCAAGCCTTATGACATCGCCGGTCCTGACCTTCACATCGGAAAGGAGCGTCCTGCCGTCATGTAGGGCTATCTGCACCTTTCCGCCTGGCAGGATCCTCTTTCCCTCAACCCTGCATATCTTCCAGCTGCATTCGCTCTGCGGAATGGGAACAAGGTGCATCTTCGATCTCCTGTTTATGGACATGCGATATCCTCCCTCTTCACCCCTGACTGTGACTACATCCATGATTCCGACGGGAAAGGCGTAGTCCTTCCTGACCCTCCCGTCCACGCTGAACAGTCCCCCGTTTATCATCAGCTTCGCCTCTCTCGAATTGTTGCAGAGATGCAGCATGTCCCTCACAACCGAGAGCAATGGCATTGAGAACTCCTCTTCATGAGGCCCTGATGAAGGCTTCACCGCCCAGTAACTTGTCTTGCGCTGAACCGGCCATCTGCCCGGTGCAGCTATCCTCTTCACCCTTCCAGGCATTTACTGTTCCTCCGATGTTATCCTTCTTTTCTTGTCGACCGCAAGCGCGGTTATCATCAGATTGGAGAAGGAGAGTGGCCTCGCCGCCTGCTTTCCATCCGCCTTGGATATTGTGACGCCGTCAACGAGTACCTTTCTTCTTCTGACGTCAACCTTGCTGACCTTGCCTTCCAGACCCCTGATGTCACTGTCTCCCTTCACAACAACCACGGTGTCTCCCTTTCTCACCACAATGCGCTTTGCCCTCTTCTGCCTCTGGAGCTCGTCGCTCAGCGGGACAACCATCTGCTTCCTTCTGGAGGTTACATGTGCAGTGTAAAGTCTCCTTCTCTGAACCCTTCTGTTTTCTGTCATGTCAATCACACTATCATCGATGCGACCGCTGCAATCCTTGGCCAGCGTTCGGCTGCCTCTCTTGCGACCGGACCCTTTATATCTGTTCCCTTTGCCTCACCTGTTTCAGTGGTGATGACAGCTGCGTTGTCCTCAAACTGAACCATTGTCCCGTCCGGTCTGCGAAACGGCCTGCGCTGTCTCACGATTACCGCATAAAGCACCTGCTTTCTTATCTCCGGAGTACCCTTCTTCACAGTCACGACCACAATATCGCCAATGCCCGCCTTCGGGTAGCGCCTTATTGTTCCGTGGTAACCCGGAACAGACACTATCTGTGCGACCCTCGCACCTGAATTGTCAATAACCGTCAGCCTCCCGCCGGTATTCATCCCTCTTGTCTGCTTTCCAGCCAGTCCCTTCATCGCCTATCCGCTCCTCTCGATTACCACGAAACTCACTGTCTTGCTGAGCGGCCTGCATTCCATGATACGGACCACGTCACCTTCGCTGACAGTTATGCATGCCGGAAGATGGGCGGGATATCTCCTTCTTCTGCGCTCGTATCTCTCATACTTCTGATTGAACTTCCTGTGCTCTTTCTCCACTATAACCGTTCCCTTCATCCTGGCCGACACAACCTTTCCCACTATCGACTGGCCTCTGACTGAAAGAGTGCCATGATAGGGACACTTGCCGTCATTGCATTCAGCTTCAGGTCTCCATTGAGTGACTCCTATGTCCCTTGCTGTCATTTTATCTCAACCTCTTTATTCTGTCCTCAGGTCTGTAAGCGATCTTCGAACCGTCAACAACTGTTCTCTCCTTTCCATCCTTGAATATGAATGTATGTCCCCTCTTTGAGAACCGCCTTTCCGGGTTTCCCAGGTGTATCATGTTTTTTGTCTCCCAGACGACAGTTCCTCTCGCAAGCTCATGCATGGCCATGTCGCACACAACAACATGTTCGCCAATGAACTCTCCTCGGAGGAACCTTGTATCCTTCAAAACAATCACCTGACTGTCGCGCTGAAACCCATCTCATCGAGTGTTTCCTTGACCTTTCGTTTGTGGTCTCCCTGAAGTTCTATCTTCCCGTCCTTGACAGTGCCCCCTGCAGCGCATTTCATCTTCAGTTTCTTCGCGAGAGCGTCTATGTCTATATCCGATGTATTGAATCCTTCCACCACTGTAACCACCTTGCCGTACCTTCTGCTGTCGGTGTAGACGACTATTGCCTGCTGCTCCCTCGCTATCTGCTCGCACATGCACAATTCTTCGGGTAAACCACACGTTGGACATATTCCTGCCATTAACTTTCTTCCTCCCTTTCCACGGTGAGTATGCGGGCTATCTGCTTCCTCAGTGCCCTGATCTTGCCCGGGTCAGCGGGAGCCCCTCCCATCGCGGAAAGACCTCTTTCATTCATCAGCTCATCCCTGAGCTGCTTGAGTTTCTGTTCTCTTTCCTCCTTGCGCATTGATCTGACGTCCTTTGCCTTTACCAGCGTCATTGCTGATCCTCCCCGCCTTCTCCGCCATCAACAGCTTCAACCGCCTGCGGCTCTTCCGGATGTTCGCTCTCCAGCGGTGCAGGTTCAGGCGGTATCTCGATCCCCTCCTTCAGCGGATCCTTTATTATTATCTCATCCGGCAGTCTGGCATCCGGCACCATGATCTGAACCTTGACACCTATCACTCCAAGCTTCAGTTTTGCAGCAGCAAACCCCTCTCTCATGAAAAGTCTCTTCGGTTCACCGCAATATTTTATGTGCCCCTCCTTGAATTTCTCGGTCCTGTGGCGCTGGCCTGTGAGCTTGCCTGAAATGATGACCTGGCAGCCTCTCGCCCCCGAATCCATGATGCGCCTGACCGTGGAGTGTCCTGCACGTCTGAAATGCCATCCCCTTTCAAGGGCGAACGCAAGTTTCTTGGCCATTATCTGTGCATTGAGATTTGGATTCTGATCTTCCTGAACCTCTATCTGCGGATTGTCAAAGTCGAACAGCTCCTCCATCTGCCTTGTTAGCGATTTGATGACGCCTCCCTTCCTGCCAATGACGAGTCCAGGCCTTTCAGTTATCAGCGTCACCCTCGTGCCCAGAGGTGTTCTCTGTATATCTATGCCGCCGAACCCTGCCCTGTCCACCTCCTTCATCATGTACTCCTTGAGCAGAACCCTTCTCGTATTTTCGTTTATGAACTTCCTTTCGCCGCTCATCCTATTTCCTCACTTAATTTCCTCAAGTATTACCTCGATATTGACACGTTCTCTCTTCCACTGCCCGCTCCTTCCGAACGCCCTTGGCCTGAAGAAGTCGAAGGGCTGACCCCTGTGCGAACTTATTGTGTGTATCCTCATGCTGTCAGAGTCAAGGCCCTTGTATTCTGCATTGTGCTGCGCCTCCTCAATCGCCTTCTTCACGAACTTCGCTGCCTTTACGGGGTACCTTCCAGGCCCTGTTCCCCTCTTGTGCGTGACCTGCTTGTTGTATCTCCTGAAGGGAACAGCCCGTTTGAGCTCAATAACCTCATCAAGATACTGTAGTGCTGAATCCACACTGCGCCCCCTCAGGGAACGGCAGAGTTCCCTGGCATGCTTGGGAGATATGTCTATATCCTTCACGAGAGCCCTGGAAGTCGTATCCGGATCCGTTTCCTGTGTGTAACCTGACATTTCAGCACCTCACTTGAGCGGCAGGAACTTGGAGCCTCTTGTGGCGCCAACACCCGGCCCTGAATGCTTCAGGAACCTTCTGGTCTGGGCGAATTCTCCCAGCGCATGCCCTATCATCTCAGGCTTGATTTCGATCTCCTTGAATTCCTTCCCGTTATGAACCGCGACCTTCTTTCCAACGAAGGTGGGCAGTATGAAAATTTCACGTCTGTGGGTCTTCAGCGTCTCACCGTTGGATGAATTCAACCTGTCAACAAACGCCTGCTGTTCCCTGTTAAGACCCCTTTTGTAGGAACGCCGTGCCCTGGCAGGAAGCAGCGGAAGAAGCTCCGAGAGTGTCATGCGCTGCATCTCCTCAAGCGTGAATCCCCTGAACGTGAATTCCTTCTTCTTCCGCACTGTCACCTTTGACTTTCTCTTCCCTGTCTTCCTCTTCGCCAGCTTGCTCTCAAGTGTTTCTTCAGCCATTCTGTCACTCCTTCTTCCTTCGCTGCGGTGAAAGTCTCCCCACCTTCTGCCCCGGCCTCGCGCCCCTTGGAACTGTGCTTGGCCGTCCAACATGCGGATGGGAACCTCCCCCAAACGGGTGATTGACAGGGTTCATCGATACACCGCTGACCTTCAAATGCGTCTTTGCCTTTGACGAAAGCGCATGGAATTTTTTACCCGCCTTCGCGTAGGGCCTGTCTATCCGCCCCCCGCCTGCCGGGACACCAATCGCTGCATAGCACATGTTGTGTATGCGCTTGAAACCTCCCGAGGGCAGCTGCACGGTTGTTTCATCACCGTGGCTTATGACAGTGGCAGCGGTTCCCGCAGCCTTCACGAGTTTGCCCCGATCGCCTGGACGCAATTCAATATTGTAAATCAGCGTTCCCTCAGGTATTGTACCGATAGGCCTCACATTGCCCCTCTCAATGGGTGCGTCCTCCCCGATATGTATTTCCTGGTCGACATATGAGCCTTCAGCTGCTATCATGTATTCCTCTCTTCCATCGAAATCGACCAGCATGAGGGGAGTGCTCCTGCCTGGTGCGTGGAGTATGTCCATGACCGTTCCCTTCCCCTTTCTCAATGCAGGATGCCTGCCGGGCGCCAGATGCCTGAAACTGGGTGACCTGTAATTCGGTGAGCCTTCGCCTCTCCTCTGTGTTCTCAATCTCTTTCCCAATCAATTCACCTCATATGACGCCGATTCTGACACCTATATCCTCTGCCGAGAAGCCTTCCTTGAGCTTGATTATCGCATGCTTTCCGTCCGACCTGATCTTGACATTCACCTTGTCCACCTTGACTTCAAACCTCTTTTCGAACGCTTCCTTGATCTGCCCTTTCGTAGCCTCCATCCTGACAACAAACTCCAGCCTGTTTCCATCCCTGAGGTTCTGACGGGAAGTTCCGGACATTGCGTTCATTGTCTTTTCTGTAACATAAGGGTGGATAAGCACTGAATACTCATCTATCTTCTTCCTTGAAGCCGATGGCATATCACACACCTCTCAGGGACTCAAACGCCCTCTTCGAGAAAATGACGAGCCTTCCCGCATTTCCCCCCGGGGCAAGGCATTCGGTGTTCAGCGATGATGCTGTAACGACGTCAACACCTGCCAGGTTCTTCGCGCTCTTAGCCAGTGCTGCATCGGCGGCGGAGACGACAACAAGAGGGCCGACAGGCTGTCTGTATCTCCTGTTGCGCATCTTTCCTCTGCCTGCCCTGACGTGTCTTCCCTCCCTGACCCTCACGACGTCCTCCGCTATACCGATGCTTCCAAGGAGCTGCTCAAAATCTGCTGATTTTTTCATGTTTTCCACTTCATCATCAACAACGATGGGAAGGGAAACACCTTCGGGAAAACGATGACCGCGGGATTTCACAATTTCAGGTTTGGATGTGGCTGCAAGGGCGGACATCCTTGCGAGCCTTCTTTCCTTTTCGTTTATTCTGAGTCTCCAGTTCTTCCATGGCCTTGGCGGATGGGCCCTTCTTCCGCCCACGTTGTTTGGTGACTCCGCTGCAGTTGACTGCCCTTTTATCCTCTGGACTCTCGCAACCCCCCTGCCTTTCCCCCACGTTTCGACCGAATGGCGCATGCCAGCCCTGAACGCCGGCCCGTATGGCTGCCTTCTTCTCGATGAGGCTGCTGCAAAATCCTTCCTTATTATGTCCGGCCTGAACGGCGTGACAAATACAGGAGGAAGAGGAAGCTGCTCCTGAGGGTTTCCATCACGGGAGTAGACAAAGACATGACCTTCCTTGAGCACTTCCTCCTCCTTCTGAAGTTCCTTTTCTGCCATTCAATCACGCTCCCTGCTTCGATTCTGTTGAAATATACGTGAGCACTGGGGCCTCTTTCACCTTGACGAGCCTGGGCCGTACAGTGTCCCGAAGCCTAACCAGCCGTTTGGCAGGACCCGGTATGCTGCCGTGCAGAAGGAGATAAGAACCTGATATCTTGCCGTAGTTGACAAAACCGCCTCTCGGAGTAATCTCTTCTCCATTGTCTCCCACCTTCAACACACGCTTGTTCAGCTCGGTCCTCTGGTGATATCCTGTCTGCCCTGACTGCGGAACTGTCGGCCAGATATAACCTGGTCGTTTCGGGCCGAGCGTCCCTATCATCCTGGTGTGCTTGCTGTTCTTGTGTGACAGCAGCTTGACACCCCATCTCTTGACAGCCCCCTGGAATCCCTTGCCCTTTGTCACTGCAATGACATCCACAACATCGCCATCCTTCAGATAATCCCTGACACTCAGTTCCTTTCCAAGCAGCTGCAGAGCATATGAAACTCGTTCGGCAAATGTACCGCCACCAACCCTGATTTCCATGAGTTCCGGCTTCTTTTTGGGTACTCCTGTAACGAGCGAGGGCTGGGTGTGGACAACGACGTTTACCTCTTCCCCCTCAATCTTCCTGAAATTCTCAAGCTCCTCTGAAAAATTCCTTTTTTTCTTGATTCCATATGCCCGTTCAAGCTCCCTGTCAGGCTTCTCAACCCATATCTCTCCGGCAGTGACAAGACCATTCGCGCTCCTCGAGTAAACCCTGACGGCCGCGATCTTAAGCGGCGGCGTTTCCAGCACTGTTACAGGTATCTGTACCTCCTGTCCGGCCGTTGTGGAGGTCGGTCTGTAATCAACAAGGATGGCGTGTGTCATACCTGCCTTGTAGCCGGCGAATCCCTGGATCCTCGGCCCTGTGGTTGATTCCGGCCACGAATCCAGTTTTGGCACCTCGCGTCTGGCCCTCTTTCTGGGGGAATATCCCATCGAACCTCTTCTGGGTCTTCTTCTGTTTGGCATCCACTAACACCTGCACAATCCGAACCGCTGCATTGCGGAAGGGACGACTTATCAAAGACAAACCTTTGCGGGAAAAGACCGTGACGATTCCGCAGCTGCCAGAACCATCCAGACAACTGCTTACTGGGTTGCACAGCATTGCCCAAAGGCGTCTGGTCAAATCCGAAGGCTGCATTTCCTAAACAGTTTTCATATTTAAAAGTAAGCCATGAAACAGGCGGATGAGGCCGCTGCGAATTCAAACACTCCACCTCTCCGCATACGGTAGGAAAGCTGCCGGTCTCTAAGCGTCTGCATGTCAGACATCAGTTGTCCGGATTGAGTCTGTGATGCTTTGAAGGAAATCGTGCCTGAAATTCGTCACAAGAGAATTCAGACCAGCTATCATGTCACCGACATCGCTTTCCACTCTCCTCGCAATTCTTTCCGTATCTACAAGTGTATAGACATGATAGTATCCGCCGCCCCGTATGCCCTTCTTTTTCCTGAGACACATTCCAAGCGACAGCAGCTTTGACAGACTCCTGTAAACGGTGGTCCTGTCACGCGAAACTGCTTCAGCAATGTCATCAAGTGTGGACCCGGGTGCTGCTGCGAGTGCCTTCATTACAAGGATATCCCCCTCATTCAGATCATAGAGACAGGACAGAATCATGGTGCAGTTCCTGCTGTTGACTATCGTGGATGCCAGCCCCTTCAATTTCTCGCCGAAGGAGGATTGGGAAACCGGTTTATAAAGTATTGCATAATAATGACAATAGCGTCAAATATTTATACACATAGCGTCTTCCGTTCTGAAAGGTGAGCAATTAAGTATGGCAGAGGCAGAGGAACCGGCTGAATTCTCGGTGAGTTCGGGTAAAACCATTCCGGAAACTGTTGCCTTCCTGGCAGAGCGAATGGCCAGGAACGGATATGGTATACTCGGAACGATCGATGTGCAGAAGACGCTTAAGGAAAAGACAGGGAAGGATGTTGGAGGGATGACAGTTCTGGATGTCTGCAGCCCCGCACACGCGCTGGAAGCCATAGAAAAGAGCGATACCGGACCGCTCCTTTTACCCTGCAGGCTGACATTGCAGCAGGATGGCGCGAAAACAAAGGTATCACTCCTGAGCCCAAAACTACTCGTAAAAATGGTTGGAGACACCTCCCTGGAAAACATGGCCTCTGCTGTCGAATCCGAGCTCAGGATGATACTCTCCGGCCTCGAGGAGGAGGTGTAGTTGATGTCGGAAGACACAGAGCTTGAAGAGATAAGGAGAAGGAAGATGGAGGAATTGCTACGGTCAGCGGCCAGCCCGTCGGATCACGGAAGCCCAAAAGCAGCTGGAACGGTGCAGGTTCTCAGTGACCAAAGTTTTGATACGTTCATAAACACCAATGAAGTTTCCTTCGTAGACTTCTGGGCCCCCTGGTGCGGACCATGCAGGATGGTCTCGCCTGTTGTCGAGCAGCTTGCGAGAGATTACGCAGGGAGGGTAGCCTTCGGAAAACTGAACGTAGACGAGAATCCAGTCATTTCCACCCGCTACAATGTCATGAGTATACCAACACTGCTGATTTTCAGGAAGGGAAGAAATGTGGATTCCATCATAGGCGCACAGTCAAGGAGCGCAATAGCCGCTAGAATCAACAGGCATATTCAGTCGCGGTGAGCAGGACTGTGCCTTCTGACGCAGAGGGGAGGCCACATGACAGGCACCCTCCTCCAGCACTGATGGACATTGGGTTGAGAAGGCTTTTCGAAAGACCTGAAAGGTTTGACAGATTTATCCACAGAGGTGCGACCGTTGCCGATATAGGGTGCGGCCCCGGCTACTATACTATCCACTTCTCGGACGTGGTGGGGGATGAGGGAAAAGTTTACGCAACCGACACCAACCTTTCAGCATTGAGAATACTTGAAAAGAAGATCAGGATGAAGGGTATCAGGAACGTGGTATGGAGCAACAGCACGGCTTCCGATCTGACGCCAATTCCTGACAGGTCAGTGGATTTCCTTCTGTCCAATCTGGTGATGTGCTGCATGTCGGACCACTGGGGTGCAGTGAGCGAGATCAGGAGGGTTCTGAAGCCGGATGGCGTCGCCTACCTGAGTGTGTCGTCATTAGGAAGGAGGAAGGATTCCAGGCATGTCGGCAAGAAGGAATGGGGAAGACTGCTCGATGCCTTCGCGGTAAAAGAGGAAGGGAAGAGGTTTGGCGCAAGATGGGCACTCGTATCCCTCCAGTTACAATCCACCGAATCCGGACAGAAGGTTTAGAAGAGAATGCAGGCCATTGAGGGATTGCGGCTTTGATTCAAAAATTCATTTTGCTCCCCAAATAAGAAGTCTGCTCCTAAATCTCTCGCATTTATGCCTTTCAGGAGCAAAGACAGGGATTGCGTAATTTCTAAATAGATATTGCTTCTCTGTTCAATCTGAATAAGATGGCAAAGTTCAAAGAGGCTGAGGCTAGACTTCTCAACAAGAAGGTTTGCATGAACTGTTCTGCAACAAATTCGATCCGTGCCACACGCTGCAGGAAATGCGGCTACACAAAACTTAGGGTAAAGGCAAAGGAAATCAGAAAAGCCTGACACGGAAAGTTCTCAGGCGGCATGAGGGTGCATCTGCACGTGCGCGAACTTTGACTCCTGCCTTCAACTATTGCCTGATTCGTTTCCGTTGTAGGCACAACCTTCTTCGTCTGCACATTCCCTAAACCCAACAGCATCAATCCCTGCAGTTAATGGCGCAACGAGGATTGACTACTTCAGAGATACGATGAGGGTTTCACCCGCTGGTGATGGGCCCCGGCAGATCACGCTCTCTACCAATTCAGGAACATCGGCCGCATCCCTCTTATGGCACCTTGTAATGGTAGGAACGCTCCATACGCTGGCAACTCCACCACACGAATCACTGAGGATTGGCATATGCAGTCACTGGTGTCATCCGTCAAAGTCAAAGGCTGACTACATCACCCCCTTTGACAGACGGATTAAATTCTGTTGCGTATATCCATCCGGCAACAGCATACGGAAAACAATTGAAATAGCAAAAAACCGCTTTAAGGGAATATGGCACAGGGTGCGGGCTCAACTGTTTATTGTCCGTTTTGTGGCATGCCTAACACATCCGGCTACCCGTTCTGTTCAAACTGCGGCAGACCATCCGCACCTTCCTCAATAACGATGCCACAGCACAATCCATTCGAGACCGGAACCGCCGGAAGCTTCAGCGACTTCAATGAGAAAAGGATTGCCAACACACAGAAAGGCTTTCTGCTTCTCATAGTCGGCTTCGTACTCCAGTGGATACCCATTGTGCAATACATTGCTTTCATCATATCGCTTGTGGGGGCAATACTGGTAATACTGGGCCGGGAGGCGTTTGGAGACAGACATTCCACATTTGTAGTGGTTGCCGTGCTACTGTACATTGTCGGTTTTTTGGCGGAGGCTGGTCTGGCCGTCTCATTTGCCGATTCCCTGGCAGGTGCCTTTTCTTCAGGCGTCACCTCAAACACAGCAGCATTCGTGGAGTCGGAATTTGCCACGCTGCTCTGGGGAAGTTTGGCTGTCAGCATCATACTCGCTCTTTCGACGCTGATACTACCCTACACGCTTGAGAGCGATACGGGCAGAGCACTGCTTTGGGCCACGCTTGCGGTACAGATTGTCATTTCGCTTGTGGTCATTGTCGTAATTGGGCCGGAGGTTTCCCATGCTGTGAGTGCCGCTCTTGCATCCAGCCCTCCTAATCTGAAACCACTTGTAAATCTGGAAGGTAGCCTGAACACACTCCGTCTCCTGGGCGCGATTCCGTCATTCATGCTTGCCGGCGCATATTACATAGTCTGGAAGAGAATAGCTGAGGGCGAGATTCCGTCACCTTTGCATTTACCCGCAAGCTGAAACTGATATGAGCTGTACCTGTTGGTCCTGCGCTCCTGTCATTAAGCGGTCTGTCGCCGCTTCGCCTTTTAATTATTTCGATGAACAGCTGACGGAAGATGACTATTGAGCCTGTGTCCGGTTAAGTCAGATTTGGGCCGCACCGCAGCCCTGTCTCACACACGGGAAATGCACAGAATATGAAAACATGTCATGCACACTTTCATAACTGCAGCCTAAATCGGCGCGCCGTGGTCGGCGAGTCCCGGTATTATTTCATCTGAGCGTTCTCTGTTTCAGCTGACCTGCCCTTTCCTTCTTTGCTATCAGCCCAACCTGCGCGAGCAGCGACTCAAGCTGTATTCTGTCATTACCCCCCTGCACAACCCTGAACTCAGTCTCACCGATCCTGCTCACAATGTCAAGAAGCGCATCCTCCTGTATATCCATATCAAAGACCGATCTGTGTATCGCGGCGATTATGTCTGGGGCGCTCATTCCCCTGTCAAAAAGTAAAGAGTCGAGTATGTCCCTTGCTTTGAGAAAGCTGCCTTCCATTGCATACTCAAGCATTTGCTTCATTTCCGCAGGGTCAGGTGTCGAGGTAGCGAGGTAGACAGTGTTCTGGTCTATCCTCCTGCTCAGGAAGGCGCTTGCCTGAAGCGTGTTTATCGCGCGCCTTGAATCACCTCTCGAATATCTGACTATGTAGTCCACAGCATCGGGGCTGATGCTAAGCCCCTCCCTCTCTATTATGTTCTGCAGGCACTTGCGCATATCCGCATCGCTCAGAGGTGAAAACTGGAATACAGCACATCTCGACTGTATAGGATCAATGATCTTGCCGGGGTAATTTGCCGAAAATATGAATCTGCAGCTTCTTGAATAGAGCTCCATTGTCCTTCTGAGTGCGGACTGGGCGTCAGGTGTCAGCGCGTCGCTCTCGTCGAGGAAGATGATTTTTATGGAAGCGCCGCCAAGAGGTGCGGTTCTCGCAAAGTTCTTGATCTTGCTTGGCACATTGTGTTCCGGATCGCCGCGCACGATCTTGATGCCCCTTTCATCGGACGCGTTGAGCTCCATGAAGTTCTCCCGCCACCCTTCCCCAAACATCTCTCTCGCAAGAACAATGCTGCAGGTGGTCTTCCCTGTACCTGCCGGGCCTGCAAAAAGCAGATGCGGAAGGTTCCCGCTTTCAACATAAGATCTGAGTCTGGCCACAACTGACTCCTGACCTACTATCTCATCGAATTTCCTGGGCCTGTATTTTTCAACCCAGAGTTCGGTTTCGTCCATAACGGTGAAGACATTGGGAAGCACTCTAAAAGCATTTTGCACGCCCTGTTGGCGGGAAAAGGACAAAATCTCTTTATTCCCGATTCCACTCAATGACGGCGTGAACTGTCATACATGCAGCAGGAAGTCGATATATTTCGCGAGATATAACGGCCGTCACTATTGCAGTACTCACTTTCTCGATTTTGTGGAAGGGAGGGTCAGGAAGGAGATAAGAAGGCAGGGGATTCTTGCGCATAACTCCACAGTCTGTGTTGCCGTCTCAGGCGGGAAGGACAGCATGACTGCACTGACACTCATGAAGGAATTCAGCCGCGAAAGGCGTGACATCAGATTGATCGCGATCACCGTTGATGAGGGAATAACTGGCTACAGATCCGAAGCACTTAGGCTGGTAGAGGAGTACACGGACAGGATAGGTGTCGAATGGCACTGCAGATCCTTCAACGACGAGGCAGGCTTCACCATGGACAGGCTTGCTCCCAGGGAAAGGGAAAGAACGACCTGCGCCTACTGCGGTGTTTTCAGGCGGAGCATAATGAATTCAATGGCAAGGGATCTGGGTGCGACAAGACTGGTTACCGGTTTGAATCTCGATGACACTGCGCAGTCAGTGATGATGAACATTGCAAGAGGGGATATGACAAGAATGTCCATGATGGGACCTCATGAAAGGACAGTGGACGGACTCGTACCAAGGGCACAGCCGCTTCTCGGCATACCGGAAAATGAGGTTCTGCTCTATGCAATCCAGCGCGGCATTCCATTCATCCGTTCATCATGCCCGTATTCCGAGGAGGCTTCCAGAAACCTCTTCAGGGACATAGTCCTCCGGCTTGAGGCGGAGATGCCGGGTTCAAGATATGCGGTGATAAAGTCAGGCATGGCAATGTCGGAGGCACCGCCTTCGGGCAGGATTTCGAGGTGCGCCGAATGCGGTGACGTAACTTCCGGCAGCGAGTGCAGGGCCTGCGCGCTGAGGACGGAGCTTGCCAAAGTGCTGTAAAAAGGCTTCAGCGCAGGAAACGTTCGAATCTGTATGCAGGATAGCCTTCACCGTAGCAGTATTTTAGTTTCCTGAATCCCCTTTTGAAGGAAATAACGTCCTTCCTGACCCTGGCAGGATCCTCCTTCTTGACAAGAAGCCTTTCAAAGAAGGAGGCTATCTCCTCCATATCTCCGGTCTTCATGCCGAGATGAGTGACTTCCTGCGTCCCAAGGCGGAGCCCACTCGGATTCTGCGAGCTCTTGTCCCCCGGCAGCAGGTTCTTGTTCACCACAATATTTGCGCTTTCAAGCAGTTCGGCGCATGCGCTCCCTCCTCCGAGCGCGGCTACATTCAAAGCAACGGCATGGGACGCCGTGAAGCCGTAATCAGCCGCAAGAACGCCGAAGCCCCTGTCGTAAAGGGACTCGGCGAGTGCCCTGGAATTCCTGACTATCTGCCTTGCATAGCTTCTGCCGAAGCGTGACATCTCATCAAGCGCGATGCAGAGTGCTGCCATCTCATGGAGGTGATGGTTGCTGGTCACCCCCGGAAACACGCCTCTCATCAGTGCCTTTTCCATTTCCTCATCCTTCGGATTTGCCAGCACTATGCCATGATTCGGACCAGGGAATGTTTTGTGAGTGCTTGCAGATATCACATGCGCACCCTCTCTGAGAGGATCCTGGAACTGGCCGCCTGCGATGAGGCCAAGTACGTGGGCACCATCATACCAGACAGTACAGCCAACCTCGTTGAATACATCCGCAAGCTCTCTTAGCGGGACTGGAAAAAGGAAAAGCGACATTCCAAACAGCGCAACCTTCGGCCTGACCTCCCTGAGCACGCGTGCAGTGCCATCAATGTCGAGTGTCATCCTCTCACTGTCAAACGGATAGGTAACAGTGTTGAGTCCTCTGAAGCCCACCGCGCCGAAACGAGCGGTGGATATATGGGCACCGTCCGAAAGCGCCGGAGCTGTTATTGTTTCCCCGGGTGAAGTGAGCGCAAAGAGCACTGCCATGTTGGCAACAGTTCCGGATATCGGCCTAAGGTCTGCAAAATTGCATCTGAAAAGTTTCTTCGCAAGTTCAATACCCCTGAGTTCCACCCTGTCAACGTACTCATTGCCCTGGTAGTATCTGTGGCCGGGCCACCCCTCAGCATACCTGCCGTTGAAATCGGAATTGAGCATCTCTCTCTGAAGAGGACTGATCAGGTTCTCAGAAGCTATCAGAGGGATTGAGTTCTCGAAGAAGCTGTTGTGCAGAATGACATTCTCTCTCACGAATTTTGCATTTCTCGAAATTGCAGTCATAATAGTGGGGGTTAAATCAAATCATGATTTAATCATATTGAATTGGGGGTCGACGGAGTCACAGGCGAAAATTGAGTAGACATCAATAAATATTGATAAAGCAGCTTTGAATAAAAAGTGATAGATTGGAAGGAGCCGCGGAAGATACAGCAGTGAAGAGAATAGCCACGTACATCGAAGGGTTTGATGCGGCTCTGGAGGGTGGTATCCCCTCCGGAATGATCGTGCTGGTTGCAGGTTCCCCGGGAACGATGAAATCAACTGTGGCGTGCAATATACTTTACAGGAACGCCGCTCGTGGAAGCATAAGCGGCGTTTACCTGACACTCGAGCAGAACAGGGTCTCGCTTGAGAGGCAGATGGCGAGGTTCGGCATGAAGCTTGAAACAGCAAAGGAACACATGCGCATAATCGACTTCGGCCTCGTGAGGAAGAATCTCAAGCAGCTGACTGCAAGGAAGAGCTGGCTGGAAGTTTTCAAGATGTATGTAAACAACCTCAAGGAAAGCAGACCGTTTGATTTCCTGGTGATAGATTCGCTGGACGTTCTTGAGACAGCCGCCCATCTTCAGAATAGGAGGGATGAACTGTTCTATTTCTTCGAATGGCTCAGAGGGCTCAATTCAACTGTTCTTCTCACATCCGAATCCTCAGCTGACAAGCTTGTGTCACACGGACAGGATGAAGCCTATCTCGCCGATGGCATCATTTCGCTTGCAATTCAGGACATAAGCGACGTTGAAGTCCAGAGGCGAATTCGCTGTATCAAGATGCGAACCACCAACCACAGCATGGACTCATTCACATTCCTTTATGAAAATGGCAAATTCATGGCAATCAAGGCCATCTCCAAACCCTGAGCCCGCTGCACACACTCCACTGCGCTTCGGTCTCTGAACAAAAACGCAAAGTGCAGGGCAATGGACTGTCAAGGGCTGACTCATCTGACGCTGTTGGTGGACTCTCTGCGATTGCACACTTATTATACAAAGGAGGTGATCCATCTGCAGGTTCCCCTACAGATACCTTGTTATGACTTAGCCCCCCTTACCAAGCTCCAGTTCGAGCTCCCCAAGAAGGGAACCCTCACTCGAACCCGACTCGGATGGCTTGACAGGCGGTGTGTGCAAGGAGCAGGGGCGTATTCACCGCTTGATGTTGACAAGCGATTACTACGGAATCCAGCTTCGTGAGGGCGAGTTACAGCCCTCAGTCCGAACTACGAACAGGTTTCGGGATTACCTTCCGCTTTCGCGGTCGGAGCCCATTGTCCTGTCCTTTGTAGCGCGCGTGTAGCCCGGGAGATTCGGGCCATACTGACCTACCGTCGACCTTTCCTTCCTCTGACTTAGCGTCAGCGGTCCCCGTTATGTGCCCGGCTTCCTGAGAAACCGGTTGCAATTAAGGGCAAGGGTCTCGTTCGTTATCTCACTTAAGAGAACGCCTTACGGTACGAACTGACGACGGCCATGCAACACCTCTCGGAAAATCTGGCAAGGTCATCAGCCTGGCCTTCATCTAACCGTCGCTCCCGGTGAGTTGTCCGGCGTTGAATCCAATTGAACCGCACGCTCCTCCCGTTGC
>JAGVSJ010000100.1 GCA_019720975.1 Candidatus Sysuiplasma superficiale
AAATACTCTGAAGCGGAACTAATCGGCATAACTCGTGTTAGATTTTGTCCCAACGTGGTGCGTACAGTAGTCCCGCATAGGGAAATTACTGCACTGGCAACATTTTTTTGATGTGAGAGTGCATTCCGTTGTTTGGAGGCAATGGGATGCACTCTACGGAAGATGTAAACGAAAGAAAGGTTAAGGATTTTGTGCTCAAGCGGTTTGAACGCCATTTTCAGCTGCCTGTAGGCAATTCGGACTATCCGAAGGGAGCCTATCTGGCAGTGCTCGTTCTGACTGCCATGGCACACAGGTTCGTCGACGGATTCGCGGAAACAATGAGGAGGACATGGCTCCTCCCCGTTCCCTCCGGCGACACGATCAGGCGCAAACTGAACAGGATGCCGGCACGCGATGTGAAAAGACAGCTGCTGGAAATAAACAATGATGTTCTCTCAAAGGCAGTGAGGATGCGCCTGTTCACGCATCCTGTGACCTGCGCCATCGACTGCAACGACAGAGAGTACTACGGGAAGAGAACTTCAAAGCTCGTCGTCGGCGGCAAACACAAGAACGGTACATCCTGGTTCTACAGGATTGCAACACTCTGTGTTGTGGAGAAGGGGATGAGGTTCGAGATTGCAGCAACAGAGTACAGCGCATTCTCGAGCCTGCCGAAGGTCGTCAGGAGGCTGCTTGATGAATCGTCGAAGTATGTGCGCATAAGGCACCTGCTGATGGACAGAGGCTTTTCAACAGTCGAAATCAGGCACATGCTGACAGGCATGGGCATCAGCTACCTGATGCCTGTGAAGACGGATGACAGAATAGAGCGGGAGGTGAAGGCGGCACACGGCCTGCGTTTCAGGCATATCGAATGGACGACGGCATACAGGCGCATAACAGACACAACGACGCTCATCATTATCGACAGCAGTGAAGTGGTGCCAAAAAAGAGTAAACCGGGATCGGAACAGGTATTCTGGCTCTATGTAACGAACATGCCGGTGACAGACGGCAATATCGTCGATCTATGCCGTTACTACGACGCACGCTGGGGGATAGAGACGGGCTACAGGATCGATGATCACGAATTCACAGGCATGACAACATCGCACAGCGATGCCATCCGCATCTTCTATCTCCTCCTCTCCATCATACTCAGGAACATATGGACGCTCCTGAAGGCGGTGCAGACAGAGAAGGGCATGAGTGAGATGAGGGCATACGAATTCTCTGAAGAGCTGAAGAAGGATGTATTCACGGCATACATCTCTTCCTGATATGCCATTCGCAATGATCCGTGAAACGGTTCATGACCGCATAATACAAGAATCAGACGGCTGAACTCCGTTGCATGACGCAACTGTTCAGCCCATGCTTCGCATCATTCATGCTGAAGCATATCCTCAAATCTGAGAAGTCACGGACATCATCATGCTACCGCCTGTTGCGGCACCCAATGTGCGGGACTACTGATTCGGCAGCAAGCGGCAAAAACTCACAATACTCTAATATCAAGACGCAATATCGGCGTTATGGACTCCCAAAGAAAGGCTGTGCTTGAAAAGCAGCATTACAAGGTGGTGGGTGAACACAGCGCTGTAAAGGTATGCCACTGGACCCGGGAGAGCATGATACATGACAGGGGGTGCTACAAGCAGAGTTTTTACGGCATTGCGTCGCACAGATGCATGCAGATGACGCCTGCGGTTAACCAGTGTTCGGAAAACTGCCAGTTCTGCTGGCGATTCCAGGATTTTCAGGAGGATCATATCGATGTCGAGGACGATCCTTCGTTCATACTGGAAAAGTCGATAGAGGCACAGAAGAAACTGATGAGCGGGTACAAGGGGGATCCGAGATGCACGCTCACGAAATGGGAGGAATCCCAGTCCCCAAAGCATGTTGCCATCTCCCTGACGGGAGAACCGACTGCCTATTCGCGCCTCGGAGAGTACATTGAACTGTGCCACAGAAACGGAATGACAACATTTCTTGTAACGAACGGTACCAACCCGGACGTGCTGAGGAAACTGAACCCGTTGCCTACACAGCTTTATGTCAC
>JAGVSJ010000011.1 GCA_019720975.1 Candidatus Sysuiplasma superficiale
AGGTGAGGGAATTCGGCAAATTAGCCCCGTAACTTAGGGAGAAGGGGTGCCAGACGTGAGTAACGCCTGGTCGCAGTGACAAGGGAACTCCGACTGTTTAACAAAAACATATCCCGGCGCGAATCCGAAAGGATGTGTATGCCGGGTGAATCCTGCCCAGTGACGGTATCTGAAAATCCGGTTCAACGGAGTGAAGGACCGTTAAACGGCGGGGGTAACTATGACCCTCTTAAGGTAGCGTAATACCTTGTCGCTTAATTGGCGACTTGCATGAAGGACCAACGAGAGTTCTACTGTCCCCACCTGGAAGCCGGCGAAACTGATGTACCGGCGTGCAATCCGGTACCTTCCACCTGAAAGCGAAGACCCCATGGAGCTTTACTGCAGCCTGTTGCTGTTGTACGAATTTGAATGTGTAGCGTAGGCAGGAGACGTTATCAGGGTCGGCCGCTAGGTCGATTCCGAGTTGCCAATGAAACACTGCCCTTTCGAATTTGCACAACTTACCTTGAAAGAGGGACAACGGTAGGTCGGCAGTTTGGGTGGGGCGCCACGCCCTCAAAAACGCAACAAGGGCGCCCAAAGGTCAGCTCAGACAGGTCAGAAATCTGTCGGTGAGTGTAAAGGCAAAAGCTGGCTTGACGTAGATTAGGCCAACAGTAATCTACGATGCGAAAGCAAGGCTTAGCGAACCACTGAATCTTCATTATGGGGATCAGTGATAACAGAAAAGTTACCCTGGGGATAACTGAGTCGTCGCCAGCAAGAGTTCATATCGACCTGGCGGTTTGCTACTTCGACGTCGGCTCTTCCTATCCTGGTGGTGCAGCAGCTGCCAAGGGTGGGGTTGTTCGCCCATTAAAAGGGATCGTGAGCTGGGTTCAGACCGTCGTGAGACAGGTTTGTTGCTTTTTGGTGGAAGTGCACTAGTGCCTGATGGGAAGCTCCCTTAAGTACGAGAGGAACGGGGGGGCGCCGCCTCTAGTTTACCAGTTGTCCGACAGGGCATTGCTGGGCAGCCACGCGGTAGTGGATAAGAGCTGAAAGCATCTAAGCTCGAAGCCACCCTAAAAACGAGGCACTTTTCAACGCTCGTAGAAGACGAGTTTGATAGAGCCGGGGTGTAAGTACCGAGGACCTCCGAGGTATTCAGCCCGCGGCCACTAAAGTTGTAGCCACATTAGTGCTAGAAGTTTTGCAGCAACGGCTTGCCGTTACACAGACTGCATCGACTGGTATCCAAACTGTTTTCCTTCCTTTTTCAGGCTTTAGATAAACATCGTGGAATGATTTTCTCTGTGCACTGTGCTGGTGGATGTAACTTTCCCTGCAACAGGCAAATTAAATAGATGTAGTATTAATTGTTGACCTGGTATGTCAAATTATCAGATTGACCAGAACGCTGAAACAATCAAGGAGTGCAGGGACTTCACGACAGTGTACAATCATATAAGCAAGAAATGGACAATGCCTCTGGTGTATGCCCTCGGTCTCAGAAGAAGCATCAGGTTCAATGAGCTCAAGAGGATGGTTACGGGCATAAGTTCAGCATGCCTCTCTGACAGGCTTGACCACCTCGAAAAGCTCGGTGTAGTCGAGAGGATAGTGAGGCCTGTTTCGCCCCCGACTGTGGAGTACATGCTGACTGAAAAGGGCATTGAGCTCCGAAAGATACTCTGCGATCTCGCTGTGTGGATGGGAGAGGAGAAAAGATGATAATACTTGTCGTGACCACCTGCATCGTGGACGCGTGCATTCGAAATACGTCAAAATAAGCTTATAAATGATCGCGTGCAATCATTCATCTATGATAGGAATTGCAGCGGCTGCAGCGATTGGCGCTGCAGCAGGGGCTATTGGTCTCGGTGTGGCGTCTGCCGCCGCAGGTCATCCTGCAGGCCTGGCAATAGCGCTGCAGCATATACCTGCTACAACGCACGGTTATACGGTCGTCAGCACTGTGAAGAATGCATTGGCTGGCGGGGCAGGCGGAGGCGGAATTGGTGCTTCCGTTGCTGCTGCGGCAAAGTCTCTCTCCAAGGGAATTGTCTCACACTGATGGCCTATCTGACTCGTGGCGGATATATGCCGTCATTGAAACCATTTTTCATTGAATTTTTTTGCGCCTTCAAACCCTTCTTGAGTTTTATGAATGCAACATTCCGCCCTCCTTCGAAGCCTCCGCGAAGAACTATCGCCCCAGGCGGTGATTCGCGACGGCTGAAGGTAGTGCTGCTCATTATGCTGTTTTTACTGACATATGGAGATGTAGCGAGCGAATACCTCTTCCCTGGAAAGAGAGGTCTAATCCTCGGCATGAGACGCTTGTAGGTCGAATGCATCGTTCTGACGACATAGAGTAGGTAGACAAGGACGGGCACAAGACTCAAGGGAAGATAAATTGGTGTCAGCGCTATCACCATTATTGCAGCGGCAAGCAGTCCCTTGACCAGCTTCATTATAAGGGAAAGTATTTCCGGTGCGCTACTGCCTGTCACACCTATGTTGGAATAGTTGATCAGGTTTATCGATGAATTTAGATCACTCCTGAGTATCGAAATTGATAGCAATGCTGAAAGGGCTGCTACCGCAAGAGGTATGAGACGCAGAGGGTATGAGAAGAAGATCGCAACAGCGGATGATATTATGAAAGACCAGAGCGGAAGGGTTGTTCTTCGTGCGTCTCCGTAAATGTGCAGTGACTGTGGCATGATAAGTTTGGAGAATGTCCTGGATATCAGGGATGATGTGAATCTCATGTATCCCGGCACCAGCACAGTCAGTTTCTCTGTAAGCCTTGCGGATTTCTTCAGCAGTGGAAGCGCGATGAGATCCATTATGAGAGAAAAAGGACCCGCAACCGCATAGAGCTGCTTGGAGTACCTGACGCCCATTGAACTCCCTCCAACGCTTGCAAACAGCATCGACTCGGCTCCTCTGAAGGCGGAAGAGGTTCCGACGAAGAATGCATGTTTGGATGGAAAACCTATGAGCACTGCGATGCATGAAGTGAGCAGTATGTCGCTCATCAGCATCAGCGGCACAGCAAGCAGAAGCAGTGGGACAACTTGAATGAGCACGGAGGGGTCTATGAGCATTCCGAAGTAAATGAAGAAAATTGCCACAAAGGCATCACGCATAGACATCAGTTTTTCCTTCAGCCTCTCCGTCATTGACGTTTCGGCAAAGACCATTCCGATGAAGAATGCCCCTATGAGCGACTCCACGTAAAGAGCGTCAGCAAGGGCCACGGAAGTGAAGACAATCCCCAGTGCAAACAGTATGAACATCTCATCATTCTTTATCACCTCTATGTGCCTGAGGACACGCGGAACAACGAAAACTGCAAGCACGACAAAGAAGAGGTAGAATATGCCAACATATGACACAAGCTGCCATATGTTCGACGGTCCCCCCGATGTTCTAGTCATCAGACCGCCCGCGATGGTCAGGAGGAGCATCGCTATGAAGTCCTCTACAACACTCATGCCAATTATGAAATCCGTTTCCGGAGCTGAAAGTTTGCCTATTTCCATTATTCCCTTCGCCGCAACGGCTGATGAACCCGTCGCAACGATCGCAGCAAGGAAGAACACATCCTCTATCGGCCAGTGCATGTACACTCCGATCAGTATACCGATGAACATGTCAACTGCAAGATTGAAGACGGCAAGTATTGTTGCCGCTGTCTTTGTCCTCTTCAGCTTGCTTATGGAGAATTCCAGGCCAACGAAAAAGAGGAGCAGTACGAGTCCCATCTTTGCGAAGTAACTCAGAAGTTCAGTGTTCTGTACCGGCCCGACATACGTGAAATGGAAGATTGTGAATTTCATATAGGGGCCTATGAGGGCGCCCACAGCAATGTACCCGAGAATCACCGACTGACCAAGCTTCGAGGCAACTCCCGCACCAACAAATGCAACGAGCATTATCAGGCCAAGCTGGAAGAAGAGCTGCGAGTCAGTCAGCAATCTTTTCCCCTCCTGCTTGATGAGAAAGGCCGCATTTCGATCGAGCGCGCTCACGCTCCGAATCAGTCCTCAAGTGCATCCCGCCAATGACATTCATGTATTGTTACTTAAGTGTTTTGAATCAGCTGACAATCGTCGGACGATTTACCTGCCACTACCGTTTTCTCCTTTTGCTCCCTGCCAGCGTTGCTGAGAGTTCACAAGACAGGAAGATTTAACATGTGCACCTCCTTATACATCCAGGTGCTAGATTGCACAGGCCAAGAGTGGCGGTGAATTGTGCCGCATCGATTGATGGAAAGCTTTCTTCTGCCGCAAGGAAGGGGATAATGCTCTCCTCCCCCGAAGATGCTGTGAGGGTGATGCGCCTAAGAGGCAGCTGCGATGCAATAGCTGTTGGTGTAAATACTGTCATAGCCGATGACCCACGGCTGACAGTCCGCGGCACTGGGGGGAAGAAGAGACCGCTCAGGGTGGTGTTCGATTCCGCCGGAAGGATACCTCCTCATTCCAGGGTACTTGACGGCACTGCCGAAACGGTTGTATTCACTTGCAAGGGAAGCGGTCTCTCGCTGGATTCAGCAAAGGTCATAACTTGCGGCCAGGGAAGGGTTGACCTGAGGCGCGCTCTTGCTCATCTCTACAGGATGGGTGTGCGGTCCCTGCTGGTGGAGGGCGGCGGAGAACTCATCTTCAGTTTTCTGTCACTGGATCTCGTCGATTCACTTACTGTATATACTTCGCCCATTGTCATAGGCGGCCGTGCCTCTCCAACCATTGCAGATGGTCCCGGTTTCCGGAGAAGCTCTTCATTCAGGCAATTCCGTCTCGTAAACCTGCGGAGGCTCGGAGAGGGGTTTGTGGCAACCTATGTTCCCATGCGGAGAGAAAGGAGCAGGACGCCGGATAAATGATCCTTATACCTGCGCATGGCATCTCACGTTGGTCCATGAGTACGAGGGCGGAGCCGGGCTGTGAACCGAGGTTCCTTGCCGACAGGATGCTTGGCAGGCTTGCCAGATGGCTCAGGATAATGGGCTTTGACGCAGCCTACGCATCTGACGTGCATGACTCTGAAATAGCGGCAAGGGCAGAGAAGGAATCAAGAGTGCTGTTGACTCGCGACAGGGAACTGTCGATGAGGAGGAATATCAGTGCAATCTATGTAGAGTCTGACATACTTGAGGAACAGCTGGCCGATGTCCTCGCTCATTTCGGACTGAAGGCGCATGCGGAGCCCGTTAGGTGCACAGAATGCAACGGTATCCTCACAGCAGTGAGCGCTGCCGAGGCATCAGCCGTTCTCTGCTATGAAATCGTATCCCGCTTTCAGCTGTTTTACAGGTGTTCTGCCTGTCACAAAATCTACTGGAGAGGCTCCCACTGGTTGCGCATAAATGACACGGTCGACCGGGTAAACTCTCTTCTCGCGTCCCGCGAACACCATCCAAAATCAGGAAGGAATGGAAAAGTAGATGAGCCCGGGAATTGAATGGAAGCTGCAGGTGTGTACTGTATGTGGCGCCAAGTTCTGGTCGTCATTGCACTTATACTCATCGCATTGGCTGCCCTCTCTGTTTTGCTCGGGATACTTTCCGGGCAGCTTGGCTTTGCAATCGTGCTCATTTTTCCAGTCATCTACGGAAGTGGATATTATGCCCTCATTACTGCTGCGTTCATTTTTGGATCCTTCGTTGCACTTTTCCTTTCATTCTCATACACACTGGAGGAGCGAGCGGTTGGTTCAGCAGCATACCGGTCAGCCGCTCCTGATGAAGGAAAGGACTCTCAGCATGAAGCGCTGTGGCCCACTGGTGAAGAGGGAAAGAAAACGTCACGCTTTGGGGGCGTCATATTCATAGGGCCTGTCCCGATTATCTTTGGAAGCAACCCAGGGATTGTAAAGTACATGTTCGCTGCTGCAGCAATAATGGTCGTGCTAATCATCGTCCTCTTTCTTGCCCATTTTCTCTGAGCACAGCAGTCTGGCAGCCTCGTCTGCATTCAGCCCATGTCTCATCCTTTCTCTCAGAACTGCCATTATGCTGATGTATTCATCAAAGGAAAGCTTCCTTCTTCTGAGAACCTTGCCAAGTGTCCTTTCAAAACTCTCGTCCTTCCTTCTCCTCCTCAACGTCTCCTCAATGATTCCTATTGTTTCTTCCGTGACTTCCATTCTGATACTTCCTCAAGGAAGTTAATGAAGATGTGCCTGCCGTATTCTGTATCCTCGACCTCAGGATGGAACTGGACGCTGAATATGGGTCTGGTCCTAGACATCATCGCCTCAATTTCGCAGTCCTCTGTCCTCGCCAGTATGTCAAAACCCGGTGGTACCCTCTTCACCTCGTCTCTGTGCGATTCCCATACGGTAAACCTGCGCGGCATGTCCTCGAATAAGGGGCCGTCGGAGATGATCTCCAGCTCCGCCCTGCCGTATTCTGCGCTGTTGCCCCTGCCAACAACGCCTCCAAAGTGCTGTGCAATGAAATGGTGGCCGACACAGATCCCGAGCATTGGTCCTTTGAAGGAGTCTACAAAATCAGCTGAGTTGCCCATTCTTTCCGGTTCAAGCCCAACGCTGGGTGACCCTCCGCTCAGAACGATTCCGTCAGCCCCTGAAAGATCGGAGAAACTGGCCGTATTCGGGACTATCTTCACCTCCGCGCCAAGATCCCTTATGACCCTGTACTCCCTGTGAGTCCACTGTCCCCCGTTGTCCACGACCCTCAGTGTAAGCTGTGAGAAATCCCGTTGTTTCATTAGCGTTCAGAAATCCTCCGTGCACTTAGATTAATCTTTTGTCTTCTGTAAGACTGTGGAATGGAAATGCTTTGTGCGCCTGACAAGCTCTTCGTGCGCAATAGGCTGCGGATTTCGAATGAGTCATGGTCAGAGCTGTCCTGCCTATTTAAACTGGGCTACAGCGAGCAGCGAATTACTTAACTCTGATAGTTGTTACGGCAGATGGTAAGATGCCCGAAGATATTGTAACAAGGCTTACACGTGAATCATTCAAGCTGATGGACACGGAAGGTGTTTTCCTGCAGGCAATGCAGGATATAGTGAAGGATGAGATAAAGAAGAGGATCATGGCGAGGATAGAGAAGGATCCGGCGCTCAGGGAACAGATCAAGATAGCTGTCGAAGACCTCATTGAGGCGAGGATCAAGGAAGGTTATGCCATGATGCGGCTGGGAAAGATAGCAGCCAGGATAGGTCTTGAGATGATACCCTCCGACATGAAGGAGGACGTCACACGGGAATTCACTTCGCTGCTTGAGCGTGAGATCTCGGAGATCTTCCAGAAGATTTCCTGATGTGCTGAGCCCGCCGCCTCGTATCGCAGGCCAAAGTATCCCGTCTCCCGGGACAAGTAAAATAATCGTGTGTTCCAATCCTTCCGCAAATAAATCAATGGTGATCCAACGGACAGACAGCTTCTTGAGAAGGGTGCAAGGAGAATCGAGTGGGCAAGGGCACACATGCCCGTCCTTTCCTCTGTGGCGTCAGCCATAAAGGAAAGGGGAAAACTGAAAGGCGCAAGAATTGCGATGGCGCTGCACGTCGAGGCGAAAACGGCCTGTCTCGCAATTGCACTCCGCGAGGCGGGCGCAGAGGTAAGGCTTGCGAGCTGCAATCCAATGTCCACAGACGATTCAGTGGCACTTGCTCTGAATGAGAAATACGGTCTTGAAACATATGCGAGAAAAGGGGAGGAGAGGGAGGAATACTACAACAATCTGAACAGCGTACTCGATGTGAAGCCCGGCATACTTGTAGACGACGGTGCAGATATAATCACTCTTGTTCATTCGAAAAGAAGGGAATTGCTGAGCGGTGTGATTGGCGCAAATGAGGAGACCACTACCGGTGTTGTCAGGCTCAGGGCAATGGAGAAAGACGGGAAACTTCTGTTTCCTGTGATTGCTGTCAACGACTCGTACATGAAATACCTCTTCGACAACAGGTACGGTACAGGGCAGTCTACGCTTGACGGCATAATGAACGCAACCAACCTTCTGTTTGCGGGAAAGCGGACAGTAGTGGCTGGATACGGATGGTGCGGCAGGGGAATCGCAAACAGGGTGAGAGGAATGGGCTCTCTTGTAACAGTTACTGAGATAGACCCTGTCAAGGCGGTGGAAGCAAACATGGATGGTTTCGATGTTTCGACAATGGAGAGTGCAATTGAGAATGCAGATTTCGTGATCACGGCTACCGGATGCAGGGATGTCGTCACCTACCAGCACATGCTGAAGGCAAAGGACGGATGTGTTCTTGCGAATTCCGGTCACTTCAACCTTGAAATAGATGTTGAGGAACTTCGCAAAAATGCCAGAGCTGTTCAGGTAAGGGAATACGTCGAGGAGTACAGGCTTGATAACGGGCGGCGCATCTATCTCCTCGCGGACGGCAGGCTCGTAAATCTTGTCTCGGGGCAGGGACATCCTGCAGAGATAATGGATCTGAGCTTTTCGCTTCAGGCAAGGGGTGCAGAATATCTGGTTGTGAATCGCGGAAAACTGGGAAGGGGAGTTCATGTGATGCCCAGGGAGGTGGACGTCGAGCTGGCAGAACTGAAGCTGCGATCTCTCGGTGTGAATATAGATTCTCTAACCGAGAAGCAGAAGGAGTACCTTTCTTCATGGTCAGAAGGAACGTAGGGGAATGGAAGAGGCTCGGACCCAGGCTGAGAGCAAGAAACTATCTTGGGGTGATCGGACACGTAAACATGGATGTAGTTTATGCGGTTCCGCGTCTCCCTCTGCCCGGAACATCCATAGATGCGAAATCAGTCTCTGTCCATTTCGGTGGTACAGCGGGCAATATCGCTGTCCACTCCTCCAGCCTCGATGTGACAACAGCACTCGGTTGTTACCTTGGCGGTGATTTCGATGAATCCTTCGCATCCCTGCTCAGGAAGAAGTCAATAGACCTCTACGATGCAATCCTCTGCTATTCCGAGCGCACACCAAGATGCCACATATTTGACACGGGGGAGGAGCAGTCATATGTCATCGAGCAGGGCGCAATGAACACAAAAATGAATCTTCCTCTCTGGGAGCATGCTATATGCGACAGCACGGTTGTCCACATCGCTACAGGCGATCCTCTGAGATACCTGAAGGCAGTTTCAGGCAGGGACTATAATTTTGACCCCGGGCAGGAGATAAATTACAGGTACACACCAGCAACGTTCAGAAAGCTTCTTTCCGGCTGTTCCGTCTTCTTTACGAATCAGAAGGAATTGGAAAAGGCGATGAGCCTGCTGAACATCAGCAGCGAAAGGGAACTGTGTAGTTACTGCAGGACAGTGATACTCACTTCAGGAAGAAAGGGTGCGAGCATAATCACAGCCGACGGCAGGATAGAGATCAGTGCGGCGCGTGCGGCTAAGGTTGAAGACACGATCGGTGCAGGCGACGCCTTCAGGGCCGGATACTATGCTGCACGCTTCAGGGGAAAGGACATCGTGGAAGCAGTCGAGATCGGCAATACTATGGCTGCAATATCCGTTGAAGGGAGGGGTGGCATGGGTTCAGGTTCGGACTGGGCATCCCTGCACTCGAGATGGAAGGAGACGTACGGGTAGCCTGCCCCACCGTCAGTCGGTATAATTATCCGGGGCGAATGATCGCTACGCTCGCGCTTCCAAGGCTGTCGATTGCAACAATCCTTATCCCTTCCTTTCCGCCACCCTTCAATGACAGAGAGTATCTGTCCCTCCCATCAGACACGGGCGTGGGGGAGGGAGCAATCCGCATACCGCCGGCGAATGCGGCGACGTGATTAGCGATGCCGTTGTCGTTAATGCGCAATGAGAATGAGATCTCATTTTCCCCTCCGGCGCACTCCCTGCAATTATCGACGTGTATCTCCGGCGGGGAACATATCCTGACGAATTCAGTTCTCGCTTCCGGCCCCTTCAATTTTTCCAGTGCATAAAGCCTTACCGGACATGCGCAGTCGTGTGCGCCGAAAAGCAGAAGCAGGCCATCACTGCCGGTCAGATTCGCGCCGTGGCTGAATATCAGCTTTTCCACGCCGTCGTCCCGCTCTGATAGCGCCTCCGATATGAAACGCATCTCCTCCTCCGGATCGGTGTCTTCATGAAGATGGGGGGATACAATTGTCTCTGTCTTCCCTGAACGACTGCGGCTCAGCTGATCGGCTGCCTCAAGAAGTTTCGCCATTCGTTCGCCGGGGCCCGCACGAGGGAGTTCTACAATCCCTGAGAGAACGTAATCCTTTGCCAGATTTCTGCAGGGTCGGACTTTCGACAGCCTTCTGCTCATTGTCCGGATGGACGGCCAGGAGATATCGGAAACTATCCACCTTCTTCCAAGGCGCTGTGCGACAGCGGCGGTTGTACCGCTGCCTGCAAAGAAATCGGCAACGAGGTCCCCTTCCATGGACGAAGCCCTGATGATTATTTCAAGAAGTTTCTCCGGTTTCTGTGTCGGATAGCCTGTTCTCTCCCTTGCCTGGCTGTTTATTATTGGAATCTGCCAGACATCCTCGCGAACCTTGCCCAGCTCATTGACTTTTGTCCTCCTTCCAAATGAAATGTCCCCCCTTACCGCCTGTGCAAGTGTTCCGACGCTGTATTCCTCCCTGACTTCATCTGTGTTGAATCTGTGCCTTCCCGCGTTTCGGGCGTATAGCAGTATGTTGTCATGCTTTTTCTTGAATCTGTCGCTTACCGTGCCTGAAGGGTCATGGTAATTCCAGATGATCTCGTTCAGAAAATTGTTGTAGCCAAAGATGGAGTCTGCAATAACTTTGACATAATGCGCTGCATGCCAGTCAAGATGTATGTATATGGAACCTGTTTCCTTGAGTAATCTGCGCATCTCTTCGAGTCTGGCACTCAGCCAGCAGAGATATTGCCTTATGTCACCGTTCCACCTGTCCGGAAACACCTCATCTGCATGTCTGTCTCCCGAATGGATGAATGACCTCCCGGTAAAAAAGGGAGGATCAGCATATATCAGGTCAACGGACGCGGAAGGCAAACTCTGCATAACATGCAGGTTCTCGCCCCAAACTATCGTTCCGCAGGTGGATGGTGGTGGCTTCATCCAATCTTCTTCATCCGCGGCCTCTTCCGGAACTGCCGGCACATCATTGCCACATGTGCTTCCATGTGCCGCTGTTGCATCAGATGCACCTCTCAATTTTCTGCTTCTGATCGCCATTCAGAACGCATCCTGATTGCTCAACCTTTCGCCGGTACCCAAAGCATCAGATGATATAAGTCTTTAAAATCCGATTTTTCGCGGATGCACATCCGGGAATTTAATGTTCTGAAGCACGTTCTGTGGCTGTCTGTCCGCAGGTTCAGGCTTTCAGAAACGCAATCTGAGGCTGTGTTTTCTGTCCTGTACGCAGGAAAGAATAATATTTTAAGTAAAAGACCATTCTCCACAGGGAGGAAAACAGATGGCTGTTGGATTTGTCCTTATCAGCACCGCGCCGGCAAAGGAGCATGAGGTGTACAACGAGCTCCTGAAAGTGAAGGAGATTGTTGAGCTTCATCCCCTCTTTGGTGAGTACGATCTCATTGCAAAGATAGAGGCAGAGGATTTTAATATGCTCGGACAGGTGGTCGTGGACAAGATAAGGGCTATTCAGGGAGTCATTGATACAAAGACGCTGACCGGCATAAAGTTTTAAATGCCAAAACTATAGCGGAGTTGATAAATATGTATGGATTCACATCCTTATCCAGGCTGGCAATTCCCAGCGCGATACCAGCACAGAATTTTGGAAACTTTGTCACCGTGATGCTGCTGACCTTCAGTATCTTTATGGTTCTTGCAGGTGCGTTCACATCGTATTTCGGGACAGGAAAGAGCAGGGCCGTTGGGGCGGTGCTGCTTGTTGTTGGTATCATAGTTGCCGTTGTCTGGCTTTCCGCCGCGCAGATTTACGGCTACACGAATCCCAATCTCGGTCTCGTAATATGGGGGGCCTTCCTCAGTATAGTTGCGGCAATCATAGGCGCTGTAATTGCGGTTCTTGTTTTCCTGTTTGCCATAATGAAAACATGAGGCCGCCTACGGGCACGCAACAGACACAATGTCGTTCATTATTTAGCTCCGGAGATACAATGCTGGTTCAGGAATGTCGTGCATGAACACCGGAGATTTCATTGAGAAACAGATCCAGAAGTTGAAGTCTGAGATAACAGGGAAGGCGATAATCGCACTCTCCGGAGGAATTGACAGCACCGTTGCCGCCGTCCTCACAGACAGGGCAATCGGTGATAGGCTCCTTGCCGTTTACGTCGACACCGGTTTCATGAGGAAAGGGGAGAATGAGAGGGCTGCACGATCCTTTTCGGAGCTTGGCCTGAATTACAGGATAGTCGAATCGGCGGACGAGTTCTTCCGGGAACTCGAAAATGTCGAGGATCCTGAGGAGAAGAGACGGGCGATCGGCAAAAAGTTCATTGAAATTTTTGAAAGGGAGGCGAGGAAATTTGGCGCCGGGTGGCTTGTTCAGGGTACAATCGCTCCCGACTGGATAGAGAGCGGAGACAGCCTGCGCGACAGGATCAAATCTCATCACAACGTAGGCGGCCTGCCTGAGAGGCTGAATCTCAGGCTGGTTGAACCCCTCCGCGATCTCTACAAGGATGAGGTGAGGGCTGTTGCACAGGATCTTTCCGTTGGTTTTCTCGACAGGCAGCCCTTTCCAGGACCGGGCCTGGCTGTTCGTGTCATAGGGCCGCTGACAAGAAGACGTGTGGAGGTCGAGAGGGAGGCCTGCGCGATTGTTGAGGAGGAGATTGAAAGGGCGCATTCGGAAGGGGTGCTCAAGGAGCTGCCCTGGCAGTATTTTTCAGTTCTCCTTCCTGTGAGGAGCGTCGGCGTTCAGGGGGATGTCAGGGCGTACGGGGAGACAGTTGTTGTAAGAGCAGTGAAGTCGAAGGACGCAATGACCGCCCGCTTTTCGGACATACCTCATTCGGTTCTTGAGAACATCTCCACAAGGATTACAAACAGGCTTGGCTCTGAAGTGACACGGGTGGTCTTTGACATCACGAACAAGCCTCCGGCAACAATAGAATGGGAATAGATCACAGTTCGGCAGTTATTTCCAGCAGATCCGCAAAGTTTCCGGCTCCGGAAGACATTTCATCTGTTCCAATGTGGTAAACACGGGCGAATGCAAGCCTTCTCAGCGTTGCGACATCCTCCACGCTGCCTGTGACAGCCATTGAAGATTCAGGAGATGCATTCAGATTGCTCAACGAGTACCTGAATGGTCTTGCATGCGGTTTCCTCATTCCCATCTCCGATGAGAACTGAATGTCGTCGAAGTATACTGAAAGGCCTGATTCCCTGATCCGTTCAGAGATGCCCGAATGAGGTAAGCCGTAGGGGGAATTGCAGACAGCGCCAATCCTGGTTTCCCTCTTCATTCGTGACAGGAAATCACGTGCCACGGGCCTAGGCATGATTCTTGGGAGATGGTCCTGCAAAATTACTTCGACCATTCTGTTCTGCAGGGAAACATCCTCTACCTCAATGTCTGAAAGTATGCCTCCGATCATATTGGCCGCTGTAGTTTCAGCGCCTGTTCTGGCCGCCCTTTCCCTCCTCTCCTCCATCGCACGATTGAGCAGGAAGCCTAGCCTTTCAGCCGTGCAGTCTACTCCCTCGCTCTCAAGCACGGAGTGCATGCCTTCCACAACTTTCCGTGAAAGAGTCCTCTCTTCCTCCAGTCCCTCAAAGAGACACTCGAGGCAGATTACAGCTGCGACAGGTCTTTTCAGTGTGTCACTCCCGCTTGCCAAGTCTATTCATCAGGAGCGCTAAAAACTTCATGCTGTCCGGCGACAACGCTGCAACTATACATGCAATTACCTTTATTGCTATTTGAAGGACAATCTATATAATGAATTCCTTCGGACTCCATATCGATGAGCATTGCCGTGGACGATGAACTGCCTGCGAGCCTTGCCCACAAACACCGTGCTCGTGTGCGTGACATACTCCGCAAACTGGTCGCGCTTCTGAGCGAAACTGTGCAGTCCGTTGTGGTGTCAGTTCTCCTGATGGAGTCCGGGAAACCATCTGCTTATATCAGGGGAAAGGCGAAGGGTCAGTGCGCGGAAGAAGACGTTCCGGCTGAAATTGCAGCCCTTGCACATTCCAGCCTGGCGGCATCTGCGGAAATCAGGAAGGATATCGGCAAACTCACGATGAATGCAATGCCCTTCCATATCTCCGGAGACCTCAGCGGTGTCCTGTTAACGGGATATGCAGATAATTCCTCCGAGAACGGACAGAACGCCGCAAGGATAGCACACAGCCTGGTTCCCCTTCTGGAAACCTGCCTTTCGATTCAGGGCAGCGATGGTGATTCCTCACTTCTCTGTGAAGAGATTGATATTGTGCTGGATGCCCTTTCGAAAACGGCGGTGCCGAAAGCAGCCCTGCTGAACCTGGGCACCCACATTTGCGAACGATTCTCCTTTGACGGCATATCTGTCAGCTCTGTTCGCCATGGTCTGGCAGAAAGGATGTGGTCCACAGGAAGAGATCCAGGTCAGGAGCATGCCACCGTTCTCTCCGCTGCGATGTCAGATGCTGTTTCCACCATTTCGACTCGAAGATTGCTGCTGAAGGATGCGACGGCTCGCGGTGAAATCCATTGCAGCATAGTTCCTGTCGTAACTGCTGAAACGCAGCTCGCCGTTGTGATTCTTTCAGGGAAAGAGATAGGCGTTACCGCTGAGCTGCTGACGGCATACGCATACAAGTTTGCCCTGACGCTGTTTGAAAAATCAATGGCCTCGTACTCCTTCTCTGAAGGCTGGCTGGAGACAATCGAAAAGGTGTTTTCAGCCCTCACAGGTAAAAGCACCTTCACAATGCTGGAGGTACTTGGCAGCATATTCAGCAGCCTGCTGGAAGCGGGGTATTTTTCCGACTATTCCATCTATCCGGATGGTGCTTCGTTGCATCAATCGGAGATGAATGCGGAAAAAGTATCGGTACCGTTCATATCTTCAGTTTGGGCTCGGGAAAGCATACTGGATGCATACAGTTCTCCTGCCAGCTGTGTCCACCATTCCACTCAGGACAGAAAGGTGCTCTTCTTAACAATTCCGGAAGGCCGGGACAGGCGATGGGTTGTCGCGATAACGCTGCACAATCCTCTGATATTCGAATCTGAAGTGACTTTGTGGCGACGATTCTACAGGCTCTTCCTCATCCTCCTCGATTCCTATCTGATGAAGATTGACAGAAATGCCGAAGATGAAATTTCAGCCCATCGCAGGAGTATGGAGGAGAGAGCTTCCCTTGCAATGAGCTCAATAAGCCAGGAATCTTCGGTCAGGGAAATGCTGATATCTGCATGCGGCTTCATCTCCCAGATCGGTGCGGCAGAGTTCGCTGCATACTCCGAGGAGGGGGGAATATACAGAAAGTTTCACGGCTCATCAGCCGAAAGGGATACACTCACCAGGCCATTTGTCGAACTCATTCTAAGCAGCTCGAGGATGCTCAACCGCTTTCTGTCCGAGGTGAAACCGGGTGCCGTTTCATATCAGAGTGAAGGCGCGGATGGTGCCAGCAGCTACATACTCTCGGTCTATGGAGATAACCGCTATCCGTCAGGATTCATCCTCTTCCACATCCCGTCAGATACTGTTGATGTGAGGACGTTTGAACTGCAGATGATGAACATTGCCGTCGCAATAAATATGAATGCTTCCTCAGTATCATTCATGTCCAGGCACAGAAGTGAAGAGCAGACAATCTCCTTGCTTGGAACTCTTATCAGGGCTTCTGCAGGATCCGAAGGCATTGAGAAAGTCATGCAGATGACGGCTGACGCAGCTGCCGAAATGTCCAATTCACCTGTGGCAGGCATAGTCATTTACAGCCTGACGGACAGAAGAGAGGTTCTCTCAGCCTATCATGGCGTGGCACATCATTCTTCACTGAAGAATCTCATTGCGAAGGATATTGCGGGCAGGGCACTCAAGAGCGGAGCCGGTGAGATACTCAATAGCTACAATCACACAGTGGAGAACGGGAAAACTGATGAGGGAGACGCATTTACTGTCGAAAGGATGGCAATTGTTCCCCTGCTAATGGACATCAGATACAGGGGATATATTGTGGCAATCAATACGGCCGACGGGCTGTTCAACGAATCGCATCTTGGCAGGCTAACAATGCTTTCTCAAATGGCGTCCATAACATTCAAGCTCGACCTTGAGGCTGCCAGGCGCAACAAGCTGATCGAGGATTTCAACGTATTTCACAGTGCCGAAATTGCGCTGAACTCCGCCCGAAGCCTGAATGAACTCTATGATATAATAGCAGTGGAACTGAAGAGGATTACAGGAGCTTCCGGTGTGATACTTGCGTCAGAGATCAGCGGCGTCAAGCGTGTCATACGCTCCACCGAAGAGAAGATTGAAGTGGGTTCTGCTGTATTTGACGGGAGCGTCATCGGGATGCAGTTTGACCACGCCCCGCTTTCTGCCAGAATTGTCGAACACCTCAGGCTCGAGGAGGAGTGGTCTTCAAGGATAGATGCTGCCGAAATGATTCTTGTGAGACTGCCCCCTTCAGACAATCTGGTTCTCTCTGTCTATAATGGCCACGGATCCAGGAAATTCACAAACGACGACATTGACAGGCTGAACAAGTTCTCGAAAATAGCTTCCTCCTCGCTGGAGAAGCTGAATCTCATCGAGACACTTGACAGGAAACTGAAGCATGTTGAGATGATGCAGACGATATTGAAGGGAATTACGGAAAAGAGATCAGAGTACGAAGTACTCAGTGACATAATACCCAAAGCTGTCGAGATATGCGACGGTGACGCAGGTCTGTTCTGGAAGCACGACTCGCTGAGGCAGAAGAACATTGTGGCGGGCGAGTTCTACAGAAACAAGGAAAGCGAGAATCTTGTGGGATTCGAAATGGATGCGGATAAAGGTATCACGGGCATTGTTTTCCGCAACAAGAGACCGGTAATTGTGGCGGATGCCAATCTTGACAATTTTGCAGTGCAGCTCGAGGGAACAAAGAAGGAACAGTTCGAAACGCTGATCGCGGCGCCGGTGATGGTGAGGAATGATGTTCTCGGCGTCCTGATCATATACAGGGACAGACAGCCCTCCTTCACTGCCTCTGACCTGAAGACACTTGTGGGCATATCCGAGGACATATCATCAGCTCTTGCGGGAAACAGGACAGGGTGACCGTCCCTGTCTGTTCCTTTACCTCATCATGCACGGCGCTGTGGAATCCCCAATGCTCAACTCCGGCTGAGCGGGACGGCTGAATGGAACAATTGAAAAGATAATAAAAGCGCAGCTCTTAAGGTGTGTTGGCTGAAAGATGTCCACAGGTGTTTTCAAGGATATTGGAAAACTATCATTCGATTATGTCCCGGAAAGATTGCCCCACAGAGAGGAACAGCTCCGGAAGCTTCGGATCATGTTCGAGCCTGTGATGACGGGTCAGTTCAGCCAGAATGTGCTTCTGGTCGGTTCCATAGGAACGGGAAAGACTGTAACATCAAAGAGTTTTTGCACAGAACTTGCCCTTGGTGCAGCGAGGGAAGGCAGAAAGATAGACTGGGCAGTTGTCAACTGCAGGCAGAGGAACAGCGAGGTTTCCACTCTGTTGAAGATGATAAACTATTTTGACCCCAACTTTCCCGACCGTGGCTTCTCATCGCAGGAGCTCAGGAAGGTGCTGCGAAGGCACATTGAAAAGAGGCAGTCGCACTGCATATTCATCCTGGATGAAGTGGATTCTCTCTTCAGGAGCGGTGCAAGCGATCTTGTCTATTTTCTCTCAAGGCTGTCGGAGGAATCAGACACGCTCAAACACAGGGTATCACTGATACTGATATCACAGAGGTATGTGTTTGATTTCCTTGACATGCCATCCCTCTCAACGTTCAAGCGAACCAATGTTATCGAGTTTGGAAAATACACAAAGGATCAGCTATTTGACATACTCGCCGACAGGACGGAGCTGGCACTTGTGAGCGGCTCTGCCGACGAGGAGGTGCTCAGCATGATCGCAGAGATAGCCAGTGAGTGGGGAGACGCCCGTTTCGCGATTGAACTTCTGGAGAAATCCGGAATGCTGGCGAATGAACAGATGTCACCTGTGATAACGCTCGAGGACGTCAGGGCCGCAAAGGCAGCAACATATTCATACGTGACGGAAGAAAGAATATCGGGACTTAACAGGCAGCAGATGCTCATCCTTCTGGGAACGGCAAGGGTGCTGCGCAACAGGGCATTTGCCGAAACATCAGAAGTGGAAAGGGCGTACAGGATAGCATGTGAGGAATATGGCGAAAAACCCAGGGCGCACACACAGTTCTACACGCATGTCAGGGAACTGGCCGGCAGCGGCCTAATAGACCTCAGGAGCAAGAGGGGCAGCTCTTCGGGGACCACCGGTATGATAACACTGCTCGACATACCGGCAGACATTATGGCGAGCAGGCTTGAGGAGATACTCTCCGGCAGGAGAAGGAAGGTGCAGTGACCTTGTCAGGCGAAATACACGGAGGCGCGCTGAAGAGGACTTCCCTGTACGGTGAACATATCGGACTCGGGGCCCACATGGTGGATTTTGCCGGCTGGGAGATGCCTCTCTACTACTCCTCAATACTGGGGGAGCACATGGCTGTACGGAATTCAGCAGGTCTCTTCGACGTATCGCACATGGGTGAATTGCTTCTCACAGGAAAAAACAGCGAATCCAGCCTGGATCGCCTCTCGACAAACAGGATAGCAGGGTGCCCGGTCGGAGCATGCATCTACACACATTTCCTTGATGACAGCGGAAGAATCATTGACGACACCATTGCAATGCGGACCGGAAAGGAGGAGTTCCTCGTTGTGCCCAATGCGGCCACGACAGAGACGGTAATGAAGTGGGTGTCGCGCAATTCAGACTGCAGCGTCAGCAACATAAGTGATGACGTTTCCTGCATTGCAGTTCAGGGCCCCCTCTCCGCCGGGATAGTTTCCGGAATTGCACCCCGTGCAGCGGTGCTTGGGAGCTTCACCGGAACATATTCCTCAGACAGTGTTGAGGATTTCGAGAAGGCAATGTCCCGATCCTCCTTCTTTGTCTCAAGAACTGGCTATACGGGCGAGGATGGTTTCGAGCTCTTCGCCCCTTCAGCAGATGCTGCTTCATTATGGAGGAAGATGCTGTCATCCGCCGGAGGGAATGCCCTCAGGCCCGCGGGTCTCGGTGCAAGGGATTCGCTTCGCCTCGAGATGGGATATCTCCTGTCAGGCACGGATTTTGACGGTAAACAGACAACGCTGGAAACAGGCTACGGGTGGGTCGTCAAATGGGACCATGATTTCATCGGAAAGGAGGCTTTACTCGAACAGAGGGCAGCAGGTATCCGCATGAAGCTGATATGCCTCCGTGTCCAGGGAAAGAGCATTCCAAGGCATGGCGACATATTCACATTTGAAGGTGGAAGCGGCAGGATAACAAGCGGCGGGTATTCACCGGTTCTCTCTGCCGCAATAGCAATGGGATATTCCACCCCTCCGGCGCCACAGGGATGCGATGTGACCGTATCAGTCAGGGACAGGAAGACTCCTGCAGTCGTTGTGAAGGCGCCCTTCATAGGCAAGCGCTGAATTCACGGATATATGCGGGAAGGGGTTCTTGGAAACGGAACTGCGTCCCTTATGTGCTCCAGGCCGCATATCCATCTGACAACTCTTTCCACCCCCATGCCGAATCCGGAGTGGGGAACGGAGCCAAACCTCCTCAGATCAAGATACCATCTGTAAGGCTCAAGCGGAATTGACTGCTGCTCCATCCTCTCCATCATCTTCCTCACATCCGTCTCCCTTTCGCTGCCGCCGATGAGTTCGCCGAATCCATGCGGTGCTATCAGGTCAGCGCACCTGTATGTTCTCGGATCCTCCTCGTCCTCCTTCATGTAGAATGCCTTTACCTCCTTCGGGAAATTCGTTACAAATACGGGCCTGTCCTTCCCTTCCGTTATTATCCTCTCCTCCTCAGTCCCGAAGTCTTCCCCCCACTCCGCATTTCTGCCTCTGCCCTTCAGTATATCAATAGCCTTCGAATAAGTGATCCTTTCAAACGGAGGCGAAACGAGCGCGAGTTCTGCAGTATCTCTCTTCAGGAATTCGAGCTCTTCCCTTCTCCTTGTGAGGACGCTCTGCACTATGTGTGATACGAGCTCTTCCTGTATCTCCATGTTCCCTTCATTCCTTACCCACGCCTCCTCTCCTTCGAGATGCCAGTACTCTGTCAGGTGCCTTGGTGTTCTTGATTTCTCGGCCCTGAAGGAAGGTGTAAGTGCGAAGACCCTTTCAAGTGTGAAGGAGAGGGCCTCAAGATACATCTGTGCACTCTGGCTCAGGTATGCATTCTGGTCAAAATATTTCAGCTGGAACAGCGTTGTTCCCCCCTCGCAGGCGTTAGTTGTCAGAATGGGAGGCGTCACCTCGTAGAAGCCGCTGGCGGCAAACCATTCTCTGGAGGCCTGCAGTACAGTTTCCTTCACTTTCATTATGGCGGCCTGTTCCCTTGACCTGATCCAGAGATGTCTGTTGTCGAGAAGGAACGGCTCGCTCTGATTCTCGGTGATTGGAAAGGGATCTGCATAGGATACAACACTGAATGATCTGGCGACCAGTTCATAGCCGCCGGGTGCTCTCCGGTCCTTCTTCAGCACTCCCTCAACCTCAACGGACGATTCAACCAGTGCTCTTTCAGCTGACCTGAAATCCTCTTCAGGTACCCCGGACTTCTTGACAGTGCACTGAATGATTCCGGTGGAATCCCTGATCACTGCAAAGACGATGGAGCCGCTGCTCCTGGTTCTGTAAATCCAGCCGTGAACCCTGAAAACACCTCCGTCTTCATCAGATTTCAGGACATCCCTCACAGACGAAAACTGGTTCTTCACATTCAATTCCTCCAGGAATCCGCTGCCCCGGGCGCTCCTTCGGAAAGCAACATGCTTTCGTCCATACTCCTATTCCATACATAATTTTGTTCTATGCATGTCGCAACCAACCGTTAAGGGATGGCCTCTTTGTTACGGTGCGGCGGAGTTCATCAGGGTAGCAGTGCAGTCATTTCCCGGCAGTATCCGGGCTTCCCTTTCTTCGCGGTTGTGGGCTTTGCCACAGAGAAGGTTTATTAGCATGGTGAATTTAAAAGGTCAGTTATGAGCAGTTCTGCCGGAGGATCTGCGGGGATTTCAAGGGGAGGCACCATGTTCATAGCCCTGCTGCTGATAGGTGCCGCACTTGTGGGTTATTCCGGCTACCAGTACATCGTTTCGTCAAAACCTGTACACCAGATGACAGTCCAGGATGGAGACAGCGTGCTGCTGAACTACACAGGCCAGTATACAAACGGGCAGGTATTCGACACATCGATGTATTCCGTTGCAATCAACAACGGCTCCTATCCCAAGGGACCGGGCTTTCAGTGGCACGGCAACCAGTCTAATTACAAACCGCTGAATGTCAGTGACGTTGGTTCAGGGCAGGTCGTTCAGGGAATGGACCAGGGGATTGTCGGCATGGCTGTCAATCAGACAAAGACAATTGTGGTGCCTCCGCAGGAGGGATACGGCCCGCTCAATGCGTCCCTTCTCCAGTACCTTCCGGTCTATCAGAATCTGACACTTGTCCATTCAATGAACAGCACCAGATTCTTCAATCTTTATGGCCAGGAGCTGCATCAGGGTAGCACGGGCACCTTCACCGACGCTTTCTGGCACTGGACCGATATGATACTTAATGATGAAAATGGCACAGTTGTTTACCAATACCTGCCGTCAGAAGGGCAGGTTGTCTACCCCTATTCCTTCAACTCAACAGTAGAACCGGGGTACAGTGGATGGCCGGTGAAGGTCATCTCAGTCAATAGCGCCGCGAATAACGGGTCCGGCCAGGTCACTCTGTACAATGAGATTTCGCCATCGATGATCAAGGCTCTGGGCGGAAGGAATCAGACCGGCAGCACCTTCGTGCTCTGGTCGATCAACAGCAATGGTACTGTTACTCTCAATTACAACAGGCCGGTGTATGGCAGGACACTGATATTCACCGTCACTGTAACGTATATAAATAACCCGAACACAGGAAAGAGCGCGGGTGTTCCGTCCTACGCTCAAGCATCCGTCCTAGATCCGTCAAGGACACGCATGTATAATTTTTCAATTCTCTTCACAATTTCATCCCACATGAACTGAGCCGCTCTCCCATATGCCATTCTCCCAAGCATTCTGCGTTTCTCATCATCCCTCCAGAGGCGAATGAGTGCGCTGGCGAGTTCATCCTTGTCTGTGGGGTCTATAAGCATTCCCGCATTACCCACGACCTCGCTCACTCCTCCGACGTTCCCTGCGATCACTGCCTTACCATGCGCCATTGCCTCAAGTATTGCTATCCCGAAAGCCTCCTGCAGAGACGGCATAACGAAGTACGAGCACGTTGAAAGGAGGTGCTCCTTTTCCTCTTCGCTGACATGCCCAAGGAGTTCAATATTGCCATTGCCCGAGGATGCCTTCTTCAGCCTCATCATCAGTGGCCCTGTGCCGGCAATCTTCAACGGTATACCGTATTGGATGCAAGCTTCAACAAGCCTTTCGATCCCTTTCGTTGAAACAAGCCTGCCGATGAAGAGTGCGAAACCGCCGTCGTCCGTGGCCATTGTCCTTCTGTCGATCCCGTTAGGTATGACCTCTATGTCATCCTCCCGTATTCCATGATATGCCAGCTGCTTCTTCACGTAAGCGGAAACGGTCATTACCTGCAGGCCATGCATCCTTCTGATGTACAGCAAATCATTCATCCTGCTTGCTATGCCGAGCAGCCCTGTCCCTTCACCGAACTGGTTGTGGAAAGTCACCACCCTGCGTCCGGTGTACCTGAAGAACGCCCTGTTGTAGGAACCTGACCATCTGTAGTGGTAGTCAACAACATCCGGCCCTATATCAGACAGTGCAGGCAATATACCTTCGCTGCTGACAAAGGGTGGGTTGTAATTTCCCCGATATGTGCTCCTGAGCCTTATCACCGTTGCACCGTCCATCTCTTCAGTTGCCGGTGTGCCGGGAAGCCTTGATGTGAGCACGAAAACCTCATGCCTTTTGGCCAGGCCCGAGCAAATGGCCCTTATCCTCTTCTCAATCCCTCCGTTGTAGGGAAGATAGAAGGGGTTCATCTCAACTATCCTCAATTCAGAACCCTGTTCCCGCTCCGAGCCTCTTTCTCTCCCTTGATGAGAGATAAGCGCTCACGCCGATTATGGTCGCAACTGCAAACAGCGTGATGATCTCCGCTTCAAACTGATTGGAAAAGACGCTGAGAAGGAAAGATGCGAGAAGTATTATCAGCAGATATTTGCTGATGCCGCCTATGAAGTTGTAAAATATACTTTTTGCGTAAGGCCACCTGCAGGTGGCAATGAAGGCACCCAGGAAGGGTATCACCGGGGCGACCCTGTTGAGAAGTATGACCTTCTCATCCTTCAGTATGAATAGCCTTGAGTATGAGAGCATTTTGCTCCTTATCCACGTCGGCAGCTCATAGTATTTCACTATGAAATAAAGGCTTGTTATGCCGCTGAACTCAGCTATGCTTATTGTTAAAAGCATGAGAAGTCCAAATTCCGGTTTGGGCATTGCAAGGAAGATAATCACTGTGAAGAGTTCTGGGAGGGTGGGGAAGAAGGTTGCATCCAGGTAGAATATTATGAAGAGCGCAAGAAGCAGGCCTGTTTCACCGTAAGGTCTGAAGAAGGAATAAACAAACTGGCCGACGTTGATCGTCAGAAATCACCTTGACAGATCCATGTTGATAAGTCTTGAATAAAGACGGCTGAGAGACATTGCACAGTTCTCCTTGGAATACACCTCGGCTGTTCTCCTTGCATTCCGTGAAATTTCGGGTCCTGCTTCGAGTGCTGTCTCTATCTTGGACGCCATGCTGTGCGGGTTGTCATCAAACAGGAAGCCGTTTACACCATCAATTATGAAATCTGTGGAAGCCCTGTAATTTATGCCGGCGACAGGTTTGCCGCAGGACATTGCTTCCAGCATGGATATTCCCTGCGTTTCAAATTTCGAGGCAGAGATGAAAGCGTCGGCTGCAGCGTAATAATCAACTAGCTCTTCGTCCCGGATGAAGCCTGCGAATATAATTCTCTCCTTCAGTCTCATCGAAGAAACCATCTCCTCCAGCTCCCTCCTTGCAGGTCCGTCTCCGACTATCATCAGCTTTATGTTTCTGTCATGCAGTAGTGGCATCGTCCTTATGACGCTCTCTATATTCTTCTCGTACGCTACCCTGCCAACGTACAGCAATAGCGGAGAGTCACCAAGGCCGTACTTTTCCCTGACGGCGTCGCCGCGGCCGTGGGGATGAAAACGCGCTGTGTCTATGCCGGTCGGTATGACGGCCGCATACGGCATCCTAGGTGCTATCCTGACGAGCTCCTCAAGAATGGGCCTGCTGGGTGCAACCACGGCATCTGCCCTTGACAGGAAAAAACGGATATATCTCACTGCCAGGTTTATTATTATGCCGGTCGGCAGTGGTACCGGCTTGTAGTAATTCATCGCCTCATTGATCATTGTGTGGTACGTCGTGGCCACAGGAACATCAAAATGCCTTGCGGCGCCAAGCCCCTTCAGGCCGACAGTTGTTATGCCGTGGGTGTGGATCAGGTCTACACCCAGACTGCCGATAATCTTTGTTTTCTTTGATGGAAGGAAAGCAGTCCTGTACTGCGGATAGTGCCTGAATTTGAACGATTTGAAAAAGTATGTTCCTCCCTTTGTTATGTCCTCAACCTTCTGTCCGTCAGTGGGTTCAGGTGCGAAAATCAGCACTTCATGTCCTATCCTTTCAAGTTCCCGGGAGATGGTGGAAACGGAACTGACAACACCGTCCACCGTTGGATAGTAGGAATCTGTGAACATTGCTATCTTCATGGAAATCGGTCCCGCCCTACTCGAGAAGCATACAAGCCCACTGCGCAGTTTCCCCTGTGTCGCTCATATCGCATCTCTTCCACCGTTTTTCATTTCTGCACTGGTCACATTCTCAGCGACTGCCGGCCCAGCAGCGTTTCTGTGCAGCCCACTGTTCCCGGGAGCACGGAAGACCGCGTCGCAATGGATGTTTAAAAGGTTTTCGCTCCGGATCACCGGCCCTGCTCCAACATCCCTATATATCGGGGTGGCGAACAATTTACACGAAAGTATTTTAAACTGTCGCTTCCCGGGCACTGTCGTTTCAGTACGGACAGGTGATATTTCACACGCCCGGTTAGGCGTCACCGGAAGGTAGGAGGCATTCCCTCCAGGAAGGGGCTTCATCCTCAAAGCGAAGATATTAAATGAGCTGTCTGTCTACTGCCAGTCGTGAAGGCAGAGACAGGGCATATAATATTCGGGTCTAATTTCCGCTTCAGGCAGCTCAGAGAGGTGTTTCCCGAGCTGCTCACTTCATTCCTGCAGGAGAGCGACCAGATGCCGGAGGAGAAGGAGATACTTTCAATGTTCATCGAAATCAACATGATGGACATAAGAGCTAACAGAAAGCCCGAAGGATACAACAGAAAGGGAAGGATGCGCCTGATATTTCCGATTGGCCGGAAGGAGATGTATATCGCTGGAAATTCTTCCAGCACCGAAGTGGTGCGAATAACAGAAAAGCTCAGCAAGCTGCTGCAGAAGAAGGGTATAAAGAATACCATACAGTGGGACGTGTTCGCCAGAAATCTTCAGTGATCCGCGCCGCCAAGCAGTGAGGTGTGCAGTATTACGTGTTCCGCGCCCCCGGGATGAAGTATGCTTCTCTTCAGATGCACTCTGGTCAGCTTTTCGCGCCCGAATTCCGTATTCCTGTATTCCTCAATGATTGATTCTACCAGCTGCCGTTCGGGTTTGCATCTGAACCTTGCAAGGGTGACATGGGGTACTGACGCCCTTTCTTCCGACATATATCCCAGCGCTGCGAGTTTCGCAGATATTTCTCTTATGATTCTATCAAGATTTTCATCATCGTGAACGCCAGCCCACAGGACCCTCGGACTGGAATTTCCGCCGAAGATGCCAATACCTGAATAGACCACTTCAAAACCCCTAATGCGGCCACATATGCTGTCAAGCTCTCTGGAAATGGCATCTACGGCATCGTCATCAGTCTCGCCGATGAAAAAGAGTGTATAGTGCAATGGCTGGGTATCGGCCCTGCGGATGCATCTTGAGGCGAACAGAGGATGACGTAACGCCTGATGAAATATCGAAGGGTCGGATACATCTGCACAGATGAATGCCCTCATTGACACGACATGGCGCCACCGCCGTAAAAATTTGGCACCAATCCATTAACACTCCTATGCCTGATACAGTTCAGAATTACGCCTGTAACGCTTCCTTTCCTTCGCCTCATTTGGGCAATATTCCTAATAATTTTTACCACGATACTTTATGGCACGTTAATAAAGCTAATTTTGTAAACTTTTAGTATTGTTATATAACAAAAATATTATATAGCTCCAGAACCTATAATTTGTCCAATAAGACAGAATATGGTGGTATTGACTGAAGCATTTAACCATCAGTCTGCCTCTGAACGAGGCGTACTGGTGGCCGGAGTTATGGAGTTGCGGTTCGCATTCCCACCGTACACTGCCTCAAGGGATGTGATAACATGACCGCATTTAACAAGACTAAGGAAAAGATAGAGGTGGACGACATTGAGTTCTGCCCCGAATGTAACAGCTCGCATCTTGAAGAAGACTACGAAAGAGGGGAACTGGTGTGTGCAGACTGCGGACTGGTGATAAGTGAAAATCTCATCGACCCAGGGCAGGAGTGGCGTGGCTTCGATGCGGAACAGAATGAAAAGAGGGCGCGCACCGGTGCGCCGATAACATACACAGTCCACGACAAGGGTCTATCCACCGAAATATCGTGGAAGAACGTTGACATCTACGGTAAAAGCGTCCCGGCAAGGAACAAGCCCCAGCTCTACAGGATGAGGAAGTGGCAGAAGAGACTTCGTGCGGCAAACGCTGTCGAACGGAATCTCATGGTTGCACTGAGCTCAATTGAAAGAACGTGCTCCAACATGGGTCTACCTAAAAATGTCAGAGAAGAGGCCGCAGTCATATACAGGAAGGCTGCATCAAAGGATCTGATACGCGGCAGGAGCATCGAGGGTGTCGTGGCCGCTTCGATCTACGCAGCTGCCAGACAGCTGAACTTCCCGCGCGCTATAGAGGAGGTTGCAAGGTCCAGCCGGGTTGGGAGGAAGGAAATTGGGAGGAACTACAGGACGCTTGTCAGGGAACTAAAACTATCCCTTCTTCCCACCACACCTGAGGACTACATATCCAGGTTCTGCAGCGAACTGAATCTTGGCACTGACGTTGAGGCGAAGGCGCTGGAAATACTCAAGGGAATGAAGGAAGGGTCGCTCACTGTCGGGAAGGGTCCGACAGGCATCGCTGCTGCAGCCATATACATTGCTGCCATACTTTCAGGCAAGAAGAGGACACAGGAAGAGATAGCCACCGTGTCTGGCGTCACGGAGGTAACCCTCCGGAACAGGTTCAAGGACATAACGACGACACTTTCCATCGGCGCAGAACTCTGAAGCTGTACCTCCCTGTAACGGCAGGCAGGTTTTAGTGCCCGAAGGAATACAAACAATTTTAACTGTTTTCTACCTAGCGTCAGCCGGCTGAGTGAATTGAAGCTTCTTTTCATACACGCTGACCGGATGACATACGAAATCAGGAGCGCTACCAAAGCAGCTGAAGAACTGGAAGACAGTGCGAAGAGATACAGTTCTGACGATATCCTGGTATGTTTCACCTCTGTGGAGAAGGATGATTTCAGCAAGGGAGACGCTCTTGTAAGGAAGGCCGCAGAGGAGGTGCACAGTGTTGCTGAGGCCGTTGGAGCAGACAGGATACTCATCTACCCTTACGCACACCTCTCATCCAACCTCGCTTCCCCAAAGGATGCTGTGAGGGTTCTCGACGCATTTCACAAAGCCGTTTCAGAGGAACATCGTGCCGACAGGGCGCCCTTCGGTTGGTACAAGGCGTTCACCATTACGTGCAAGGGGCACCCCCTTTCTGAGCTGTCTCGATCCGTCGATATCGAAAAGACAGAAACCAGGAAGAAGGGGGAGGACAGGTATTTTATTCTGCTGCGCAACGGTGAAAGGGCCAGGCCTGAAAAGTATCTCACGGACAACAGATGCTTCATGGCCATGGTCAGGAAGGAAGCGCTAAGGGAACAGGTGGGAAGCAGTTCAGCTCCGGAATACCTCAAACTGTGCAAGAAATTCGGAATTGAATGGGAGAAAATGAGTGACGCAGGACATGAGGTGTATCATCCCAACGCCGCACTGATGTTTGACCTGAGCATGGATTATGCGAGACAGGTCATATCAGGCCTCGGCCTGTCTGTATTCTCGGTAAAGGGAACGAATATGTTCAGTCTTGACGAGCCTGCCGTGAGGGAGCATGCTGAACTGTTCGGCGACAGGCTGTACACTCTGGAGTCGGACAGCAGGCAGTACGTGCTTCGTTACGCCGCCTGTCACCAGCAGTTCTCAATGATGAGCAGGTGGAATATCAGCTACAGGCAGATGCCTCTTGCTGCCTTCGAGATTGCTGACGCCTACAGGTACGAACAGTCCGGTGAGACAATGCTGCTCTTCAGACTGAGGCGCCTCAATATGCCCGATCTTCATGTTCTGTGCAGGGATATGACAGAGGCATATGAATGGTTCAGGAAGATACATGACAGGATATATGCTGAGATTGAAAGGATAGGAACGGATTATGAGATGCTTGTAAACGTCTCCTCAGAGAAGGCGTTTGAGGAGAACAGGGAGTTCATACTTTCTCTCATAAAGGAGAAGGGGAAGGACTGCCTCGTCCATATCTACCCCGAAGGTTCAAATTTCTACTGGACAGTGAACATTGAGTATCACCTCCTGGACCAGATGGGACGTGCCAGGGAGATCGGAACTGTTCAGATCGACACCGGAAATGCGAAGCGTTTCAACATCACATATGCAGATTCTGAGGGCAGGAAGAATTATCCCATAATACTGCACACTGCGATAGTTGGAACAATTGAGCGCTTCATGTACGCGATGTTCGACCAGGCAATCAGGAGAGCAGCGGAGAGCGGAAAGCCAGGATATCTCCCGTTCTGGTTCACACCGGAGCAGTTCAGGCTGCTTCCAATATCTGAAAAACACTCGGCAAGGGCAGCGGAGATTGCAAAGCTCCTCAATTCTTCAGGCTTCAGGGCCGGAGTGGATGATCGGGAGCTCACAATTTCGAAGAAGGTACGGGAGGCGAAGCAGGACTGGGTCTCATTTGTCATAGTGGTCGGGGACAGGGAACTCTCATCCGATAAACTCAACGTGTACGACAGAGAGCTGGATGTCAACAGGGACCTAACTTTGCCCGCCCTTCTTTCGGAGGCTGAGAGAAGGTCATCAGAATATCCGAAGAGACAGCTGTACCTTCCTGTCGAACTTTCACGCCGCGTTGATTTTTCCACCTGACCGTCATAGGAGTGAGCGTGAATATGTTGCAGAGGAGGCATACTGCCAGCATCCTGTGCTGATCATCCCTTGAGCGCGGTGCTGCCTCTAGACGCTGACGGCCGCATTGAAGCGCGTTGCGCTGTCAACGCATCTCTTCACTATCGACATAAGATCAATTTTTTCCTCTTCCGCCTTAATTTGCGAACTTACAGTCCTTGTGGCAGGATTCCCTGCTGCGAACAGGGTGCAGCAGTCCTCATGAGGCCTTATCGATATATCGTAGGTGCCAATCTTTCTTGCAATCTCGATTATCTCCGTCTTGTCAAAACCTATCAGCGGCCGCACTATCGGAAGGGAGACAGCGCTGTCCACAGTTGCAAGGTTCTGAAGCGTTTGAGAGGAAACCTGTCCAAGGCTGTCCCCTGTCACAATGAAGGAGGCGCCCTTCATTTGAGCGATCCTTTCTGCAATGACTGCCATTGCCCTCCTGTAGACGACAATCCTGTACCTGTTTGGTATATTCCTGAGCACTGCTTCCTGCAGTTCAAGGAAGGGAACCAGGAGCAGTTCGCTTCCCTCCCTGTTTCTGACCTTCAGATAGAGCTCCTTTGCCTTCTCTATTGCGGAGGAACAGGAGAACGGATAGCTGTGAAAATGAACAAAATCCAGAGAGACTCCCCTGCGGCCGATGAGCCAGGCGGCCACAGGCGAATCTATGCCGCCGGATATCAGGGCAACCGCCTTTGAATGGCCTGTGCCTTGCGGAACACCTGAATCCTGAGCATCGATGCTTACATAGGTCATGCTGAGAGCATAGACCAGCGCTCTGATTTATCCTTTATCCGTGTCGTCTTACCGGGCAAAGCCGTCCTTCGCCGAAGGAAGGTGTCAATGGATTAACTTAATTATACAAGTTGAGATTACTGTAATGAGCTTCAACTGCACCAATGATGGGGAGTGAAGAGTTTGCAAATGAATTGTAAGAGATTTTTCTCTCTTTTTGCCGTGTTAGTGATGTTGGTCGCATCCGTTTCAGTCCTGGCAGGCCAGTATGGTACAGGATATGGATTTCGGTCCAACGGTAGGGCGTCGCCATTTGACGCTCAGGGCACCGCAGTTTCCAGTTACTCCAGCCTTTCGCCTGTGCCGAAGGCTCTGAGCTCGATGGCTCTGAAGGCCAAAGATTCATTTTTCTCACAAAACTTCACAACAAATTACACACCATCCTCTTCAGCTTCTTCCACCCCTGCGGCTTATTCCGGCCAGGCAGTGAAGGACCCGTTCGGCAACTCCTCATTCATCCAGTATGGTGCTCCTGCCTTCACAGGACATGTTCTTTCTGACTTTCCGATGCAGTTTCTGGTCTCCTACAACAATTCCACCCATGAAAAACTGCTGATATCCGCGGACCAGAATTATGTATTCGTAGGTTACTACGGCATGATGTCCGGGCAGTCGCTTTATGTCATGTTCGCAAACGACACATCATCAGGTTTCGGCACAACGAATTTCACCAATATGCACAACAGCTCAGGTTTCAGGAAGTGGGATGTGAACTTCAACTCGAGCCTGCCGATAAATGCATTTTTCTTTGCAAATCTGACAGGCCTTGTATCCACTTCCAATGCAACGCTCGCAACTGTCACAACTTCTGTTTCGCTGAGCAACTCACGGCCTGTGGCCGTTTCCCACCCTCTTGCGGCGGATCAGGTATTTTTCAACAGAACATCCAATTCCACGGAGTTCTACATTCCCTGGTCCCTCCTCTACCCTGACAATGTGTCAGGTTTCAGGAATCTTTCAGTGATTGCCCTGACTTCAGTGAGCCTTGCCGTCGTTAGCACACTTCCTTCCGTGCAGCCGAGCAGGATTGGCCTGTATTATTTTGCCGACAGTTACGTGAACTTCACTTCAACATTCAGCTATTCCGCCACTTCCCCGTTCACAGTCAGTGCTGTCTACCAGGAGTATGTTTCCCATACCACAATCAGCACCGTTGGTACACTGCTCTACTTCCCCTCGTCACTCCACTATTCAAAGATAGTGGCAAATTTTCAGAACATATTCATCAGCAACGTGTTCGACACTAGCTATTCGATAACAGTGTCGGGCGTTGAGATAATGGCAGGCAACACAAACGAATTCATAAACACTTACACTGCAATGGACGTAACCAACTATTCCAGCCTGTTCTCCGGCGTCCAGTCTGTGACTGTCTCCTCTGCACAGTTCAATCCGGGCTACGCTTCACTCCTCTCCGCAATATTTACTTTTACGCCGACGTCCTCATCAGGCTCAGGATATCAGCACGTCCTTCCAGTCATAAGCGGCGGATCGGTTCCACCCTTTTCACTTGCAGGGCGGCAGCCCTATGCTGAGAACGGAAATATACTGGTCCCCTACAATTATACGGAGTCATTCAATGTCACATTCCCCTCCAACATAAGCAGGCTCGAACTTAATCTGTTTATCCTGCAGAATCAGAACGATGAGTTCTGGTACGGCAACCAGCCTCCCTTCAGGGAATTCCTTGTTTCTGTCAACAACGTGGATGTTGCTGCAGTGCAGCCGTATCCGAATGTGCAGACAGGAGGAATAGATTTCATGCTCTGGGAGCCGATAAACGCAATCGGTGCAAATCTCAACCCGCCGTACGCCGTGAATCTTACACCATTTTCATATCTTTTCTCCGGCAAGGCTCAGATCAACCTCACAGTGATAAACGATGAAAATGTCTGGATCAGGGTAGGGCTTAACTTCCTTTACAACGTGAATGTTTCACAACCAGCCGTCAAGGAGGTGTCATACAGCCACACTGAACAGAACAACTACATCCAGACCCCCGGTCTCGTTTATGTCAAGAACACTACCGGTTATATCAGCCCTTCAACCATGTGGCTGAACGATACGAATTATCACAACACAACCCTCAGCGTGGAGTCGGATTTCATCTCCGCAGGAAACAAGACAACTATGTCTTCTCTCTATGAATCTTCCTTCTTCTCTACAAGTGTTCAGTTCAACCCCGAGTTCTATTACGGACAGGAAGTCTCCAGTTCCGTATTCATTCTTCCATACTACCAGATATCCTCCACCCGCCAGTATCAGCTGTATCAGACCAACGAGAAAACAGTAAATTTGACAAGCAAAAAGACACTTTACGACAAGTCAGTATCAACCGAACTCATTTACGGCATATCATTCCGCTTCGGTCTCAATATAGAGATTTATGACGGCTTCCCGATATATTATTTGAGTCTCACAATAAACCAGACAAGGGAAGTTCTGGTGAACTCGTCAGTATTCTCAGACATGACGGGAACTCCTGTCTGGACCAACATCACGTACAGCACCTACCGTACGGTTACAGCTTCGGGTCTGAGCATACTCGCCTTCGTGGGCCCTGGGCTGGCCTTCATCATCTACAATTTTGGAGTGACAGCTTCCTTCCGTTCGTCAGGTTATTCAGAGTGGATCAATTCGGTCGAGGTCGTTCATCTCTTCGCAACACAGTACATGCAGGCCGTGAACAACACAACTGAAAGGGTCGGAACACTCATAGAGGTTGTTTCAGGGAACGGCATGTCTGCCGTACCGGAGAAGCATCCCTCCCAGCAGCGATACAGTAGCGTGATGAAAATTGCTCAGTCCCCTGCCGGAAACCTCTTTGGCTCATCCGCCTTTAAAAGGGAGTGAACAGACATGAAAAATTATGGTAGACTGAAGACTGTGACGGTAATCTTGATTGCGGCCGTGATGATAACGACCTCATCTGCGTATGCACTGAGTTCTGCCGGAAACGATAATGCATCAGGAGGCGGGCTGACGGCCAAACAGCTCATAAACGGGCCATACACCACCTCCCCTTACAGTGAGATGCCCATGATGAAGGGTGCCCGGGAGCTGGGCCCGGCACCCTCTTCAATGCCCATGTACATCACAGTAAGCTTCTCCATAAGAAACAGCCAGCAACTTGCAGCACTGATAAAACAGCAGCAGACACCCGGCTCTGCGCAGTACAGGCATTTCCTCACCCTCAGTCAGTTCGAGAAGGAGTACGGTCCCACCCCTCAAGTCTACAATGAGACACTTGCCTACTTCTCGGCAATGGGTTTCACTCCTGTGAAGACAGGAACGACAATGACAATAGGTTTCCATTCCACCGCGTCTGAGGTCTCGTCAGCATTCAGGACACAGATCAACCTCTTCAGGCTCTCCAATGGTACAGTTGTGTATGCAAATTCCGGTCCGCTGGCTCTTCCGACCGCCATTGCAGACTCCGTTGCGTCCGTAAACGGACTGACAGACATAATCAAGGTTCATCCTGATTTGATGCAGGCTCCGCTGTCCCTGAGAGGAACATCAGTAAATGGTGTCTCGACATCCTCCTCAGATCCTGTGGTTTACAGGACAATGGCCCAGGCAGTGAATTTCACACATCCCGGCTTCCTTTATGTCAACTCCTCCTTCCCGTTTGGTGAATGGCAGTTTCTGAATCCTTCGACGATGACGGTTGCATACAACGCCACTCCACTGTATTCAATGGGAGACAGGGGGCAGGGGACCACCATAGCTGTTGTGATGGCCGAGGGATACAACCCTTCAGACCTGGCTTCATTTGCCCAGATGGTTTACGGAAATCCGAATCAGATACTTGACAGGCTCACAGCCTATCCTGTAGAGGGGGGTACCTCAAATGCAGCCCCGCCCGGAAGCACACTGCAGCTCGGCGGTGACGCATTCGAATTCAGCCTCGACATCGAATATTCAAGCACAATGGCCCCTGCGGCTCATATCGACGCTGTTTACGGACCGACCCTCAGCACGGCTTCGCTTGTCAGCGCCTATGCCGAACTGACCACTCTTAACCCTCTCCCAAATGTAATAACCAACAGCTGGGGTGGCGCCGAGGATATCTGGTGGAATCTCTACGGTCCTTCGTGGCAGAGTGCAAGGGCGCTTGAGGACTATTTCATGCAGCTGACCAGCATGGGATCCACAATACTCGCCTCCTCCGGTGACAGCGGCGGTTACGACTCCTACTCCGGCCTGCTTTCAGTATCGCTGCCTGCCTCCTCGCCTTATGTTGTGGCTGTCGGCGGTGTTCAGACAACTGTTGGAAATCTGACTGGTGTGCAGTTCCCGACACCGCCGCAGTACGTGGTCAACCAGACACTGGCCCCGTACGGTTTCAGTGAAGTTAGCTCATATCCCGCATGGTTCCCCAACTACCCCGTGAACGGCTCTACAGTTGGATATGCGACACAGGAGTCCTACTGGTACACGCCAGGAACATCACCGAACTCTCCTGATTACGCCTCCGGCGGTATAGGCCTGAGCTACTGGTTCACCCAGCCGTGGTGGCAGCATGGGCCGTATGTACCGAATACGGGAAGAAGGATGGTCCCTGATATTGCGGCTGAGGCAAACTTCAATGAGACTGTCTACTTCGATGGTGCATGGAACTTCTTCTGGGGAGGCACAAGCTTTGCGTCACCGACTGTTGCGGGTGAATTGGCCCTGCTTGACTCCTACCTGAACACTACAATCGGCAGCACGCCCGGGCGCTCAAGCTTTTACCTGGGACTAGCGCAGCCTCTTCTCTACAACATAGGTAATGACAATCATCTGCCGTACAGTGCATATACCCAGATATCCTCGGGAAACAATTCCTGGGATCTCTACGCACTCTCACAGGGCTATGGATGGCCCGGAGGACAGAACTGGCCTGTCAGCTCCACAGGACCGGTGAAGGGCTGGAACCTGCTCGCAGGCCTTGGTGTGCCGAACATAGCGAATCTCGCATACGATGCGAACATGCTGCTGAACCCTTCACTTTTCACTGACAGGTTGGTGGTTGAGCTTAACGGTCAGCCCTTGACACGCATTGCCGGAAACGCCACATATCCTCTCACGCTTTACAATACAACGACAGGACTGGGCGAAGCAGGGGTACCCGTAAACATGACATTCACCTCCGTAACCGGACAAACAACATACATCAGCAATACCACGAATACCACTGGTGGTTTCATCCTCAAGACGGACGGTCTGCATGGCTACCTTGCAATATACAGCCATGCCAAGAATGTCGGAAGCGGTTTCCAGTCTGTCTGGATATCAAGGCCAAATTTAACTGCGGGACAGATAACTGTTACCGTGCTCGGCCACCGGTCAATCATGGGCGGTTTTGATTTCTTCAATGGCTACCTGAGCCAGAATTATCCCGCAATCGGGAGCCTCATGCCCAATACTGTTGCCGTCCAGGTGACCTATAAGGCAACTCCCGCATCCGTCCCCCAGCCGGTATACAATGCTGTTGTTGTGGCAACAACCGTACATGAACCATACGTCTCCTCTCCGCCTGATATGCTCAATCCTAATTATGCGGCACTTTCCTCACTGAATTATACACCTGTCAGATCAATGAGCCTTACCAACCTCTCAGGCATTGCCTATGTCGAAACATGGAACGTTCTTCAGAACGAGAATTACAATGTGTCCGCCTATTACCTGGGTCTTACGAATTCCACAAATTTCACCGTCACTCCACACTTCAACATTCAGGCACTGAACTCCTTCTCATCCCTCCTGGGCACACTTTACGGAGGGGCAGCGGGCTATCTGGGCAATGGTGCCATGAACTCGATTATTGCACCTTCTGTCGCTTCGCCGGATGCAAGCTACCAGCTGTACGTCAGGGTCTCCTACTGGAATGGCAACCCTGCAGCATTCGTTCCGGTGGATCTGGCAGTCCCCAATCTGTTTTCAACGCCATTCTCTCCCGAATCCATACCGGGTACCCAGACCATAACGAATGCCTCGGGAATTGCTGTCCTGACAATAAACAACCAGGTGTCATCCGATGCTTCGATATCACAGGGAATACTTCTGGTCCAGGCTTTCAATGACAGCTATCCCTCTGTGTATCTCTCCACCCCCTCGGGCATGATACCGTTCCAGACCAATGACAGTAATGCAGCGATTCTGATGCTTCAGCCGGTATACGGCTACGCTTTCACGTCCATTCAGCTGTCTTCCGTTTCAGTGCTGTCCACTTCCTACATCGGCACAGAGAACGCAACAGGCAGCTTTTATATCTCCACGCCAGTATTCTATCCCTTAACGGACTACAACAACATAACTTCCCTCTCCTACAGGATTGACAGCTCGCCCCCAGTGAATGTCACTCTTCCGTCTGTCGGACAGGAGGCGTTTTACTGGTCCTTCCCCCTCGACGGTCTGTCTCTTGGAGAACACAACATTACCGTTGAATTCAACGACTCCTACGGCTTCACATATGTTGTTCAGGATACCTTCTATGTCATCGGCTCCGGTGTCGATCCTGGACCGACAGTCAGTTTAACTTCCCCTTCTCCGGGCTCATATGTCAGCGGGCAGACAACAATAGATTTCAGCGTGTCACAGTCAAGCTACCTCACGTCCGAGACACTGACCATAAATCAATTCTCATACAATGTCATGGGTATGACATCCTTTACCTTCAACGCAAGCTCGTTTGGATACGGTCCTCTTGATATATCGCTGAATGCAGTGAACTACAACGGCGTATCCTCCGAAGCCACCATGTCCCTTTACGCTACTCCCCAACCGACACCCCTTGCCCACATCACCTCCCCTTCACCCGGGGAACACTTCAATTCAACAAGCAGCGTCACAGTCGGTCTCTATTATTCCGGCGACTATCTTACAGGCGAGTCGCTTCAGCTCAGCGGGCCGTCCGGGAACATGACAATCAATGTAACAGGAATGCAGTCTTACACACTCAGCAAGCTGTCAAGCGGAACATATCATCTCACCTATACTGTCACAAGTGCCGACGGACTCCGTGCGGTGTCCACTTCAACATTCGTGATAGTGACGACTCCTGCAGAGGTCAGCCACACACTCGCGACCACCGTCTCACCTGTTGCATACGCAATAATTGCTGTTGCATTCATAGTCGGCCTTGTTATAGGACTTGTCGTGGAGAGGTCCAGGAGAAGGAAACCGCCTGCTCCAGCACCGTCTCCTCCTCCCCAGTGATTCTGTTCCTGAAACAGCTCAAACTTTTTCACAAATTTCCTGACATTTTTCATTCTTTCTCTGCTTCAGGCAGGTTAGGTGATTTTCGGCCCGCATGGCAGGACTGTGCCTTTCCATCTGTACTGATAACACTGCGATCGTCCGCATAATTCATTCACACAGGGCTTTTCCCCATCTTCTCCGCATTCGCATGAGGTTATCATTCCGGCATGCGGAAATACAATTCTTCTGTCAGACAATTGGCATACAAAACAGATAATTGGATGCCAATCTGTAGAAAAATTTATAACCGCTATTGCATTTAAGGACACACAAGGGATGCACTTATGCCAAATTCTCTAGTAAAGAATGCACTTGGTGCGGAATTTTCCGTGCCCGTAGAAAAGGTGGCTTATTCACAGAACACTCAGAATGCGCCGCCTGTGAGCAAGGATGACGAAGAACTTGCGAGGATCGCCTCCGCTCTTGACGTATGTATCAAGATCATTGGTTGCGGCGGAGGCGGCACCAACACAATTACACGCTGCTACGATTCACAGATTCAGGGGGCCCAGATGTGTGCTGTGAACACAGATGCGAAGCATCTTCTTTCTGTTCATTCTCCAAGGAAGATTTTGATAGGAAAGAGGCTGACACAGGGCCTTGGAGCAGGTGCAATACCCGAGGTCGGCGAAGAGGCTGCGAGGGAGGCAGATCCTGAAATAAGGTCGTTCCTGCAGGGAGGCCAGATTGTTTTCATCACAGCTGGAATGGGAGGCGGGACAGGCACAGGCTCTGCCCATTACGTTGCGAGGCTGGCCAAGGAGATGAAGGCACTGACAATCGGTGTCGTCACACTTCCATTCAAGGCTGAAGGGGAGCTCAGGATGGAGAACGCGATGGCGGGTCTGGAGAAACTGAGACGTATATGCGACACAACAATAGTTATACCGAACGACAAGCTCCTGGATCTCGTTCCAAAACTTCCGATTGAGGCTGCATTCAAGGTTGCAGATGAGGTTCTGATGCAGACTCTTAAGGGTCTGACTGAAATAGTAACCAAGCCCGGTCTTGTCAATCTGGATTACGCCGATATCATGACAGTCATGAACGAGGGCGGCGTCGCGTTTGTAGGCATAGGCGAGAGCACATCGGAAGACAAGAGGATAGAGGAAGCGGTAGGGGAAGCCCTCAACTCGCCACTCCTCGGCGAGATTAACCTTTCAGAATCGGCAGGTTGCCTTATAAGGGTGACAGGAGGCCATGACCTTACGATATCTGAAGCGGAAAAGGCAGCCGAGATCGTGAGCTCAACCATAAGCCGGAACGCAAGGATAATATGGGGATGCTCAGTCGAAGAGGGTCTGGAGGGCACAGTCAGGGTACTGCTCATAGTTACAGGGGCGAGGTCGAAGTACATGCTTGCCAAGGAAGATAATGTGGAGACAGTTCCGGAAGTGAGCAGAGCAGTTCACGCCACGGGATATGCACAGCAGAACAGCGACGACAGCATAGACGTCATCAGGTAAACACAGAGACGTCAAACCAATCTCAGGCATGTGGCGGGTCAATCTTCCCCCTCAAATCTCTTACATGCGCTTTCGCTGCGTTTTGTTGGTTTTACAGCCTCCAGCACTCCTGCGGATCGCATGTTTCCAGTGACATCTGCGACACAGCGGGAGATTTCATTTCGCGGCTTCAGGGATGCCTTACCATAATGTGAAAGTGTGTTCCAGTTTTTCCTCCTCCGTCCCCAGCCCGCTTGCGGTTTAGTCCTCACTCCACGGGTGTGGACATGCATCTTCTGTGTCTCACCTGACATTTCTTTCGACGATTCTCCTCTCTCTTCAAGGTCATGATTGCAGGGAAAGGTGCACTCTCCCTGCACAGCATGACCGGTGTCGCATCCTCCTCCATTATTTCTATCCGGTCACATGAGTCCTCGGTATTTCCTGACAGGAAAATACACGCCACTACTCTGAGCAATCTTCTGAACACAATGATCGGGGAAAAATTGGAACAGATATCCCTCATCCCGCAGCAGCATACGTCCTGTTCAGCCACTCATTCATGCCTGTTGGTTTCCGGTATAATTACTACAGCTGGAGATAAGGAGTGGAGGATGGAAAGAGGTAGCTGGATCGCGCATGATGTTTGGTTCAGCTTTCATGGAGCACTGTTAACCAGGTCTGTGGAAGATATTATCTATAGGACCTTTCAATCCGCAGCGGGAGGTTTACCGCAATTCTCACGAATGCCAGCAGAATAACAGGGAAGAGGATCATTGTCGTAGGATCTCCTGGGGCGGGAAAATCTACAATCTCTCGAGCCGTTGCATCTGCAACGGGACTCCCCCTCTTTCATCTCGACAGATTATACTGGAAGCCAGGCTGGGTTCCAGTGCGCAGGGAAAAATTCCTGGAGCGGGTCAGGGCCGTTATTGCCTCTCCTGCATGGATAATAGATGGCAATTATCAGTCAACCTTCCCTGAACGATTCGAAGCAGCGGACACTGTGATTTTTCTTGATTTCAGCCGGATTGCGTGCATTGTCGGCGCTCTCAGGAGGCTTGTCTTTGACGGAAGAAAGGAGAGGCCTGATATGACTGAAGGATGTGAAGAAAGATTCAACAGGAAATTCCTGGAATTTCTTCTGTTCATCTGGTCCTATCAATCAACGGGGAGAAAGGAGACTGTATCAATTCTGAACTCAGAAAAATCCGGAGGAAAGACAATTTATGTGCTTCATAACAGAAAGGAGGCAAACAGCCTAATGAGAAGTATTGCCAGCCGGCACCCTGACGTGGCCGGTCCGGATATCTGAGACGGAATAGCTCCAGATTTGTGATTTAACGGAGCTGTAAATTCAAGCTGTGGCTCCTTCGACCGTAATGTAGCACGGGCTCGGCAGCTTAACCGCGGCCCTGTTCAGTGCCTCCTTCGCCGCATCAAGGTGCTGCCTGTTCACCCGGACAGTTATTACCGCCTGGTTTCTGTCAACGCGTGCAGCCGTTCCGACAGCCTTGCCGAAAGCTGCCCTCATCCCGTCCGAAACCCTGTCTGCACCTGCGCCGGTCGCGAGTTTGTTTTCCCTCAGCACATTGTGGGGGTAAACCCTTACTTTCATGAAGAATCCGTTCGCACCGGCCCTCTTGGAGAGCGCCCTGTTTGCAGAAATCCTGGCGGCCTCCAGAGCAGTATGCCTGATCTGGCATGCCTCCTTCACAACAAGATTCAATGACACAGGAAAGTTTGCCTTCGGATCTCCCTGATTGAACTGGCTGATCCGCGGAGCGGGCACTCCCCCCATGTACTCTTTCCTGGTATAAGCCTGCCCTCTGATCCTTGTATACATTCTGGCGGGTTTTCTTGCCACCGATGCACCACACTCTATGAGGTGAGCCTAGATTGGGTCATTATTTAACTGTTTTGACATGCATTGCCTCGCGCAGCCTTGTCGGCTGTATCCGGAGGCAGCCTGTATTCTGCTCACGGCAGGTCCGATCCCGACGAGTCTGTGTCTATTTGTGTCAATCTGCAAGTTTTTTAATCCCTGTAACGGATACATCATTTGTTTAAATGCCGGTCCGGCTTTCGATGCACATGAATGCCTGGGCCTGACTGCCTGCCTTACCTTACATGGTGAACGTTATGGTTGCAAGGATTGCTGTCAACGGATTTGGAACTATTGGCAAGAGGGTAGCGAGAGCGGTCAGGCTGCAGGATGATATGGAAATAGTGGGTGTTACGAAGACCAGACCCACTTATGAGGCGAGGCTCGCAAACAGGGAGGGGTTCCCCCTGTATGTTGCGGACAGCGCAAAGATCAGTGAATTCAGGGAGCAGGGAATACAGGTTGAAGGGAGTCTCAGCGACCTTCTCACAAAGGTTGATCTTGTGGTGGACTGCACGCCCGAGGGAAGAGGCGCCGAGAACAAGAAGCTATACGAGGAAGCAGGAGTGAAGGCGATATTCCAGGGAGGCGAGGAACATGAAGTTTCCAATCTGTCATTCAATGCATTTGCTTCCTATGACCAGGCTTACGGCAGGAAATTTGCAAGGGTTGTCTCCTGCAATACAACCGGTCTCATCAGAACACTCTACCCCCTTGACAGGATGTTCAGGATCGAGGAGGTTTTTGCCGCAATAATAAGAAGAGGTGCGGATCCTGCTGAATCAAAGGGCAGCGCGCTCAACGCCGTCGAACCTTCCCTTCATGTCCCGACTCACCACGGACTCGACGTACGGACGGTCATGCCTGGCCTGAAGATAAGCACCATGGCTGCGAAGGTGCCAACAACAAACATGCATGTGCACTGCATATACGCAAGGCTCAAAAAACAGGGCGTAACGACCTCTGACGTACTCTCGCTGTGGGACCAGATGCCGCGTATAAAGTTCGTAAGCGGGAAGCACGGTATCAGAACCAGCGGTCAGATTATGGAGATCGCAAGGGATCTCGGAAGACATGGTGGTGACTTTGCCGAAACAATTGTGTGGGAGGACGGTACGCATGTGGATGGCAGCACACTCTACTATTACCAGGCTGTTCACCAGGAAAGCGATGTCATACCCGAGAATATAGACTGTATCAGATCAATGATGGAAATTGAGAAGGATGCATCGAAGAGCATAAGAAAGACGGACAGAAGCCTGGGCCTTGTGTAGTGATTTTATGCTGCTTGATGGTATCAGGACGATAGACTCCCTTGAGCTGAAAAACAGCAGGTTGCTTTTGCGGCTTGATCTCAATTCTCCCGTAGACAGGAAGACAGGGAAAATTGAAAGCACCGGAAAGATCGTTGCTGCCGCCCGCACGCTTGATGAATTGCTCTCGCGCGGCGCAGCTGTTGCCATCCTTGCCCATCAGGGAAGGCCGGGAGATTATGATTTCATATCTCTGAAGGAGCACTGTGACATACTCAGGGAGGCTACGCGTAAGAATATATCGTTCGTGGAGGACATATGCGGCGAAACGGCGCTCCGCTTCATCAGTGAACTGAGGTCAGGGGAGGCCATCCTTCTCGACAACGTGCGGAGGCTTGATTACGAACAGAAGAGCCTGAGTGCAGAGGAACACGCAGGAAGGGAACTGGTCGTGAAACTATCGCCGCATTTCGATTATTTTGTCAATGATGCATTCGCGGCCATTCACAGGCCTCACTGTTCTGTCACCGGTTTCACCTTCACCCTTCCCTCAGCAGCTGGCAGGCTTATGGAGGATGAGCTTTCACACATCTCCATCCTTCTGGACAAGCCATCCAGGCCTTCGGTCTACGTATTTGGCGGCAAAAAGTTTTCAGACTTCCTGCCCGTTCTGCGGAGTGTTGCGTCAGATCGGAACGTGGACGCGATCCTTCTCACAGGCATGCTGTCGATTGCATTTCTTTTTTCCACAGGTGTGAAAATGGATGAACGCGTTTCTGCAGAACTGCTGAAAGAGGCCGATGAGCATTTCATCGGTGAGGCCCGTCATCTTCTTTCGTCTTCGGAAAAAATAAGGCTTCCCTCGGATCTTGCATTCAATGTTGGAGGCCAGAGGGTTGAGGCTGACACCAGCCGCTGGCCGGCGGGGTGTGAGGCCTGGGATATAGGAGCTGAGACAATATCCGCATATACAGGTATCCTGAAGCAGGCCAGAACAGTTTTTATTTCAGGTCCCGCAGGCGTTTACGAACATGAGGGTTTCGATACGGGGACCAGGGCAATATTCGAGGCCGGCGGTGGCAATGGAAAATACAGTGTGATTGGAGGGGGGCATACTGCTGCAGCTGCGTCGCAGCTGGGATACAGTGGCACATTCTCATATGTGAGCACCGGTGGAGGAGCTCTTGAAGCCCTGCTCTCCAGGCAACCGCTCACTGTTCTGGAGGATCTCAGGAAGAGTGCACTGAAATTCAAAGACAGATTCAAATGAATTGCTGAAAGTCATGTTTTCCCCCACTCCTTTCCACGTCTGGAGATTATACCGAGCCTTGAGAGCCTTATCAGAACGGATATCAGCTGTCTCTCATTCAGCCTTATGCTGTTATTGCTCTCGAGTCCGGCACGTATTTCTGCCACCGTTGAGGGCTTTTCCGATACGATGTCTGTTATGAATTTGGCCATGTCCTCGTAATAATTCCAGGGGAAAACAAACCACGTCCACCTGTCTGAAGATATTTCTTCGGCATAGTAATCCGGGACGAAATTGGAATGATTTATGTGAAGCATGGTAGCAGTCCTTGTTTCCAGCGCTCCCTGAGAACGGACATGATCGAATGCAAGTTTGATGCTCTCACCGGTATCCGTTATGTCATCGACAACAAGCACGCGACACCCGCTGATGTCCTCGGATATGTTTGACGAAAGGACTGCCCTGCCATCCCTGGTAGCTGTTATTCCCCAGTGCTGTGTCTTCACAGATATGAGCCCCCTCACAACCAGCTCATCGCAGAGAATTCTCGAAGGAACCCATCCGCCTCGTGCCATTCCAACTATAACATCAGGTCTGAAGTCACTGCTGACTATCTTTTCACCCAGGGTGGAGCACCAGGCAGCGATGTCCTTCCACTCCACCAGCCTTGCTGGAACAGTCTTTGCCATTCATCATTCCTCCCGGACTGACATGCTTCGCAGTTAAGAGTTCCAGGCGTTCTCCGGAAGCTCTTCGTGTGTTGCACTCACAATCAGGGAAGTTCGACATGATTAAATACATTCTTCAGGGTATGGGTAGGTTGTGATGGTGCAGGGATGCCTCAGAGAAAATTCATAACCGAACTCAAAGGCAAAACGGTGATGACAGAGGATGGCCAGATACTGGGTCTTATTGATAACTTCATCATTGAAACAGCCACAGGCATGATAGAAAATGTTCTTGTCATACCTGCCGAAGAGATAGAGCCCAGACTTTTCCGTACAGACGATCAGGGAAGGCTGGTTCTGCCTTTCAGCGAGATGAGGGCTGTCAAGGATGTCGTTGTGATGAATATGAAGTGACAGCCTCCGCCTTTCTTCCGACCGACACAAGTATCTGCTCCCCCATGAATCCGTTTATCCTGCCGAAATCGCCTGCAGGCAGCGAAGAAGGACTTTCGGCAAGCGGATTGTTGAGGTGTATGGTGTCATTTTCGACGCCCGTGATCGCTATCCAGTGAGGAGCCGTTTCGTCCCCCAAGGCAGCAGCATCAGTGAGCATCAGAGGGACATTCCCTCCAAAAAGCGAATCTTTCACTTCCTGAAGCGACAGTTCGCTCACCGTTTCTTCCATGAGGCCCATCTTGAATGCCCTTGACCTCCTCTCCTCGTATAACTCCCTGAATATCGCCATCTGCCTTTCATCAAGCCTTTTCCTGATGCGTTCCAAGAATTCAATTCCAGTGACATTTGACTTTATGCTTACGGTGTACCCCCTCTTAAGAAACGGAAAGGACAAGCCGTACCTTCCGATTCCGAGCGGAATAACGCTTGTACCCTCCCTCCAGATATCCATCTCATTGTCCCTGTCCATTCTGAACTGCCTGTCGTGGTAGGAGAGGACCATCAATATGCAGGCTGCACCGCAGGTGAAATCCATTGTCTGCCTGTAGAATGGAACATCGATCCTCATATGACCAGCTTCGCAGGATGATTATTTTAACCTGTTTGAATCAAAAAGGAGGAACAGCGCGACCGTCTTTCGCCTCTCACCTGTAATAGCCGTAGCCGCCGACACTTTCGCCTTTCCTCATTAGAGCGGACTTGATGTCATGCCCAAACCGTTCGTAATAGCGCATCGTTTCCTCGTTGGTTGACGGAAAAACAGATGTCAGTGCCTTTTCGAAGTCAGACATCCTGACCTCGCTAGCATCCGGATTCTCCCTCAGTGCGTTGAACGCAGCCTCCCTGCAGAGTGCCTCGATATCCGCACCGACAAAACCGTCAGTCCTTTCTGCAAGATCCTCAATATCCACATTCTTCAGAGGCATCTTCGACGTATGCACCCTGAGTATCTCAAGTCTCGTCTCCTTGTCCGGTACGGGAACAAGTATTATCTTGTCGAATCTGCCGGGCCTCAGCAGTGCCTTGTCGACAATGTCCGGCCTGTTGGTGGCCGCGAGCACTGTGACAGATCCGAGCGATTCCAGTCCGTCCAGCGACGTGAGTATCTGATCCACTACCCTTTCGCTTGCTCCCGAATCATTGTTCAAACCCCTCTGCGGCGCAATCGCATCAAGCTCATCCAGGAAGATTATGCTCGGAGAAACCTGTTTGGCCTTCTTGAATATCTGCCTCACTGCCTTCTCGCTCTCGCCAACCCATTTGCTCATGACTTCCGGGCCCTTGATTGCAATGAAGTTTGCCTTGGACTCATTGGCCAGAGCACGTGCTATGAGTGTCTTCCCCGTTCCGGGCGGGCCATAGAGAAGTATGCCACGCGGTGGAGTAATGCCAAGTCTCTTAAGAGTTTCTGGAGACTTCAGCGGCATCTCGATTGCCTCCCACAGCTGTCTCTTCAGAGAATCAAGCCCGCCAACGTCCTTCCAGGACACCTTCGGAATCTCTATCTGGACCTCCCTCATCGCACTCGGTTCAACTTCCTTCAACGCATTCAGGAAGTCAAGTTCAGTTACCTTCATCTTTTCCAGCATGTCGGCAGGAATCGGTTTGTCCAGATCAATTTCGGGTATGTACCTGACAAGCGTCTTCATTGCAGCCTCACGGGCAAGCGCAGCGAGATCAGCACCGACGAAACCATACGTCATGTCAATGAATTTTTCGATGTCGAATCCCTCTTCGAGAGGCATTCTTCTCGTGTGTATCATCATTATTTCTCTCCGGCCCTCGCGAGTCGGAACACCAATCTCTATTTCCCTGTCAAACCTGCCGGGACGTCTGAGCGCAGGATCTATTGCGTCCTCCCTGTTGGTCGCTCCAATTACTATCACGTGCCCTCTCTTGCTCAATCCATCCATCAGAGTGAGAAGCTGTGCGACAACCCTCCTCTCCACTTCTCCCTGGACTTCCTCCCGCTTCGGAGCTATGGAATCGAGTTCATCGATGAAAATGATACTGGGTGCATTCTTCTCCGCCTCCTCGAATTTTTCCCTCAGTTTCTCTTCGCTCTGTCCATAGTATTTGCTCATTATCTCAGGACCCTGTATGGAGTAGAAGCTCGCGCCCGCCTCGTTGGCCACCGCACGGGCTATGAGTGTCTTCCCCGTTCCGGGCGGGCCATAGAGAAGAACCCCTTTCGGCGGATCAATACCAAGTCTCTCAAAAAGCTCGGGGTGCTTGAGCGGCAGCTCAATCATCTCGCGGACCCGCTGGAGTTCATTTTCAAGGCCTCCGACATCGTCGTAGGTGATCATTGGTGCAATCGCGTCACTGACCTCCACTGCCTCGCTCTTGACAATAAGCTCTGTAGTTTCTGTGACAAGCACAACGCCTGACGGAGAGGTGGAGATGACAACAAAGGGAAGAAAGTCACCTATGAGCGCTATGTTCGGAATAATGATCTCATCGCCCTTCACAAGCGGTCTGTTCATAAGTCCCTTCTTGAACAGATCCTCGACACCCTGCCCGAATTTCACCTTTTTCCCCTGCGGTATCTTGGGTGCAACAACCACCTTTGAGGCCTTCTGGACATCAGCCTTCTTTGCCACCACCTTCTCCCCGATGCTGACACCCGCATTTCCCCTTATCATGCCGTCTATCCTTATGATTCCCTTATTTTCATCCTCATGCGAGGCCCTGAAAACCTTCGCTGCCGTCCTCCTCTTCCCGATTATTTCAATTATGTCCCCTACTTCAATCTGAAGTTCCTTCCGGGTGGCTGTGTCAATCCTCGCCCGTCCAAGCCCCACCTCGGATTGGTGATGTGCTCTTGCAACCTTCAGCGTAACTCCTTCGCTCATTTCGGTTTCACTCTGGTTGGCAGATACGTTCTACATTGATAATTTATCTCTTTTTGCTTAAAGTCTTTTTCCTCATGTGTCCGGGCTGTGAGATTTGCGGTCCTGATGGCTTTCCGGCCTTTGCAAGTCTGCTGGTAGTGGTCTTCATTCTTCCCAATGCGCTCAGTAAGCATGTTCGGCGGCTAAAGTTGTACGCTTCGTCCAGGTCCTGTCCAGGATATCACGATCCTTTTCAATGCGATATAACCTCCTGTACGCGATTAAAATTGAAATAAATCTGTTGCTGAACAGGCTGTTATATTTACATATTGATTATTTTATTTATCTAATTCAATCGTAAATTTGCAAAAGCCATACGTATTTCTGTACCACTTTCAGCTTTTCCAGTGTGTCATACGATCGTCAGACAATATTTATACTTGAAATGCAATATGCCTGCTGGAATTGGAAATCGGAAGATTTCCGTATTCTGTCGGTTGAAACAACAGAGGATGGGAAAATGTTTGATAGATTGAAACGTGCGTTCGGTCGGAGAAAGAGCAGTGCGGTTGCGGCAGCGTCTGTGAACAGCGCCGTTGTTCCGGAACCAAGTCCCGCTGAGACACTTGCGGCGGAAGAGGCCGTCATAACGGCTCTGGCAAGCGCAGCCGAATTGCCCTCACAGAGGATTGAGGCAGAGGCAAACGAGACGCTCGACAAGATTGCAGCCCTTCTTGCAAACGAACCGCCGAAACTGAAGAGGGGAAGTCCGGGCGGCCAGGAATACGTTGTCAGGCTCACCTACAATCAGAAGGAATGGATTGAAAGCACATATCCTTCCTACGCGAAGGAACATGGATTTGCCCCCTTCCAGAGAGTAGTGCAGGCTTTTGTTGAGAAGTACATGCAGTCCGTTGAGGAGATTGTGAATACAGCACAATCCGAAACGCCAGTCTACACAGAAAGTGCAGGCCAGGAAGCCTGAAGCCAGAGATACAAACTGCTTCCTTCTCCGTTGTACAGCGACGGTGCCGCTGTACACGGCTTTGTGCAGCCGGCTGTCTGAAGGCCGAAACATTTGCCCATTCCAGCCGGTGGCACAACGACGGTGCAGGCTGGCTATTTCCTGCTCCTGTGCCCCACTTCCGCAGCTGTGCTGTCTTTCTTGAGCGGCCTGCTGCATATTGCATACTCGTCGCCGTCAAAAAAGACATCGAGATCGGGGTTTGCAGCCTGAATCTCCTTGATTTTTTTCAACACGTCCTTCAAGGTGAGCTTGCTGCCCTTTTCAATCCTGACGTGTATTTTTTTGTCTCCCCTGTTCAAGACTGCACGACCCTTTAGGTTAAATCGCCCGTGCATTAATCTACTTGTACTGTTATTATATTTTTGTCTGAGCAGCGGGAAGGGTACAATCCCAGTCCACATTATGCTGCATCAGCGGGCCTGGCTGCATTTCCCTCAGGAGAGAGCCGCTTCCACGATTCCCGAAATGATGTGTCCGATGAGTATATGACATTCCTGAATCCGCTGTGTGTTTCTTGAAGGCACTCTTATGTCAACGTCTGTTATTCCAGCAGGAAAACCTGTTTCGCCCGTCAGGCCAATCGTTTTGCATCCCATCTTCCGTGCGGCTTCAAGCGCCACTATCACGTTCCTCGACTTTCCGCTGGTGGATATTCCTATTACGGAGTCCTGCCCCCTGCAGGCCGCCTCAACCTGCCTTGCAAATACCTGCTCATAAGAGTAGTCATTTGCGATAGCGCTCAGTATGGAGGTGTTTGTTGTCAGTGCCAGAGCATCTATTGCCTTCCTCTCTCTTTTGAACCTCCCCACCAGCTCCCCGGCTATGTGCTGTGCATCGGCAGCACTTCCGCCATTACCGAATATGACCATTCTTCCGCCGTTGCGGTACGAGTCAATGAGCATTCGTGATGCCCTTGCAATTTCAGGGCCAGCGGACAGCAGCAGTCTGTGGACATTCAGCGACTCCTCGATCTCGCTGGCAATATCTCTTTCCAGTACGTCTTCCATCGCAACTCGGGCCTGAAATCGTTTGACAGGTATAAAATGGTCATCCGCGCTTTGCGACCTGATCAGGACAACGTTTCTTCCTTTCATTCAACCCGATTAGAAAGTTTTATTAGTGCATCCAATTTGTGGAAGTTAATCTCTGGCTGGTGTTGAATACGGGTAACACAATCATATTCGGTGGTGACGGCTATATAGGCTGGCCGCTTGCACTGCATCTGGGTGCCAACGGAAGCGACAGGATAGTTGTTGTAGACAATCTCTGCACCAGAAAGCTTGTGAGATCCGTGAAATCGGACACACTCGTCCCTATAAAATCTATGAAAGAGAGACTCGCCGCATATGAAAAGGAGACAGGAAAGAAAAACATAACTTTTGTGGAGGCGGATGCGAGGGATCCCAGGGCCGTGGACAGGATTATTGAAAAATACAAGCCTGAGAGCATAGTTCATCTTGCCCAGCAGAGATCTGCACCCTTCAGCATGGTGGATCAGCAGCATGTGCTTTACACGGAGCTCAATAATATAGCTACCAATATCAATGTCCTGTTCTCGATGGTCAGGCATGCGCCTGATGCGCATCTTCTAAAAATGGGAAGCATGGGAGAATACGGCACTCCCGGTATTGAGATAGCCGAGGGGGATCTTGAACTCGAAAGGAAGGGGAAAAAAGCCAGCGTGATGTTTCCCAGGATGGGTCAGAGCTGGTATCATCTCAGCAAAATCTTCGATACTTACAACGTTGCGCTGGCAAACAAAATCTACAGTATATCTGCAACGGATGTGATGCAGGGAGTGGTTTACGGCACAAGGGTCGACGAGATAACAAATGAAGCTCTCGCAACAAGGTTTGATTTCGATTCAATCTGGGGAACAGTGATAAACAAATACGTTGTCCAGGCAGTCCTTCTCAATAAGCTCCTGATATACGGAAAGGGGAAGCAGACACGCGGTTTCCTCTCCCTCTACGACAGCGTAAACTGTCTCACGCTGCTTCTCAACAATCCGCCTGAAAAGGGAAATTACAGGGTTGTGAACCAGATAGATGAGATATATGACACCCTGCAGCTGGCCGAGAAGGTACAGAAGATAGGCCGTGAGTTCGGTATAGATGCGGGGTTCGAGTATGTGGAAAACCCTCGGGTGGAAAGGGAGGAACACATCTACGAAGTTGAGCATAAGATACTTCCATCACTCGGATTCAGAAGGGAAAAGAGCATGGACGACGTCATCAGGGAGATATTTGAGGCAGTAATAAGCAACAAAAAGAGAGCATCCTCCATGAAGAAGCTTGTTTATCCAACAGTCTACTGGAGGACCGCAACCCAGCTGAATGTGAAGGGATTTGACCTGCCTAGAGGGATAATGGATTACCGGCGCTCAAGATAGGCGCGGTTCCGTCAGTATCGAACCAATTTTTAGCACGTGCGTGTTGAATGAGGATGGGCCGTGTCACCGGTTTCAATGTCCCAATTGAAATTTTACAGCGAACGGTTATATACGCATCCGCTGAGTAAGCAGGTGCCAGTGAAGACTTTTGAGCAGTGAAGACAGATCAGATACCCGGGATAAATGTGCTGTATGCGGCGGTTACATCGATGAGTCAGGCCGCTGCACTCAGTGTGGCGCCATAGGTGCCCGGGCCGACCGTGACATGGTGCACTCCCTGAAGGAGAAGGAAGGTGCCACCGCTGTTGCATCATTTGATATCTTCGCCGACGAGGCTGAATCATCAGGCAGTGAACTTGAGCCGATTGTCAGATGGCTTTCCGGCTCCTCCGATGAATTTCTCCACGAGGAACTGATCAGGCAGGACGATGAAGCCGCCGGTGCACCGGAGCAGAATCCAGTTCAGAGCCATCAGGAAGAGAAGAGCGGCGAAATATCTGCTCCGGAAGGGGATGAGGTTAAGGAACTCAGGAGTAAACTTGCAGAGGCAGAAAGGACAATAAACAGTCTGCGGACTGAAATCAGGGCCATTGAGACAGTTTCGGTGATGGGTTCGGGGGAGATCGAGTCAAAGGTTAAGGAACTTGTCAGAGCGCAGGCTGACTATGAGATGAAGTTGAAGGAGGCTGAAAAGACAGTCTCCGACCTCAGGAACGAGATAAAATTCAGGGATGAGAAATTCAGGGAACTTGAGGAGAAGCTACGCTTCAAGGAGGAGGAAATCAACAGGCATGAGATTGACCTTCAGCACAGAGAGGAACTCATGAAGGAGGAACTGCGGAAGATAGAGATCCGGAAGCAGGAAATGGGCTCAATGAAGGAGCTTGAACTCAAGAAGGCACTTGAGAATCTCACTGAGCAGATAAAGGAAAAGGAGGAGAAACTCAGAGCCAGTGAGAAATATCTTGCACAGAAGGAAAATGAAATACGGCTCAGGGAGAATGCTCTGATAGGCAAAGAGATAGTAGCATTCGAGGAACTCGCTGTCTCGGAGCTGAAACAGGAAAAGGTGAAATCCGGCACACCGCGCCTTGACGATCTGCTTCTCGGAGGTATACCAGTTGGTTCTCAGATCATCATCTATGGCCCCTCCTTTGTCGGAAAGGAGATTGCCATCAACGCCTTTGCTGCAGAAGGTCTGAGAAAGGGTGTTCCGCTCATATGGGTGACTACAGACAAGACAATAGCCGAGATAAGGGAAGAGATGTCGCTCGTGATCAACAGCTACGCAGAGTACGAAAAACTCGGACTGGTATTCTACATCGATGCCTATTCCAGGGCCATCGGCGACACGTCAATCGTGGAAAATGCTGCCTATCTCGAAAACAGTTCGGATATAGAGACAATCAATACGATGGTAGAAGAAAGGCTGAAGTCAATTGGTGACATAGTGGAGAAGAAGAGCTACAGGCTTGTCTTCAGATCAGTTTCGAGCCTCAGTGCAAGTTATGATGTAAGGAGCATCTTCAGGCTCCTCCGTCCTTTTGTTGCTAAGAGGAAGAAGGACAGGTGCGTTGGGATGTACAGCATTGAAAAGGGAATAATGAGCGATCAGGACGTGCAGATCGTCAGTTCTGTGATGGATGGAGTTATGGAATTCATGACAGACGGACAGAATAATTTCATCTCGATCCAGGGAATATGCGAAACACAGACGAGGGAAAAGATAAAGTATACTGCGAGCAAGCGTTCCCTCACCATAGGGTCTTTCACCCTCGGCCATATAAAATGAGATCGCTGGACGGCTGTTTCAGGCTACCTCCATGCCTTTTGCAGATTTGTTGTCCGGAGGACGCTGCTGGCTAACATCCACCTGTGGCAGAGGAACCGGAGGCGGCAACTGTATGTCCCTGGATACAAGTATGGCCGTGGGGATGCAGTTGGCCATGATTGCGTTGTGAACAACATTCGCAAAATCCGAAGGCATGTTTCCTGTTTTCTTCCACTCTCTCACAACAGTTTCAGGGACTTTTGAATCGTCACTAATTACAATCCTGCCTTCTATCTTGATGAAGCCCATGCCTGTGTAATTGGCTGTGAAACGAAAGTCCAGCGCAATGTCCGTGGTATTCACAGCGGCCATCGCAGTCACAGTGCTGTTGTGGTCAATTCGTATATTGGCTATCTTCTCCCCTATCTGTGCAAACCTCTTTGCCTCGAGCGTATTGACCTCCCAGCCCTTTATTCCAATCATGGGTACACCAGCAATATTTTTCACTCTGCCTGTGGGCGTGTACTGCGCACTATGTATAAATGTGTTTTAAGTTCGTTGGCTGAAAGACAGGGTTTAACCGTGAAGTAACCGGAAGGAATCCGTCAGTCAGGTAGTGGAATTGCCTGATTTGCTGTTGAACATCAGAAGCAGGGCTGCTCTGCTACAGGCTGACCGTCGGCACCAATAAGGGTTGAGACAGAATAGCGTGCTACTTGTTGTATGCCTCATGGAGCAAAATGATGCGATACTTTAAATAAAGCACCGTAAATGGAATATCAGTCTCCAATAAAGGAGACAAAAGCGTAAACAAGGAAGAATTTAGATGGAACAGAGCAAGGAATTGACAAAGATAGCCGATTTGACGCCTGAATCAAAGAGCGTCAATGTGATAGCAAAAGTACTCTCAGTGGGGGAACCAAAAGAGATTCCCTCCAAGTTTGGACCTTCAAGAAAGGTTGCTGAAGTGCCTATTGCAGACGAATCGGGCAGTGTGGTTCTAAGCCTTTGGCAGGACCAGATTGGGACAGTCTCCGAGGGTGAAACAATCCAGATTGAAAACGGATATGTCTCGCTCGTCAAGGGACACATAAGAGTGAACGTTGGAAAGTACGGAAAGATAACAAAGAGCGAAGTCGATGTTTCCGACCCGAGCACCGGTGTCAACGTGAGCGACAAGGAGTACGAGCAGCCTGAAAGGCGTCCGTACAACAACAGGCGCAGATCGTACGGCGGTGGCGGAAGGCGCGACGACAGGGACAGGTTCTGAACTTTAATCATCGTTAACCATCAGGCTGCTGAATTCTCGGCAGCCAAAACCATTTCAGTTTTTTCATAGGGGTCAACACCCCGTATTTTTCAATGCGATGTGATCCTGATTTATGAATTTGTGATGCACAGTTCATGTTCAAACAGTTCAGCGAAATCCGTGACATCCTCTCTGGAATTGTGCCCTCTGCCACGTCTTCCAGGCGAACAGGTTGCACCCGCCCGTACAGGCAATTTAGATTAAATATCTGCACCGATTACCTCCAGAACGCGCCGCAGTAACTCAGCCTGGGAGAGTGTGAGACTGAAGTGTTTTCACACGGACATCTCAAAGTCGCCGGTTCAAATCCGGTCTGCGGCATCCGGCCATTTCTTCTCTCACTCCACGTCAAACACTCTGCTGCCGATACCGCTTCCACGCGGCAATTGCCTGTCGAAGAGGTAGTAGCTTCGTCCGCCGGATGAGGTGAATGATACCGCCGTGTAACCCCTTCTGAACAGTGTTCGGAAGACCTTCCTTGTCTTCAGTCTCCATTCGATAGCACTCTCAAGGCTGGTGCCCTTGATGCTCACATAATCAAAAGGTATCTCCACGGTCAGCCTGTCTCCGTGAGGGATGCGGATATCCTCTATCTTCCTGAACCCCGCCGGTGTCTCGGAGGTTATAACTGCACCGGGATACTCCTCAGGATTGAATGAATCCGCCCTTCTCTCCCTTGCAGTCCACCACTCGGCAATGAATCTGTCCGTCTCCACACCGTAATTGAGTCTGTCTGTCATTGTACCGTAGAAGTTAACGAGATATGTCCTGCTTATGGCTCCAAGCTTCCTTATGTTGAAGCTGCCGTTAAGGCTCATGAGCGGATCAAATGTCCACGCTACAAGTTCATATCCCTGTCTGGCCGCCCATTCTCTCTGTCTCAGCTTAAGCCTGTATCCTATACCGGAGTATTTCCTCTGCTCACTCACTCCGGTCATGTGCGAGTAAAGGTAATACCTGTTCCCTCTCCTCCCTATGACACCGAACAGAAAACCGATGAGCTCATCTTTCTCATATGCACCCAGGACAAGCCCTCCGTGAAACCGTATTGCATTGAGAAGGTCGCTGATGAATGATTCAGGTTTTTCCATTCCCCACGCACTGCGTGCCACTCTGAATATTTCCTTCACACGATCCGGTTCCCTTATTTCCCTGATGTATGTCAAATTCCACACCTGCAGTCCTCTTCCCGCGTCGGGATTGTATGTGCTCTATTTTCTACGCGAACTCCTCTGCCACAAGCACTTCGAGCATTATGCCATAATATATGGCTTCCTCATCAAGCCTGAATTTCGAACTGTGCTTCGAGGCGCGTGTTGCCTCGTCCTTCCCGGTTCCAAGGAAGGCAAATGCTCCCTTTGCCTTCTGAAGATAGTAGGCAAAGTCCTCGCTGCCCATTGTGGGATTGCACGGAACGCTTTTCATGAACGTGTCTGCTACCGTCCTGCATTTCCCCGCAAATTCGGCATCGTTTATGACGGCCGGGCCGCTGTTTATCCAGTCGATTTTCACGTCGAGACCGAAAGTCCTTCCAGTAGAATCGCATATGTCCGTCATCCCCTTCACAAGTCTTCCCTTGACATCCGCGTCAAAGGTGCGCATCGTTCCCTTCATCTGCACCTCGGCGGGTATCACGTTGTGCGCATTTCCCCCTCTCAGCTCCCCGAACGATATCACTGCGCTGCTGAGAGGATCAACCCTTCTTGAGACAAGCCAGTTGAACTGCGTTATGATGGAAGAGGAAGCAAGTATTGTGTCAGGAGTAAGATGAGGATATGCACCATGCCCCCCCTTCCCCTTCACTGTTATTGAAAATTCGTCAGGCGCAGACATTGCAGGTCCGTCAAGTATTGCCACGGTTCCCGTGTCGAGCGAAGGCCACACATGAAGTCCGAATACTCTTTCCACTCCGTCAAGGGCTCCCGCCCCAATCATCATCTTCGCCCCCTTCCCAACCTCCTCCGCCGGCTGAAACAGGAGACGCACATCCGCCTTCCCCCTCTGATTGAGCACAATGCCGGCACCCGCGAGAATTGATGAGTGCGCATCATGCCCGCACGCGTGCATAACTCCCCTGACCTCACTTGCAAACGCCTCTCCCGATGCCTCATCCACAGGAAGTGCATCCATGTCTGCCCTGATGGCCATTCGTGGCTTGCTTCCGATATCACATACAACCGAGGGAAAATCATAGCTGCCGGCTGAAAGTCCGTGCTTCCTGAGGAACATGGAAATCTCGGATGCTGTTCCATGCTCGTTGAGCGACAGTTCTGGATGGGAATGCAGCTTTCTCCTCAGTTCTATGCATTCAGGTACGATTGCCAGGACCTGTCTTTCAAGCTCCCTTAGATTCTCCTTCTCCATGGTAAGACCGGATACAATGAACTGTATTTATCAGCATCCGGGTTCCTTAGGCCTTATCACATATCTGCACATATGCTGGCCATCAACAATCCAGTGGGTCCTTTCAACCCGGTCACCGAGAAGCGATCTGAAGAGCTCGAGTTCCTTCGAGCAGGCCGCACCGTACCTTGACGCTACCTGCATCAGCGGGCAGTTGTGTTCTGCCAGTATTGCAGTCCCGTCAGGAAGTCTTTCGGCCTCTGCCAGAAATCCTTCCTCCTCGCGGATCCTGGCAAGCTCCCTTACCTTCTCCTCGGAAGAAAGGTTTGCGAGCCTTGCCGAATAACGTGCCATAAGTTCTGACTTTCTCCTCTCGAAGAATTCATTAATCCCGTCCCTTCCTGTCTTCTCCTCAATGAAAGACAGGGCTGAAAGTGCGATGTATGGATAGGATGTCGGGAACAGGTAGTGGGCGTTCGGCGTGAGAGAATACCTGTATTCGGGCCTTCCGACACCGGCCCTGAGAACTCTCTTCTGGACCAGCCTGTCCCTCTCCAGGTTGGACAGGTGTTTGCTCACTGCCATTTTGCTTATTCCGAGAGCTGACGCTATTGTCTTCATGCTGGTCTCGCCGTTCTGCTTGACAATGGCGATTATGGCATTACGTGTGGAATGGCTTGCCTTGTCCATTATGTCTGTCTGAACGAGTTCATCATCAGGCTCGTAATGCCTCCTGGCAGTCATGTGTGTTATTCTCCTGTTCAGTTTGCCTTCTCTCTACCTGATCTTTTATAAGCTTAATAGTTTAACTATTTTCTAAAAGCAATCTTCTCTTCTCCCTCATATAAAGTATCCTACAATAAAGCTTGCCAGTGGTGCCAGTACCCAGCCGACGACTATGATTGCAAACGGCTTCATCGATATACAGCGCTGCCTGTATGAGAGTCCCGAGCCGAAGAGCCCGGCAGAAAGTGTCTGGGTATTTGAGAGCGGCAGTCCGAAAAGGGTGGCAATTTCCACCAGAACCACGGAGTTGGCGAGCGTCACAAGTGCGTTTGAGTATCGCAGCGAAAATAGCTCGTGTCCCACCCTCTTAAGTTCCCTTGAGCTCAGGAGGAAGCATCCAGCTATGATTCCGATAGTAGCAATGAATATGTTTGTCGTGTTAAATCCCGCAACGGAAACCATCAGGGCAACCGTGTTCGCTCCCAGAACGTAGGCGGCGAGAAATGAAACAACGATAAGCAAGATCTTGTATACTGATACCCTGTGCCAGACGTTTCTCGGCGTCGAGCGATTGAGCAGTTTTGTTGCAACATAGGCCGAGCATATCGCTATCAGCGGAGCAGCAATCCACATGATGGCTATCCTGTCGAAATAGTGAACGTCTATTGCCTGATGGTTCGCTACCGATATTCCAGTGATGAGGCCAACGAGCGACATTGTCAGAGAGAGCGGTGCCTTCAGAACGTGCCCTATCATGAAAACTATAACAGTGACGAGCAGCGCCTCGGTTATTATTGTTGATGAAGTTACGGGTAGAAGCTTGGTTGCAGCATCTGCAAGATAGTGCCCCTGCAGTATGAGGCCGGAAATATAACCCGCCACACCAAGTATTATCCCTGTTCTTCTCCTCAGAATACCGGCACCTATCACCGTTCCGACACAGGCGCTCAGGTTGTTTCCGGAGACAAGTGCAACTGCAGCGAGCAGCGCAGCGCCCGCCAGGATGAGGAGCGTGAGCATCACTTCGAAATGGAGGTTGCTATCGCAAGCACCAGGTCGGAGACGTCCTCGCATCCGTCAAGTATGTCATCGGCCTTGTGCACCATGTCGCTTATGTGATTGAACTCAAGGAAGTGCATCTCCGTAGCAAGGCCGTAAAGCCTGTCAAACGCACTGTCCTTGATGTTGTCACCCTCTTCCTCGAGGCCCTCAATTTTGATCCTTGCCCTGTTCATCTCAGCAATATCTCCTGTGGTCAGCATACCGTACAGGAGATCCATCGCGTTCTCAGCCAGTTTAAGCATCGAGAGTATCATCTGGTTAAAGGATGAGACCTCAGGCATCTTCTCGCGCTGAAATTTTACCATCCTGAAGCGATTCATCTCCCTGCTCATGTAATAGAAATCATCCATGACACTGTCTGCCATTTCAACGCATTCGAGAAGGTTGTCTATTATGTTTGAACTTATTGCGCCATTTGTAATGTTGTTCTTTATCCGGAAGCTGAGTTCATCCGACTTCTTCTCAAGAAGCCTTATCTCTTCATTCTTCTCCTGGATGCTGTCCCCTGTCGGATTCAGGAACATCGATGTGATGACATTGTTGGCCCTTCTCGCAGTGTCAATTATCTCTGCGACTTCCCCAAACACCTTTCTTTCGCCTATGACCATCATATTCCTGAGATCGCGAAGATTCATACTTTCACCTGATACAGTTTCAGTACAACGCACCTGAAGGTAGCGGATTTAACACGATAACGCTTATAAACTCAACTGTCAGGCGCGAACAAACGCTCCTTGTCTGATTTTCCAGTTCTCCCCAGCGCTAATGGCCAGTCCGGTCAATCAAGAGTATCAAATTATGAAATTCTTGTAATGATGCTTTATAAGCACTCCTGCTCGTAGTCTCATGCATCACGATCAGACCGGATGGTATCAATGATCAAGTCGAAGAAGAGTATGCCGCTCAGGAAGAGGAAGGATTCTGGGGTCTCGGAAATACTGGGGGACATGATGATACTGGGAATAACGGTAACTCTGTTTTCGACGATATTCCTCTATGTAAATGCATTCCCCACACCCAACGCCCAGACATTTGCGAACTTCAGCGCAAGTCTTACAGACAACAATACGCAGCTCGTAATAACACATGAGGGCGGCCAACCCCTCTCCTCATCGCTTACATCTGTTGTTGTTCAGATAAATCAGAGCACGAGTGTTTATACTCTGAATGACGGACTCTATCTCACTGGATTGAATACCACAACAACATGGAAACTTCCCCGGTGGAGCACCGACCAGACATGGGCTATCAATCTTACGGGCATCTCTGCCTCCAGCGTTGTTGGAGTGTCCATCATCGATAAGGCGAACAATTTTCTTGTATGGAGCACTGTGCTCAACGGAAGATCAGTAAACTTGAAGCCTCTCATACAGTACGCTTATGTAAGTCCGAATCCGATTTCTCCGGGTAACAGTATCATTGTTTATGCTGAACTGTATTCAATGCCAAAGAACCCGTCAAGTATCAACCTCACAGCAAATTTCAGCCTCGTGTCGAGCGCTAAAAATAGCAGTGTCAAAATGACCTACAATTCGACTTCGGGCGCATTTTCTTCCCCTCTTATAACTACGAGCAAGAAGAACCTGTCGATAGGCTTCTCCTATCCGATAACGCTGACCCTCACCGGTCCTGGCAAATACAGCACTAATTATTCCCTCATGCTTGATGTTGAGCAGACAGGACCAACAATTGTCACTGCAAGCATCAATCCGAATCCATCCTCTCCTGGGCAGCCGTTTAACATTACGGCATACGTCGTCGACAGCAATGCATCTGCATTCAATCCAGCCACTCACAAGGGAAGCATCACTGTATCCCCTCAGGGTCCGGACTATATCACAAACATAACAAAAACCACTGAGATGAACTCCTCCCAGTATCAGGGTATATTCTTACTCTCTGGAAAAGTTAATGGCAGTGCCAATTTCACCTCCTTTGAAACGTTCAAAATAACCGCAACAGATGCCAACGGCAACAGTGCATTCTACATTGTGGAACTATTCTTGAATTATTTCCTCAATCCAAACCAGTACTATCCTTCAAAGTATCTGGGTCCAACGAGCATGAGCTTTTCTGATTTCAGCTGGAACGTGTCAAATGAGCCAAATTCATATTCCCATGGATACAATATTTCAGCTTCAGACGTGAGTAGCCCTGGAATCTATTTTCATGTAACACTGGAAAATCATAATGCAAGTGACATTATTTACATTGACGATCTAAGTAATCTCTATTTCCTCTTCAATGACATAGCACAGAATCTGAAAGAGTATTCGGCTATGTCTTTCATTGAAAATAACACTACTTACTCCACTTTGTCTACATCTTCTGCGATTCCTCTGTATGCTAACCAGTCAAAAAACGTGACATTCGGTATAGCTTCTGCTACGGCACCGCCGTCTGGTCACGGTCCATTTCAAGGCATCGGGAACGGTCAGGGGAAGTATGTCCCAACTTCACAATCAATAAGTTTTGATTTCATCCTACTGTTCGGTTGGATATACAACATAAACACCCATACCACCACCCCGTACGCGCAGACTTTGCCCTTTGACGCGATTTACTGGTACTAACCTCGATTCGCAGTCATTATGCAAGGACGAATGTGACGGAACATATGCAAAGTCATTTTGAAATCGTTATTCAGGCTCTTACCATTGGGGAAACACACCCTGAGCTGCAATTATTCAATCATTTTCACATCATCCAGTTTCATGAAATTCAATCAAGGTACTTCCAATATACGCCGGTATCGTGCGGGCACCTATGCACAGCACCTCTGCCTAATATCATTCCGGTTTTGTCTACAGTTTTTTGATGAATCTATCTGCCAAGTAGATGTCGCGCCCACACTCTTTAGAGCAATGTCCAGGAACTTTTAAGGGCAAGTGCTACAAAATAGCAAGGCTCATTGGGCTATTTTCCGCTTACTATCGTCTACTATAAGGCAAAACCATTCTCCTTACAGGAATATACTGGTACTGATGGAGATCAGCGAAAATTACCGCAAGTCTGGATGAGCTCAACTATCAGTCCTAGACGTTTGTCGAAATCACAACCGTTTCATCTATTGTATACACGGTGGTACGGTCTTGAAGCAAGAAGTTGCGGCCCTTCTGATTTCACTTCTGAGAACTCTCTTGACTTTATGAATTTCTCAAATGAATCCATATCCTTCCATTCGGAATAGATGAGGTAACTGTTTGGCCTGTCCACCCTTTT
>JAGVSJ010000012.1 GCA_019720975.1 Candidatus Sysuiplasma superficiale
CCCTCTATGTTCTCAGCATGTTATTCAGTGAAGGAAGCTTCAAGTATATTCTCAGTTGATGAAGACACTGTCTACAGATGGGCAGAGCGCTGAAACAGCGAGAAGAGCGTTGCGGACCTTGAGCGGTCCGGAAGACCGCCGACACTCAGCGAGAAGGAGAAGAAGGAAATCAGGCATCTTGTCGACGAGAATGACACCAGTAAGCAGGGCATCGCAGTCTCTGAGGAGACAATAAGGCGATGCCTGAGGGAGATGGGCGCCCGCTATGTCAAGGCAACGCTGGAATACGCCGAGACATACGGCGCCGATGTAGTCAGGGAGAGGGAGGAGTTCGCCAGGCAGTTCACCAGGGACATGAGTGCAAAGCCGGAGGATGTCGTCATCCTCTTCGAGGACGAGATGTCCATAGACCGCTCTCACAACGGCGACTACGGCTGGGCGTTCGAAGAACGTCTCACACTCAGGACACCGCAGCGCATGTATGAGAAGCGCATAAACGGCTTCGGTGCAGTCAACCCGCTCAGGGGGAGGGTGTTCATGATGAACACCACGGAGGCAAAGTCGAAGTCACTGATAAGGTTCCCTGAAAGGCTGCTTCTCAGGCACAGAGGAAAGAGGCTGTGGATTTATCTTGACAACCCGCCCGTGCACAGGTCGAAGGTGCCGAAGAAATGGATTGCAGGCCATCCGCGGGTTGTGCTCAAGCCGCTCCCGAGATACTCGCCTGACATCAACCCGCAGGAACAGTGGTGGAACTATGAGAGGGCAAAGCTGCTCAACAACCGTTACTTCCCCACAAACAGAAGGCTCGGCGGTGCAGTCAGGCACTTTGTCAGTAACACACCGCCTGCGGCGGTGAAAAGTGTCTGCAACCTGACAGCAATATACGGACTGCTCAAATAGCCGCATTACTTTCGAGGAATGCTATAACAAATTCACCTGTGAAATGTGTGGGAACAGCAGCTTTTGACTATGTAATACGCAGGTGGATTTTTTGTAGTACCCTTTCTTAAATCATCATGCCCGACCTTTGGGACACCTTCTCAGTGTCGTTGTGCATCACACCGATCTGTCAATTCCCTTTCAGTAAGAGAGATATAATGGTCTCACCACACCCTCCTTCTGCTTCCTCGGGATAGAGGAAGAGGAAACGTCGAATGTTGCGTCTCACAAGGCCGGCGGCAATAAGGCAGCTCTCCATATTGCAGTCCTATTTCTCGCTCAATCGTGAGGAAAGGATCTTCCTCATCAATGTGAACATTTTCATGCTTGGAAATGCAATTTCCTCCATCTTTGTAACGCTCTTTCTGTGGGTATCCACAAAGAGCTTTTTCGTGATAGCCTATTATCAGCTGTTCTCCGCTGTTTTCATACCTGCAGGTTACCTGTTTTACGGATATCTTTCCGACAGAGTAAGAGCCTCATCCGTCTACAGGGCCGGGATTCTCTCTTTCCTTCTGTTCTATCTGCTTCTACTCGTGCTTGGCGAAAGAGCTTCGGATTTCGTATCTGTTATAGGAACACTCAATGGCCTTGCAACAGGCCTGTTCTACACGGGAAACAATGTCCTTGTCTATGACTTAGTTCGCGGTGCAAACAGAATACATTATTCAAGACTCAATAATATGATTAATCCGCTTACGGGCATTGCGGGTCCAGCGATTTCAGGCATCCTTCTCCTTCTGATACACGGTTTTTACGGATACTACTCCGTCTTTGCCATGTCAGCACTCATTTTCCTATACGCCCTGTTCAGGAGCACAGGCATAAATTCGAGGATAAGCAGCCGTCAGTTCAGCCTTAAAAAGACAGTTGAAGTATGGTTTGAAAACAGGAGTTACAGGCATCTGAGCATCAACGACTTCGTGCGCGGTTTCGTATCAATGATGAGCTCCATAGCTATTGTGGCTCTCGTCTACATCTCATCCCGCTACGCCCCATACGTTGCTGATTTTGCCATCGTATCGTCTGTCATGCAGGTTCTGACGGCGATGAACGTGCATGTGCGTGAAAGGCCCACTCTTTCGCTGCTTGCTCTGACGGGCTCCTTGCTTATGGTGTTTTCAACGCTGCTTCTACTTCCTCCCCTCAGCTATGGCAAGATGCTCCTTTACGGCACTGCAGCGGGTGTTGCCGGTCCCCTTATCTCTATTCCCTATTCCACCTCAGTCCTGGATGCCATAGACACGGACCCATATCCGGCCACAAACAGAACATATTACATCGTAAACCGCGAATATACTCTTCTTTTTGCGAGGAGCAGCGCCATCCTCGTATTCATTGCGGTCTATTCGGCTGGAAGGGATATAATATACGTATCTCTCCTCATGATCTTCGCGTCTGTTCTCCAGATGATTGTTCCCTTCATTATAGATTCATTCTACAAACGTCGCGCAACATCACCTACGGAAATAATCGTCAGCTGAGTAAAATGCGCATCCCGGGTGCAAAACCCTTTACTGCATCTGGCATCGTTATTTGTCACTGCATTCTTGAAAACCCGGTTCAGATATAGTTCAGATCGTCCGTCTTCATTAGCTGTATTCCGAGAGATCCCCTGCCTGTTCCGAAGAGCCATTTTGTGAGTTTGGCCGCACCAACTATCTTCTTTGTGCCAAATGGACCCGCGAATGTCCAGGTGCCTTTGGCGATTGTGCTTACCTTCACCTCTGCACCAAGGTGCTCTGAGAACCAGGGCTGTAGTTCAGCAATGAGCCTAATCACGTTCATGGGCCTCACTGTCCCCTGTATATTCTCCTCAGAATATGCTATGTTGTTTGATGCCAGAATGGACAGCATGCTGAAATCGTCAGGAAGAAAACTGAACTCTATGCTTCTTCCCGCATAGTATGATGTGATGTCCGCCAGTGATTCAAAGAACGCCTGTCTGGAACCCGCCCATTCCCATATCTTCACATGTTCAGGGTTTCTGGAATCCGTGCTCGCGACTGCGTAAGCCATCAGGCTGCCTCCTCTCTCAACCTCGAAAAGCTGCATGTTCCAGTCATGCCTTCTGAACCAGAATGCATTCAGTACGGTGCGCATGAATTTGGAATCTCTATGGTATCTGTATGGTTCCGCCCGATATATTTTGAGAAGCCTCTTTCCTTCCCCCGCCCTTCCCTTTTCAGGTATGTGACGGACATCAGATGCACTGTGTGTTCGAATCTGTGCTATCTCACCTTCACTCACCCTAGCCCTGAGCATTCTCCCGGTTTCTATGCATTCCATCCTCTTGTAAAGTCCTCTGGTTCCTGATATGAGCAGGAGTGAAGTATCCCCTTTCTCAAGGTCTGAGAATATGCAGCGGAGTATCTTCGTTGCATACTGCCTCCCGCGGTATTCAGGGAGTGTGGCAACTGAACCTAGAGATGCCACTGATATCGAAGAGCCGTTAATGTTGCATCTGTACTTCACGAAACCTGCATGACTGACAACCTTCCCGTCCGATTCTATGTAATAGAGATTCGATGCATTTTCACTGGAAAAGAGGTGAGGAAATGCTTCCCCCATTCCGTACCCCTTCGGTGCCTTGCTCCTCATCACCTTGTTCACTGTCTCGACCAGTTCAGGTAACCTCGACGGTGTTCCTCTCTTCACCTTCGGTTCAGCAGGGTTCATAAGATATGTCAATGACAATGCTGTAATTAATTTTCACACGTGGCAGCCAACGGAAGGTTCTGTGTTAAAATCCGAGTCAGGGAGCTGAGTCTGCGGAACCTTCACTCATTCTCTTCTCAGCTTGTTTTGCAGACCGCACTTTCCCGCCGAACTCCATATGTTGCCCACAACTCTGTCCAGATTCTCAGCCTTCCTCTCAGACAGCCACAGTTTCTCAAACTTGCTGGAAAACTCCTTGAAATCATTCTCGGAGGCCCTGCCCTCAGCAACCTTGATCGCAAGATTCAGGCTCAACCTGGCGAAATTCAGATCCTCCGGCAGTTCAATGCGAGCAATTTTTCCCCGCACCCTTTTCCATTCCGCCAGTTCCCCATTCTCATGCGGCAGCATCCCGGGCGGGTTCTGGATGATCTTCCTCACCCGCTTGCTTAATGAGTGTTCACCCAGCAGTATTCTCGCCTCCAGAATCTCTTTGCTTTCACCGGACAGAGCCATCCAAGCCTCCTTCCAGTCCCCGCCTTCTGAGAGGCATGAGCCTGCAACAAGAAGCGGTTGCAGGAAGGAAAAGAGGCATTCTGATCCTCCGTCCCCCCATGCCGTGATTATGAAACCCCTCAGTCCGCTGCTCTTTGCGGCAGAAAAGAAATTCTCCATATTTTTGAGCGCAACATCGAAATCAGGATAGAATGTGAGCCAGTTGGAGAGCCCAGGGCAGGCAAACTGCCGATCCTTATGTCCTATGGAATCGATTTTGCCGGAGAAGTGATCCTTGTCTCCGTCAGTATAATCCCAGTGTGCTATGAACACATCATTCCATAAGTCGCTCTTCACAACTTCGGCCCATCTCATCCTGCCTTCGGGATTGAGATACATTCCGGTGAGCATGTCTCCCCACAGTATCGGCTCCTTTCCATGCCTCTTTACCAGTTCGATTATCGATTTGTAATGTTCAATATAGAGCTCAGGTCCCCTGTATTGACCGAGCCTGTCCAGACTCCTTCCCCTTCCGAGAGACCAGGTCTCATCCCCTCCAACCAGGACATATTTGCTTTCGCTGAGTGAAAGTGCATCTTCAAGCAGTCCGAGGGCAAGTTTCTTTGCCTCCGGATTGGTGAGGTCAAGGCAGTCATCACCTCTCCACCATAGCTCCGAAAGTCCTGAATATTTTTCAAGCGTAAGTATGTGCTCCATGTGGCCAAGCAGTTCCAGGGAGGGAAAAACATCAATGCCCATCAACCTGCCATAATTGAAAATCCTCCTGAATTCACCCTCTTTCATTCTGCCTCTTCCATTTCCAATTTCCCTGTAATTTCTCCAGGGAAAGAGATCTTCGAAATAAATTGAGAAATGTGTGTACTTCAAGAGAAACAGCCATCTGATCATACCCATTGCAGTGTCGACTGTCGGGACTCCGCCCCTTGCAATGTCGAGATGAAAGCAGCGGAATTCGAAATCCATCCTTTCCTCGACGCTGACCTCCGGCAGGTAGCCGTGACCCTGAAGAATCAGCTGAATGATTGTCGCAAACGCGATTTCCTTCTTTCCCCAGTACCTTATCACACCTTCTTCGACAGAAACTCCCTGGCCGCCGCGCTCCTCCTTCCTCAGCTTCCACCTGCCCTTCCTTATACCGAACTCCCGAAATATCCTTTCCGTGCCATAGGAAAGGCCGTCAAATTTCAACCATCTCCCGTCAAAGGACAGGCTTGCAGGCTCCGGCACAATTACTGGTCTTTCACCCCGTTTTCCTTCCATAGCAGTCTGGGAAGCCGATGGTGCATGATATAGAATAACATTTCTGGATGCTCAATGTGCTCTTCCACATTTTAAACGAGATGCCCCATTTATGCTGTGGATCTGCGCACCGGAAACTTTTATTAAATCAGGATGTAACTAAGCGGCCACAAGTGAATCCAATGAGCTCAAAGAAGGATGAAATCGACGCCCTGGCGGGGTTTGTGATACAGACAGGCATAGGAGGAAGGGAACCACATGATGTTGAATCCGATCTCAGGGAACTGAAGGTCTCAAGCATACTCCTGTTCAAGCGCGATCTTGTTGGCGAAACAGGCAGGATAGCAAGAAAGATATCGGCGGCAAGAAGTTTGCTGAAGCAATTTCAGAACTCAGATTTGATGGAACCTCTCTTTGCGGCGGATCAGGAAGGAGGCAATGTTGCCAGAATAGAGGCACTTGCATCTCCAAGCGCAATGGCGTACGGTGCAGCGGGCGACATAAGGCTCACTGCACATTCCGCACGTTGCGTGGCAGATTATCTCAGCAAACTCGGCATCAACTGGAACCTGGCGCCTGTCCTTGATGTTGTTATGGATCCGAACAATCCAATAATATCGACGAGATCATTCGGCTTCGATGCCGATATTGTTTCAAAACATGGCGCCGCATTCATAAAAGGCATGAATGACGGTGGTGTCATTGCGTGCGCAAAACATTTTCCCGGACATGGGAGGACCGCCACTGATTCGCATCTCGACCTTCCGGTAATCGATGTTTCCCTGAATGAAATGCTTACGAATGACATACAGCCATTTGTCGCAGCAATACGGGCAGGTGTCGGTTCCATAATGATTGGCCACATGAATTTTCCCTCCATCCAGGGAAACAGTGAAGAACCCGCCTCCGTCTCCAGGGAGGTCGTAACTTCATTGCTCAGGGAAAGACTGGGATACAGGGGGCTCATTGTGACAGACGCACTGGAAATGCATGCCGTTTCCGACAGGTACGGTGTTGGAGAAGCATCTGTGAGGGCTCTGCAGGCCGGGTGCGACATGGTGATGACAACGGAGTTCGATCAGGCGTATGAGGCAAAGAACTCAATTATTGATGCACTCTCAAAGGGGAATCTCAAGATATCACAGCTTCGTGCCTCGAGGCAGAGGATACTCAAAGTTATGCGGGCACTGCGGGGCATCAGGGAGGGCAGAACAAAGATCAGGTATCTCCAGCCTTCGTTTGAAGTGCTGGAGATGAAGGCGAGGGCCGCATTTCAGCTTTCAGCCCACAAGTCCGTATACTCAAGATCATTCGACAACCCTCTTGCACCAGGCGAAAGGATCGGTGTTGTTCTTTTTGACAGGAGGAGGCAGATAGCAGCCGACCCGGTTTCAGAGCGCTTTTCTGACTTGATACCCAGGAGCGGCCTCAAAGTAGCCTTCACACTGAGATTCAGGGATCTGCCTGAAGGAAAGGATGAAACATCGCAGGCGGCAATGGCAGGGAAGTTCGCAGTGCAGGTTGCTAGGATGGTGCGCGATTCTCAGTGCGGATGCGCCGTTGTGAGAACGAATGAGTCTCACACAAGCCCGCTTCAACTCTCATTTATTGAACATTTGAGCAGGATGAAAGTGAGAACAGTTGCCATAGGCACGGGCTCGCCCTATGAGATAAAGGAGCTGGAAAGGAGGACAGGTGGTCATATCGAGTATCTCTGCTCGTACTGCCAGACACCTGAGTCGCTAACTGCTGTTTTTGATGCACTCACAGGTGTATACACGCCATCCGGAGGACTGCCTGTTTCTGCCGGAAGTTTCTGAGCGATCTGATTCCACGTCACTCTCAACAGATGCTGCGCACTTTCAACCGGACCGCATGTCCTCTCTACATTAAGCAGAGCCGCACAGGTTCCTTGAATCTGTATGCCAGCGGACGCAGTGCCAAGGAATGGTAATCATCCTTCTCTTCTGCGATCCTTCTCTGCCGCAGCGACACTGTAGCTGATATGGCGGGATTGAAAGGATGGACAGGGCTGCAAAACTAAAAAGGTTTAAAAACAGCACCTGTAATGCCATCACATCAGTGCCGGTGGTAATCAATGACAGAAGACGCCCAAATTAAAACTGAAAGCAGAGACGAAACTTCGCAGAAGATCAACCCGGGCGATATCGTTCAGCTTGAACTTGATGCTTGGATCAGTGAAACTGGAAAACTCTTTCAGACAACTAGCAAGGAGAATGCACAGAAGGAAGGGATATATGACGAGAAGACTGTCTACGGCCCTGTCTACGAAATAGCAGGCAAGAACAGGTTCTTCCCGGGGCTCGAGAAGTCAATCGCTTCAGCCAGCATCGGTCAGGAGGTTGTTGTGGAAATAAAGCCTGAAGAGGCTGCAGGGAGCAGGGATCCCGGCCTTGTCAAGCTTTATTCCATAAGGGAATTCGAACGCATGAATGTCGAGCCGAAGGTGGGTGAGGATGTAAGGATAGGGGACCGCATCGGCAGGATATCACAGGTCACTGTAGGCAGGGTAAGGGTGGACTTCAACAATCCTCTCGCAGGTCATGTTCTGAAATACAGATACAGGGTGATCAGGAAGATAAGCGAAAGGCAGGAAAAGCTGAAGGCACTTCTTGAAATGTTCTACGGTACAAGTTCTGGTTTCGACATTACGATAGAGGGCGATCGTGCAACAGTCGTTCTTCCTGATTCCTGCAAGCTGGATGCCCGCTGGATGAATGCAAAGCTGAGATTTGTCGCTGAGGCTTATGAAACAGCAGGAATGTCTGAGGTGAATTTCATCGAGAAGTACGTGAGGACCAGACCTGCGCCCGCGGCTGAAAAGGAAAGTGAAACGGTCGGAAAGGACTCAGTGAGTCAGAAGAGTGGGCAGGAGAGCAGTGCCGGCGAGGCTGCAGAAGGGAAGAAAGAGGGCGCCTGAAATATATTACATGGTGCGATCAAGCATCGGCATTCAGCCCTGAGCGCCTGGGGCGTGTGGCCTAGTCAGGATATGGCACTTGCCTCCTAAGCAAGTGGTCGTGGGTTCGAATCCCACCACGCCCGCTCAACAAAGAAGGGTGTTGGCAAGATTTGCAGAATCCCTCCATTCTGTGCCTGCCATCCTCTCTTGACAACGCCCTGCCACGCTCCTTCAGAACAGTTCAATTTTGACCAGTTTCGTCTTTGCTGATGACTTGCCGGGTCTTCAGACAACAAGGCAACCAAAGATTCGCGGATTAAGAGATATTTACAAGCCTCAGCCCCTCTATTTGATCGAACCCGTCATCCAAACCCACAACAAGTTCACCATCCATAATCAAGGCTGTCGCGGCTGCGAAAGCATCAGCAAGAGAGATGAGCCACAATGCCTTCAACTTCGCGGCCTGAGGCCACAGCTCACCGTCATCAATTTCGCATATCCGGACATCGTATTCCCTCACATTCCTCTCCTTTTCGGCTGCCGCTTGCCCGCTCCTTAGGAGGAGTATACAGTAGAGTTCTGCAAGGTTAGCCACATTCACGTAACCCTTTGCCTTCTCTTCCGAAACATCGCTAAGCAGCTATGCTACGGTTTCAGCACCCTTCTCTCCAAGATAAAGCATGAGCAAAGAACTGGTGTCAAACACCAGCTTTCTCACTTTTTCTACGCCTCCGCATTTACTTCAGCCGCACGTGCTTCCGAGATTATATCGGCCGCGATCTTATCTTTAAACAGAGACCTGAGTGAATCCACTTCAAGGCAAGGTCCGGTATTGGTCTTATTAGAATAGCTTCCTTTGCTTCAGTAAATGCCACTTTCCTGCGTATCGTGTATTTCTTTCCCATTCTGGAGGGAATCGTGGCTTGTCCTTTCGTTGTGACCGTTGCCACTTTTGAATTCGTATGTAATGAAGCCAATTATCCACTACTTGTGTTTCGTCATTACCGAGATAATCAGTAATGAATAGATAGAGAGCAATATGATTCTGTCAATTGCTTAAGCACGGTGCTTCGAAGAAAATGAACTCTTTCTCCTGAGTCCCTTACTTCGTTTTATAGCCTGAGCCGTGTGCGTCTGCATGTCAATGCATATCTTTCGGCCGATGCATACGTCGGTCGGATTCATAACTCCTCCGCTGTTGACAAGGGGGATAGAACGTAGACGCACAATTTTGAGCGAACCCCCTTCCGCTCTGTCTGCATGTGGATGCGGACTTTCTGGCTGGCAAGGATGGTGTACGCTCTTTCATTCGAAGGTTTCCGTTCTCAGGCATGAGCGAGTTTCTAGACAGAGACGGGGAATCGTTCATACGGATGAAAAATATGTTCGAGCCTGTGATTAAGTGAAACACGGATGCATCCTTTTAGATTATGGCGGGACAATTGCCTACAGGAATGTGCCTGTGGCTGTAACTGATGAACTCTTTGCGGAAGCGGCCGTCAAATATCTGGGGTCCAGGGGCATAACATTTGACGCATGTGCCCTGTCAGAAAGGATATCGGCTGTTTCGAAGAGATTCATCGAAAGGGAAGAAGCGCTAAATATTGACATACCGGACCTGGAGCGATTTATCGATCTTTCAGCAACAGCTTTCACGGGCATTTCCGAGGCAGAATCACGGGATATTGCACTCAATCTGAATGAACTGTTCTGGTCCATGGTCGAGGAGGCATATTCACCCCTACCCGGAGCGCATGAGGTGCTGGAATATGTGAAGCACAGATCAATCAGAATGGGCATTGTTTCCAATCACCACAACGGTGCTTCCCTGAGAAACTGGCTAAAGCACAGTGGCATGCTTTCATATTTCGAAACAGTGACAGTGTCCTCGGAGGTCGGGTGCCGCAAACCCGATCCCAGGATCTTCAGGATGACTCTTGAAAAGATGGATTGCGAAGCGTCACTCTCGCTCTTTGTCGGCGACAGCCCTGTGATGGATGTGGCCGGTGCCTCTGCCGTCGGAATGAAGTCAGTGCTTACAAACCAGGCACGCATCCTCCACTGTGCGGAAGACATGCACCCGAGCGTTCAGCCCGACTTCATCATCGGCAGTCTGTCCGAACTGAGGACAGTCATCGATGGTATCGAATTCCGTTCCGGCTTCTGATTCGCATGGCCGTTGAAACAGATTCCTGCCGTAGCAGCTGATTGGCGAAAGACAGCTCTAAGGAATAATGAACGGCCTCACATTGCGCGCATTTGTTCGAAGGACGTCAAATAATCTATTTAAATTGCCCTGCCAAATAGTCATTCAGTGATTAATATGATTGGCGCAGGAAAGTTTATGGCTATTTCAGTAGCCGCACTGATGCTGCTGTCAGCAGCCTCCCTTGCTGTTGGAGATACAGGGCACCAGCATCCGGCACCCAATATGCCGGAGATGGAGATACATGACCATTCCATCATTGTTTCGAACAGCAAGATAACCGTATGGTTCCAGGGCTTCAAGCCGATGCTGCACATCTTCTACCGCAACCAGAGCAACACAACCGGCTTTACAATAGATGTTCGCGGTGTCTATGAGATAAACAGCACCGGAGTGCCGGTCGCAGTCCTGTCCACTGTAAGGGCATTCCCCGACATGCAGGACATGAACGGTGCAGGTGCGGGAATATTCAACTACAGCAGCGGTGTTTCCGTGACATATGACAGTGCAGCTCAGATGGTGAACATAACATTCTCCCTGACATCGGAAGAGTTCGCTCTCTCGCCGAATCAGCCCATGCCTGGTCAGGGTGGCAGTGACAACCAGAACGCAATACCGGCTGACGACGGGCTTATGCATCCTTCCAGCCCGGTGGGTCAGGGAAGCATTGCAATTGTCTTCCATGTGAATGAGTCCTCAGCTCATGTCAAATTTGACCTGCTTGTCAACCACTGGACCTGGCTCAACAGCACTGGCGACAGACTTGCGCTTGTCGTTGCCGTTGTGGGTCATCAGTCGGTACGCGGCGACCAGGGACAGGAACCGACTTCAACTGGAACAGAGATGAAGGATAACAGGAACAACGACAACAGCCAGAATGGCAATGCTGTAGCAAACTCCAACGACAATTCACAGGGCAGTGACAGCGGGAACAGTGTGATTATAGGCAGCTCATTCATGCAGCTCGGCTACATCTCCTGGGGCAGCACGGCCACCGCAACCTACAGCAACGGGACAACCACACCAGTATCTGTCAACGTCACAATGTTCAGCCACGGCATCGAAGAGGCAGGAGTGACACACATATGGTTCGTCTTCACCCCGCCCGCCGGCTGGGCAACAAATTATTCAAAACTGGTATATGATCCGACTGCGGGCCTTTCGGGCTCTCTGACTGCAACCTCTTATGCCGTGATTGGCGGAGCTGCTGCCGTGGCTCTCCTTGCCGGGATATCTGTCGTGCTGATACGCAGAAAGCGCTGAAAGCAGTCATTTCCTCATGCCTGGAGACGTAAAACCTCTTTCCAAAAACCTTTACTGTAATTTTCCTTTCAGTCTTTTCCTGGCGGCGTGACAAGTGTTAATACCCCGTGCCCTTCTTCTCCGCCAGTGACCCGATGACAGATGTGTCGGATGATAATGACATTGACCGGATGCTTTCAGCCGATCCGGTCCTGCTTGCCGAGTTTGTGATATATATTTACTATCAGTTCAGGCAGGAACTGACGGACTCCGAGGTCAGGATATCGCTTGAAAAGGTTCTTGACGGAAGCCACTCCTCATCCGCAAACGACACTCTTGAAAAGCATCTCGCAGGAATGCTATTCCAGGAAAGGCTGCAGAAACATTTGTTTTCGGATGAGGATGCGGCAGCGGCGGTACGCACCGTGATTGCGCGGATAGCAGAGGCAGGTGAAAAGGGGCACAGCTACCTCAGTGACATGGTGATAAGGAATTATCCTCACTTCCGCAGGATGCTTGCCGCGACTTATTCAGACAACCTGAGGGAGAGGAGCGTATACGCGTCCATACACAACCATTTCGATGCCGAGGAGGAGATATACAGGTCTGCATGCTACATCTTTCCGGGCACTGCAGGGCATGCGCTTGAAACATTCGAGAAGGTGTATTCAGGCCGTGATTATGCCAGCATTCTCTCCAATCCCGGCATAAGGCAGATGGAATTTCTACAGTGGTTCAACGTCCGCTATGTCATACCGGCCGCCGGCCTCCTTCCGCCGGAGTGGTACATGGGTGAGTTCAGACACCTTCTTAGCGACAGGGTGAGGCCAATATTCATGAATGTGCTGAATCAGAGAAATTCGCTGTTTTCCGTCAAGGGCTTCCAGAAGAACAGGACTGTATTTGCCGATGCCGTGTCCAACGAACGTTTCACTGTGCAGATGTCAAAGGTGAAGGACATACCTGACGATTCGCTGATCGAATGCACTCTGATAAGAAGAGCATCCTCTTACACACTCAACAGCGTCATGAAGCTTCTCCCGGGACAGCAGTCCAGGGAACTGCTTGAGGACATGTCGAAAAGAAGAAAGGTTATGGCTGAGATTTCCGCCAAATTTTTCAAGGCGATGGGGACACATGCCGTCATCCGTCCCTCGCTTAAGGATGCAATAGCTTCCTATGAAGAATTCACGGGCGGGCTCGATATGCCTGAACTGAAGGAAATGGGCATGCCATTGCTTCTGAATTCCGATGTCTTCAGGTCCTATTCAAACCACAGATCTGCGCTTCTGTGCGAAGAGAACAATTTCTACATCTCGCTGCATTATCCGCTGCTCATTGACGTGATGGAAGGGACGCTGCGCGGAAAGGATGCCGTGGAGGTCGTCAGGATGAGCTTTGAAAATCAGGTCGCCATGCCCTTCACCGCAATCAAAAGGCTTCTTCGGGAAAGGCCGGCGGAGCTGCTGTCTGCGCTGAGGGTTGCCTACAGCAACGTTGAAACGGTGGCTGAAATGGAGGAGTTCATAACAAGGACAAGGAACCATTCCGTCGACTACTCGCCTCTCCCTCTCTTCTCAAAACTTAACACATATGCCGACAGCTTCGTCATGATGGACTGACACCGACCAGGTGCCTGTAGAAATCGCTTTTCCGCAGCTCCTCTACCGCCTTCCGCGTGAATTCCACTCCTTCGGAAAAGCCAGTCAGAACATGCCGCACACTTCCGTCCTCCATCTCGAAGAACAGCTGGGGGATGATATAGTCAGCGCACCAGTCGCCATGTTCCATCACAATCCGGTCGGCCTCCTGCTCCCTGCTGTCTATGTCAAGCAAAACGAGTTCCGCCCCCAGCTCGGACGCCATTTCACGTGCCGGCTCAACTGTCGTCGGAACGCAGTGCGGGCACCAGTTTGCATAGACGACATGCACGCGTCTGACCTTCGAGGCCTTCCCTTCCGCACCTGTGCATGCGCCGCACCTGGGGGAGGCAGTATCAAACCTCTGCGTGAACGGGCTGCCGCATGCCGTGCACCTGAACAGTGCAATTCTTGAGGCGTCATCCGATTTCCCCCGTCTGTAATTCTGGTTCCAGTAGGCCTCTGTCATCACCTTCTCTCCCGTGGAACGCCCTTCAAGGCCCATCTCCCAGGGATGCCTGGTGGCGATCCTTATGTCCTCATCCCTGACATCTATTGCACCGCCGCTTATGGATTCTATGAACTGCCTGAGTGCAGCCGCATCCGCACCCATGCCGTACATGACAATTCTGGAAATGTACCCGCCGCCGCAGGCGAAACATGCAATATCCGGTCTCCTCAGGAAATAGTGTCTTGCGGGACCGCTGCAGTGCCCGTAACAGGCAGTATCGGAAGAGAGCTTAAGCCTGATCGCTTCCTCCGCATGCTTCTCCATGCCTTCCAGATCAGCAGTATTTCATTTTATTGTTTTGGTTTCTCAGCTGCCTACTTTGCGGTCGAGATCGCATTTTCCAGCCCGTCCATTGCCTTCTCCATCATGTCCATTGGCGCCAGAAAGACGGATCTGAAGTGCATGCTGCCGTACTCCCTGTCGAATCCCGAACCGTTTACGAAGAGGACGTGCCCCCTGTTTAGCACATCGAGCACAAAATCCATATCGCTTCTCCATCGTTTCGACTCAATTTTCGGAAACACGTAGAATGCCCCCCTGGGCCTGACAACCGACAGTCCGTCCATGGCATTGATCCTCTTCACAGCGTAGTTTCTCCGCTCCCTGAGCTTCCCTATCATCTCCCTGACATGTCCCTGCTCCCCGTTCAGAGCCTCTATCATCGCCCTCTGTGCAGGGTTGCTGGCACAGAGCCTCGCCCTGACCTGTTTCAGGAATGCATCTTTGAATTCAGCAAGCGAGTCACCGGAATCCCTGAATATGACATATCCGACCCTCCATCCGGTAACAAGGTAGCTCTTTGAGAAACCGTTGAATATTATCAGAGGCACATCCCTGGATATGCTTGAAGGCGAAACATGTTTTCCCTCGTAAACAAGCATGTCGTATATCTCGTCTGATATCACCGGAAGGCCGTGTTCACCTGCAATGTCGCATATGCCCCTGATGTCCTTCTCACTGTAAACGGCCCCTGTCGGGTTGTTCGGGCTGACTATGAGTATCGCCCTTGTCCTGTCGCTTATCCTCCTCCTCATATCGTCGAGATCTGGTCTCCATTCCTCCTCTTCCACTGTCCTGTAGGATACCGGCCTGCCGCCGAAATAACGTGTCACCGAGGAATACGGCGGATATGTCGGTCCGGGGACCAGCAGCTCATCTCCCTGCTCTATGAGCGCACCAATTGTCAGCTGTATGCCCTCAGTTATGCCGCTCGTCACAACAACATCATCCTTTCCAACAGGGTTGTTGTTTTTCACCCTTTCCCGCCTGCATATGGCCTCACGCAGCTCCTCATCGCCCTCAGAATCGCCGTAACCGTTGTACCCCTCCAGCACTGCGTCAAAGAGTGCGCGCTTGATGTGTTCCGGGGTGTCGAAGTCATAGGCATCAGGGTCTCCTATGTTCATCCTTGTAACTTCGATACCGCTCTGCTCAAGCTTCCTTGCAGGAAGCACCACATCCCTTATTGCATACTCCATCCCGGAGGCTCTTGCGGCCGGCCTTACCTTCATGAGTGACAGGTAATGCATCATCTCTAAAAATCTTACATCCTTTCCCTCATGCCTTCCGCTTCGTCAGCTCCCTTGTAACTTTCCTGAGGCCGCTCTTGGCCTCTCTGCAATCGCTGTCAACCGAGAGGGCCAGAAGGAACTGCTTCTTTGCCTCTTCGAGTTTACCGTCCGCCATAAGTGCTTTTCCGAGACCTGTCAGGGTTGTTGTGTTGCCCTCCATTTCAGCAGCCCTTTCCATCTCCTTCAGAGCTTCACCGTACTGTCCTCTCATGAAGCGCATGGCACCGAGGTTGTAATGATGCTGCCAGAGATAGCTATCATGAAGCTGAGAGAGCATCTCTTCGGCAAGTGACAAGTCACCCCTCAGGCACAGCGCAACAGCCCTGTTGATGCTGGCAGGATAACTCCTGAACCTGAGTTCGTTGAAGTGGTCGCATGCCTCCTTGGTGTATTCCTCCATCATCAGCAGCACACCTGCATTATTGCGATCAGGGAATGAGGGTCTGTCCTTCTTCCTGAGCAGCCGCGCCGCCTTCCCGGGCCTGCCAAGCAGCATCGAAAGTGCCGGTTCGAGCGTCATTCTGAACGGGTTCTGCAGTTCTGCGGCAATCACATGCGCAGCCGGGTAATCCCGCAGCTTGATAAGTGAGGAGATGTTCCTCATCCTCCATTCCTGTCCCCCTCCGTTCATCATCCGGTTTGATATGTCTCTCGAAAATACGTATCTTCCGCAGGAAAACGCCCATCTCTCAGCTGCAAGCGCAAGATCCTCTGTGGTTATGTCGGCCGACTCAATGCCGTTCATCAGCCTTGAAAAAGCATACTTCGCTTCATTTGTCCTTATGTTGCTCAGCAGAACAAGCGCGCCCTCCCTCTCCTGAGGCGAAGGAAAGTCCCTGCGCACAGCCTCCTCTATCTCCTCTGCCGTCAGCTTTTCCTGATAACGCCCTGCTGAAGGTCCGCTGCTTGCAGCCTCAGAGGATGGGATTTGGTCCCCTGCAGTGAATGTGGCCGCAACCGGGGTGGCCGTCATCGGTTCGCTGCCCTTACCTATTTCCCCAATAACCTGCACGGCGATCTCATTGCCCGGCTCAATCTCAAGTGCCCGCCTTGCATAGCGCTCAGCTTCAGCAATGTCGCCGTTCTTCAGGAAAACAGATGCGGCCACGGCCATCACGGCTCCATCCTCCCTCTTCTGAAGATATTCCTTCAGGGCGGCAGTCGCACCGTTCATTCCGCTTTCCGCCATTATCAGTGCCCTGGTCCTCAGTGCGGCCATGTCACCTGGAGCTGCGGAGAGTATCTTTTCAAGAATGGAGAGAGCATCATCGGCCATACCCATCGAGTAGCGTGCGAGTGCAAGGTTGCGCATTATGTCCGGATTGCCGGGAGAATATTTCAGCGCCTTCTCATAATCCCTGGCAGCCTCGTTCACCCTGCCCATATTCTGGAGTGCAACCCCTCTGTTCTGGAGGGCCCTTACATGTCCGGGATTGATGGAGAGCACTCTGTTGTAACATTCAATCTCCGAAGAGTAGTCACCCATCGCGTACAGTGCAGACGCCTTGCCCAGCCAGTTGTCCGTACTGGCGCCGTTGCACTTTATCGCCATTTCGAACTGTCTCAATGCCTCCTCAAACCTCTTCTCCCTCAGAAAGACAAGCCCCCTGAGCCTGAAAACCTCCTCAGACTCCGGTTTCATCGAGGAAAGGAGGTCCAGAGCCCTGAGAACTTCGTCGAAATCACCTGCATCGTATCTTCCCCTTGCATACATCATCGCGTCCCTGTACCTTCTCTGCACATCCACAGCCGTTCCCCTGCCTTTTGTGGCAGGGCCCGTCATTGCAATGTTCCTGTACCGGGCCGTCGATGAAGCAATCCTCGTGAATGCATTTCCTGTGACGCTTTCATCCACGCCCTTCAGTTTGAGCGCACCGGTGTCAAGCCTTTCAGGGGAGAGCAGGATCACATGCTGCCTGCGCAGTTTTGCCTTTCTTGCAGCCCTGTTAAGTCTCTGAACATCAATCGGCACGGAAGGCAGGGGAAAGAGGAGTGTGCAATCCGTTCCTCCCCTCTTTCCGGTGATTATGAATATCTCATCGAAGAGCTCCCTGCCCCCCACGCTCACCTTCAGAGCGGAAGCTATGGAGGCGCATATGCTGCTGTAATCGTCGAAAGAGAGGGAGGCAAACATGCCCGTCCTGTCTTCATGCTCCGGCTGGACATGGCGTGAAACAGTGGAACTCATTTCAGCCCCATCCCCCTGATGAGAAGCGAGAACTGCCTCCTGTCCGCTGCCCTGCCCGCCTCCGCCGCAACCGCGAGCCCTGTCTTTGCAACCTTGAGATCTGTCGGATCTGATGCAAGTGCCCGCCTGACTTCAGCTATCGCTTCATCTGTCCTTCCAAGGTAACGCAATTCACCCGCAATCAGCCAGGCTGTGGCCGGCCAGAGATCTGTGGCGCCGCTGAAGAGCTGGAGGGCAGAGGCGTGATTGGCAGATCTGGCCATTATGAGCCCTTTCCTTATGAGTGCCGTGCTGTTCTTCGCATTGATTTCCAGCGCGCGATCATAGGCCCTGACCGCTCCGGGTTCATCTCCTCTGTCTTCAAGCGCCATTCCGAATGCGGAATAGGCCTCATCATTCCATCTTTCCATCGGCACGGCATTCATGCTCTGGATGGCGGCACCCCACATTCCCAGGGCGAGATAAATCTGCGAGATGAGGTTGACGCCTTCAGCAATGTCTCCAATCCTCTTCTGCTGTTCGCGTAGCTCTCCTTCCCTGTCCGTTATGCCATACTGTGCACATATGTTCAGCTTGAGGATGAAAGCAGCTGCCGAAGAGAAATTCCCGATTTCCGCATCCAGCCGCTGGAGCGCAAGTCCCCATTTCCCGTCCTTCCATGAAAATATCGCCTTTACCATATCCGTATATTCGTAGAGCCCTGTTTCAAGTGCTCTTGCCAGCGCTTCCTCGGCACGGCTCCTGTCGTTGAGCCTCAGTGAGCACAGAACGGCGTAAAGCAGATCCTGCCTTTCAGGCCTGAATGTGCGCAAAAGACTGAAGCTGTCCTCCAGTGCCTCCGCATAGAGGCCGGCAATGTATCCGGTCCTGACCCTCTTTCTAAGGTACTCCGCACCCTCCTCAGGGGCCGTTGCAGTCTCCCCATCTGTCAGGTCTGCGCCATTCTCCGGGACGCTGTCCCGGCGCGCTTTTGCCTGTGACTGCAGGCTGCTTATGGCGGTCTCGATGCTCCTTATCCTTTCCCTCAGCATCTCCACCTTCGGCGCGAGCATTTTTATGTCGCCGCGAGGCTCAGCCTCTCCGGCAGGCGGTGCAGCAGCCGCACTCTCAACTCCCCCGATCCCTGCCTCCAGCTTTTCCTCTCCGTCGACAGAGACCTTGCTCTCCCAGTATGACGCCTTCCCCTGAAGCGCCCTCTTCCTGCTCTCAGAAAAGCCTTCGGGAACAAGAGGGAGATGAAATGACACTGCTGCGTTTCTGTAGAGTTTCGCCATTGCGATGTAGAATTCCCTGTCAGCTGTGCCTGGAAAGTGTTCCTCATAGCCTTCCAGCTTCCTGAGTGCTCCTGCAATGTTCTCAAAGCGCGGAAGTATGAAATTGCCGTTCCTGATGCCAAGGTCGTTCAGAACTTCGGTCATCATCCCGGCCGCTGTTCTGTATCCCTCCGCTGTGTCGGGAAGTGCATCCATTCTCCTGTTGAAGTCATCGGACCCTGGCGTGAGCTCAAAGCTTTCTTCTGAAAGAACAGCGACGAGTTCTGAATTTCCCCTCAGCCTGAAGTAGCCATCCGAAGCCTTTTCTGAATACCATTCATCCTCAAGATTGCTGAAGGCACAGGAGGTGCAGATGGCAGCATCCCCGGAAATTTCCTCTCCGCACAGAAGACAGCTCATGGATTTGTCTACCTTCCCCGGCTAAACAGCCCTCTCACATGTGTCTGTCATCGGCCTATATAAACATCATTCGGCTTAATAATCATTCGAAGCGATTTTCAACGATCGGAAAAGTGACACCGCCTAAATATTCTTGCCGAGATAGAAGGAGTCCCTGTCATACCCTAGTCTCCTGTAGTAATCCCTGACACCGACGCCGCTTGTGACCCGTATCCTCCCGTAGCCGGCGTTCCTCGATATCTCCTCGGCTTGCGCGACCAGCCTGCTCCCATATCCCTTGTGCTGCCAGTCCTGGTGAGAATCCTCGCCCACCGGGACCACACGCCCGAACACCTTCAGCTCCCTGATGTATGCAGGCCCGGACGGCGGAAGGCGCAGCCTGAGGTAACCGACTATTGCGTCGTTGTATTCGAAAGAGATGAAGTGCTCAACGCCGCCGCTTGCCTCATACTCCATACTTCTGAGATCGACCTCGCTGCTCTTTATGCCCTGTTCCGCAATTCCAAGGTGCCCCACCTCCCTGCACCTGATGCAGCGGCATTTCCATCCCTGCCTTTCCATCTCAACCCTTACGAGTTCCCTGAGGTTGCTCTTCTTTACACCGGCGGATATCATCGGTGCAGGAATATCCCTCTGTATGCGCTGTATCCTCACATATTCAGGTATGTCCTTCTTCACCCTTGCCAGGAGCTTCACGGCCTTTTCCAGCGTGTATTCATCATAGAGCCCTTTCCTGTGCATCTCATATAGCGGCGTTCCCTCGATTATCAGTGTGGGGTAAATTTTTAGCATATCCGGCCTGAATGAGGGGGATGAGAAGAGACGCGTGAAATTTTCCAGTTCCATCTCGTCAGTCATACCCGGAAGGCCGGGCATCATGTGGTATCCCACCTTCATCCCGCTGTCCTTCGCCCTTGCAGTTGAATCAATCACTGATTGCACATCGTGTGCCCTGTTTGCCCTTCTGAGCACCTCGTCAAAGAGGCACTGCACCCCTATCTCCACCCTCGTTGCGCCAAGTCCAAGTGAAAAATCTATCTGGTGCTGACTGAGCTGATCCGGCCTTGTCTCCACCGTGAGCCCGATGCACCTGTTCTCGGCCCTCTCGTTGAAGGCATGCGCCTCGCTGATGTCCTTTGCATCGAAGCCGTTCATCGCATCGAAGGCCCTCTTTACAAACCACCGCTGGTATTCCTCTGTCCTTGCAGTGAATGTCCCGCCCATTATTATCAGGTCAATCTTGTTGGTGGAGTGCCCTATCGCGTTGAGCTGCTCCAGCCTCGATTTCGTCTGCCTGTAAGGGTCGAAGTCGTTCATTCCGGCCCTTCTCGCTGCGGGCTCCTTTCCTGTGTATGCCTGCGCCGAATTGTTCCATACACCTCCGGGACAGTAGATGCAGGTACCGTGCGGGCAGTTGTATGGCGAGGTCATTATTGCAACAGAGGCTATGCCGCTAAGTGTCCTCGAGGGCTTGAGCCGGACAATGGGCAGCACCTTCTCAAACAGGTCAGGCGGGACTCTCCTGAGTATTTCGGAGTTGGGCGGAATGGCTTCCATGCCGTGCTTTCTGCACAGCTGGACCTTCCTTCTCTCAAACTCTTCGGCATCCGTTATTCTTTCAGCCCTTATCTCCTCAATGATGTCTCCGAAGTAGTCCACGTCATGCGATTGGAAGACAGGGTATTTTAACTCAGCCATTGTCCGACCTGCGCTCAGGATCCTTTCATCCTCTTAAGTAGGGAGTTGGAGGAAGCAAATACAAGAATTGCGCCAACAACGCTGAGAAACGGTATTATGAACAGGATGGCCGCAACCTTCATGGCATCGTCCCTGTACCTCGAACCGAGTCTCCACAATCCGAGCAGCAAACCTACGACCCCGACGACAGCGACGACTGCAAGTATCAGTATGACAGCAGCCAGCAGGAGCACCGCACCTACGGTGTGGGCAGCCAATGCAGCAAACAGTAAAATGAACACAACGCCTATGAGCGATATGGAGAGAAGCAGCAGGTTTACGAGAGAGGCGGGAGTTGAAAATCTGCTGTCCTGTCTGGAGAGCAGCCTGAAGGCCGAACGCACCTGGTAGACTGCATAAACATAGAGGCCGATGTCCGCAATTACCACAAGTGCTGCCAGCAGGGACAGGCCTAAAAGAGCAGCGGCCCTGCCTACTGCCGGCACAATTACGGAATCCATACCGCTGGAGAGGAGGATTATGGAGATCACCGCTTCCACAATACCGATTAGCCCGAATCTCCTTATTCTTCGCAGCGCGTCGAAATCCGCAGCCGAAGGAAGTATCAGCACGTCTCCTCCCGGGACGGACACGGGCTGCTGGGGCATCACCGAATAATTCTGCTGCACCGGCGCCTGAACAGATAGAGGCGCAACGGGTGCCTGGACAGGCCGGCTCTGCACGGCACCGCATGCCGGGCATACTGCGGTTGAGGGCGAAGGAAGAGGTCTGCCGCAGGAGGTGCAGTACCTGACCGGGGAGTCCAGTTTGGCCCCGCAGTTTCTGCAGAAGAGTGAGCCAGGCTCGTTCTGGGTCCCGCACTTGGGGCAAATGCCCCGGTTGTTGTCCTCCATGCCGGACAAATAAACGATCGTGTTTATATAAGTGCAGTCATCCGACTGGTGGAGCGTCATGGAAAGGACCAGCCATCCTGCATGAAGGTGTTTCATTATGACGGCATCATTCAGAATCAGAAGGAGGCACAGGCTGAGGCAGAAGGATGTTGCATCCCTTGCCTCAGATCTTGACGGGAAGCTTGGCACAAGGACATTCGGTGATGGTGATCCGGTCGAGGTTGCTGAAGTTTACGGTCTTGAACAGAACGTATACATTCTGAACAGCGAGATCGTTGCAGTGGAGATTCAGGGGGAACCTTTCCTTTCGCTCCCGGGTCTTCTGAGATACGGAGCGACAAAGCGTTTCATAACAGTGGACTCAGGCGCGGTGAAATTTGTTGTGAACGGAGCTGACATAATGGGTCCGGGCGTTGTCGGTGGAGACGCTGCGGTCGAGAGCGGAATGGTGATATGGGTCAGGGAGGAGAAATACGGCAGGCCGCTCGCAATCGGAAGGAGCACTGTCAGCGGAGCATCCTTCGGGAGGAAGGAGAAGGGCAGGTATGCCGAATCAATCTACCACGTCGGCGACAGGCTGTGGAAGCTCAATGAGGAACTTTCCGCAAAGTGAGGGCTGCCTGCTCAGATCACTTTCCCTCAAGTTCCTTCATTTCGTCATCGCTGAGTTCAACCTCTGTGGACATGGAGCATTCGGCAATCTGGCTTTCCTCAGTAGCTCCAACTATCGGGAAGATCCTTTCGCTCTTTCTGAGCAGCCAGGCGAGTGCAACCTGTGACATCGGCACCGATCTCCTTTCACCGATCCTCTTCACTCTTTCGATCTCGGGTGAGGATGCAAGAGACTGTACCTTTTCGGAAAACAGTTTTTCGTACCGGCTCCGTGGTATTCCGCCCCCGGTCGAATGTCTTCCAGCAAGCACTCCCTGCGCCAGCGGGCTGTAAATCATGGCGGCCATTCCATGCTTTTCAACAATTCTGAGTTTGGATGACTCAAACTCCCTGTTTATCAGATTGTAGACATCCTGCATCACCGACGGGGGCTCAAGGCCGCATTCCCTGCAAACAGAGAACATCTCCTCTACCTCATCGGGTCTGAAGTTTGATACTCCGTAGTGGAGGATGCTTCCATCCTCTATGAGCAGGTTCATGCTGCGTGCGGCATTCTCGAGGGATGTGCCAGGATCGGGAGCGTGCAGAAGATAGAAGTCTATGTAATCTGTCTGGAGTCTTTCCAGACTTCGGGAAACAGCACTTCTTATGTGCTTTCTGCCGTGTCCCGCATCATTTTCAAGCGGGCCAGTGCGTCCTGTCACCTTTGTCACAATCACATATTCCTCACGGTCCAGCTTTTTGAGAGCCTCCCCGAGTATTCTCTCCGACTGGCCGATGTTTTCAAATCCCGGCTTATCGGATGCCCTGTAATATACTCCCCTGTAGACATCAGCCGTGTCGAAGCAGCGTATTCCTGATTCAAACGCCCTGTCAATGATTGCTACCGCCTTCTTCCTGTCCACCGGGTAAAGCCCTCTTTCATCCTGTCTGTCCTCGTGCGGAAGATACCATGTGCCGTAGACAATTCTTGATGTGACAATGCCGCTATTCCCAAAAGGTGCAGTTTTCATAAATCACAGGATGAATACCACTATGAAGTACTTTTGTCTCCTGATACCTTTTCCGCGGCTCCATGCAAGTGCGGGCCGCGAAGCTCTCCGGCGCAGAATTCCACAGCGCCTCTTATCGCGTCCGTCATGACTTCCAGGCTCATATAGGGATATTTTGAATACTCGCCCTTCAGTGCCATATCCTGATCGCAGGGGAGGTGGAGGAAGCATCCCTTAATCCCCCTGTTTCTGCATTCCCTCATTATCAGGTACATTGCGAAGTTGCACAGATAGGATCCTGCGGAAAGGCTGACAGCGGACGGTATGCCTCTGCCGTTCAGGAAATCGGCCATTCGCTCCACGTCAACGGCAGGAAAGATGCCGTCGGGCCCAGCCGGGTCAATGACCTTCCGAAGGCCTGATGCGGATTCAGGCGCCATTCCGGGATAACTCATGAAGTTGATTGCAACCTTTTCCACGCTGACCCTGTTCCTCCCTGCCGCTAGACCGGTTCCGACAGCTATGAGTGGCCTGCGTGCATCGAACACCCTCATTATTGTCCTCTCCGCAGAGGGATAATCCACCCTGAGGATAACAGCTTCCGCCTTCATTCCGCCTATTCTCTCTCCGTCAAGCATTGAAACAGCCTTTTGTGACGGATTCTCCCTGAATTCGCCGAATGGTTCAAAGCCGAAGAGAATAACCGACATCCATCCCGGATTGGTTCACTTCCGATTTAACTGTATGTCGGGTTTCCTCAGTGCACACCCCTGCCGTCTCATGGAGCAGTCCGTCGTCATCCATTTAATAGTAAGAGAATCTCATCAAATGGCAAAGAAATGGCAAAGAGATGATAAGCACGGTTACGACCCTGCGTTTCCGCTACAGGCTAATTGGTGCAGCCATAGCACTGATAGGCGTTGCATTCATAATCGCTGCGCTGAGCGATATCTTCATTCCCGGAGGTTATGGTGTGGCGGGAGACGTGCTTGTCATTGCCGGTCTCGTCCTCCTCTTTTCTGAATTCAGGACAATGAACACTGAGGAAAGACGGGGCGTTGTCTACGCTGTCCTGATGTACTCTTTTGCCGCGCTTGTATCATTTCTTTCATCACGTTCCCTTCCGTTCGCCCTTCCTCTGCTCTCGCTCTACAGTACAGCCTCCTCACTGTCGCTGGCTGTACCTCCTCCATCGCTCTTCAGCGCGATGGCAGTGTCAATGGTAGTGTACACGCTTGTCTATGTTTCATTCTTTCTCCTGATACACAGGATATCTCTAGCCGAACACAGATCAATGCTCTGGATAGCCCTTGTCGGCGGGCTCTTCATATCGATCGCTGTTATACCTTCCGGCATCATCCTGAATTTCTATGACATAGGCGTTGTCAGCTCCGTTCTGCCTGTGCTTCAGGGTGTGGTGAACCTGATCTACGGTATCGCATATGTGCTCACCGGCATATACATCAGGGGTTGAGGTGCCGGTCTGGAGACGCCGTTAACCATATTTTCGGAACTGAGTCAGCGGGAAACCGCAGGTTTGCCCTTCCCCTGCCTGACTCCTCATCCACCCGCGAACCTGCCGGTGATTCAAGATAGAGATGAAATGGCTTCCGGCGCCGTTTCCACCGGAGCCGGCGAACCGGCCAGCACTGCACGCCCACATGTCGGTCAGCGGCTCCCGTCTTTCCTTCTCTCTTCCGGGAAAGTTGTTTTCATTGTATTTTCCGTAACGCGGCCGCCAGGCCATTATGTTCTCCTCATATCGGCTTCCCTGTCCTGCCGCGTTTCCCGTTTCAGCAGGCTTTTATGCATAGGCAAAGCGCTGCCTGGAAGGAGCTGCTTCAAGGCAGCGGGCTGCCCGGATAAAATCTAAATAACCACTTCGGATATCACATCTGAAGGGATTGGATGGCAATTCTGAAGAAAAAGGAATATGGGAAAGGGGACGGCTCACCCGTTGAGACAGCGGAATTTATTGATCTGACTCAGATGAATTTTGAGGGGGAGAATCAGGTTGGTGCAAAGACACTGATCAAGGTGGCGGAGATTTACAGGTATGACGATCTTGGCAAGCTCACGGCCCACGTTTTCAACGGCCACATACTTGTGCTGGACTACACTGCAATTTCGGGTGACCAGCTTGCCATGAAGCGGATAACGAACGATCTGAAGCTTGTCGCAAGGGACGTCGGCGGGGACGTTGCGGGCCTGGGAAAGAACTACTTCATCGTGACACCCTCCGGCATAAAGGTGGACAGGAACAAGATAAAGGGCGGTTTCTGAAGTCATTCCGAAATCGGCGGCGTTGCCGAGAAGACGCCATCCTTGAATATGAGCGTCATGTACCCATGTTCCACCCTAGAATGCCTGAGTTTGAGACATCTTATCCTGAGCTGGTAATCCGCCTCTCCCACCTGATGGAAGCGAAGCGCTATTGTACCGTCTGCAAGGAAGTCCTCTCCGTAGGCCGATATCTCCTCGCTTCCCGGCCTCAGTTCGGATATGATGAAAGAAGTTATGTTGAGTTTCCTGAGGAAACCGAAGAAATGAAAGAGTTCCTGTCTTGGATTCACCACATTCTTGAGTGAAAAGACGGCGTTCAATGAGTCCAGGACGAGCAGATCCACACCTCCTGCCTCCGTCCTCTTCCTTATGTAGTCTTCAAGTATCTTGAACCAGTCTCTTCCGCTGTCCGCCTCCGAATGTTCGAGCCTCAGCGTGGCTATGTCTGAAATCAGCAGTTTTGACTCGTCCACCGGCCAGAATCCGAGGGACTGCATCGATTCCATGAGGCTCTGCTTTGTTTCCTCAAGTGAGATATACAGACAGTTCAGTTTCAGCTTCCTCGCGTTGTTCCAGAGCACATTCATTGAAATCGAAGACTTCATGGTTCCGGGTGCACCGAAGAGAAGCACTATGTGCCCCTTCCTTATGCCTCCCTGTATCCTGTCGTCAAAACCCTCTATGAATGTTCTGATACGGTCCGTCTTCAGATTTAGTGCTTCCATTTGACCCGCCATTACTTTTCCTGTTCGGATTTAAAACTGACCACACGATTCTCCTCAACGCCAATTCATGCCGTATGCCCTGTTGCCGCTCAAGCCGCAGTTCCGCTCACGTGCCGGGCGGATTGATGCAATAAAATAGTCCCCGGCGTATATGCAGGAACATGGCGGAGAGGAGCTACACCGTCATCCACGACAGTGTTCACGGAAGTGTCAGAATGGATGACAGCTTTGCATCGATTCTCGATTCACCTGAACTGCAGAGGATGGGGCATGTCCATCAGCTCGGACTTGCGAACCTTGTCTTTCCCGGTGCAAACCACACCAGGCTCGAGCACATGCTCGGAACCTACCATCTTGCATCCCTCTTCTCTGAAAGGCTGCGCATCGGGGGGCAGGAGAAGGATCTCCTTCTTGCGGCAGCGCTTGTGCATGATGCAGGCCACCCCCCATTCTCGCACACATTCGAGGATGTCCTAAGGCTCAGGCTCGGCATCAACCACATGGAACTCAGCGCCCGCATAATAATGGGGGAGATGGACACGGTACCCTCCGACGAGCGCTACGTCCTTTCAGGGTCCAGGAGGATATGCGAATCGCTGGAATCAATGGGCCTGTCCCCGAAGGAAGTGGCACAACTTGTAATGCTGGAGGAAGGTACCGAATCAATACCGGGCTATCTCACATCCCTGATTCACGGCCCGGTCGACGTTGACCAGCTCGACTACCTGATGAGGGATTCGCATTACACAGGTGTTGCCCAGGGCAGTGTCGATGCCGCCAGGATAATTGAGACATCATCCCTCGCCGACGGTGTGATGGTTGTCGAGAGGAGGGGAATGGCTGCTGTTGAAGGCCTTACCGTGTCCAGGATACTGATGAACAGTGCTGTCTACTTTCACCGCACTGTCAGGATCGCAGAGATGATGCTTGCCAAGGCGGTTTCAATGCTTGACAGGGCAGCATTTGTCGACGTGTTCAGGGACACGGACGCATCGCTCTCAGAAAGGCTGAAGGCAAACGGGGGGTACCAGAGGGAGGTTGCCCTCAGACTCAAATACAGGCGCCTTTTCAAGAGTTCACTGCAGCTCAACCTCGAGAGGATGAGCCCTGATGAGAGAAAGAGAATAACTGTGCTCTCAGCAGGCAACAGGCTCGCCAGGATGGAGGATGAACTGTCTGCCCTTGCCGGGGGTGAGCCCGGGAGCGTCATAATTGACATTGCGCCGCGTGACTTTCTTGCGCGCAGGAGAAGGAAGGGAAAGACTGAGGTTCCAATACTCGATGACGATGGAAAGGTCAGGAAACTGACTTCCCTGAGCCCCATAGCGCGGGCTGTCCAGATGCATCCTCCGCAGTCATGGGGGCTGATGGTCGCCTGCGACCCTGCCATAAGGCCCCAGATCTCAAGAATGGCCTATGATGCGATATTCGGGTGACGCCCATGCCCTGCACTCAACGGCGCAGGAAGACCGGATCATCCCTTCATCACGCCTACCGGCACAACCCTGGCAACAATTCTTGAAAGGCCGGCCCCCTGAGTGATCCTGACAACGTCATCTATGTTCTTGTAAACCCCCGGCGCCTCCTCAAGTATTCCGTCCACTGTTGCTGACCTGAGGTATATGCCGCTGTCACTCATCCTCTTCCTGACTGCCTTCTCCGTGTACATCCTCGTGGCAGCCTTCCTTGACAGAACGCGCCCCGCTCCGTGGCATGTGGATCCGAAGCTTTCCTTCACCGACCCCTCGGCACCGACCAGGACGTAGCTTGCCGTTCCCATGTCCCCCGGGATGATCACAGGCTGTCCGATGCCGGAGTATCTCGCCGGAACAAGAGGGTGCCCTTTTGGAAGGGCCCTTGTCGCTCCCTTCCTGTGTATGTATGCCCTCACCCTCTTTCCCTCCACTTCGTATTCCTCAACCTTCGCTATGTTGTGCGCAACGTCGTAGACCATGTGCATTCCCAGATCCTCCGCCGACGCTCCCAGAACCCTGGAGAATGCCTCCCTTATCCTGTGCAGTATCAGCTGCCTGTTCGCCCATCCGAAGTTTGCCGCAGCTGCCATGGCAGCAAAATAATCCTCTCCTTCCCTCGACCTGATCGGGGCACAGGAAAGCTGTCTGTCAGGGAGGGAGAATCCGTATGATGCCGACCTCTCCTCCATTATCTTGAGGTAGTCGGTCGCGACCTGATGGCCCAGTCCCCTCGAGCCCGAATGCACCGTAACGACTATCTGCCCTTCCCCTGTGATGCCGAAGCTCTTCGCTGCCTCGGGTTCGAATATGCTGTCGACCCTGTCAATCTCAAGGAAATGATTTCCGGAGCCAAGTGTTCCTATCTGCGTCCTGCCTCGCTGTTTCGCCCGTGTGCTGACCTTGGAAGAATCCGCAATCCTGTAAAGCCCGTTCTCCTCCGTAACTTCAAGATCCTCTTTCCAGCCGAAGCCCTTCTCGACCGCCCAGTGCGAACCCTCATCAAGCACCCTGTCAATCTCATTTCCCTTTGCGCTCACGCTACCCTCGGAGCCGACACCGCAGGGTACCAGGGAAAAGAGTGTGTCAATGAGCTCCCTTATCCTGCCCTTTACATCGTCATACTGCAGGTCAGTCCTGACCATTCTTACCCCGCAGTTTATGTCGAAGCCTAGTCCGCCCGGTGAGATCACCCCTTCCTCCTCATCCTCGGCTATGACACCGCCTATCGGGAAACCGTAGCCCCAGTGTATGTCAGGCATCGCCAGTGCCTTCCCGACTATGCCCGGCATCATTGCGATGTTGGCGGCCTGCTCAAGTGCGTTGTCCTGTTTGATGGACTCGATCATTGTGTCGTCGGAGTAAACAATCGTGGAAGTCCTCATTCCTTCCTTGTAGCTCCTCGGTATCTCATACCTGTAGCTGTCTATTCGATTGAGCACACCGTTCCAGGTCAACTTATGCACACCTTCTTTTCCATTCAGTCCGTCTGTATTAAAACCTTCTGGCATCGCGGCCCCCTGAAGAAAAGCGGACCGTGATGCAGAGTTCCCTCGCAAAAGTGGTAACAGATAAGCAGAACAGTTTTCTTCCGCGAAACCGCCATGCGCCGTCCGGCAACTGTTCCTCAGAATCCCTTCACTATGGCGCAGAAACCTCCGCTTTTCCCGCTGAGCTGTATCATGTCCGTCCCGACATTCCTTGAAAAGAGTTCCGGAGCATCTGTCCAGGAGCTGTTGTCTACGAAAATGATGCCCTTCTTCATGTGCCTCCATGCCGCTGTCAGCTCGAACATTACATGTTCGGTCTCGTGGCTGCTGTCGTGCAGGAACAGGTCTATTGTACGCAGCCGATTCAGCAACGGGACCAGAAGTCTGCGCGAATCTCCGACATGAAGTGTCCATCTGTTCTTCAGCTCCTCAGGAACGAGAAAACCGACCGGATAGGTCTCCGCCTCCTCACCGTACTTTTCACCAATGTCTATCGAATGCAGGTGTCCGTGTCCCGTCTTTTCAAGTGCCGAGAGAAAGAAAGTCGAGGACACTCCGGGGCCGACACCTGTTTCAACGCAAAATGACGGTCTGAGGACTCTTGTCACTGCGTAGAGAATCACTCCCTTGTCCGTATCGAGAGACCATAGATTCTTGCCTGATATCTGCCCTGCAACAGATGCAACGGCCACTCCTTCGTCAAGCGCATCCTGAAACTCCCGGTCGGTCAGTCCCATCCTGTCGGTCAGCTCCGTGATGTTTTCGAGAGAAGACATGGTAGAGTGTAGAGCGTCCTGAAAGTTATCCTTTTCCGGGCATCAGTATATGGGAACAGACCTGAGAGACGCTGCCGGCCCCGGAATGTGAATGTATATGAAAATAAACGTCCGCGGAAACGGCATATGTCATATCATTTCCAGGAACTGCTGTGCAGAGACGCCAGTAATTGCATCGTCCCTTCTCTGATCGAAGCAGCACCCTAACCTCTGCCGCTGCACAGGTACTGTTGATGGATCCAAGTGCCATGTCACTGCTGACGCGTATCACTCTCCTGAGATGAAGAAAATCCAGCATGCATCAGAGCACCGACATGGTGCAGGGACACATTTATCTCATTGGAACAAATTCGTCGCACAGTGCAGACGCAAATGTCGGATGTCCTGATGAAGAGGCTGAACAGCATTGTCGACAGCTACGGCAAAGACGTGTCCATCTCAATCGAGGATTGCAGAGGCAACTTCATCTTCAGGCACAATGTGTCATCTGAGTTTCCTGCAGCCAGCATAATCAAGCTCTTTCTTCTCGACTTCTCATTGCTGATGGAGAAGAATCTCGATGAGAAGGTGGAGGTCGATTCCCTTTCACCCGACGATGAGAGCATGCTAAAGTTCTTCTCGGGCTCAACTCTAACCATACGTTCACTGCTTTCGCTGATGATTGATGTGAGCGACAACACGGCAACCAATTTCCTCATCGACAGATACGGAATGCAGAATATACAGAAGCACATCGATGCCAACGGAATGAGCGCCACGAAGCTGAGGCGCCGCATGCTTGATTTTGAAGCAAGGAGCGCCGGAATTGACAATACAACATCGCTCAACGATGTCTTCGCGCTGCTCAAGCGGCATACTGCCGGGTGCGGACAGAATGATCCGCAAAACCATGGATCAGTCTTCACCGATCTGATGATGCACCAGCACGACAGGGGAAGGATATCACTCTTCCTTCCGGACGGTATTGCGGGCACAAAGAGCGGGAGCCTGGATGATGTCTACAGCGATGTGGGTTTCATAAAATCGGCGGGAGGTCTTTCCTACATCGGCTTTCTCACCCGGAATGAAGCTGTCTATGACGCACGTCTCTTCATACCTGAATTATCCCTCATGTTCTTTGACAGCTATATACGCGAAAGGTAGGGCGCCTGTTCCGACGGCGGATCTGGCATGCTGTCCCGTCCCGGGTGGCAGTGTCCGGATTCAGAGCATCTCGTTTCTCTTCAGATGCGATGCCGGATCCCTGACTTTATCGTAATCCAGCCCTTCCTTCCATCGTGAGTATGACCACTTTTCGTAGTTTCTCCTCTGCCTCTCGCCGGCCTTCTGATTCTGAACGAACCTCAGCTGTCCCGGCTTCTCCGATGCCTTCACTTCAATGTCCTTCATCAGGCCGTGCCTTGACACCGTCAGCCTGATATTTTCCCCGGGGGAGAACTCTGCAATCCTGTTCTTGAGTTCCCTTGCCTTTGCCCTCATGCCGTTCACAGCTATTATTTCGTCTCCCGGAAGAACACCTGCTTCAGCTGCCCCCATTCCCTCTATGACGGAGTCTACAATCTCCGGCGAATTCTCAGACATGCGTATGCCCAGGCAGGCAGCCTTCCTTTCCGAATGCCACTTCATCTCGAGACCTGCAAGAGCGAGATATCTAGCAAGCGGGAGATCCCCCCTGCTTGCGACAAGTTTCCTGTAGAGGGTTTTGCCGTCTCCGTCACAAACCTCGCTCAGCGATTCGATGAAATCCTCTTCCGTGAAACCCTTTCCTTCGCCGTAAGTTTTCCTGTAGAGGAGTCTCATGACATCATCCAGTCTCCTCCTACCGCCTGTCCTGTCTATTATGTGTATGTCAAGAAGCATTCCTATGAGCTGTCCCTTTGTGTAATAGGAGATGACGCTGTTGACCGTGTTCTCGTCCGGCCTGTAGAATTTGATCCAGGTATCGAAGCTGGATTCCTCGGCGCTCTGGTAATTCCGTCCAGGTGTCTGGAGGAATATCTCCGCTGTTCTGGCATTGCTCCTCATGAACTCAGCAGGCGTCTGAATCCGTGCCTTTCGCAGTGCAATGTAGGTGTAATAGGAAGTGAAACCCTCAGAAAACCAGAGCAGTTTTGTATACACCTCCTTCGAATAGTCAAAAGGCCCCAGCGGGACAGGGCGGAGTCGCTTCACGTTCCAGAGGTGGAAGAACTCATGCGATATGGTGCTCAATTTGGCGATATACTCTTCTCTTATGCGGAAGGAAAACGGATCTGCAAGGCAGTGGGTCGAATTGAGATGCTCCAGTCCGCCTGATGCGCCCGGGAGCAGATCATATATGAAGACATACCTTTCATACGGCACATTCTTCATTATGGATATCTGAGCCCTCACTATCTTCTCCACGTCGGAGGCGAATTTCCGTGTGTCTATGGTGCTGGAACCGTATATGGCTATCTCATGGTCCTTTTCCATGCATTTGAAATGAATCGACTCATGATTCCCTGCCTCTATGGGGGAGTCTACAAGAGTATCGTAGTTTTCAGCCCTGAATGTCCATTTGTCCTCCGTATGGCGAAGGCCTGTAGACACGACGTTCCATCCGTCATGCGGAATTAGCCGGACAGTCGCCGGCTGCGATTCCATTCCCCTGGCATAGAGGAATACGCTCGCGCCGTTGATTGTGAGATGCGTGTCATCGAAGAAACTGTGATGAACGGTAATGGTGTGCGCGTGAACCCTGTATTTGACGGTAATATCCCTGCCGTCTGCATTCAGAACCCAGCTGCTCTTGTCGCTCTTTTCCAGTGCTATCCTCCTGCCGGCGGAGTTGAAAGCGTCTATCTCGACAATATGCTTCGCAAAATCCTCAACCCTGTATGCACCTGGAGTCCATACAGGCATGCACAGCTCAACCCTGCCGCGCGGAGGTCTGAAAAGCATTTCAACCCTCAGATTGTTCAGTCTGTGGTCTCTCGCATCCACCGTATACTGTATTTCAGCTGTATTCGATCCCTTTTCCATTTCCCTGCCTCCTCACTCTTCAAACTCCTTTCCTTTTCTTTCCAAAACCGGATAACGCATGTGACGCCTTTGCAGCCGTTAGTTCCCCCATGGTTCTGTCCAGCATAGCTCTCGCGCTGTCCTGCTTCTTTCTGATCTGGGTGAGTTTCGATGGATAGTGGAGCCTGGATATGGCAAGAAAGAGCCTGTCCATATCCTCCACCCACCGGCCTGCGGCCTCCACATTTCCCTCAAGCATCCTGTCCAGCGCAGATCTCCTCAGTTCACCTATCAGGTCCGAAAGACCCATAACATAAGTCGAAGCGTCGACCTTCATCTGCAGATGTGTGGGCATCTCCCTGCCAGTGACAGCACATCTGAATAGCGTGGCCTCAACATACTCCTGCAGTGCGTCTTCAACAAATCCGCTGTAATATATCTCCGAGTTCCCTTCAAGGAGCGTAAGCAGTTCCATCACGTCCGCCTTCAGTTTCCGGAACCCCTCCACTATATCCTTTCCTTCCGCTTCCCTGTGCAATCTGTATATGAGATCCGATGAATTTCTGACAATCTCCCGTGACTTCCTTATGGCGATCTCCCTTATCTCATCCCTTTCATCAAGTTCCTTCTCAACTTCCGTCATGACATTCTCAAGATTCACCAGTACCAAAACGATCACCCTAAATCCGGCGCCATGTGAAGACGAATTCCATTTTGTCGCCTTCTCTCTATCTCTTCTCTGCTTCCTATATCTCTTCTGCTGTATATCTGACCGCCCACACAGACGGATGATTTTTCCAGAATGGCTGCAGCTTCCCACGGTTCTTCGGCCTTCGCAAGCAATGCAAACGATCTGGAGGATGTGGTCAGTATCTTCCCCTCAGATGCGTTTACGGAACCGAAATACAGCGTTGCACCCTTCTCGCCGATGCACCGTTCGTCAATGGTTATCTCCGTGCCTGTGATCGGCTTTTCACCGTAGCCCACAGGCACGAAATACCTGCAGACAGTTGCCATGCGCTCGAAAGACAGTTCCCTCTTCAGATGCCCGGTTGCGGAGGACAGCAGTGTCTCCGTAAGGCTGCCCTTCATCACAGAGATGACATTCAACGATTCCGGATCGGCAAACCTTGCATTGAACTCAAGGAGCCGCACTCCATCCCTGGTGAGCATGAAGCCGCCGTACAGAACGCCTCTGAATTCCCGGTTCTCCTTTCTGAGCGCTTGGAGCACCCTCTGCATTATGTAGATGGCCCTCTCTCTGTCTGACTCCTCCAGGAACGGAAGGAGGCCGTCGCTCATTGAGTAGGAACCCATGCCTCCCGTGTTTGGTCCCCTGTCCCCTTCAAATGCCCTCTTGTGATCCTGTGCAAGCGGAAGCGGAAGCATCTCTTTGCCGTCTGTTATGGCCTGCAGGCTGAATTCCTCTCCGCTGAGCCTTTCCTCGAGGACGACACTTCCCTTCTTCCTTTCAAGCAGTTCCCTGACATAGACCTTTGCCTCGCTGATGTCGCTGAGCTGTTCGCCGACTATCTTCACCCCTTTGCCCCCTGTCAGGCCGCTTGGCTTGACGACAATGTCGCTGCTGCAGCCGTCAAGGAAGCCGGCCGCATCATCGAAACTGTCAAACACTGCGTAAATGGGGTTGCCTGGAATACCATAACTCTCCATCAGCCTTCTTGTGAACGCCTTTGAAAACTCGATCTCCGCCGCGTCCCTTGATGGACCGAAACAGGGGATCCCACTGGAGGTGAACGCATCTGCCAGACCTGCCTCAAGGGGTGTTTCCGGTCCGATGACGGCAAGCTCTATCCCTTTCCCCTCCGCAAAACTGACAGTTCCATCAACATCAGTTTCCTCCCTGATCGAGAAGTCGGAACTCAGCCTCTCTATACCGGGGTTTCTGTTGCGCATGACAGAATAGACTGTGTTGCCCTCCCTGCAGAGCCTTTCCGTTAGTATGTGCTCCCTGCATCCTCCTCCCACAACAACTATTCTCATACCGTTGCCTCTAACCAGCACTTCCATAAAAATTCTTCACCGGCGCTGATGCGGCTTCGGCCGCACCCATCCGTTCATTCCGAAGCCTGTGGCCGCACCGGCACGTTACAATGAGAATGCCACGGATAATGTTTATCAACTGAGAGTCCTACCATCCGCTCACATGGAGAGGGAAAGGCTTGCAGCTGTAGGTGCAACACTCCTGGCCGCCGCACTGTGGGGCACCTCCTTTCCGCTGATAAAGGTCGGGCTGCTTACAATAAACCCCTACTCCTTTCTCTCCTGGCGCTTCATCATCGCCGCCGTAATACTGCTTGCAATCCAGTACCGCTACAACAGGAGATTCACAGGCCTCATCAACCGCGAAACTGCGGTCTTCGGCCTCATACTTTCTCTCTCCTTTCTCTTCCAGTACATCGGGCAGGTAACAACAACGGCCGGGGAAGCAGCGGTCCTCATCAATACGGGCCCGATAATAGTCCCTGTCCTCGCCTATCTTATCATAGATGAAAGGCTATCGCGAAAGAGATGGCCCGCTGTGGCTGTCGGCGTCATCGGCATACTGTTCACCTCGGGTGTGATAGAACAGAACGGCTTGAGCTCCTCGATATCCGGTGCGTCAGAGCTGATGATAGGTGCACTTTTCACTTCACTCTACATAGTTGTAACAAAAAAGGCATCATCGACATCCGAACCGGTGGAGCTGTTCGCCGGATCATTCATATGCGCCGCCCTCTTCGTTACCGCCTTCACCATCATCAGCGGAAACATGTCGCTTTCTCCTCTGACAGGTGTCCTTCCGCTCCTCTCCGTCCTCTATCTTTCTCTCTTCTGCACCATATTTCCGTTTTTCCTCTGGTTCAGGGGACTGAAGGGCCTCACTGCCACGGCCTCAACAGTCATCACACTTTTCGAACCGGTTGTGAGCATCTTAATCTCCGTCCTTCTGCTCGACGAGATATTCACGCTTTTTGCTCTGGCGGGCACCGCGCTCATATTCACTGCCATAGTCTGGATGAGCCTCTGAAGCCGGTTCACCACGCGAATCTGACACCGAGCGCGATACTCCTCATCCTCTTCCTCTTTACACCGACGTCGTCAATGAATGATGACACGCTTTCCCAGAATCTCGTGTCATGCCTCCTGTTCTTCAGGTGGCACATCTCATGAACTATGACATAGTCCATCAGTTCGTACGGAAACAGGGAAAGTTTACTGTTGAATCTTATGATGCCCGCAGATGAACAGCTCCCCCACTTGCTCCTGTACGTGCCTATCTCATAACGCTCCGCACACAATCCGGTTATGCTTTCAATTTCAGGTATCCGTGTCCCTAGGTATTTTGCTGTCATGTCAAAATAGAATCTTGCAAGTACAGGTATTGCGTCAGAACAGTTATCAGATGTGAAGATTCTCAGCACTCCTGCGTTTCGGTCCAGTTCATACCTTCCCTCCAAAGAGGCATCATTTGTGGGGTGAGTCATGACAGTCATCTCCTTTCCGTGGAGTATGGCGACAGAACCATCGGTGCCGTCTATCGGTTGCCTGCGTGATGCTGACATTTCCGCAAGCGAATTCTCAATCCAGCTGTAATTTTCTGCTATGAATTTCTCCACATCACCGTGTGCAGCCCAGGCCGGCGCTCTCACAATCACGTTGCATGATGCATCTACTGATATGCTCATTTTCCTTATCCGCTGCCCCCTTCTTTCCAGGTATTCAAGTTCCCTTCCCTTTATTTCCATATGCTGCTTTCTCGGTGTCATTCTGGCCGCGCCATGTCCGGCGAGTCTAAATTCATTTCGCATGCGCGGTAATCCCGAGGCATCATGAATGCCGTCATGTCAGGTGCCCGCAACTGTTGACCAACAGAAGTCCTGCGTGGCGATATTGCTACACCGGTACAGTTCTTTCTAGGCGGGAGCGCATCCAAAGTCGGGATTTGTCAGGATACGCTCAGCGGTAAAAGACTGGCAAAAGAGGGCTAGAGCGCCTTTGGTTCAGTCGGTTTGAACACCATTTTCAGCTCCCTGCAGGCAAACTAACTATCAGACTTGTGCCTGCCTCCCCTTCCGAGCGGGAAGGGGACACTTCTCATCAAGCTGGGAGGAGTCATTCCAACCCTTCGAAACACCTGCCAGCTGCGCGCCGGCAGATCTGACTGAGTGTAAGCGCTTTATTTCGAAAGCGTTTCCGATCAAACACAGCAGGTGGCCAATCAAAAACGACTGTTTCAAGAGGCTGAGGTGTTATTCCCGATTCGGCGACGTATGGATATATATGATTATTATTATCCGGATTGAGTGGTGGAACCATGAGGAGAGTGGATAGTGATAAGCTATTTTTGGCGACAATTGTGATTGCGATTGTGATCGCTTTATTGGTGATTGTGCCAGCAGGATATGCTTCCCTGCAGAATCTTCCTGCTGCAGTTGGTGCAGGTGGCAACGCGCCTTCCGGTAGGTTTCTGACCATACCGAACACGGCGGCATCAGGTTACAGTCAGATCTCTAACCTCAGCAACAGCACAACTATTCCCTTTACCGTGTATGTTCCACTCACAAACATATCGCTCATAAACTACTACTCAACTGCAATTTCCACCCCCGGCTCCCCCCTTTATAGACATTTCATGACACCTTCAAGAATAAGAACCCTTTTCACTAATTCCAAAGCGTATCAATCCACGCTGAATTATCTAAGTGCGCATGGTTTCAATGTGGTCGCACAATCCATGAATTCCTTGATTGTTGCAACAGGCACCGTGAAGCAAATAAAGGAATACCTTGGCCTGTCGGTTGGATTGTACTCGAACGGTAAATCTTCTTATTACAACGCATATGGAACGCCGCTCATTCCCGGCGTTGATTTCTACGCGTCCAACCTGACCGCTTCGCTCTTCTCCCATCCGTCAACGATGGTCAATCAGACATTGATTAACAGCATGAGGACAGTGACACAGCAGGTGAATCCACTTTTCTCTATAGAGCCATATCCCGCCACTGCGCTGCAAACCGTTTATAACACAACCGGCCTCTACTCGGAGGGTATAAACGGCTCGGGCCAGACAATAGGTATACTCGACTTCTATGGAGATCCATACATAGCGCAGGAACTCAGTTATTTCGACAGCCTCTATGGTCTGCAGGCACCGCCAGCCCTCAACATCATACCCATCGGGCCGTACAATCCCGCTCTCGGCCTCTCCACAGGATGGGCCGGGGAGATTAGCCTTGATGTCGAAGCGTCCCATACAATGGCTCCCGGTGCCACCATAGACCTGTATATTGCGAATGGAAATCTCCCGCTTGCCGCTCCCATATCAACCATCGTCGGTGACGACGCCGTAAACAGTCTGTCGCAGAGTTTTTCCATACCCGAATCAACCTTCGCAAATTTCCCTGCGCCTGTGACGTATTTCAATGTCATCCTCCCTGACTTATTCTACCAGCTCGGCTCTATGGAAGGCATAACATTTTCAGCATCGACCGGTGACGCGGGTGGAAGCGGATACAGCTCCGGGCCTCTGGGTACTCCGGGTTATCCATCCACATCTCCCTTTGTCACCGCGCTTGGCGGAACAACTACATATCTCACATTCAATGGTAATGCGGTCAGTTCGTTCAACCAGACTGCCTGGTCGAATTATGGTTTTGTCCCAGATTTCGTCAATTACGGCGGGAGCACCGGCGGCATCAGCATGCTTGAACCATTGCCATGGTATCAGCAGAACCTGCCAAGAATCAGTCACGGTCCCTATCCGGCAGGAAGGATGGTTCCGGATGTTTCGCTTGAGGCTTCCGTATTCCCTGGCATGGTTTATGTGTTCCCCGGCAATCAAGCCGGAATAAGCGGAGGAACGAGTGAAGCGAGTCCGTTGTTTGCTGGACTTATCGCACTGCTGGGACAGTACGAAGGCGGGAAGGTCGGACTGATTAATCCTGCGCTTTATCAGCTTGCAGGCAACTCGTCCGTATATAGCAAAGCATTCGATCCTATAACGGTCGGGTATAACATACCTTGGACAGCGGGAAAGGGCTATAACCTCGTCACGGGCTTGGGAGCCATCAACATGGGTGCGCTTGCCTATTACTTCAAGAAAATGACAATGACCGCGCCCCCGCCAACATTGTCCATACAGGTCATACCAGAGAACAGTACTGGCGGGCAACCATTCGAGTTTCCCCAGGGCACGACCATAACGGTAAACGCAACCATAATGAGCTCTGTTGGTTTTGTGACTTCAGGGAGTTTTAATGCGTCACTCATTTCGCTCGACGGCGAGGTCGCTTCAACCACCCTCAAACTGAACAGTACGACAGATACGTGGGAAGGCTATCTGACAGTTCCCATAGTGGCAGCCAATACAGGCATTTCGGACGTAGTGGTCTCAGGCAGTAATTCGTCCGGAGTTTCCGGCATCGGCATGGCCGAGGTTTACCTCGGATATTATGCAACGATACTGAATGTGATTTCCGCTGACTCATATATTTTCAATACAACTGTTACAGTCCCGATCACCGTTATGGCGATGCAGAGCTGGATAACCAACGGCACCGCAGTTGATTCGCCGCTCGGTTTGTTTCCCCTTTCATACAGCATACTTGACACGTCGAACCCAGTCCTTAGCAACGGCTATTCCGTGGTCGGCCCGCAGATAATTCTGCCCTATAACAGCACACTTGGCGTGAATGAAGGAACCATAACCGAAACATATCCCGCGGGCCCGATTCTGTTCGTAGGCAACGCATCTTACGTGTATTTGCCGGTCACAAATGGCGTCGGCCTTCAGCAGAGCTTTATCCTCGGTCCGCAGGGGGTAGAGCCAGGTTCCGTCGGTGCAGGCCAGAACATTTATGTTGCGCCATTCGTTTCACTGCCACTCAACCTGTTCAATACCAATGTGCTCTTTGGCTCCAGTGTAACTTTCTCGCTTGTCAACTCAAACGGCGTACTGGTCAGCCAGGTTACCGTTCCATCTTTCGGTTCACCCACTCCCTTTTCAGAGCTGCCTGTACCCTCCACAAATCCGCCTGGTCTATACACAATACTCATAAGCTCGGTCTACAACACAATTTCCGGTAGCTCGGTGACCGGAAGCTTCTATGGCCAGATACTTGTGACTTCGAAGGCGAACGTGCCCATGGTCAGCATTTCTCCTTCAGTGCTCTACGAAGGCCAGACCGCCACTGTTACGGCAAACATAACATACCCTAACGGTACGGAAGTTCAGTACGGAATGTATTCCGCCTTCCTCTATCCGTCGGATCTCAATCCTGAATACACGTCGGTAATCAACGATGTGGCGACCGTTCCGATACCTCTCTATTACAGCACTGCCGCCAAAGAATGGGTCGGAACCTTGTACCTTCCCTCCGGCAACAGCTCAGGCAGCATATCGTTTGAGAACGGACTTCCCGACTGGTCCGGCTACTACAGCCTTCTGGTTGTCGGTCTTGCGGCGGACGGTCTGCCCACCGTTTCCAACATGTCCCATGACATCAGTTTCTATCTTGAATCCCCGCTGATCGCGAGCATACAGAACGAAACGATAACTCTTGCAAACAGGCTTTCAGCCCTGCAGTCGGAGGTTACATCACTTATCCAGCAGCTGAGGAACAACATAACAAGCCTGAGGAACAACATAAGTGCTCTGCAGGCGAACATTTCTGCGATGAAGACCGAACTCCTGAGTGTACAGTCACAACTCAGCTCATTGCAGGCACAGCTGAATTACGTCAATACAACTTTCGGAGTCAATACCAGTCATCTTCAGGTTGAAATAACGAATCTGCAAAAACAGGACTCTGCATTACTCAGCAAACTCAACGCCGAACAGAGCGGGTTAACTGCAAACAGGTCAGACACGAGTAACGACACATACCTCGCAATCGGAGCTATCGCACTGGCCGCTGTTGCCCTAATTGTTGCTGCCGTATCGATGCGGAGAAAAAAGTGAATCAGGAAAGATTTGAGCGGCAGACAAAACCTCTTCCAAAACATCTTCATTCTCAATTGATTGCAAGGACATCTGCATTCAGGAAAGTTCAGATACCTCTATCCCTGGCGGAATGAACATTATGAGTTTGCGGTGCTCTTCTATCCTCCAAGTATTTTCAGATGAAGAGCCGATATTCAAACATGTGGTTCCACCGCTGAAACCAGCCTGACTCCGCAGTCTTGGGGCCATTGCGACCAATATTTCTTGCTCTCCTTACTGCTTCAATGGCATTCCTCGACCTTCCACTTGTCAGCAAGCCAATCACCACATCTCCTGCCGGCATATTGTCTCCGCCTGTCGGCAAATAGCATCAATTGTTCTACTTTCCTTATTTAGCCTTGCGGAGAACTCTCCGCCAACGAGCTGGGCATCAGAGGCAGTGCCGTCGTAGTCTAATATCCCTATTTTTCCACTGTTTCTGCAGGTGCGGGCCGGTAAATCACAGGCCGCCGCTATTTCATCCCTTCCGACAGCAGTGATTTGTGCACTTCTATTTCTTTCACTGTTTCGGCCCGAGTTTCATCCTCCGCCTTTTATGATATGAGTTGCTCTTCCAAGTTAACCCGCAACTCCGTCATTATCCCTTGCCCATTGACGCTGAGCACCTGGACCCGTGACAGATGTTGGATGACGTCTGTAGGCGAATACTTCCTGAGCATCTTTTGCGAAACAAGCAGGTTGTACATGCGACAGTGGAGCATAATTGCAATTAAATTGACAAACAGCCAGCCGTTCAGTTGGTAGTCGTCGCGCATGCAGGAGCGGTCGTCAAATTTGAAGGCTGTTGGACACCACTAAATGGAAGGGTTCTATACAATCCTGACCTTGCACATTAACTCATTCTTTGTCACACTTCCAAAAACTGATTTAGGTCTCGACATACTCCCATGCTTCATTGATGGATGGAATGATGCGCCATGTCGTTTTGGCGGCCATACTTTACGACGAGCATATTGCACAAGCAATCAATATCATCCCGGATTTGTCGTTCGGAACTACTGATGAGGTCTTTGAGTAAAGGAGATTTTCACCTCTGCCTTGCTGGATAAAGAATTGATGGTTCCACCTGCTTGCCATGTTCTCTCATCCATTTTCTGTAGTATTCATTCGGTATCTTGTACACGCGTGCCGGGTGCAGTCCGATGTCATTGTATTGAATATTCACGTCCGTAATGCTCTGCCTTACGTCGTTCACAGTGATATGTTGAGCGATTCACGACAACATAATTCAGGAAACAGATAGGCTGAACTCAGTTGCATGACACAAACAAGCAGCCCATGCATCAAATCATTCTCACCGTTCATGCTGAAACATATTCAGGCAAATGTCAAAGCAAGAGCTACACCATGCACACAGGTATTGTTCCTGCTCCCGAAATGTAGGCCTGCATTCTACATGGAATGACGTAAAATTAATTATAGATGGCAATACTGCACGGTTGACGTGATATGAAACAGCACAGTTCCAGAAACATAGAATTTATGCCAGATTTCGACGTTAGAAACTCTGTCGTAGTCAGAAATCCAGAGAAAAATGCGCCCGGATACTGGGTCGGTGCGCCATCGGCAGTCGTTCACGGCAAGGATGTCTATCTCACTTACCGAATACGAAGACCCAGGGGGGAAGGGAGAGGCGTAATAAACAGAGTCTCGAAGAGTTCTGACGGCATTCACTTCAACGATGAATTCGAAATAGTGAATAGCGCACTTGGAAACACTCCTTCAATTGAACGCAGTTGTCTTGTACCCTTTGATGGCGGTTTCAGGCTGTATTTCAGTTACGTGAACCCTAAAACCAATATCTGGCAGATTGATATGGTGGAGGCGCCTTCAGTAACTGAATTCAATATTTCCGCCAGAAGGAATGTATTATCAGCGGCTGATGCTGGCGCGAGCGGAGTAAAGGATCCCTGGATTCTTAAGCTAGGTAACTTCTACCTCATGTATGTCAGTTTCGCTCCGCTTCCTTCAAAACAGACTAGCGACCTGCATGCAACGGCGGATGCATTTGCCACCGGTCTCACGACATCCAACAGCGGCCTTGCAATAAGCAGCGACGGCATAAGATTCAGCTGGGCAGGCGAAGTAATTGGTCTCGGAAGCGGATGGGATTCGAGCACCACACGTATAAGTTCGATTGCCAGGACAAATTGGGGGTTTGTTGCATTTTACGACGGCTCTGCAAGCATAGAAGAAAATTATGAAGAAAGGTGCGGGATAGCCATAACATCCGATCTACGTAATTTCACCAGGCTCTCAATTGACGGCCCGGCTTTACTGGGCGAGAGCGGCAGATCGGTGAGATATGTCGACTCAGTCAGGTTCGGTGATAAGCTGATTTATTATTTTGAAACTACGAGGGCAGACGGATCGCACGAACTCAGGGCATTAGCTTGTGAGGTGGATGAGTGAAGACAATGCGTACAACCGGCATATCCATTTTTACGGGAATGGAATACACTGTTGAGGACAATCTCCGCTATATCGAAAAGGCGTCAAGCAAGGGTTTCAAAAGAATATTCACAAGCATGCAGAGACCAGGCTCTGATCCATCGAGGGTCAGCGTTGAAATGCCAATTATTACAAAAAAGGTGAAAGAGCTTGGAATGGAAATAGTCACAGATATTTCACCGCGTGCACTGACAATATTCAAGGCAACGCTGGAGGATCTTTCTCCGTTCCGTGATGCTGGAGTCACCGGGCTTCGTCTCGATGACGGTTTTTCCAACAAGCAGGCCGCCGAGCTGACTCATAATAAGGCCGGCCTAAAGATCGAGCTGAATGCATGCCATTACTTTGACCCGGATCTCGATGAAATGCTGAGTTGCGGAGCCGATGTCAAAAATCTTCAGGCAAGTTTCAATTACTATCCCCGTTTTGAATCAGGCATCTCGCTGGACTTCCTGAGGCAACAGGCGTCTGCATTTTCACGACATGGGATACCGGTTTTTGCTTTTGTCCATTCTTCAGACCTCCACACCCGTGTCACAGTGGAATCACAAAGATATATGTCACCGGAAAGGGCCGCGGAAGAGCTCTTTGCTGTGCCTGGCATCGACACAGTGCTCATCGGTGACCCAATGGCATCAGACAGGGATCTCGACGCGGTAGCCGAAACCGGCTCAAGAGATTATGTAAAGATCAGGGCTGTCACGTTGCCCGATGCAACTGAGGGTGAGAGATATTTGCTGTACGCAAATCAACTCACTGCGAAACCAGGCACGATGCTGTCTCTTCGGCACACATACCGTTTCCCGCCAGAAGAGATGCACAGGATGGTCCCGCCTCACAACTGCATAGCGCGCAGGGAATTTTCCGTAACAATTGATAATGAAAAGTACAGGGATGGCAACAATAATCTAAAGAATTCTTGCGAGCTCAACATCTGGTTTGAACCAATGGCGGCAGATGAACGGATAAACGTCGTTGCGAGCATTGTCGAAGAGGACAGGAATCTGGTCAGGATGGTACGTCCGTTCCAAAAGTTCAAACTTGCACCGTTTGAATGAAGCTGCCGCTTCGGGTATCTTTCATCGCAGTGCGTTGCGAAGATTTCCGTTAGCCCTCAAAAGTCTTTCCTCTGCCTCTGCAACTTCGAGATTCCTCATCAACATCACAGTGGCGGTCTTTATGTTCCATCCTGCGCGTTCCAGCGTCTTACTGGATAGATCGTAGTCTGCCTTGGTGATGGTTGAAAGAATGCGTACCGACCGCTCCCTCATCTTTTCATTATGTGGCCTGAGCTCTATCATCATGTTGTCAAACACTCTACCGAGTTTCACGAAGACGGCGGTTGAAATCATGTTCAGTACCAGTTTTTCAGCCGTTCCGGCCTTCATTCTTGATGATCCCGCGATTACTTCAGGTCCGACAAGCACTGTAATGACGTGATCCGCATATTCTGAAATTACGGGATTGCTCACATTTACCAGCGCACCTGTGGTTGCGCCTCTCTCCTTCGCGCGCTTAAGCGCGCCAATTACGAAAGGGGCTTTTCCGGAAGCAGCAATGCCCATAACAAAGTCATTCGGTCCCACCTTCAAAGCGCTCATTCTTCTTCCGCCGCATGAATGACAGTCCTCAGCGCCTTCCTTTGCATTTACGATTGAGCCTGCACCGCCTGCAATGACAGAAATAACAGTGCCTCGCGGTATGCCAAACGTAGGAACGCATTCAGCAGCATCAAGAAATCCCAGCCTTCCGGCAGTTCCAGCGCCTACGTATATCAGTCGGCCACCGGATGCAATCAATTTCGCAATCGAATCTACTGCCTTTGTGATATCCGGCAACGCCTTTTCAACGAGGTACGGCACTTTCTTGTCCTCTTCATTTATGATTCTAAGAACAGACTCTGTGTCCAGAGTATCAAGGGCCCGGAATTTTTCAGATATTTCTTCTGTTTCCAGATGCGAATACTTGCCTTCGAATTCTTTCATCTCTCATCACTCATAGAGGAAACAGGAGACACTGTGATCTTTGCTAATCGTATAGACAGGCGGTTCGGTGTTCCTGCAACGATCCATGACAAACGGGCATCTAGAGGCGAATCTGCATCCTTTTGCGGAATAACCTTCCTCGTTATATCCGTTTGTCTCATCAACCGACAGGAACGCTTTAGATCTTTCAGGATCGGGAACCGGAACAGATTCTATCAGAAGTCTTGTATATGGGTGCTTTGGATTTTCAATTACATTCTCAGTCTTCCCCTGCTCCACGATTCTTCCGCGGAAAAATATCAGCATCCTGTCTCCCATGAATCTGGCACTGGCTATGTCATGTGTTATGAAGAGAAATGATGAACCTCCATCACGGGAGAGTTTTTTCATCCTGTTGAGCATCTCTGCTCTCAGTGACACGTCCAGCATTGAGACCGGCTCATCCGCAACAATGAATTCAGGCTTCAATATCATTGCACGGGCGATTGAAACCCGCTGCCTCTGTCCCCCGCTGAGCTCACTTGGCAGCTTGTACATGAACTGCTCTGCCGGTTTGAGTCCCATCATCTCGAGGTGTTCCGATACAATATCCTCCTTCTCCTTCCTTGACAGATTCTTCTCGAAAATATTGAGCGGCTTTGACACGCTGGCAAAAATGGAAAACAAAGGGTTAAGCGAATCATACGGATCCTGCAGAATCATCTGCACACTCCTTCTTAATGAAGTCATTTCTTTTTTTCGCATCTCAAATATGTTCTTGCCTCGAAAACGAACTTCACCAGAAGTGGGTTCCAGCAGTCTAACCAGCAACTTTCCGAGCGTCGTTTTGCCGCTTCCACTCTCGCCAACCACAGAAACTATTTCATTAGTACCGATCTCAAAAGAGGCTCCCGCAACGGCTTCGACCTGGCTTCTGTTGCCCAACTTGTTCAGTAGGGTACCGGAACGACCGAACGTTTTCCAGAGGTCTTTAACTTCAACGAGTTTTTCCATCAATCGACATCTCCGCATTATGACAGGAAACAAAATGCGACGCGCCCATCTCCCTCAGTTCGGGCATCTCCCTGGTGCACACTTCTGTTGCCAGGTAGCATCTGGGTGCAAAAGGACATCCTTTAATCTCAACTGAAAGATCCGGAGGAGAACCCTGTATTTCCACAAGTTCCGTCTGTCTTTCATCAACCCGGGGAATTATTGACATCAGTCCTTTTGTGTAAGGATGCAAGGGGTTCCTGAACAGCGTCCTCACATCGCCTATTTCAACAATCGATCCTGCGTACATCACCGCAATCCTGTCGGCTATCAGGGCTAGAAGGGAAATATCATGTGTGATGAATATTATGGAAAGGTTGAGCTTTTCTTTTGTATCCTTCAAAAGTTTCAGTATTTTCCTCTGAACAACTACATCAAGCGCAGTCGTGGGCTCGTCAGCTATAACCAGTTCGGGACTGCACACCAGCGCCATGGCTATGGCGACCCTCTGTTTCATCCCTCCGCTGAGTTCGTGAGGATAGCTCAGTCGAACAGAACGATCCAGATGAACCAGGTCGAGATATGAAATTATGTTGTTCTCTATAGTTTCGTCATCGTATCCATGCCAGTACATGGCATCAGCAAATTGATCCCCGATTTTTGCTACGGGGTTCAATGCATTCATCGAACCCTGGAAGACAACTGAAACGTGCTTCCACCTCAGCCTTCTCAATTCTCTTTCGGACAGTTTAAGTATGTCAATGCTGGTTCCAAGGGAGCTGTCCTCAACGTTGAAAACCATCTTCTCTGCAGTGATATTCGTTGATCTGGGCAGAAGTCTCAGAAGAGACATGCCGAACGTCGACTTTCCAGATCCGCTCTCGCCGACCAATCCAATGATCTCTCCTTTATTAACGGAAATCGACAAATCCCTTACAGCGTGGATTGTCCTGTTCTTCGTCCTGTAACTTATGTTTAATTTTGAGACTTCTAAAAGCTGCAAAACACATCACCGTGTCTTCATTTCAAGTGTAGTTTCGGCTATTCCATTTGCTAACATGTTCAAACCCATTCCGAGAACACCGATAGCAATTCCCGGCGGTACTATCCACCACCATGCACTTTGGATGGCGGCATCTTCCACCTGTGCCCAGTATAACATCGTGCCCCAGTTGATTGAATTTACATTTCCCAAACCGAAGAATGCCAGGCCGGCCTGAGCTATTATTGCACCTATTACAAGGAATATCATGTTGATGAAAATTATGGGTGCCATATTGGGAAGTATGTCCTTGAACATAATGCTGAAGTTACTCGACCCTGAAAGTTTAGAAACAGCGACGTACCCCCTTTCCTTCAGAGTAAGTACCTGTGACCTCACCACCCTTGACATGAATGGCCAGGAAAGCAGCGAAAGTATCAGTATTGTTGAAGTGGTCGTGGGTGGAAGGTATGCGCTAAGTATGACCAGGAGAGGGAATGCAGGAATCACAAGAAGCAAATCGACAAAGCGCATCAGAACCTCATCCGTATACCTCCCAAGATATCCCGCCGCCAGCCCCACTGAGATACCAATACTGCTCGAGAATAGTGCGACGAAAAAACCAACTTTCAATGATGTTGAGGTGCCTATAACAAACCATGAAAAGACGTCCTGCCCCAAATAGTTGGTTCCGAACAGGTGTCGCGAACTGGGGGGGCTCCATGGCGCCCCCGACTGGGCTATCGGGTTGAATGGTGCAATGAACTTCCCGAAAATCCCCAGCGTTGCAAAAAAGAGCACAATTGCAAGGCCAAACAGAAATTTTCTGTTGTGAATAAGTGGCATAATCGCGCGTACAAGTTTCTTCGCATATCCAGCTGCAGGCGAAATACGTGCAGAATCCGTTGATTTGCTCAAATTAAACGCACCCGCGGATCAATAAATGTGTAAATGATGTCTACAAGGAAGTTCGCAAGTATGACGCACAAGCTTATGATCAGGAATATTCCCTGCATCAGCGGATAATCTTCATTTTGAATCGCCGAAAACAGCGTATATCCGAGTCCAGGATATGCGAAAAGATATTCCACCATGAGTGCGCCGCCAACAACATACCCAAGCGCGATTCCCACATGTGTGGTCACAGGCAGTATCGCATTTCTCGCAGCATATTTGTTCTTTATTACATGGTTCGGCAATCCCTTGGCAAAAGCAGTGAGGATGTAATCCTCGTTCATGACGGTGATCATTGTGTTGCGCATCTGCAGAGCGTAGCCTGGCATAAGTGCAATGACCAGTGTAGATATGGGAAGAACTGCATGATAGAGCACGTCCGCTATGAATGCAAATACGTTGCTGTAGGTGACTCCCTGAGATACTGCATGCGCAACTGGAAAAATAGTTATGTCCACTGCGAAGAATATCAGCAGTACTATGCCTATCCAGAAATAAGGTATGGATGATATCAGCATACCTGCGGAGGAAATTATCGAGTCAGGAAGAGATCCCTTTCTCCAGGCAAGAAATATCCCCAAGGGTATTCCAAGGAGGGCTGCAATTATTGTGCCGGATCCGGCCAGAAAAAGCGTCCATGGCAATCTCTGCATTATTACTGAAATAACGCTCTGGGGATAGTAATAGAACGACACTCCAAGGTTGCCATGGGCCAGTTCCACGAGATATCTATAATATTGATAGAGCAGATTGGGATTGTTGAGTCCGAACTCCGTCGTAAGCCTCTGCACCACAACAGGATTGCCTATTTGTCCCCCGCCACCTGCGAAAAGATTTGCCATGACCGGATTGCCGGGTATGATCCTTGGAAGAAAAAAATTCAATGTAATTGCACCAAACGCAATGATCACCATATTAGACAGGCGTCTGATAAGATAACGTTTGCCAATCAATCCTTTTACCTTCCCATACTTGCGCCTGAGCAATAAATTTGAGGGTAAAGTGTTTGTTTGTTGCCTGAAGTCAAAAGACTTACTTGTTATGTCTTTCCTTCAGCCTGCTCTTTCTTACGTAGTACGCGGCAGCTATGACTCCGCCAATCACCACTATTATTATTCCGCCGCCGATGTACGGGAGGTAGTTCGTGCTCGTCTGGTTTACATACTCCAGGACGTCGATATGTTCCACGCTTATTGCCCATGCAATGTTGTAGTTCGGTGTGTTATCTCTGATTGTCTGGTTGTTGTAACTGAAGAATGTTGGAGGATCGGAGGTCATTGCAATCGGGACCTGGGATGCGATAATCTCCTGCACACTGTCGAGCAGCTGAGTTACCTTTGTTGTGTTGGCAGTAGTTGCCGCCTCGTTAAGCAGGGTATTGACCGTCGTATTGTTGTACCGCTCTACATTCCATCCATGGTCCCACGCAAAAGAGCCTATCGGAGCCGAGGATTTGTTTGAAAACAGCGAATTGAGGACACTCCACGCATTCGGTGCATATCCCGTATATCCGAAATAAGTGATCTGGAATTTGCCATAACCCGTGTTGGAATTCCACTGTGCGAATGAGTCGGCGACATATGTTGTTTTGATTCCAAAAGCTGTCAGATTGTTGGCAATGATGTTCCCAGCTGTGACCCAGTCGGCGAGGGGTGGTTCTATGAGGGTGACGGTCACCTGTGTGCCGTTTGGATAATACCACTCACCACCCTTCTGTACGAATCCCCCCTCCCTCATCATGGCCGCTGCTTCTGTTAGATTGTAATGATAGAAAGGCAGGCCTGATGGGATCTGGCTTTTGTAGAGCGCAGGGAGAGCGCCATACGAGCCTGTGAGTCCGGCACCGGCAAGGGCAAGTTCATTCAGATTTGTTTTGTTTATGACATATGCGACAGCCTTTCTGGCATAAGTATTGTTAAACGGAGCGATCGCGTTGTTCATCCAGGCGAAAAATTCGTATGTCGACGGAGCGCTCACGCTTCGTATGTACGGTATCTTTGCAAACAGTGCCCTGTCCGTGTAGGGTCCCCAGAACGCATCAATTGACTTGCTCTCAAGGGCGGCAGTCGCATCAGAAGTGGTCTTGAAGTATTCCCATACCATCTTCGCATAAGACGGCGCCCCCATGAAGAAATGCTTGTTTGTCTGGAACACAGCGCCGGATGTCGGTGACAAACTCGTGAGTATCACGGGACCATCCGTTATCAGGTTGGTTGCCGGATAGGACCCAGATGTTATATTTGTTGCATAGTTTGTAAAGCTGGAGAGATTTGCCGAGTATGGATTGTTTCCCCACGCAGCCGGGATTATAGGCTCCGTTCCAATTTCATAAATGAGCGGACTGTAATACGATTTCAGGTTGAACACGATTGTGTATTTGTTAACGACGGAAATACTCTTTATGTAATGGTTGTAAGAGAAGAAATCGATGCTTGGTGTTTTAATAAGTGACTGAAAAGTGTAATTGACGTCGGCTGTTGTAACAGCCTGTCCGTTGGACCATACAGCGTTATGGACAAGATTGAAAGTAATCGTGAGGCCACCATTCGTTACATTATAAGAGCCAGCAAGCCACGGTATCAGGCCGCCATTGGCACCCGGATACAGGAGAGAACTGTACAGAAGCGCGTCAATGTCCCCCGCCATGCTTGTCGCGGTAAGCGGATTCAGATTGGTCAGAGTCCCTTCGATAGAACCGAAGATGAACGTCCCGTTCGGATTGATCTTGGCAACCTGCTTCGCATCAACAACCCCTATAAAGCCACTACCAGCCACACTGCCGAGCATCAGAAAAGTAGATGCCAGCGCAAACGCAATTAATGCTTTTCGCGTAAAAAAATGCGTTTTGTTTGCATTCATAATGCAGCGGTAAAACAGGATCTCATATTAATAAGTTATTCCTAGATTTTCTGTGTAGAATGAATAGATTGTTCACTCTGTTGACAGTATACTCTCCCCGTTCTTGTTAAACTTCAGGGCTCAGAAATGAATATCTGCCACGCGTCTTTTGAGGAAACGGGCCATCTCTGTTTCCTCACCGTTTCTCAGGAGTATTACACCATCCGAATACAGTAAGTGTTTCACACTGTCAGGCAGGCCGGCTATCCTTTTGTCATATCTTCCGTAGCCGGAATGGCCGTGGTACCAGCAGAGAGCCTTGTACAATGTGACAGCATCCCTTATCTCCATCCTTTTCTCCTTCAACAGCGTGGAGAATAATGTCAGCGTGCTTTCCATTTACGTGCACTGCTGTAATCTGGTTCAGATAGGGCATGGTGATTGATGGCAAAAAGAGGTGGACTGAAAGAGTTTTGGTATGATTTTCGCACGGAAGGATACACTGGGTGTACGACACGCTAACAATATTCATCATTGCGTCCTGGCTGAAATTGCTTACGCACCACGCAGTCTGCGCGTGGTATTTCCTGTGATTGCAGTACCCGCGAGATAGGTGAGACTACAGATATTTTTCCCGCGAATTCTGGCATCGGCTGTCGAACTCTCTTACCTCTTCCTCTTTCTCAGTACCACCACGGTGGAAACTGCGATGATCAGTATGAGGGCGATTAATACCGTACCGGCAATCGCTGTAGCGCCTGGCCCGGAAGTCGCTTGAGGCTTCGAATAAAATGTAAAATTCTGATATGCGGTGCCGTTAGAACCGGTGGATTCCAGTTCTACTGCGTTTTCTCCATTCTTTGCTCTAAGTGTAAAATTTTGCTGTGTTGATACGACATTTCCGTTGTCAAACCATTTGTAAGTATAGTTGCCTCTCCCAACCCCGTTCGGAAACGATCCGATCAAATGTATATTTGAATCGGCTCTTATTGAAGCAGAATTCTTCAGTGGCACTCCATTGTACAGTGCGGTTATATTGACTGTTTTCTGTCCGCTGAATGTCGGTATGTGAATATACATTGCGGATACGTTCTGCCCTTCATATGTTAACATTCCGTCAGTGCTTATGTTCTGGTCTAAACCGGGCTGATATGTCCAGTAATTTGCAGGGTCTGTCTGTATCACATTTCCATTTCCGACATAAAGTGCTACATGGCCGTCCCCGACTCCGCCGTCAACAACGACATCGCCCGGAGAAAGGAAATACGAAGGCAACATGCTTTCGTTCGTGACATAGTAAACAGAGGCATCGGGCGTACCATTGAATGTTGGCGGCGGGCGCCAGTATACTCCTTGCGAATGGAGTTCAATAAAAGCGCTTGTGCCCGGAAGAGGGAAAATAGACAGATTGTACCCTGCAAGCCATATGGAGAGCATATAGACATTGACGATGCCATATGTCCTATTGAAGCTCGCATACGGCGCCGGATTGTACGCCAGTGCCGTCAGACCGCCGGCAATAAGTGCCTGCGACACAAAATGAGCGCAATCCTCCGAGTTATTATGATCGAGATTTTCCTGCAGCATCGATGAATTGAGGCCGGACGGGTACTGACTCAGGTGAAAATATTTTGTATGAATCAACCACGCATAATTCACCGCTGCCTGAGGATTGTAATTTTCAACACCGATCACCGCGGGAACCGTATTCGTGCCATTTGCCGATGAATTTCTTATTGCAGGATACTGAAATTGCGGAGTTATTGTAATCCCTCCGGCCTGGAAAACTGTCAGCACCATCGAAACCGCTACAAACAGGACACAAAAACTATTTTTCCGATACATCAACAATCAACAATTCCAGCCGCAATATACGAACGATATTTATGGCCTTTGCAAAAAATATTTGTATTATAATATTTCAGCATGCTGAAAACGGATGATATTTGCCGAATATCATCCGGCACCGACATGGGAGGCTATGTGCTATCCAGGTGACGGCCTGATGAGCCCTGCACCGTCTGTGAACATGTCCATATTCCCGTTTCTCGGAATCTGAGTGTCGTTTGCTGACGCCTGCAAAGCTGCCTGTTGTCTCAGCGCCCGCATCGGAGCAGCCCCCCGCCATCCCCCGCACACTGACCAGATGGCTGTGTGTTTTCGCGTCTCCACGCAGGGAGCAGACGGCCCGTAGATCTCGGCACCCCGTAGCTGTGGAATTCGCTTGGCTCCCCTGCATCAAGGAGAATGTGTCTCCGGCGACGCTGCCGTCTGTCTCTGATGCAGGTGTGTCGAATACACTACACCGATCAGTGATGATCATACCCGGAACGTGTTTGCCTGTCACCTGCAGCGGCAACTCACGGTCACATCCATGCAGTGCAGCGGTGCTTTCTGTAACATCAGCTGATACCTGTCGCCGGATTACAGGAGAGACACAATCCTGCCGGTGAACACTTCACGGTCCCTCGGCACGTTTGGAAGGGCACATCCACTTTCTGACGAAAATGCCTGTGGTCAAAATGGCTGTTTTCAATGGTCCTGCATATTGGTGAACCGTTCTTACGCAAACACTTCTTTGGCCGTGTATCCAAATCACTTTCCTTCGCTTGTATCCCGGTGCTGGCCTTTGCTGGGGGTCAGGGCGGCAGACCCAATGGCAGAAAAAATCTGCCATTGTTGCGGTATCATTCTTCACATCCTGTAGCCAAACGCCTTCAGCTGGAACCTTTTTGGCCCATCATTTCCTCCGGAATCGGTAAGTAACCGGAATATGTCCGCCGGCGTGCACTGCTCCGATCAGGACTCCTACGGATGCGAGAAGTGCCTCGTCCCTGTAGCTGTAAGCCGCAATGTAAGGTATCTTGCCGAGTAACGATGCTTCATATGGGGTTCCGGTGCCCACGACAGCAACCTTTCCCTCAAGTCTTGACGCTAATTCCTTTACAAATGCTATCTGAGTCGGAACGCCATCATCGCCCTGAACGGAAAGCGCATCGTTCATGAAGACGACAACGACGTCCTTGCTGCCAACAACTGTCGAAATATTCCTGGCCTCCTTAAGAGCTCTGCCCAATTGAACAGTTCTGGGAAGCTGCAGACTCACTCCGGGGGAAAGGCCCCATTCAGTCAAGGCCCGCGTGGCAGGACTTTCAATTTTCCCGGCGTTTTTCTCCTCCAGAAGTCTGCTTCTGCTGAAAAACACAGTATGTACTTTTCCGGTTCCTGATGCCGGAACCCTGTAATTTTTCAGGCTGTTGATCTCGGTTATGGCGGAAAATGTCGAAATGGAGGTTACATGCTTTCTCACTGCGGGAGACCAGGCTTTAACATTACCCCAAACCCTCTTCTGGATTTTCTTCAGTTTCTGGAATCGTTTAAGACTTTCAGCGATCCTTCCGTACTTTACCTTTCCTGATTTCACGGATGCGACCAGGCCGTCGTAGAGTTCAACATATTTTTCGGGAACAGCACATTCGAGCACGTCAACACCCGCCTCTATTGCCATGCTGGCAACGGTTTCCATGGGATAATTGTCAGACACCGCCGCCATCGACAGTGAATCAGTGAGGATTAGTCCATTGTAGCCCATTCTGTTTCGAAGAAGATCGGTTACAATTTTTCTGGAAAGCGATGCTGGTATAGGAACGCCACTCTTTTCAATGAGCGGGAAATAGATGTGTGAAATCATTATGGAATCGACATCATTCCTGATTGCTGCGTAATATGGCTGAAGTTCAACCTTTTCAAGTTCTTCCATATCTCTTCTTATTTCAGGAAGCGTGATGTGGGAGTCTGATTTGCTCGCCCCGTGTCCAGGGAAATGTTTCGCACATGAAAGAATTCCGCCATCTCTCATTCCATTGATTGCATATACCGTGTGTCTTGAAACGGTTTCAGGATCGTCTCCAAAAGATCTGACACCTATGATTGGATTCGTTGCCTCTGTGTTGATATCAACCGTCGGAGCAAGATTCCACTGTATTCCCCACATACGGAGTTCCTCCGACATCGCCCTGTAAGAGGAATAAGTCGAAGCAGGAGAGTCGCATGCACCGAGTGCCATGTTTCCGGGACTGTTAGCAATGTCGTCAATCCTGCTTATCCACCCTCCTTCCTGTGTGATACCTATCAATGGCATTGTGTTCTCCGGGATCCCTGCGTCCAGGCAAATGGATGAGACTTCTCTTACAAATGTTCTTAAGTCCTGTGCCCGTGAAACGTTTGCTCCCTGTATCACGATACTGCCGGGCCTGATATCCTCGATTAATTTTCTCCAGACATGTCTTCTCTCCTGCGGCAATGATATCTGGAAAAGCTGACCCACATCTTTCAGCAATCTGTCTTTGTTCATCATGCCTCTGCCTCGTTCTGTGTATGCGATTCCCAGCATAACCCTTGCGCATGAATCACGCTGCCAGAAAATTTATTAAGTACCACCGCTGCATTCGTGGCGAGCAAAATGAAAAACGAAAAAAAATTCTTTCTGGTTGGTATAGATGGAATGTCGCCAAAAATAATGAAACGCTTCCTGTCTGAGGGTTCCATGCCCAATATGGCGAGATTGATTTCAAACGGTGTGTTTTCCAAGGCAGTTCCTTCACTTCCTGTTTTCACTCCGACCAACTGGGCGACCATTTCCACAGGCGCAACTTCCGGTACTCATGGTGTTTTCCTCTGGGGATCCCACTCTGCCGGCGAGAGCCTCGAAGAGGATCATTTCGACGAATGCATGACGTCAACCGTGTGCAAAGCCGAATATCTGTGGGAGGCGGCCCTCAGGCAGGGGAAAAAGTCAGTGCTGCTCAATTATATTGGTTACCCTTCAGGGCTGGATGGCATATACCACGTGGACTGGTTCTACGGACCGAACAGGGATTATTTCGGACTCGCAACCTCATGCGTATACAACATACCTGCCAATGGGCGCGGGAAGGATACAAAATGGGAAAAGTGGACAGATCCCTGGAGCGAAGACGGTGTGGTCACGATAGATATTGTTTTCAAAAATAATTATGGAAAACGCACATTTCGGCTGAAAAGGGAGGAGACAGAGTCAGGCGAAGGAGTCATACTTGAGTACGATGGCGGCAAGACCAGACTCGTCGAAGGGCAGTGGTCGGATTGGCTCTATTTCGACTGTCTTGGAGGCAGAGCTACGGTCAGATGGAAAATTCTTCCCAGAGAGACAACAAACAACGACATTGCGATGCGGATTTACCGCAGCAGCATTTACGTTGATTCTGACTTCTGCTCGCCGGAGGCGATAGGCCGTGAGCTCTGCGCGAACATCGGCCCCTACATAAATGATGATGTCGGCAAATTGTATGTTGCCGGCATTATTGATCGGGACACGTTCCTCGAAGAGGCAAGATATAAGATTGGCTGGATCGCAAAGTGCTTTAATTTTATGGCCAGCAATTATGGCATATCACTCTTTTTCCTTCACTGGCATTATGTGGATACGCTGCAACATTCATTTCTAGGTTTTGCCGACAGAACCGGCGGCGACTACAGAGGAATAGAAGTTGAGAAGAAAGCCGTCGAGATGCTCCGGGAAGGGTACGCCCTCGCCGATGAGCTTGTGGGCAAACTCTTGCCTATTGCGGGAGCAGATGATGCTTTCGTCGTTGTCTCCGATCACGGAAACATACCGAACCATCACAGGGTATCGCTTTACAATCTTTTTATTGAAAAGGGCTGGTCAAAAATAGACGTTTCGGAAGGAGTACCTAAGGTCGACATTCCATCATCTAAAGTTTTCGTGAACCTGTCACATGTCTATCTGAATGTGAAAGGAAGGGATCCTGATGGGGTTATTGAGCCGGAAGATTACCTGAGCTTCAGGGAAGAGGTTCGTTCCGCGATTCTCTCCATCAGAGACCCTGACAGCGGCCTGTCCCCGTTTGCCTCCGTTTTCAGGAAGGAGGAGGCCGAAGCCGTAGGTCTCTGGGGAAACGGCATAGGGGACATTGTTCTGGTCTTTGACAGAGGGTACGTATGGAGCGGCAGCGAAGTCGTTTCCCTTGGAGAGAAGAGGATTGTGTGGAAAACCGGCGGTGCGAACCATGGCCCTCAACCACCTACTGCGGAAACAGAATTTTCGTCAAACTTTGCGACATTCGTTGCGTCAGGACCCGGGATTAAGAAAGGGTACGAGAGAAAGCATTCAATATTCCTGACCGATGTTGTACCGGTTGCGTGCAGGCTCATTGGCATAGACACCCCTTCTCAGTGTGAGGGGTCTGTCCCCAAGGACATCTTTGACGGAAATTCCGTCAGGATGAGTCATGCGGGAGCGAAGGCTAAGTACGCTGTTAGGACAAAAGCCATTGTTGCGCCGACAGGTTTTAAAGGCGATGTCACAGATGAGGACCAGTGAGTGCATCGCCGAAAGGAGTCTTATTGCTTTCACTCCTGCTTTTCTGAAGCGATAAGTGTGTTTGCCGCTGTGGCACTGGCCCAGGAAGCATAATCCTGGAGCGGTCCCCAGATGCTGTTGTCAACGGAGCCGAGCCTCCACATCGCTATCGCCCGTATGCCGTGCTGTTCGAGGTAGTTCAGTCTGAGCTGCATTGCGTGGCTGTTGATGTAATAATATTCATAAGCCGTGCCATTCTCACCGGGGTACACTATCTCGTAGTATGCCTCTCCATAGAATGCGCTGAAGTGTTTCGTCACTTTCGCGTGCTGCAGGAGTGCATCGTGAACTATTGCCTTTACCTGTCCGTACATGTGTGCGCCCACGGTCTTGATTATGTTGTACGGGAATTGCTTGGGGGTGGTTGTGTTTACAAGGAAACCGAATCCATAATCAGGCAGCGCTATTGAGAGTTTGCTCAGCGGTATATTTGCGACAGAATAATTGACAATCTGTTCGAAATCTCCTATGGAAACGTAGTCCATCACTATCAGTTTTGACACATCTGTCTTGGAAATTGCAGACCAGTTATACGCGCCACCATACGAAGTCGGGGAGAAATGCTCCAGGACTGCGGTTCCGGGTAAATCCACCGAAAGTGATAGGCCGGCGCCGGCGAGTGCGGCGGAAAAATTGGCGATAAACGACGTCAGTGCAGTCGAATCGGAGTAGTACGGTACTTCGAAATCCATGTTGTAACCCGCATACCCCCTCATTTTCGCAGTCTTTACCGCATCATTTATGAAGCTGGTCTGCAGGGCCGAATTTGTAAACAGCACATGCATTGCCGCTTTGTCTGATGAAACAATCATCGGGAAGACAGACAGGTCGTATCTGGCAGCCAGCTGCTTCGGCGAGATAAGACCGAATCTGGAAAATGAATAGTTCGATGGCCCCAGATAATATTGCTCATAGGAGAGGGACGTGAATTGTTCATGATGTGTAACAATCATCTTCACAGAGTTGTTATAATGCCCGCAGAACTGACAAACCCAGGGCATGAAATCAAACGACGTATTGGTATTTCCGTTTTTATCTGCCATATGCTGCTGCCCTGATGCCGAAACGAGTGCGGAAGAAGACAGCAATAGGACAGAGACACAAACAATTATTGCGGTGCTGACATTCTTGGTTTTCATATCCATGCGACCTTTTGCCG
>JAGVSJ010000013.1 GCA_019720975.1 Candidatus Sysuiplasma superficiale
TCGTCCGATGTGAACGCTCTGACTTTTTCAAGAAGACCAATTCCTCCATGGCTTATTTCGGTTTCATGTTCAATTTCAAACACATTTCTGACTTTCAGCGTCACATTGTCACCTTTATTTTATTTGCTGGAAATTAATGCGCTTCAGCGTAGCTGCGAGAAGTAATGGGTGACACTGTTTCAATCTTTTCATTATGTTGTGAGTGGGACATGAGTCCCCTATCCGGAAGTCATGTTGAACGGATTATGCCATGTGCCCTTGCACATGGCAGCCGTCCTGATCCTGTCCTCTCTTCTCTGCTGTATTCTCCATCCCGTTGTCCTCTTGTCTGCGGAGAACTGAGACTCCGAGTTCTCCCTCCGGTAGTATTCGGAAAGGAACTCCATCGGCGCATCCATGAGTCTGCCGATGAGTTTCTTCCATGCCGGCGGTTCCCTGATTGTTGTGCTGCTTCTGGGTATTATGAACGCCTTTGTTCCTTCAGAGAAGTCGTCCAGTGTGTACTGCGTGCAGTAATACTGGTCGAGGCGGACGCTCCCGGCATCCGTCACGGTGATGTCGAGCATCCTGAGCGCATCGCGGTATGCATCCTTCTCAGACTTCATGCTCACACCGTAGGCAACATAGAGATTGGTGCCCAGGTCGAGTATTGCGAACGCATATACGAAGAGTCTGTGGTCGGGATTTGTCTTTATGCAGTTGCCGTTCACTCGCATGGAACGGTAGTGACGCGTTATCGACAGGGAGCAGCCGGTGCCGTCGCCGGTCAGGTTGCCTCCTGTACCGGAGGCAAGGAGAATGAACATGTTGTGTATTATGAGCCTGACCGGCAGGCTGGAGTATGCCCTTTCCACTGTTTTGTAGCATATGTCTATGTCTGTCAGCGGACCGAACAGCGACAGCAGTCCGGACATCTTCCTGTTGCTCAGTGAGAATATCTCCTTCAGCAGCAGTATGGCAACCTTCTGTTCAGGCGTCACCTTCGGCGGCCTGCCCATGCGGTCGTCCGTAGAGAATATGATCGATGACGCACTCTTCACTACAGAGTACAGTTCAGCTGCTGCATGCCTGATTCTCTGTTCGTATGACCGTTCATATGCACTCCGGTCTCTTCCGGTGTGCCTGGAGTACTGTTCCCTGTACTTCCTTACAAGGAAATCGAACTCATTGTGAAATCTGTCAAACTGCTCATTCGTCAGCACAAACAGTAATATATCTGTACATATATCAATATGCCAGTCGTTATGAGAACAGTTGAGGTCGTTGACGGCAATCTGCAACTGTCAGACGAGGTTGTTGCAGTCATAGAGAAGGAAGTGACAAAATTCGGTACAGGGGCAAAGGTTGACTGCCCCAGGAAGTTCCTGGGGAAAAGGGTCTATCTTGTGATATGCGAGAAGGGAAGAGAAAAGTGACTTATGTCCCACTCAGATACGGAATAGAAAGTTCTTAAACCTCGACGATTTACTTGCCATCCTGAGCCGGGTCCGTGGGGTAACTTGGTTATCCTTGTAGGTTCGGGACCTATAGATTCCGGTTCAAATCCGGACGGACCCATTCTATATAAGGTGTAGTTTTATATTAAATCCTGTAAAATATTATATCAGCAGTCGAATACGAAATTAAACGGTACTTCGGATCCGCCTCATTCTTCTTGTCTCTTGTTCTTGTTGAAGTGGTAATTGCCGGCACCTCAGCCTCTGTGAAATGGAAAAATGCAACAAGAAGAGGATGAAATACAGACAGGAGAAAGGTTCAGGGGTGCGAAATCAATCCTCATTTTCTCTTCCTATGACAGTATTTTTCTTTATCGCTAATTTTCAATATGGGATACTCTTCAAACTTCATCTATTCTCTGGTCCCATTCCGAAGCTCCAGAACCTATGTCAGGTCTGATGGCGTTAACGGTATTTTTCCGTCTGCCGGCCTGTTGCCGATGTCGAGGCACCATTCCAGGACAGCACTTCTATTACTCCTTGTAATTATGATGTATCCCGCTGTTGCCTGGCAGCTACATATTTACAGATGTGCGTTAACAAGCGATGTTATCGCCTTGTGCGGCTTCCTGTTTTCTTCTGCATCCATGCCGGTCACCTGTTTCTTTGTTCTGTCTTCCGAAACGGTGAAAGGTGGGCAGTGAAGGGAACAGCGATGGCCTCATCACTCTGTTGTCACTGGCAGTCTAAATTTCAGACGCGGTGTATTACCTCGTCTCAGCCAAGATGTGCCTCGCATATGAGATACTGTTGCCAAATTTTCTTTCTGCTGCACTGCTCTTGCTTAATCTCCTCTCATCACTCTCCGGTGTTCACAGCAATTCAAGCTGATCAGACTCTGAGCCGTATTTGGGTTTGAATCCTACAGCAAAGGTATGTGCCAGCTGACCCAAAGGCAGGTGAACAGTCAATTCACTGGAGCTCATTATGATGGTTATATTTATCTTCCAAAACGCTGAATGGTAAGATGAAACTGTAAAAAATGTTTGATGTTCTGGATTTCCTGCAGTTCACTGAATGTCGCTAATCTGGATAGATGCCAGCGATGTCATCTGAGAAAGAGACATGGTCTCCGGACCAAGAACCGCTCCGACTATAAGCGAGTTGCCGTCAAGGCAGAATATTGCAGATATATTCACTGTGGAATTGGACGAAATGCTTCCGCTGATGTAGAAATACTGTTTGCCATCAATAGTTCCGCTGTGATACGTGAAATTGTGATTGGACATGAAATTCGCGTTCAGTGCTTCGTAGATGCTGGAAGGATATACGCTGCTGTTAAATGTGACGAAAGAGGAGAGGGCAAATTCCTTTGCCGTAGGATTACCAAACACCGCAAGACCCAGGGCAGTAATGTTGTCTATATACTCTCTCTCAATGGCATTTGAAGTGTAGTTTGATGTTGTGGACGTATTCTCCAGTGTGTTAAATAGTGATCTGAGTCCAGTAACATTTGCAACCGCGTAAATTTCAGAGTTGAATCCGGAAGCGATAGTGCTGTTCATCTGGTTCATTGAAACGAGCTGGGAAGGATAGGAAAGCGTTGTGCTACTGCCGATAACAGTCATTTCATCCTTTGTAAGTGTCATCATAGAAGAGCCGTTGACACCGGATTTCCCATAGTAAACAAAGAATATCACATAGCGGCCATAATTGGTGAGCATGATTTCAGTTTCGTTTCCGTTGTATGTTGCATTGGCCAGCACATATGGGTAGCCATTGATTGTTCCCTTTGACACGGAAACCGAAGTATTCTGCTCAATTTTCGCGCTGAAGTTCAGGTAAATTTCAGATGCCATTGTGGAATTGGGCATAAATCCTATGGCCGAAAACAGATGCGCTCCTGTCTTGTTCTGTGAATATCCCATAAGGGATAGCTGTACGCTTCCTTCAAGCAAATATGTTTCATTTGGCGGTATCAGCAATTGGGATGAATTTGAAGATACACCAGCAAGCGCTGCGTATGTATTTACAAAACCAGGAATATTGTGTTCTCCACCGGCCACATAGAAGCTTTCAGTCCACGTGCCACCTATGGCATCCGCTATTACTTTAGGTGCAACAAACGACGTTCCCGGCACTGTCGCGGGAAGCGCTTTATGATTCAGTTTGGGATAAATATATACAACGCCCACAGCAATGATGAGTAATGCAACCACAGCAACGGCAATAACAGCTTTCCTCGATGCCATGAAAGTTCCTTGCGTTTACTACTATATTAATATGTTCTCCTGGGGTTCATTAGTTGACAACATTCCTGTTGGCCAGCAGCATTCATTTTAGTAAAATGTCAAGGACTCTCAAGGTAATGACACAGGATATACGGAACGAACAACTGTTCTACTTGCAGCGTACATCGCAATCATCATGGTGTCCTTCATGTCCTGTCTTAGCGCTTGCAGTCAAAATTTAGCTTAAGCTAAATTTCTACCATCAAAATTGTACCTCTTTGTTTGTAACTTTGTTACTTACTCAAAATTAGATATTAACATTTTTCCTGAACTTAATGTGCCTGGTATTCTCTCTTCCACTCGCAGCTCAGGCAGCGCCCAATTTAAACACAATCAGGTCAGACCAGCTCTAAAATTTCGTAATGCGGATGAGAGGGTATGGCATGTTAAGCGTAGAATTTCATCATATCTTGGAGCAATCTGGATTGCCGACGCTCTGCTCCAGATACAGCCTGTCATGTTTACTGAGGATCTGGTCAGTTCAGTCATACAGACGAACAAAGCTCTTCTGCCATCTGTCCTTACCCCATATTTTGAATCCGCTGCGAGATATATTTCTCAGGATCCGCAGGCATGGAATGTCATATTCGCTATATTGCAATTTCTGATTGGTTCCCTCCTGCTGTCCTCAAGTCATCTGCCTGTTAAGCTCTGTCTCTGCATTTCAATCCCATGGAGCCTCGCCGTATGGTTTGAAGGCGAGGGTTTAGGAGGCATCTTCGCGGGCGGTCTTTCAGTTCTTTCTGGTTTTCCGGGTGCTGCACTGCTGTACGTGGTTGTTTCCGTAATGCTGCTTCTTCCAGACCACTTCTGGCTGTCAACGGATCGTTTCTCCCCTGTAAGGGATGCTCCTTCAGTATTCTGGTTCCCGGCGGCTATTCAACAATCACTGCCCTCATTCTGGGCACCAGTGGCAGACTCGGCGCAGATAATCAACAACGCATCATATCCTCCTCCGATGGCGTATGCTGTCTCTGACGTTGCCCTTGTCTTTGCCCATTTCGGCTGGATTGCAAATGCCTTTCTTGTTGCGGCAATGCTTAGCATTTCATTCGGAACATACGGAGAGCACTCCGTCATATATGCCTACTACCCACTTTTTGCACTTACGCTCTTCATCTGGATATTCGTAGAAGGGATCGGAGGAATATTCACAGGCATTGCAACAGATCTCAACACAGGGCCACTTATACTTCTTCTGTCATTGCCTTCATTCAGTCATGCTAGAAACAGGCGTCGTACACTTCTAAGTGGTTGTATAACCTCTCATGCTGGCTGACCTCAGCACTCGAAGCACCCTGCTGTCCTAGCTCCTTTCATAATCACTGAAAATCTGATTAACACGCAGAAATTCACTTTCTCATCTGATTGAGGTGTAATTCATCATCATTCCATCTCTATGTCTCATGATGATTGTCATGATAACAGTCCATAACGAGATGGCAGCAGCTCCGAACGTTTCGAGTTCTGCGCTTGAAGGCCATTGAACGCCAAAACCAATCCCGGTGGAAACTATGGAAAGTGTTATCACTGAAATGCCCCATTTACAGTCACTGAAAAGCATTCCAATACCCCAGGTAATTATAGCAATATCCGACTGAATGAAGAACCATACAGAAACGAAATCATGCGGATATGTCCCGCCATGGTATACACCGATAAGTGCAAGGAAGAGTGCTGCAACCATCAGGAAAGAACTCCCTGCAGATTCTATCCTGTTCGAAGCATGAATGAGAAGAGAGACAGCGAATGTGAACAGCAGCAATGAAGTAAAGATGAGTCCGTCATTGTAAATCCAGGGATCCACAGCACCCGGACTTCCGAGCTGACTCAACGCGCCTGTATAAAAATCAAATGTCCTGTTGACATATACCGCAGCAAATATCCATGCAAATGCAGAAACGATAGCGATGATTCCCGACCACAGCAGGCGTGATCCCAGCTTAAGCATGTTCATATGAGAAATGTAACATCCTCTCCTCTTATGATCTTTTTGCCCAATGCTGGCGCAGGAACTAAGCCGAAAAGTATTTCACGGTAATGTCCTAGGGACACCACAGAGCATAATGGCGCGCAGCATTTTCAGGTCTGAATTCGCATATCTTGCCGTCACGCTTTCGCTCATGACTGTGGCTGCCAGGGCCACCAACAATATGATGCTAACCACCATACCACTGCTGGGAAGGTACTCACTGCATCTCAGTAATACGCAGGTTGGAGGACTTGAGGCTGTCGCATTCATAGCAACCTTTGCTGCGACTTCATATTTCAATCAGAAAGCGGGAGGCAGAACCCGCAGGATTTCTTTTATCATGTCCAACATTTTGATCGCATTCTCGATGCTCCTTTATTACTATTCATCCGCTTTCACCATATGGGTCATTACCGTTGCCGCAGGTTTTGCCAGCGGCATAGTTATGCCAAATCTTATAACCGCCGCGTCAGCTGCAGGAGAACTACGCTCTGTCGAGCGCCTTCTCGCCATATACACCACCAGCCTGAGCGCTAGCCTGATCATCGGGCCGCTGATTGAAACCGAGCTGCTTCGATTCGTCTCTTACAGGGAAATATTCATTCCCTTTTCTGCGATTGCTGCAGTTGCCGCTGTCATATCATTTACCGTAAGATTTCCAGTGGAAGGCGCAAAGAGGAGCGGTATTGAAGCCTTGAGGGCACCGGGTTTCGCGGCGTCGGTTCTTTCTAATTCAACTTATTCTGTCCCCTTCGCCGCAATCACGACGTTCCTCGCAATATATGCTTCGGACAGGTTTGACGTTTCAAGGAGTCTCGCCTATCTCTCATTCATTCCGTTCTTCATCGTTTCTTTTGCAGTGAGGCTTTCGCTGGCAATTTTTCCGCGCCGTAACCTGAGGACACTCTTCTTCATCTCCATGGGGATAACAATAGCGGGACTTGCAGCCCTTGCCTCTATCCCTTCCTATGTGCTTTTCGCAGCCGTTGTGGCATCGCTCGGCTTTCCGCATGGTGCTGTCTATCCGATGTCCACAATATTCATTGCGAGAGGAACTGAAAAGGATTTGAGAAGCGCTGTAAATTCGTACTTCATTGCCCTCAACAACGTTATTTTTGCCGCCGTCCCCTTCATCTTCGGCGCAATTTCAAGCATGATAGGCTTAGGAATGTCATTCGCGCTGCTCATACTGCCTGTAGGTGTATCGGCATTCCTTTTCATCGTCCTCTTTGGCAGACACGAGATGCTTGGCCCTGCAAAAAGTCAGGTTCCCTGAACGCTGCTCAAGCCTGGTTACGCACAACTGCAAATAACATCGTTCTGAAGGAGACTTCACTTCTTACGCTTCCTGCTCCTCGTATAGACTGCTAGCGCGGAGACAATCAGCACTGTAGCGACAGCAGCTGCAGCAGGCAACCAAAGATTGTTACCACCTGGTGTGCTCTTTTTTCCAATGAACTGGGATAGATATGTCCACCAGTAACTGCTCAACGGCATGTCCCACACAGCCACATTTTCTGCTTTGTACGACTCCAGGTACTGAAATCTCGTTAAAACGGAAGAGTTGGAAAGTATCTGCCCGTTATTGACATTTGTAGTGATCAGTCCTATTCCGAGCTTCTGCAAAGGAATGATGCTCACCGCATAGTCCAGAGCAGCCGCAAAGTTGTATGATGGAGATGAATATGTACCCATGTCGTACAGGACATTGACAGTGGTGTTTGCAAGAGAACTGAAATTCCAGAAAGGATTCCATGTTGCTATGTCCACTGTAAGCTGCTTTCCCTTTTCATGCAATGCGTCTGCAAACTTTGTGAGAAATGAACTGTATTCCAGTGCCACTGTGTTGTTTGCGTTTTGAGTCGGTTCAAAGTCTATGTTATATCCAGTGTAACCTGCATCAAACGCCTTGGTGACTGCGGATGAAATGAATGATGAGGGGTGCATAAGGAGGTACTCAATGTTGGTCAAATTCACACTTACTATCATCGGAAACGTCTGAAGTCCGAAGGATCTGATGGCGTCTGTAACATTGCTTATCGGTGAAAATGTTTCGAATATTCCTTCGGGGCCAAGCAGGTATCTCTCAAATGATACACCCGTAAGGGCATTTCTATGTGCGCCAATGGACTGCAAATCTGCAGAAATATCCTCACCTGTTATTTCCAGACCCATCCAGACGATCGCATTCTTTCCATGACCATACTGCACGCTACCGACCGCTACCGTGCCGGCAGAGACAGCAGCTGAAGGTGCGAGCACCAATACGATCGCAGCAAAAAATGCAAAAAAAAGTCCCCGATAACCGTCCAAACCTCTCCGCTCCTTCGGGCGAATCCTGCGGGGGCAGAGGATATACAGATTAATATTTGTTGTGAAGCCCTTTCAGGAATTGAGCACGAGTACTATTTCATCTGTCACAGCTTCAAATTTCTGATTTGCATTGATCTTTGCCAGAAGATTCTTTTCGAAATAGTACTGTATCAGGGGCGCCGTTTTTTCCCAGAATGTCCTGATTCTCAGTTTTGCTATTTCACTATTGTCATCTGTTCGCTGTATCAGGGGAGTCTGATCCTTGTCACAGAGATTATCGACTTTAGGCGGATATTCTACTGTATTGTAAACTGAATTGCATTTGGGGCATATCCTTCTGTTTATGATTCTGTCAACAAGCACCTCTTCAGGTGCGTCAAAGTATACGACCGAATCAAGTGTCGTTACGTTCTCCAGAAATTTCGCTTGGTCTATTGTCCTGGGATATCCGTCGATTATGAAACCGTCATTGAATTCGAGCAGTCTTGCCTCCAGTATCGCGTTGACAATCTGGTCGGGCACAAGTTTACCGTCGTCCACACATTTCTTGGCGCTCATTCCCAGCTCTGTCCCTCTGGCAATCTCATCTCGAAGCAAATCCCCCGTTGCAACCCTGGGAATAGACAGTCTCCTGGAAATTATGAAAGCCTGAGTGCCCTTCCCTGCGCCGGGAGGACCAATGAAAACAAGCCTCCTTTTCATCGGTGTCGCAATTGCATAGCTGTTAAATAATTTGTCTACACCCCCTGTATCCATCTTTTATGTTCAGAGAAAACCTACACCCATCACCGTAAGTATGCCTATTATTGCCAGAGGTAATATTATGCCAGCCGCATAACTGCCGGCATTCCATCTGAGAACCTTGTATCCGTCTAAAGGCGGAATGGGCAACATATTGAAAACACCGAGCCATGCATCGAGGAATGAGATATATGCGAGGCTCTCGAACAGTATGAAGTTGGATGAGAAAGCGACAGCGAGAAGAAGGAAGAGTATGGAAAAAGAACTGTTTGTAAGCGGTCCAGCTATGCTGACAATGCCATTCTGTCTCCTGTCAAGGTAGCCAGAAATATATACGGCTCCGGGGGCCGCAAACAGAAAACCCAGCAGTGCTGTTATGAATGCAAGGAGAAGACCGAACCTTGATGAACGGAATTCGGCCCATGCGCCGAATTTCTGTGCAAAATACTTGTGCATGAGCTCGTGAAACAGAAAACCGGTGAACCCTGCGACAACAGCTATACCCAGATCAAGCGGGAGGTAATTCGAGTAAAACCTGTAAAGTATTATTGTGAATGCGAAAATCAGAACTACCATCGCAAGGAGGATGTGTTTCAGTTCCTCGCCGCTGAAACGCATGCCGCGCGGCACATAATTGTAGACTGGAGAGCCATAATAGCCGCCGTAATCTGTTGTGAATGTATAGGTGCTGCCTCTGCCATTCATCTTTCCGTCTCCTCAACCGCTTCAACTTGTTCATTAATCTTATCACTCCCCTAAAACTGGAGCAAGATAGTGTATGTCACGTTCGTGTCAGAAGATGCTGTGTAGAACGCAATGCTCATCTTCGAAGGTAGAACAGGAAAATGCTCAAGGCCGGACATTCCAGCATAAGTGTGGGTGAAATTGTTCCCGCCATAGCTGAATGAAATGCGTATTAGAACGGGTGCGTTTGAACTGAATTTCATTGATATGTAGCCCGGATAGGATATGCTGTAGACTCTGGTCACCGGACTGAAGTAGCTGACGTTCACCTTTTGTCCTGCGGCGATCACGCTGTACTGTTCCATCTGTGTTATTGAGAAAAGATAGAAAACGCTAAGAAGAAGTATTACGACAACTATTGAAAAAAGTGAGATGAGAAGTCTGAAACCTGTTTTTGACATGTTTGCAGGAAAAGCCTCTGATCATATTTAAACAGTGACGCGTTTTACCATCCACGGCCGCTATCATCCTGTTGATGGCAGGTTGCAACCAGCGCAGTGAAATTTATATATGCGGGCGGGGCAGGGAGACTGAAAGTGCAAGCGACATCGGACTCTCCGTCACGGCGGGAAAGGAAATGTAACTGCCATGAACTGCAGTACAGATGACTTAAAAGTCATTTCCAATAAGTAGTAGTGCCCGTCAGAGAGAATCAATCCCGACTGGAAACAGTATTTAATCAGAAGTATATCAGTATAATGTGCCTGGAAGGATTATAGCACATGTGGACCTCGACTACTTCTATGCCCAATGTGAAGAGCTTCGAAGGCCTGAGCTGAAGGGCAGACCGGTTGTGGTCTGCATATATTCAGGCAGGACAGAGGACAGCGGTGCTGTGTCAACCTCCAACTACGAGGCACGCAAGATCGGCATAAGATCAGGCATGCCGATTGTACAGGCGAAGAGAATTGCAGGGAGCAACACTGTTTTTCTTAGCGCGGACATCGAATATTACGAATCTGTTTCGGAAAGGATAATGTCGCTTCTCCGCTCGTACACGCCAGTGATGGAGCAGGCGAGTGTTGACGAGGCGTACCTCGACCTGTCCGAGGTTGTTTCTGATTTTGATGGGGGTGAAAGAAAGGCAAGGGAGATCAAGAACGCCATTCTTTCTTCAGAACACCTGACCTGCTCAATAGGCGTCAGTTCGAATAAGCTGCTTTCAAAGATGGCCGCAGGTGTCAGTAAACCCGACGGTCTTACTGTGGTCCGCCCTGAAGAAGCACTCGACTTCCTCGCGCCAATGCCAGCGGGCAAGCTTTTCGGTGTTGGCAGGGTGACCGAACGCAGGTTGAGTGAAATGGGAATACAGACTGTGGAGGATCTTCGCTCCGTCAGCCCTGAAATACTGAAGAAGCAGTTTGGCAGCAGCATGGGAATGTGGCTTTACAACGCCTCAAGGGGGGTGGACGAGGAACAGGTGATGGACAGGAAGAGGGAACAGTATGGAAGGATAATCACGCTCAAGGAAGACACCCGTGACAGATCTGTTCTGGTTGACAATGCTTCGAGGTTGCTCAACGAAGTTGTCCGGCAGGTGAAGGCCGATGCACTCAGATTCAAAACTGTGTCTTTCCTCGGCATAATGAGTGACCTTTCGGCAAGAACCAAAAACAGGAGTCTGCCCGATTTCACTGATGATTTCGAGCAGGCTGCCAGAATTATGCCGATTCTAGTGGACGAATTCCTGTCGGAACATCCAGGCAATCTCAGGCGGATGGGAGTGAAGGTCTCAAATCTTTCGGAAGACAGAGGGCAGAAATCGCTCTTTGATTTCGCCTGAATGACGGGGTGAAATACTGGTACAGTTCCTTTTACCCACGGTTGCTGTGCTCGCGTTTGCTCCGGCGTTGCTCCTGCTCTACTATTCCCTCTCCGGATATACGTGGCCAAAGTCACAGGTTGTGTATTTCGACGACAGGTGGATATTCGGTTTCCTCGCACTTGGCATAGTTGCCGGCGCCGCGCTTTTCTTCCTGGAACTGATATTTGCTTACCCTGGTTTCGCTGTTCCTATGCTCTTCATTGTGGCCGAGGAGCTTGCGATGACAGTGATACTGAATTTCCCGTCAGTCAGAAGAAAAGGTTCGGGGAGATTCTATGGCTTTGCGTTCGGAACCGCCATATCTGCAGGTATTGTGATGGGGGAATATGCAGAGCTCTTTACCTACAGGGGATACGATCTCATAGGGATGGCCGTTCTATTCGTTTACAGCGTTGGTCTGGAGCTTGTCGGGGCCTCGACAGGCGGTATTGTAGGTCTGGCGGTGGAAAGCAGGAAGCTTCCTTACGGGCTCGCAATGGCTATCGTCTTTCAGGCCGCTTTCGGTCTTCTCAATTTCCCTGTCCTTCATTTTCAACCCTCTTCCCTGACAGCCTTCTTTGCGGCAGGCGGAACAGGGATGTCTGTTGCCCTCTATCTCTATGTGCTGAAAAGGATACTGCCACCCCGGAAGACGGAGGAGCGTAAGAAGAGGATCATCTGAGTGTCCGCTCCCATTTATTCTTCGGTGACTGTGCCTCCTTCATTCCAAAAACTCATACAATTCACTTCCCCTTCTTACCACTCTGCCGGACAGTTCAAGCTTTTCCAGGATCTGCGCTGCCTTCTCTTCTCCAATCTCAAGGTATCCGGACATCTGTGCAAGCGTAAATGTCCTATTCCTGCGTTCAAATTCCTCAATCTTCCCTGCCTTCACCTTTGGTCTGCTGTCATCTCTCCCTTTCACCGAGTGGCGACTGCGTCCGGGCATGCTCGACGCCTCTGCATTCACCGAAAAGACAACACTGGATGCCTCCATCCTGTCGTAGCCGTTAAAATGTTTGACAGCCTTCCGGACATCTATCCTTCTTCCGCAGTGCGGGCATTCGGTCACTGCAGTATCAGCCAGGCAGACTTTCGCATAACCGCAGTTGGTGCACGCAACAACAGCTATCTCACGTGGCATGTCCATCAGTCGTCGTGTGTGAAAACAACTGCTGCAAGGCATGCACCGTAGTGGTCAAGGGGTATGTCAAGCTCCTCAGCAACATATGTTATCTTCTTGAATTTGATGCGCCTCAGCTTTGCCATTTCATCCATCTTCCACTCAAGTATCTGGATGAGGTTCTTCTTGGTGCCGTGCATGTGTCCTTCAGCAACGTAACCGCCTTCGCCATCCTGTCTGAAACCGTACGCAACACCGGCCGAAATAGTCTCTCCTTCACCTCCCCTCATCTGTGCGAGGACACAGTGAGTCACCATCCCGCGGGGGAGCTCCCTCCTAGGAATTTTCCTTATGCCTACAGGAAGTACAGAGGAGACGGAAACAAGATTCTGTTCCCCAATGCCTGCAAGTATCAGTGCCTGATCGAATGCGTTGAGATCCGAAACCTTGCTGATGGCCTTTCCAGAAGTCACGAAAAATCTGGAGGGAACAGGGAACATGCTATGTGTGGAAATGTTTCTCATTCTTAACACTTTTTATAGTCAGACCGAGAACAAACAGACTCACTGCCGCAGCAGCTCCGCGCTGCTTCTCTCAGTTGGGGTGAAACCGAACTCTCTCATGAAGTTACTTATGAACGATTCTTCAAACTCGCCGAAGCTGATCGTATGCCCAAGTATCCTTGCAGCAGACGTCATAACAGATGAATCGAGGCCGCATGGTTTTATCATGTTGAATCCGTCGAGATCATTGTTTATGTTAATTGCAATTCCGTGAAATGTAACCCACCTCTTGACAGCTATTCCGATGGAACCTATTTTCATATTCCCTGTCCATATGCCAACAGGTTCTAACCTCCCCTCGCTTTCAATTCCGAAGCTCCTCAGCGAAGCAACAGCCACAGCCTGCAGTTTCTTCACCAGTGTCCTGACGCCGAGACCGTTGTCAGCAAGGTTAATTATGGGATAGGCGACAAACTGTCCAGGACAGTGGTATGTTCCTTCTCCCCCTCTTTCGATTGAAAAAACTGGAACAGGAAGGTCCGGCAATTCACCGGTATAGTTCCGCCCAAAGGTCACCACCGGATGGTGCTGTGTCAGGAGCAGTGAGTCATATATGCTTGAAGTCTGTCTCAGCAGCAGAAGCTTCCTCTGCAATGAAAGGCATTCACCGTAATCCGTCGTGCCGAGCCTGAGTATGTTGCATCTTCGCCCGTCCGACCCTCCGGCTTTCACTCCGCCGTTCCGAACTCCATCAGCCACGTCCAGCATTCACTTGCCCTTCTGGAATATGTTAGTCGGTTTCCCTTCCGCAAGCTCGGAAGCTTCCATTATCATCTCCGGCAGGGTGGGATGCGGATGTACAGTCAGTGCTATGTCTTCTGCGGTTGCCCCCATCTCGATCGCGAGGGATACCTCGCTGATCAGCTCCGAAGCGTCCCTTCCAGCAATCTGCCCTCCTATTACCGTTCCATCGGCTGAAACGACCAGCCTGACGAAACCTTCGCTTTCACCCAGCGTCAGAGCCCTTCCGGAAGCAGCATACGGAAATTTAACCACCCGGGCAGAAATTCCCGCCTTTTCAGCTTCAGCGAGGGACATTCCGGTGGTGGCAATTTCCGGATCTGTGAAGAGTGCCGCGGGCATGACCTTTTGCTCCATAGCGCTCGCTTCTCCTGCGATCACTTCAGCCGCCACGCGCCCCATCGCCGTCGCCCTGTGGGCAAGGAAAGGGGGGCCGGTAACGTCTCCTACGGCGTATATAAAGGGGACGTTTGTCCTGCACTCCGAATTTACCTTTATAAAGCCGCGGGAGTCAGTCTGTATACCTGCGTTTTCTATTCCCAGCCGCTTTGCCGAGCTGCTCTTTCCCACGCTGACGAGCACTTTTTCTGCCTCTATTTTCGCTTCTTTGCCTTCTCCTGTCTTCACCCTGATCACCGGACCCTCGGAGCCGGCTGCAATATCCGTCACTGTCGATTTTGTATATACGGTCACTCCAAGCTTTTCAAGCCTCTTCTCGACAAGCCTGAGAACTTCCCTGTCCGTCCCGGCCATGATCTGCTCGAGTATCTCCACGACAGTGACCCTGGATCCCATCTTCGCGGCAGCTATTCCAAGTTCAAGTCCTATGTATCCCCCACCGACTACCAGCAGCGAGGAAGGCAGTTTGCTGAGCGACAGAAAGTCCCTTGCATCAATTATTGTTGTATGATCGAAGGGGAAAGCCGGGAGAGATGAGAAAACAGAACCTGTCGCGATGACGGCATTGTCAAAGCGGATGGTTTCACCGCCAACGATCGCTATTTCCCTCTGCGATTCGAACCTTGCCTCTCCCTTGATTAGTGTTGCACCGTAAGATCGCAGCAGGGACTCAACACCACGGGTGAGGCGGAGGACTACCTCATCCTTGAACTGTTGTAATCTCCCCAAGTCAATACTGCCTTTCGCCGATACAAATATTCCACGGTCGATGAATGCATTGTATCTGTCAAAGAGATCTGCAGCCTGAATTATTGTCTTGGAAGGAATGCAGCCGAAATTGAGACATTCGCCTCCCGCCTTGTCCCTCTCTATTATTGTAACCCTTCTTCCCAACTGCGCGAGCCTTATTGCACAGGGGTATCCCCCGGGTCCAGCACCGATCACCACTGTGTCTTCCTGGCGCATTAGAATTCCAGCTTCATAAGAAACGGATGTTCCAGATATTCAATCAGCCTGTTTCCAAACATGGCTGCCACAGCTCCGTCTACTATCCTGTGATCGCAGGCTACAGTGAAATACATCATGTCCCTTATGACTATCTGACCGTTTCTGGCTACAGGCCGCTGTTGTATCTTGTGTGTCGCGAGTATCGCGCTTTCGGGGTAGTTTATCACAGGTGTAGAGAAGAGTCCTCCAATCGGCCCGACATTTGTTATCGTGAATGTTCCTCCTTGAACCTCGCTCAGCACAAGCTTGCCGCTTCTCGCCCTCGATGCAAGATCATCAACTTCCCTTGCTATCTGCTCCACCGTCTTGGTGTCGGCATCCTTTATGTTAGGCACAACAAGCCCGTCATCTGTGGCAACAGCTATGCCTATGTTGTAGTAATGTTTGAGGACAATTTCATCCTTCTGCTGATCATAGGATGAATTGAGATAGGGAAATTCCTTCAGTGCCTCCACCACAGCCTTTATGATGAACGGCAGATAGGTGAGTTTAACACCTTCCCCGTATTTCTTTGAAAGTATGTTGCGTGCGTTGATGATGTTTGTCATGTCAGCCTCATCCACGTAACTGAAGTGCGGTATGTTTCTCTTCGACTCTGCCATACGCTCGAATATCCTCTTTCTTATGCCGTGAACCCTGACCCTGTCTTCTCTTCCAGGTGCCTGTCCCCCTTCCCGCTTCTCCTCAGTCCGTGCGCCCCTCGATGATGCAATACGTTCCAGGTCTGCAAGTGTAACTCTTCCGTCCGGCCCGGGTCTGACAGAACTGAGATCTATGCCCAGCTCTCTCGCCCTCTTTCTGACAGCAGGTGTCGCCCTCGGAACCGATGCCTGTATTGCGGCTGACGCTGTTACCGGGGATGTCGATGCAGTTTGAGCCGGAACACTTTTGTCTTCCCTGACATGCGTTTCGGCCACTGGTCTGTCCTCCTCAGCCTCAAATTCGAGTATTGGTTCTCCGACTTTTACCGTCTGCCCTTCGGCAGCTCTCAGTTTCAGTATCGTTCCGGTGAATGGAGATGTCATTTCAACGTTAACTTTGTCTGTAATGATTTCAGCCAGCGGCTGAAATTCCTTGACCCTCTCCCCTTCCTTCACTAGCCACTTCTTTATCTCTCCTTCAGCCACTCCTTCTCCAACGTCTGGCAGCTTGAATTCTCTTCTCATCATATCACTTCAGTAATTGACCGCCTTTCTGATGTGTTCCATAATCCTCTGTTCATCGGGCAGGTAGACGCTCTCCCAGGTATAGTTGAAAGGCGTATCAAAACCAGAAACCCTGTATATCGGTGCATTGAGTGCATCAACAGCCCTTTCAGCGACAAGCGCTGATATCTCTGCTGCATAACTGGAAAATTTCGTTGCTTCGTTGACAATAACGATCCTGCCTGTTTTCTTTACTGAGCCGATCACCGTTTCAATATCCACAGGAACAAGTGTTCTCAGGTCAATGAGTTCAACTGAGATGCCCTCCTTCTCCGCAAGAGCGACAGCTGCAATGCACGAATGGACGGAAGCACCGTAGGAGACAACTGTCACATCATCACCCTTCCTGACAATCCTGGCGGTGCCAATAGGCACTGTGTAGTCCTTCTCAGGCACCTCTTCCTTGAATGATCTGTAGACCCTTTTCGGTTCAAGGAACAGGACCGGGTCTTCATCCCTTATTGATGCTATGAGAAGACCTTTTGCATCATATGGCGTTGACGGTGTTACAACCTTCAGCCCGGGAAGATGGGTGAAAAAAGCCTCCGTGCTCTGTGAATGGTAGATGCCGCCCTTGATACCCCCGCCGTAAGGTGTCCTTATCACCATAGGGACCGAGTAGGTGCCTCCTGACCTGTACCTTATCTTCGATATCTCGCTCACTATCTGGTCAAAGGCCGGGTAGATGAAATCCATGAACTGTATCTCCGCAATAGGTCGTAGACCGTACATTGCCATTCCAGCAGCTATGCCCACTATCCCCGATTCATTTAATGGGGTATCCATCACTCTTTCTGGCCCAAACATGTCGAGAAGGCCCTCCGTCGCCCTGAATACACCTCCGTCCCTTCCAACATCCTCCCCGATTACCACAACATCCCTGTCCCTGGACATCTCTGTTTTCATAGCATCATTTACTGCCTGCAGAAGTGTGAACACCGGCATTTCACTCACCTCCCTTTCCACCGTAGCGCTTCACGGCATCTTCCATCTCCTCCCTTATGTGCCACGGCATTTCAGCATAGACGTCATGGAAGATGCTCTCTATGGGGGGTTTGGGTGTGTTTTCCGCCTTCCTGACGGCATCTCTAATCTCCCTGTCTATTTCATCGATCATCTCCTTTTCCTTTACATCATCCCAGTAACCTTTCTTAACAAGGTAACCGCGCATCCTCTTTATCGGGTCCTTCTTCATCCATTCTTCCACTTCCTTTTTTGTGCGGTATTTTGTCGGATCGTCGGATGACGAATGCGGCCCTAACCTGTATGTGATTGCTTCGATTAGTGTCGGTCCTTCGCCCTTTCTGGCTCTCTCAACCGCCCTTGATGTCACTGTGTACACGGCGAGTATGTCATTTCCGTCCACTCTCTCCGCAGGTATGCCATAAGCAATACCTTTCTGTGCCAGAGTCTCAGCCCTTGTCTGCCTGCTCGTTGGGAGCGATATTGCATAACCGTTGTTCTGGCAGAAGAAGACGACGGGGGCGTTGAACACTCCTGCAAAATTCATGCCGCTGTGGAAATCGTTTTCAGACGTAGCTCCGTCCCCGAAGAAGGTCAGCGCTATCAGGCCGCTCTTTCTTATCTTAGAAGCAATCGCCATTCCCACCGCATGAGGGATCTGTGTTGCTATCGGACTCGATGGCGTGACTATATTCCTTGCCCTGGAGTTGAAGTGATTCGGCATCTGTCTCCCCTTGTTGTAATCTCCCATATTTCCGAACAGCTGGTTGAAGAGCTGCAGAACAGTCTCCCCTCTCAGAAGGAGGGCGCCGGGTTCCCTGTATGCAGGGAAGATCCAGTCATCGTCGCTCAAAGTTGCCGTGGCCCCCACACTGCAAGCTTCCTGTCCTCCCGCGCCTATGTAAAAGCCAATCCTGCCCTGACGCTGCAACCCCATTGAGATATTCTCGAACATCCTGACCGTTGACATGACTCGGTACATCTGCAACAATCTTTGTTTTGGAATGTCCGGTTCCAGCCGCCTTTCAAAATTCCCTTCATTATCCAGTATCTGAAAGATTTCCTTTTCCATTTCCATTTTTGCTTCCATATTCAACACCAGTTATCTAACCTGTTTCTCCATTTCCAACGGGACGCTACACAGCGTTAAGCCTGTTATGCACAAGGCCGGTCATGAAGAGTTCTCCAGCCCTGTATGAGCTGCGCACGAGAGGTCCTGCCGCCACCATGGTGAAGCCCATTTTTCTGGCTTCCTCTCCATACATTTTAAAATCACGTGGTGTTACGTAATTCACGACAGGAAGGTGCCACTTGCTCGGCCTGAGATACTGTCCCAGCGTGATGGCATCTGTCCCGGTATCTCTCACATCCCTCATCGTCTCAAATATCTCATCGCAAGTTTCGCCAAGCCCGAGCATAATCGATGTCTTCGTCAATCTCCCCGATTGCTCCTTAAGGTATCGGAGTACATTCAGACTCTGATCGTAGCCTGCTTTTCCGTCACGGACAGTGGGTGTCAGTCGCCTCACGGTTTCTATGTTGTGCGCAAGAACTTCCGCACCTGAATCTATTACAGTATCCAGTGCAGATTCTTCTCCCCTGAAATCCGGCATAAGAACTTCGACAATAATGCCTGGGCTCCTCCTCTTTATCTCTCTCACAGTTCTGGATATGTGTGAAGCGCCTCCATCAGGCAGATCATCCCTGTCGACTGATGTGATGACGATATATTCAAGACCGCTTCGGGCGACAGACGCCGCAACCCTCTCCGGTTCGCCTGCGTCTAGAATGCCGTGTGGGTTGCCCGTTTTCACTGCGCAGAATCTGCACCCTCTAGTGCACATATCCCCCATAAGCAGGACAGTGGCAGTACCGGAGCCCCAGCATTCAAAGATGTTCGGGCATTTACCCTCCTGGCAAATAGTATGCAGCCCAAGATTGCTTATGCTGGACTTCATGGCAGCATATTTGCTGTTTGAGTCGAGCTTGACTTTCAGCCATTCAGGCTTTCTGTCATTTTCCATCGGTATCTGTACCTTATTGGCATTGTACCTTAAACATTTAATTGCAGTGACACGTTAGCAGGTCAATTAATGACAGAGTCCGGTGGCACCGAATTCATCACTTCCCGACCGCACCGGTCGGAACAGTGCAAGGCACTTACATCCCGAGGAAAGCTGCACACATAAACATTTTATACGCATTCCTTTTGTGACTCATTCACCAGCGGTTGTGTAATCAAATGGCCGATAAACCCAAATCTGCATCGAGAAAAGTGAAGGATAAATGGAAGGAGAAGTCATGGTTCAAGATATATGCACCCGAGATGTTTAACAGCATTGAGCTTGGCGAAACGCCTGCCCTCAATCCTGACGAGCTCAGGGAAAGGATAACTGAGGCGACAGTGCAGGATCTGACAGGTGACTTTTCCAAGATGCATATAAAGCTCAGATTCAAAGCATCCCAGGTGAAGGGCAATGAGATACATACGCAGTTCATCGGTCATGATCTCACCAACGACTATGTACGGAGGCTGACGAGGAGAAAAAGGACCAAAACGGAGCATGTCATCGACGCACAGACAAAGGATGGCTTCTCCATCAGACTCAAGCCTATGATTGTGACTGAAAGAAGGATACAATCGTCTCAGGAGACTTCCATCAGGAATATCTCAACGTCCGTAGTCAGAGGAAAGGTTTCCGGAATGCTTCTATCTGAGGTCGTGAAGTCAATTGTTTCAGGGGATCTGGCGAAGGACATTGCAAATTCCACCAAAATAATAATTCCGATGAAGAAGGTGGAGATCAGGAGAAGCGAGATAATCTCCTTCCCTCCCGAAGGTTTTGTCGCTCCTGTGACAGAATCAGCGCAACCCGTGTCAGCAGCGCCTGCAGGCGAATCGAGTGTTGCCGAGGGTGCCGTTGTAGCTCAGGCACAGGATGTCGGGCATGAGCATGAGGTGGCAAAATCAAACGAGCCGGCGGAGGAAGAAATCGCACCCGAAGAGATAATGCGCGACGATGTCAAGAAAGGGTGAAACTATTTTTAATCCGGCACATGCTTCTCTCCCTCAGCCGGGGTAGCTCAGACTGGCGGAGCGTCGGACTCATATTGGAATGACAGCCCATGAGGCATCCGAAGGCCGCGGGTTCAAATCCCGTCCCCGGCATCGCACCGTGACACCTGACTTTCCGGTCGACCAAGGCAAGCTGCCCGGAAAAGACAGTTTTACGACTGGATTCAGGTTTCATGGAGAACCTCTCCTGTCGTTCTTTCTTTCAGTCTTTCCAGCACCCTCCTGCACTGTCTTTCACTTAGCTTAATTCCATATCTCCTCATGAGGTGGGCAGAAAGGTTCCTGCAGTTCCATTCGTCATAGCCGAATTCTGAAGGATCCTGTTCTATGTCGCTGACCAGCAGTTCGAAACATTCAGTGGAGATCGCCCCAGGTCTTCCCTTTCTCCTTTCCTCTCTGAGGCCGTCAAGGCTATTCTTGTTGTAACGCTTTATCCACTCTTCAACAGATCTAGCACTGTGACCAAGCATTCCAGCTATCTCATAGCTGCTCAGTCCCGCACAGGCAAGCAGAACAGCATGCACCCTTGATATGTATCTTGCCTCGGCAGAACTTTTGATTTCTTGCCATAATAAACTTCGTGTTTTTGTCTCTTCCTCAACGGTGAGTTTTTTCATAATTACGACCATGCAGCAATAACAAGGAGACCATATTTCTGAGGTAATACATCAAATTTGTCTATACGAAATACGAAATTATTTATGGCATAATTTCAAATACATGTAGTACGTTTCTTCAACAAATCAAGGTGAGCAGTTTGGTAGACTTGTCAAAGGATCTCTATTTTCACCAGTTTGTCAGGGAAGAGACTGGATGTCTTTCCTATCTCGTTGGAGACCTGATGACAGGTGATGCAATTGTTATCGACCCTCTTCAGGAAAATGCAGAAGAATACTTGCGTGTAGCAGATGCTCATGCAATTACAATCAACAAGGCTCTTGACACCCACTCCCACGCAGATCACTTTTCAGCCCTACAGAATTTCAAAGATAAGGTGGACGCTGAGCTCTTCATGTCTGAAATCACGCCTGCGGCTTTCGATTTCACGCGCCTCAAGGACGGCTCGACTATCACTGTGGGCAATGTGCCACTGAAAGTTATCTATACACCAGGGCACACACCTGACCACGTATCACTTGTTGTTGCGCAGCGTCTTCTGATAAGCGGTGATTCTCTCTTTGTTGGAGGTGTTGCAAGACCAGATCTTGTTCTTTCCGAAACTGAAGACGTTCGCTCGAGAGCAGGTCTGCTGTACGACAGTGTTCACAGATTACTCGAACTTGACGACTATTACGAACTTTATCCAGGTCATTTTGCTGGTTCATCATGCGGTGCCGGCCTCGGTCACAAGTCAAGTTCAACAATTGGCTTCGAGCGCCGTTTCAACGGTACTGTTCAAAGAAGCCGGAAAGAGGAATTTGTGGACTTTGTCGTCAACACGACTTACCCCCCTATACCAGACTACCAGCTTATCAAGAAGTACAATCTGGGTCTCATTGAGAGAAAGCCTGAAGTCCGTTCAGTATCTTGAAGTGATCGTATGGGCGACGGGTACAATGTGAGTGCAGATGAATTGCGTTCCGCGCTCGAGAAAGGTGAGGATGTCAGTATTGTTGACGTGAGAGAGGAGTGGGAGTTCAGCAGATACAGGATAAGGAACTCCAGATGCGTGCCCTTAAGTGCATTCGCCTCTTCATTTCGTTCAATTCCGAAGGAAGGTAAGGTGATCTTTGTTTGCGAAGTGGGAGGAAGGAGCGAACAGGCAGTGCAGTTTTTGCGTAACAGGGGCTGGCGAAACGTTTCGAATCTTGAGGGAGGTATAAGCAGTTGGATGCAGGCTGGATTCGAGCTGGATGGATGATGGATAGATCCAATAGATCTTTCCCAGATTTAGGTTGCAGGCTGCATCATTCAGGGTGTCAAGCCTTTTGAACACATCATCAGGACTGTTGATATAAACAGAGTGAAGTTGCAGTTGAGATCCTGTATAGTCTAAATTTGTTTCTAGATTTATTTTTAAGCTTAATGTTCTCCTCTCAATAAGATGTGTGGAAGTGCAGGGATTGTGGATAACTAAGGAATTTATACTTTGTAATATATTTGATAAATGTAATTTACAAGGATGTGTATTTCTGTGGCAAAAAGGTCATTGTAATTGGTGGTCGTTTTGGTGGGCTTACATTCGCATACAATTTAAAAAGGACAGTCGGGGACAAAGCAGACATCGAGCTAATAGAAAAGAACAGCGGTACGTATCTTAGACCGCTTATTCCTCACATCTCAATAGGTTCAGTTGAGCCTGAAGAAATCTACTTGGACCTTTCGAATGTCCTTCCTCGGAAGGGGATAAGGTTTACACAAGGAACGGTAAAGGGAATTGAACCTCAAAAAAACAGCATCAGTGTGGAAATGCAGGACGGGAGCGTTGTCCGAAAGGATTATGATTATCTGCTCATCGCAATGGGAGCTCATCTGGGTAAAGAAAGAGTTGCAGGCAGCGAACAATTCGGTTACAGCCTATGTGAGGTCGAGGATGTCCTGAAGCTGAAGGAAAAGCTAGAATCATTCAGCGGTGGAAACATCACTATCGGCTCGGGTATTTTCTATCAGGGTAAGATGCCTAAGCCCAGTGTTCCAGAAAATTATCTGCCCAGGGCCGAAAGTGCATGTGAAGGCCCAATTTTTGAAATGTCACTGATGCTGGCAGGGTATCTCAAGAGGCGCGGGCTCGAAAAGAAGACTAAAATCACGATTTATTCGCCAGGTGAATATCTGTCAGATCTTTCAAAGGAAAGCAGAAACACAGTGAAATCACTCTATGACCAGCTGGGTTACCAGCTCGTCGAAAAATTTGTTCTTAAGGAATTCAGCTCGGATGCCGTTTTGTCTGAAGACGGAAGAAGTCTGAAGTCTGATCTTTCAATTTACAAGCCTCCTTACGAGGGACATGAGATATTCAGAAAGATGGCTGGCGATCTCGCAGATGACGGCGGCTTCATACCCACTGATATGACAATGGTGAGTCTGAAGTATGACAATGTTTACTGCGTGGGCGATGCCAATTCGGCTTCAGTGATAAAGCTTGGTTATTCGGCTGTAAGGATGGCAGAGATAGCAGCACAGCATCTTTCAAACAGGCTTGGAGTCAAAACACATGTGGACACTTTCACACCGATCATCTACTGCATAGCTGACAATCCATACGGTGGATTCGGCATATCTGTTTCTGATAACACACTTTATGGGGGAAGTGTGTCGAAGGCAGTGCCCTCACCCCTCAATCACTTCAAAAAGGAAATGTTCAAAAAATATTTCATGTGGACTGGCGGAGACATGGTGCTTGAAAAGTATTTCTCCGGATGGTAGGTGGCGCATTTGGCTGTTATGACAAAGTCAAGGGATTCAGGGAAGACAGTCGGAACCAAGACTGCCGAAGACAAAATACGCGACCTGGCAAGAGCACTAGACGATCTGGGTATAATCGATGTCCTCTCTGGCGCACTTTCAGACAGAAACACTGTTGGGATGGTTGTTTCTGTCCTTGCAAGTGACGATTCTATCGGCCTGCTCATGAAGCTGCCGAAAATAATTGCAGCCATGTCAAAAATTGATCCGGACAAACTTTCAGAATTGCTGGACATGCTCCAATCCGGCTATTCGGTAAACGGCCTTTCTAATGCCCTGAAGCTGATTGATTTGCTCAATTCCAGAGGCATCCTTGACCTTGTGGCCGGTTTTCTAGAGGATGAAGAGGCTTTTGGTTATGCAGTCAGGCTGCTCAGCGATGATGCTTTCTTCTCAGTACTCCTGAATGCGCGAAGATACGTGGATGTGATAAGCAAACTTGATCCTGATGTGCTGAATACGGTCAGTGAGGTCACAAGAATTATAGGGAGAGATGATATTCGGCCGGTACGCGGCACCATGGCGTTAATGCACGAGCTGCGCGATAAACATATCTCCGCTGGTCTAGGAAAGGTATTTGAAATACTTAGGGAACTTGGAAAGAGATCAAAGTCAAGCTGACCCGCTGGCATCGTTTTTCAATTAACATGTTGTAGGATTCAGATCATTGTTGCAGGTATTCGGTTCTGAATACATCTGCTGCAGAAGCATTTCCAAAGATTTATCTCTTTCTGATTAATGTGGTTTGGTAGTGTCCCTTGCACGGCAGCTGAGGGCTGGTAAGACGTGCCTATTTGTCATGCTGTGGATGTTAATTGAGGTCGATAGTTTGAGATGCGGGATCTTTCAATGTGAACCTGTTGCAGGATGTCAACGGACAGTAAGTGTGCACGGGCTATACAGGTTCACGATGTCTATCGCCCTAGCTTCGGCAATTTTAATTGCCCCTGCATCTTCATTTGTCTTCATTCAATTTTCAGCCTATTCGGGGGTCTCAGGTCCAGGGTTGCAGACTAACTCGAACGACGGTCTTTACAGAGTGAGTGGCTCCTATGAGTTGTATAATGGTTCTGCTGCGGTATCCTATGCATATATGGTACACACCAAATATTACGGAAAGGCGTACTATCCTGCCGGAATAAACGAAAGTGTTTTGCAGAAGAATCTCGACTACTATGGTTCCGAAGACTGTGCCCACTTCGTATCTGAAGCTCTCATTGCAGGCGGCCTTACCGCACTTGCAAAGAATCCTCCCGGCGACAATCTGACGGGATACGATGGAGGCGAGTTTGTTGGCAGTTACGGCATCGTCGGAGTCTACCGGCTTGCCGACTATCTTGCAGGATACGATCTCCCGGTCTTCCCTGCTAATCCTGTCGAAGAAGCCGCTATAGGCTATCAACCCATACCTGCTTCGTATGAAGGAACGCCTTTTGCAACTGTCTACTATGTTGAAAACGAATCAATACTGCCTTCGTATCTGCTTTCACCTGGGGATGTCATTGTAGACGGCGGTGTCGGTAACGGACACGCAATGCTCTATGTTGGTGGAGGCAAGGTCATACAGACTGACCCGGCAATGGAGTGGATATACTCTCCGGGAGTTGATGATAATATAAGCGTCGACGGAATGCTCACACTTAACGGCTCTAATGTTTCCGCGATATACATTCACATACCTGTGTTTACAGGCAAAAAATATGTCCATATTACAGCTCTTCTTGATAGTGTGCCGCTGCAAGGGGATTCCGCAAGGGTCCCGGACGGCAGCAGGATACTTCTGATAGCGTCCTTCCCGGACGGTATTGGCGCAGGAAATTACAGTTACAGATGGTATGATAATGGAAATCTCATATCTTTTTCTTTCGCTCCAACATTGGCATTCATCCCCTTGCCTGGCATGAATTCCCTTAAGGTCGTCTCGCAGGGAAGCAACGGCACGGCCATTTCAAACTATACAATAATAACACCCTCCCAGCCACAGCCTTTCCCGTTGGAGTGGTTGATTCCCGCCACTTTTGCTGCCGCGCTGGCGGCCCTCTGGACAGGTGTCGAACTAAGGCACAGATACAGGAAGTGAATCGCGCAGCTATACTGTGGTAATTGCACAGCTCTACCGAATTCATAACCCTTCATGTATATTTATTACCGTGTTCGCTCTATCCGCTTCCCGATAGAATGCGCAAGCTCGAAATCGATGGTATCAGAGTAATTGTTTTTGATGACACGAAGTCGATGATTGCCGAAGCCGTATCGTACCTCTATGATGTGTTGAGGACTGATCCCGAATCAGTCATAGGTCTCGCTACCGGCGATACGTTCATTCCGTTCTATAGCATGATTGCCGAGACATTCAGGAAGGCAAGAGTCTCATTCAAAGATGTTACGACCTTCAATCTCGACGAGTACGTCGGATTGCCGGAAGACAGCCCTCATTCCTACCACACCTACATGGAGCAGAATCTCTTTTCAAAGGTAGACATAAATAGGAAGAATGCCCACCTCCCTGACGGCAGTGCCCCGGATCCAGAGGAAGCCGCATCGGAATACGAAAAGCTGATAAGAGAAGCAGGTGGCATAGATCTGCAGTTCCTCGGTCTCGGCAGGAACGGCCATATTGGATTCAATGAGCCAGGAACCTCCTTCGATTCACTCACCCATGTTACTGAGCTTTCTGAAGGGACTGTCCTGGCGAACGCACATCTCTTCGGTTCGCCCGAAGATGTACCGCACCGTGCGATAACAATGGGAATACGCACTATACTCGATGCAAGGCGTGTGGTTCTACTGGCATTCGGTGAGAACAAAAGCGTCGCTATCAGGGATACCTTCACGCGTGGCATAACGGAAAGCGTTCCAGCTTCATCGCTCAAACTTCACAGGCGCGCGACGTTTCTTCTTGATTCAGCAGCTGCAAAATTTATAACATGAGCTATCAATCCATGAAGAGAAATTCCTTTCTCTCCTGCTTGGGAACCCTCAGGAGCATTGAATCCATTTCCGAAACCAATTTCTCCACATCCCTTTCTCCTGCTTCGTAACCCCTGTTTTTCATGTCCAGCATTACTGAGCCCAGGACAACGTGGTAGCCGTAGAATGTTCTTGCGAAAATGCCGCCTTCTTCCGACAGTTCCGAACGGAACGTGTCTGTAATGACACTTCCTGCCCTGAAGACTCCGCCCAGCCCACCTATTATGAATTCGCCGCTGAATGCAACTCTCCTTACCGCCGCCTTAACCGCAGACGCAAGCTCTGTAGCAGCCTCACTGCAGACTTCCAGCGCAATGCGGTCTCCCTTCCGAGCGCACTCAGTGACCAGTGGAGCATAGGAGGCAACGGTGTTGACGGCGAACGAGGTGTAAATGCTGTTCACGGCTGCCTGGAAATCTCCTCCACATGCATTCTCAAACGCATGTACCAGCATTGTGTCGCTGTTCCTTCCATCAAAAGACTTTGCCGCTTCCTGCAGTCCCCTTCTTGAAATGTAGAATGCTCCTCCCTCGTCGCCTGCCAGCCATCCCCATCCGCCTGTCCTTACCGCCCTCTCACCGTTTCTTGCCTGCACAACAGAACCTGTTCCTGCCGCAGCAACCACGCCGGGTCTTCCCCTGGTGGAAAGGTAGTAGGCAGCTACGCCGTCGTTAAATAGAGTGAATGTACCATTGCGGTGGATCGAACGCAGGAATGTCTCTACAGACCTGGTAGTTGAGGCAGAGTTCTCAACACCGGCAAAACCGTATATTGCCCTGTCGATATCCTTCCAATCGCCTTTTGCCATTCTGATCGCATCCGAAACAGCCTTGCCTGTGTTTTCCCTTGCCTTCTCGACACCGACGTTGTTGTAATTTCCTGAACCGGCAACACCAACCCCAACGATTGAGCTGTCATAGACAACGGCAATGGTTTTCGTGGCGCCTCCATCAACGGCGAGCAACATGTTTGATCAGCAACATTGTTCCTGTTTATTCATTTTGTCATTGCATATGGCGGTGGATAGGATGGTACACTGACAGTAATTTTATACTGAATGGCGATCGGCATGCCGGCGAAAAATTGAATCAGAAACTAAAGAGAGAACTGGACTCACTGATAGCGCGCGGACTTGCCGACGGATCGTTTCCGGGCGCTGTTGCTCTTGTTGCAAGGAAAGGGAAGGTGGAATACTTCCATGCGGCAGGCAGATCAATGCTGATACCCGAGGAAAGGAAGATGAACAGGGATTCGCTCTTCGACATGGCATCACTTACCAAGGTTGTTGCGACAACACCGGCCGTACTGCAGATGTTAGACGAGGGGCTGCTAAGTCTTTCGGACAGCGTAAACTCCTATTTCAGCGAATTTGACTGGAGCGCGGGCAACTCTAAGGCAACCGTGGAGGATCTGCTCTGCCACTCCTCCGGCTTTCCATCCCACTATCCCTTCTACAAGATGGTCTCCGAAGATATTCCGGTGACCGATGCCATAATCCGCATGATATCCGGAATGCAGCCCCTTTATGAACCAGGGAAGAGCGAACTTTACAGCGACATCGATTTCATACTGCTTGGCAGGATTGTGGAAAGGATCAGCGGCAAGCCTCTGGATGAATACTGCAGGGAAAGGATATTTCGGGTACTTGACATGAAGGACACCATGTTCAACCCTCCCGAGTCGCTGAAACACAGGTTTGTCGCAACCGAGATTTATCCTGACAGGATTGCCCTCGGTACTGTCCATGATGAAAACGCGTTTCACATGAAGGGCGTTGCCGGGCATGCGGGCCTTTTCTCAACTGCGCAGGACCTGCTTAAATACTGCCAGGCAATGCTCGACTTCGGGTCCGCCGACGGTGGAGCTGTTGTATCGAAGAGATCGGCATACGAAATGATAAGGCAGAGACGGCCTTCAATACGCGGCTCCTACGGCCTTGGGTGGCAGCTCAATAATGGTGAGTATGTCGGTCCATTCGGCGATCTCTTTCCACTGTGGAGCTTCGGTCACACCGGCTTCACGGGCACGATGCTGTGGATGGACAGGAAAAGCGGCGTTGTATCAATCCTTCTGACAAACAGAGTCCATCCTAACAGGAAGAATGTCGCAATCCTCAGATACCGGAGGCTCTTCAACAATATCGTTGCAAGCAACCTTATATCCGACTGACAGAAGGGATTCGCTGTGCCGGTGAGCCATCCAGTGCAAGGTGAGAACGAGATTGTGGCTGTGAAGAAGCTCAGAGGAGGATTTGCAGGCGTATGTTTTCCGGCCGGCGGTATTCACAGGAACAGCCGCCTTCTGATGACTCCTGCATCCAATACCAAGCTCTATACCTCCTGGCTCGCGTGCAGGATTCTTGGTGAGGATGCGTCATTCCATTCAGAGTACTCTGTGTCTGACGGTACACTCTATTTCAGACCCAGATGCAACCCTCTTCTGGATGAATCCCGCCTCTCGGTGATGCTGGAGGACTTGACTGAGAGGAAGATCAGGGGAATTGTACTGGAAACGGGGTACTGCAGCACCGCGTGCTACCCGCGCGGATGGAACGTGGGAGATATCGGAGAAAAGTGGGGAGCACCGATTTCCGACGTGTGTTTCCACGAAAATTCGGTAAGTGCCAGCTTCAGAAAAGGCGAAAATCTGCCTTTCAGGATCGTCCCCTCCTCAACTCTCCATCGTTTTGTCTTGTCAGGCACCTCCTCCGAGAAGAGGGTGGGACAGAATGAAGTGATGCTGCCGCGTGGATTCCATGGCAGGGTCGATTTTGCGATACTTTCGCCTGAGAATTTCCTTCTTCGATGGCTTGACTCCAAACTTGGAAAAACCAAAAAGCCCAGGACGCTGCGGAGGGGCAGGCTCCGCGGTACGCCGTTGAAGACAGCCGAATGCACTATGAAGGAGGTGCTGTTCCGGCTGAACAAGAATTCATCCAATATCATTGCCGAACTTCTTCTTCTGCATTGTGCAAAATCAGCCGGCTATGCTGCGTCAACCGAAAATGGTTCTGCACTCCTCAGGAAGGAACTTGCTGCAGTCGGAATCAGGGATGCCTTCATCTACGACGGCTCCGGCCTCTCAAGGGGAAATCTTGTTTCTCCTGCCTCCACAGTCAGGCTCCTCACACTCGCATCAGAGTTTGAAAGCATCGTTTCATCACTGCCGGTAGGCGGCGTCGACGGAACGCTGAAGAAGAGGAAGCTCAGCAGGAGCATAAGAGCGAAGACAGGTTCGCTTGGCGGTGTGCAAACCCTGTCAGGATATGCAGGGGGTGAACCGTTCTCCATCATGGTGAATCATTTCCCGGATGAACAGGGAATGGAGCAGAGTATCAAGGACTGGATAGACGAAACAGCGATGTCTTTCGTATGACCTTGACAGGAGGGTGTCTGCTGTGCATTATCTATTCCCTGCTCAGCGCTGATACACCTTCTTCCCCCGGACATATGTGGAGATGACATGGAATGATCTGTCAATCAAAACGAAGTCAGCTCTCTTGCCCCTCTCAATGCTCCCCCTGTCGCCGATTCCAAGAGCGCGGGCAGGGTTAACAGTCAGGGAGGGTATGATGTCTTCCACCCTGACAGGCAGCATCGACAGCATGTTCCTAAGCGCCCTGTCCATCGTGACCGTGCTGCCTGCAAGTGTACCGTCCTTCAACCTCGCAACACCGTTCCTGACGCTGAAATTGAAAGCGCCGCTGCTGTAGTCTCCATCGCCGAGGTTCTGCGCAGCTATTGCGTCTGTTATCAGTATCAGCCTGTCCAGATTTCTTGTTTTCAGGAGAAGTCTTATCGCACCTTCAGAAACATGTACACCGTCCGCTATCAGTTCGCAGTAAAGTCCGCTCTCCACAAGAACGGCGCCGATTGCCGCCGGTTTTCTGTGGTGGAAGAGTCCCATCTGATTGAAGGTGTGGTTTGCAATAGTGATCCCCCATTCAAATGATTTCAGTGTTGTTTCGTAGGACGCGTCAGTGTGCCCGACAGAAACACTTATCCCGTCTTTTGCACATTGGCGGATAAATCCTTCAGCACCTTCGATCTCAGGTGCAACCGTCACATATGAGAGTTTCCCTCCCGAGAGTTCAGCGTATTTTCTGACCTCATCTATATTCGGCTTCCTCATCCATACAGGGTTCTGCGCGCCCTTCTGTGCCGGGCTGATGTACGGCCCTTCCAGATGAAACGAGTGAGGCTCAGCTCCGGAGTATTCGAAGCCACGCAGTGATGAAACTGCTTCGCAGATGGTGTCATCAGCCGCGGCGGCAAACGTTGGCAGAAATGTCGTAACGCCGTTTGACGGAAGAAGCCTGGAAGCATTAAGCAGTGCATTCCTTCCTTCCAGAAAATCCATTCCGCCAGTGCCGTGAATGTGTATGTCAATGAATCCAGGCAGCAGGTAGTCCGCGGATTCGTCCTCCTTCGCTTCAGCATCAACAGATGTTATACCGCCTTCATCAAATACCACGCTGCCAAACCTGAATCTGTTGTCGGGGCAGAAGACATTCACGTCTGAAATTTTCATGCGGCCTGACAATACGGGAATGAATATAAACTTCCTTTGAAATTGAAGGCAGAGGGAGATAGTTAGAAGCGCTGCTCAAAGCTGAGCCGGTGGCTGCATGATGTGTGCTCAACGCGAGATCAGTGCGGTATCTCGATTCTTTTTATGGATGTGATGCGTTCCCTCAGACTCCTGGAATATTTCTCACTGCTCCTCAGATCCGTGTATGTAACCCTCTGATTGTGAAGGTTTGCATGGATTATCTCCCCATCTCCAGCGTACATTGCGACGTGTCCCGGGAAGAAGACAAGATCACCTTTCTCCGCATCTTTGAGGGAACGCACTTCAGTTCCGAGTTTTTCCTGCATATCGGCGTTCCTGGGCAGAAGCATACCGTTGAAACTGTAAATGCGCTGCGTGAAACCGGAACAGTCTATGCCCATCTCTGTGACTCCGCCCCAGAGATAGGGCACTCCCAGATACCTTTCAGCAAACTTCAGCAGGTCCTGCCTGTAAGCCGTTTCCCTCCAGTATCTTTGCGGAACCCTCAATCTGTCAATGTCCCTCTGACTGAGCAGCGAACCTATCGGTAAAACAATGTCTCCGCCTCTCCAGGTTTCCGCGATCTTGTACTGTGTCCTTCCGAGGGCCGGGCCAATCGCATAACGCATCGTGTATGCCTCATAGCCATCAGCTGCCCTAACCTTCACATAATCTGTCCCGCTGTCTTCCAGCACCTCGACAGTTTCACCGAATATCGACTGGTCCACCCTTTCAGATCTGAATTTCGGCTCAGCCCTCAGATCACTCACACCTATTCTTACAGAATATTTTCCCTTCATCCTACTTCAACTCAGCTGTTTCTCAAATACTGTGAATTTCCTCGTTGTCCTGAAGCCGAAGCGCGTGTAAAGCCTTGATGCCTGTTCGGACGTCCAGAGGAAATATGCCCTGTGTATGTTCCTCGCCCTCATCTCGAGCAGTGTTTCGCGGAGAAGAACAGCGCCAATGCCCCTTGACCTGTACACTTCATCGACGCCAAATGGGCCGAAATGCTCACCCGGCATATACCATCTGCGTCCCTCGGCGCCAAAAAACATCGAAAAACCTATTATTTTTCTTCCCTCCCTTGCCACCTTTATCTGATATTCTTCTCCCTTCTCACAGGCGACCCTTGCCCTGTAGCTGTAATCGGCTGAAAAATTTCTCCTGAGCATTGAAAGGAGCTTTGGCAGCTCCTTCTTTCGGAGATTTCCCACAGAGATGCCGTCCGGCATTCCTGCCTGATCCGGCAAGCTGACATCAGGCCAGAGATCCTTGTCCATCGCAATTGCCTCTTCCACGACAACGAAACCGTTCTTTCTCAGGAATTCACCTGTTCTTCCGTAAAGCCGTTCATCGACGCCGGGAAAGAAATAGGTTGGAGTGAAGCCGCAGCAAATGAGTCTGTTTACATTCCTTTTCCTGAGTTCGGATTCCTGGACTTCGAGAAGTTCGGACATGGCGTCTTCGTTGCTGAATCCAAGCGCCATTATCCATGCCTTTCCCCTAGAGTCATCGTGAAGGAATGGTCTGAGCCGCGTGCAGGTAAGCGCAAACGCACTGTCTCCGTTGACGAACGGCAGTACCGGTCTTGCGAACTCATTGAAACTGTATTTGGAGATTATGAGATCTTCCCTTACAGGGTCGTATCTGAGAAATCTGTTCCACAGTTCTGTCGCCCTAACAGTCTGCTTTCTCACTTCACTGCTCAGTGACATCTATTCCAAGCCCCGCCCCGTCTGAAACATAATTCCTGCCCTCTTTCAGCACCAGTCCTCCACTAGTGATGTCCCTCGCAAGACTGGAGTATCCGTCAAGGTCCGCGTACTTCACATTACGCATACCCAGTGCAAGATGTGTTCCAGCCGTGACTGCGACCCTTGTCTCCACCATGCATCCTATCATTACCGGCAGGCCTGCGGCTTCTGCTATTTCAATCACCTTCCTTCCTCTTGTTATTCCGCCCGCTTTCATGAGCTTCATGTTGATCATATCGGCTGCCTCACATCTCACAATCTTCATCGCGTCCTCCGGCCCGTATACTGCCTCATCCGCCATGACAGGTATGTCGCTGTGTTCCCTGACGAATTTAAGGCCCGCGATATCATGCGCAGGCGTCGGCTGCTCAAGGAATTCGATGTTGAACTTGTGTATGTCCGAAGAGAGTTCCACTGCTCTTTTGGCTGAATATGACTGATTGAAGTCCACATATATCGTGGCTCCATCCCCAGCAGTCTGCCTCGCCCTTTTCACACGCTCATAATCCTCCCTCAGTCCCTGGCCCAGCTTCACCTTTATTGCGGTCAGGCCGGCCTCGATAAATTCCTTCGTGTATTTCACAACCTCATCAGGATCCCCTATGTCAACAGTGAATGATGTCGGTATGCTGTCCCTGTATCCGCCCAGCAATTTGCAAAGCGGAAGACCCGCCCTCTTTCCTGCTATATCCCAGAGTGCTGTGTCAAGACCGCACTTTGCTGCATAGGAGCCATGGATTGTCCTGTTCATCACCTCATATATTTTTTCTGTATCCGTTTCTTCCATACCCTTCAAACTTCCTGAGAGAAGCTTGAGCGCCTCCTGGATGGAGGCTGTTGTTTCACCTGTTATGAAGGGTGTTGGCACGGCTTCACCGATGCCTGTCAGTCCGTCATCAGTCGTAATTCTGACAATAAATCCTTCGTATGATTCTGTGCTTCCAAGTGCGATTCTGAATGACTTTACCATCGGTATCTCAATTTTTCTGAACTCCACTGAACGGATCATAGATGGTGGAGAGATACTAACTAAATCAAATTTATCCATAGATGAATCCGCTTCTCTATCAGTCATCTTAATTTACCCGCCATGTATAGGTGGCAGACATGCCACGGCATGCTGGAGTGTCAGAAGATCTCGCAAAGCTTGATACCGAAAGGCCAAATCGTAAGACTGAGAATCTTAGCTCACTCACTGCAAGAATGATAATGGAGATCATCAATGATGAGGACAGCCGTGTCGCACCGGCAGTTAGGAAGGCGATACCCCGTATAACCATGGCAGCGGAGATTGCCGCACGGACATTTCTTTCGGGAGGGAGAATATTTTATGTGGGCGCCGGTACGAGCGGCCGCATTGCTTTCATTGATGCGTCCGAGCTTAAACCGACATTCGGAATCGGCCATAACAGATTCGTTGTGATAATGGCCGGTGGGAGGAGGGCGATGACTGCCGCAGTTGAGGGAGCAGAGGATGATACTTCGGTCCCGGTGAAAGAGCTGAAAAGTGCGGGCCTTTCGGCAGCTGATTTCCTGATAGGTATCACAGCCTCAGGCCGTACGCCGTTCGTCCTGGCTGCTCTGAGATATGCTACCTCAGTCGGTTCACCTACTGCATGTGTAACCTGCAACAGCGGCACGGAAGCCGAAAAGATTGCAAAAATTGCAATAGTGGTCAGCACCGGACCGGAGGTCATCACCGGGAGCACGAGAATGAAGGCCGGCACGGCACAGAAGATGGTTCTCAATATGATAAGCACCTATGTCGGTATAAGAAGCGGGAGAGTAGAGGGTAACGCCATGGTGGGTATGCAGCCTACAAACCTGAAACTCAGGGAAAGGGCTGTCAGGATTGTCTGCAAGGAAACATCATGCACGGAGGCTGAAGCTCGGAAGGCGCTTGAATCCACAGGTTACAGAATCGACAGGGCAATAGCTGCCGTCATCGGTAGAGCAGGCACTTCGAAATCCTCTTTCTGAATGCTCTTGCGTCCCTGTTCCACTTCGCCACCCAATTTTGAGCATCACCTTCCCTTGCGATCCTGTCTATTCCCTTGACACCTGTTATGTATTCGGCCCAGAGGTGTCTACCGTTCTGCGTCCACTCAACGCCTTCCTGCCCCGAAAGGTACGAAAGCATTCTGAGTGAGAGTCGGATCGGGTCGGCCTTCTCCCTATCTGTGACCATTATCTCAACACCTTCGCAGACTTCATTCTCAAATTTTGAATACCACGGCCTGAATCTTGTGTACCTCGCAATGAATCCTCTCACTCCTTCCACCGATGAGAGCAGATCATATCCGTCAAGCCATGGGGCGCCTATGAGCCTGAATGGCCTTGTCGTACCTCTCCCGACGCTCACGTTCAGACCTTCGAAGACCGCAAGTCCAGGATAGAGGAGTAGAGACTGGATGTCAGGAAGATTCGGGGATGGGGCCGCGAAGGGAAGTTGCGTGTCGTCCAGCCACATTCCTCTGCTCCAGTTCTTCATCCTGACCACTTCGAGGAAATCCATGCCTCCGGACCAGTAGTTTGCAAGCTCTCCTGGTGTCATGCCGTACTGAAGTGGAATGGCGTCAATCCCGACAAAGCTCAGCAACTCCTCGTCCAGCACAGGTCCGCGCACAGTATTCCCGTTGAGCGGATCCGGCCTGTCAAGAACAATGAGTTGCCTTGAAGCCAGGCGGCACGCTTTCACAGTGCTGTTCAATGTTGAAATGTAGGTGTAGAAGCGGACACCGGCGTCCTGGATGTCATAAATGACTGCATCGACGTCATCAATGTCATCAGGAAGCAGTGTTTTCCTTTCACCGTACAGACTGACAACATCACATCCGAGCTGTCTGTCGAAATATCCGGTGACTTCCTCCCCTTCCTTTGCCACGCCGTACGGGCCATGCTCAGGCGAAAAAATCTTTGCAAGTCCGACACCGTATTTTTTCAGCAGGCGAGGCAGCCATCCCCATTTTCTGTCAAGACTGGTGTGGTTTGTAACAACTGCGACCCTCTTCCCTCTTAAAACACTGAAACCATTCCGCTCCTCAGCGTCAAGACCTGTAAGAACCTGTTTCGTATTCACCATCAGATAGACCATGATGGATGAGGACTATTTTGTTCCATCGCAATCTGCAAATCGGTTGATTTAATAAGCACTGCAGCTTTTTGCTGATTGGGGTAACTGAAATTGAATGTACTCTCCATTGTTTCGGGCACATCCACCGATGGCCTCTCATGGTCCTGTGTCGATGTAGACGAAACTTCCGGAAGTATAGGCTTTGAAGTGCTGCAGAAGGGCAATAGAGGGTTCAGCCGTGAACTTAAATCACTCCTGCTCCGCATCACCAACCAGGGCAATGCCTCGCTTGCCGACATTGACAGGGCTCACTGGCTCCTGGGGAGAACGCTGCTGTCTGTTCCGCCGCTCCTTCGACACAGCGTGGATATGGCAGTCTTTTCAGGGCACACACTCCATCACGTGGAGCAGGCAGGACGTTCCGGTCTTGGCACATTCCAGATCGGAGCTGTGGAACCGCTTGCGTTGAAACTGGGAAAACCGGTTGTTACCGACATGAGGTACACAGACGTTGCGGCTGGAGGAATGGGTGCACCACTAGTCCCCGCGGCCGACAGCATCATGTTCCCTGAAGGCGCTGTAGTGCTGAACATCGGCGGTATATCGAACATCACGCTGATCGACAGGGAAGTCACCGGATTCGACTGTGGTCCTGGAAATATGCTCATCGATGGAGCGATGAAGATACTCTACGGCAGATCGATGGATAGGAACGGGACTGTTGCGAAGAGCGGCACTGTGAATCAGCATCTCCTTTCATTTCTGATGAGGGATGAGTTTGTGAACTCCCGTCCGCCAAAGTCGACCGGAAGGGAGAGATATTCGGTCGCATACCTCAATTCTATCCTGACCAAGGCAAGGAAATATGGAATGACACGCAGGGACATCATAGCAACGCTCTCAGCGTTCACTTCGGACAGCATACTATCAAATATTGTTCGTTTTGCAGGAGGAAGGGAAACACTGATCGTGGCAGGCGGAGGTGCTTACAACAGCTATATCTTGGAGAGACTTCGTTCGGGCTTCAGAGGCAGCGTCATGACATCATCAGCATACGGCGTAGATCCCGATACTAGGGAAGCCGTGGCATTTGCAATTCTCTGCTATCTCTCTGTCAATCTGAAGCCTGCAAACAGTAGAGCAACAGGTGCAAAGACGCTCCTTCCACTGGGCAGGATCACACTGTATGGCTTTTCGCGTAAACCTGCGGTATGCCTCTGAATCCGTTCCTGTGCTGGCCGGGAGGTTGCCGGAACAGCCGCAACACTGTCATTCTATGCCTTGAGCAATTCCTTCAGCCCCAGGCACTTTTCGACAAACAATCTGCAGTCCAGCCTGTTGAATATTGTGAGGGCTTCATTAAGTGCGCTGTCACTCTTCTCCCTCTCCCCTTTCTTCTGGTACATCAGAGCAAGACCGTAAGAGCACACGGCGTAATCAAGTATCAGCTCCCTGCTCCTGAATATTTCAGCTGACTTCCTGAGAAGTGCAATTGCTTTTGTGAGATCGCCGAAGTATTCCTCGAATGTGGAGAGCGCCAGACTGTGATATGCTTGAATCCAATGCTCGCTGAACAGGGACGAAAGCTCCTCAAGTTCGGAGAGGTATCTTAGAGCCGCTTCTCTATTGCCAGTAAGGACATTAATTCTGACAAGGAAATACGTCAGGATTACCCTGCCTGTGAATATTTCTGGTATCAGGTCCACGTTTCTGATTCTCTCCAAGGCTTTTCCAGCAACAACAGACGCCTGATTGAGCTTTCCCTCTTCAATAAGTATGCGAACAAGAATTGGAAGTACAAAACTCACAAATTGCAGCGATCTTGCTTCCGACATGCCGGTGAGCTCATCAGCATGTGCTGCACCGTTGCCCCTGAAGTAATCCATTGTCGCGTTTATCACTTCCACCACTATTGCAACGTGCCTATCTTCTTCAGTCTCCTTTAGACGTTCCCTCTCCATTTCGAACGCAATCACATCCCAGTCACCACGCTGCAACGGCACCATAAAAAGATATTCCGACATGATCAGTTTTCTCAAATGCCTCTGAAGAAGATTCCTGTCAACTGAAAGTCCCTTACTGAATTTCTCGTCTGCCGACCTTACGTCCTGTTTTAGCAAGAAATACTGGTTTGCAAGAACGTCAAAGAAGGTAACGGCCCATCCAGCAGCGATAACCCTGTCCGGGTTGGAACTGAATATCCTTCCAACCTCTTCCTCCTCCTTTGCCAGTATTTCAAAGAAAGTGTCCATATCCTTCTGATTTCTTATGGGTGTTATCATCATAGAGAAATAACGGCTGAAAGTGTAGTACGGATCAGGCGCAAGGTTATTGTCCCTGTAATAGGAGAAAATATCTTCAAGATGCTCTCTTGCAGTCTCAAGCTGCGAATCGTACCAGTAGTAGGCTGCAATGTAATACTTCAGCATTGCGTAACTGCCCCTCAGTGCCTGGGAAGACTCGTTTTTCTCGACAAATTTCACTGTCCTCTCCAGAATTTCCTTCACTCTTCCTGTCGCAGTGGAGGAGCCGGCCGGTCCAGTCATCGTCATCATTACATGCAGACACTCCGATTCCTCCTCGACAAGTCCAAACTCGTTGAATATTCTGAATGCTCTGTCAGCGTAAATGTAGGCATTTGCGCCAGTATAGCTGAGATTCCTTGCATACTTGAGCAGCAGTTTCCCCTTCTCAATCATTACCTCCCTGTCTGTTGAATTCTTGTGTAAATGGTCCATCAGCTCAAGTGCCTGATGGTATTCGTCTGACGCCCTCTGAAATTCGTAAGAAGAAGCCCAAAGATCTCCAAGCCTTATCCTGTATTTCAGTGCATTCCTGATATCTCCCCCTTCAAGGTAGTGATGTGCCAGATCGCCGAAATATTCACTATCTTTATCGCCGTACCTTGCCTCAATTATCTGCCCAACTTTCAGGTGCATCCGTCTTTTTCTGAGAAGACTGAGATCATCATAGAAAAAAGCGTATATCTGAGGATTCGTGAATAGAAGTCTGAAATTGCCGGGTGTCGTCCTCCTTTCGGAAAGTATCTTCTTTTTTATCAATTTTTCAAGCGTGTCAAGGAACCTTTCGCTTCCGTCCCCAACAAGCTCTGATAGTATGTCGATATCAAATTCCTGCCCTATGATGGATGCGTGCTCAAGTATCATGATGCTGAAATCGTCAAGACCAGCCAGCCTCTCCTTGATCAGTCCCTTGAGCGAGGAAGGAACGCCAAGCTCGCTTATGGGCTTTCTGTCCCAGCTTCCGCTTTCGCTCTTGAATATCAGTTTCTTGTCTATAAGTAGCTTCAGGACTTCCTCGATGTAAAGCGGGTTTCCGTCTGTCTTTGAATAAACGAAATCAACAAATTGTGATGTGACGTTTTCCTTCTTTTCAGAAAGGAACTCAACAATAAAATCTGTAGTTCTCTCTCTGTCCAGATTGTGCAACCTGATGAATGTTACACTCCGGTTGGAATAGAGTTTTTCAAGTATTGATGACGGTGCGTCCTCATCAGGTACCCCTACTGTCAGGACGAGGAGGAGGGGCATCCTCTCGACAAATTCAAGAAGTGTGTGCAGTACGTTCACTGTCCCCTGATCGGCGAACTGCAGATCCTCGAAGATTACTGCCAGTGGTGCTTCGGCCGACATGTTCTTCATTATATCGACGATACCGTCGTGGAACCGCGACCTTGAGACATCCTGATCCATCCCCGGCAGTTCGTTCACAGGTCCAACTTTAGTTGCGATTTCGGGCAACAGTTTTACGGCAACGTCGGCGTAATTGCCGCATATCTTGTAAATAAGCTGCGGTGGCGCCATGTAGAGATAGCCTCTCATTAGCTCAGTGAAAAAGTAGAGAGGACTTGATGTCCTGTTATCCCTTCCCTTCACGGTGATTGTCTTAAACCCCCTGAGCATTGCGTAATCCCTGATATCATCAGCGAGTCGTGATTTACCCTGTCCTGTTTCTCCGATTATCGCAACGGTCCTGCCATCTCCCAGCTTGGCAATGTCTGCTAGATTCCTGATTGTCGATATCTCTTCATCCAGTCCGATCAGGCCGCCCGTTTTTCTTGAAATGAGCGAGGAAGTTCCTGCATCATTCCCACTATCTCCGTTTGCAATTGTGCCCTTCCCTGCGTTCTTTTCAGATCTCGCGAGTTCGTTCAATGTTTGCAGGAGCTTTCCCGCGCTCTGAAACCTGTCATCCGGATTCTTCCTGAGGAGCTTCATTATTACAGAGTCGAGTGACTGGGGGATGCTGTTGTTTATCTTTGAAGGAGCAACAGGTATATCGTGTATGTGGCTGTATATCAGCTTCAGGCTCTCCTTTGAGGCAAAGGGCGGCTGTCCTGTCGCCATCTGGTAAATCACGCATCCGAGTGAATAGAGGTCGGATCTGGCATCTGCATCCCTACCCAGTGCTGTCTCAGGCGACAGGTAAGCGGGAGTGCCCACAATAGTCCCTGCGTGTGTGAGTGTGGGGCTGTCTATAGATTTTGCAAGCCCAAAATCCATAAGTTTTGGTACGCCTTCTGCAGATATCATCACGTTTTCAGGTTTTATATCCCGATGAAGAACTCCATGGTCATGTGCGTATTCCAGAGCGGAGGCAAGCGCCATGCTCACCCTGAGAACCTCTGTGAGTGGCATGCCATTTCTGTAATTCGATATGTAACTGTCAAGACGCTGTCCTTCTACATACTCGACGACCATGTAGAATTTTCCATCATCGCGCAGCATATCGTAAATGGACATAATGTTGGGATGAGACAGTCTTGCTGTCGTCTTGGCTTCCCTCATGATTCTGGAGTAGGATTCTGTATCAAGCGCATCCCCTTTTATGAGTTTTAGCGCAACTAGGCGTCCAAGGTTGTTATCCATACACTTGAAAACTATGCCCTTTCCGCCCTCTCCCAGTTTTTTTATGACGGTGTACCTGCCGTTGTTCAGCGTATTCGGTGAATTGTAATCAGCACCCATGACGCTCAAACCCTCCTCATTTCCAAATAAAGGCAAAATTCAAATGATCACATCTTTAATAAATATTGTTAAATTTCGTTACACGTTTACAGTGAGCACAGGTGGGAGTGAAACGAGCTTAGAGTTCAACGTTCCACATTTCCCATCCGAACCCTCAGTCAGTGCTTTCGCGGATTCAATGCACCGATTCATAATTCACAATACTGAATTATATTTTGATGTCTTTCCACCATGTGGAATCATGGATGCTGTTTCAGAAATCAGTAGAATTGTGCCCGGAGGCGTTCTGACTGTCAGGGAAGAGCTACTCCCATATCTCAGCGATGCCTCTCATTTTGAAGGGGATATCCCTCTGGCCGTTGTCTTCCCAGCAACAGCCGGGCAGGTTTCAGGCATACTGCGCATATGCAACTCACAGGGCATTGCTGTTGTTCCGCGTGGCGGCGGAACATCACTTACTGGTGCCTCGGTTCTCAGGGGAAAGGGAATAATCGTAGATATGTTGAGGATGAACAGGATTACGGAAATCAGTACGACAGACAAGTATGCCGCCTGCGAACCAGGAGTCAGGATTGACGATCTCAACAACATTCTTTCAAAGCACGGTCATTTTTTCCCTCCTGATCCGGGCAGTTCCATTGCAGCCACTGTTGGCGGCGTAATATCGACAAATGCAGGCGGGTTGCGATGCCTCAGGTACGGAACTACCAAAGACTGGGTTCTCGGCATAGAGGCCGTACTCCCAGACGGAAGCATAGTCCAGTTTGGAAACAGGACGCTGAAGTCGAGAATAGGCTACGACATGACATCACTCGTCGTCGGAAGCGAAGGGACACTGTGCATCGTGACGAAGGCCTTTCTGAAGATCGCGAACAGGCCTGAGGCTGTTTCACGCATCGTTGCCTACTACTCTGATATTTCCTCGCTCGGGAAGGCGGTATCTGACATTCGTAGTGGAAATGTCCAGCCACTGGTTGCCGAGTTTCTCGACCGCAAGACAATGGACGCTGTTTCGAAGAGCAGCAGCATCTCCTTCCCTGACGCCTCATTCATGCTTCTGCTCGATATTGAAGCACCGGCAGAGGCGATGAAGCGTTATTCGGATGAGGTCGTGTCTGCACTTTCCGCTTCGTCGCCAATAAGTATTGTCAGGACAGACAATGAAAAGGAGATGCAGGCGCTGTATATGGCAAGGAAGGGCGCTTACTCGTCACTGCTCAAAATGAGACGAAGCCCTGGCGACAGTGTACTGATAGGGGATGTGGTTGTCCCGCCCTCCTCTCTTTCTGCAGTTCTGTCAGAGATATCGGAACTCGCTGAAAAGATGGGCGTCTACACTGCACTCTTTGGTCACATAGGAGACGGTAACATACATGCCAACATGTTTGTGAATTTCGGGGACAGGGAGGAGGCGCAAAGAGTGGATGATTTTCATACTAGGATGGCTCAGATAGCACTGGAGCACGGTGGAAGTGTTTCAGCAGAACACGGGATAGGGATAGAGAAGCGGAAACTCCTTGAGCTCGAATACTCCTACAGGCATTCAGAGATGTCTATAGAGGTGATGAGGAGTATAAAGAGAGCAATAGACCCGAACGGAATAATGAACCCCGGCAAGGTATTCATTTGAATCAATCATACCGCTTGCTGCAGGAAGAAGCCGGAAGATGCATAGGCTGCGGTTTCTGCGAATCTGTCTGCCCCACTCAGCCTGCATCAGGGTTTTCGGAGTTCATGGGGGCAAGGGGGAGAATACTCATTTCGCGGGAACTCCTCAGGCGACTTGAGAGCGGTGAGGATGCATCGGCACTGGCGCGATCCTTCTATTCCTGCCTGGACTGCTACGCCTGCCTGCAGGTGTGCCCTGCAGGTGTCAACGCGGGTCTGGCCTCTCATTATGCAAAGGAACTGCTGTCAGGAAGTTCAGCTCCGTCGCTTGCCAGGATGATCGAGCGAATGGTGATGAAATACGGTTCTATCGTGCCGATAGGCAGGAGAGCAAGCAGGTGGGCGAGGGGGCTCAACATACCGAGGAGCGGGGAAACTCTTCTCTACACAGGTCAGATGTATCAGCTGATGGCATACACGTCAAGACTGTCCGCACTGCTTCACGCTCGTTTCCCTGGACCTGACGCTCTTGCTTCCGCTGTGATTCGGGTACCCTCCCTAGCCTTCATCTCGAACCTTTTCCGTGACAGGAAGGTTGCATCCCGCATGGATGAAATACTCAGGAATATAGCGCTGCTCATCAAGGCCTCCGGAACTGATTTTTTTTATCTGTACGAAAAGGAACCCTATCCCGGCACCCTTCTGAACGACCTGGGCTTCCACGATTCCTTCGTTTCCTACGCCGGAAAGGTAGTCTCGCTTTTCAGGGATGTCAATGCAAGGAGGATAATAACAGTTGACCCACATACATACGATCTGCTGAAAAACGTGGTCCCTTCGGTTGTGGAGGGTTTTGACTTTGAGGTGTTGCATTATCTTGAGGTTATCGGCGGCGTAGAATACAAAAGGTCAAACGGGAAGTTTGTTTTTCATGAACCATGTCACCTTTCAAGGAGGTTCAGCGGTTTCAGTCCTGCCGCTGAAGCACTTGGCAGGGCAGCCTCATTTGTTCTTCCGGAAAAGAACGGTCAGAACACGTACTGCTGTGGCGGTCCAGATGAACTTCTCTTCCCCCGTGTCGCCGCCTCTGTCTCTGAAAGAAGGGCGGAACAGCTCGCTGCCGCATCTGACGCCGATGTTGTCACTGCGTGCCCCGTCTGCCTTACGACACTGTCACGCAGGAGTAGAGCAGTCGATATATCTTCCGTACTTTTAGACTCGTGCATTGCAGGACAGGAGCGCTGAAATGCTGCAGACGACAGTCATACTTATTTATCAGTAGAAATTTAAGAAACGGAGAGGCTCAGAATGGCAGAAGTCGGTCCGGCACCTGAATTCGCGGAATATTACAAACTGATCAACGCAGGCGGAAACCACTATGATATCGGCAGGAAGATGACGGATGCCTTCACTCCCGCACTTCACAGCAGATTGTCGTCGCCGCCTGACGGGGTGATTCTTGAAAATGCAATGAAATCTGCGGAATTAACATTCGAATTGCATCCTGTCCTGAAGGATGAACTCCAGGGTATTTCAGAAGGTATTTCGATTGATTTTGAAGCGATACTCTGCGAGATATCCGATACGTTTTCCCCTGCGACGCCTGCTGCAACAATCATAGCGAAGAAGGAATCATCTTTGCTTATAGGAAGAAACTTTAGCACTACCCCGGGCACAATTGTCAGAAATATGCTTCGGCTTGATCCAAACGATGCATACGCATCCCTGGGGAGGATGGGTGGGTATTTCGGAGGTACATTCGAAAGCATAGGTGTCTACGGAATATATGCCAGCGCGGAAATAACCGAGAGGAATCAGGTTGCCGTCACAGGGACTGCCTCTTATATGATACCACGCATAATCACTGAATCATCCAAGGACCTGCAGAGCGCACTTTCCAAACTGCGAACGCTCAAGCCGATGCACAGATCACTGTTTATTGTCGCAGACTCATCTGCCGTTTACACCGCCAGATGGAATGGATCATCCTTCGATGTGCAGGAGATTGTATCATTCCCTGTCCTGATAGTCAAAGGAAAGGTGAATGCAGTCGCCTCAAAGATGGAATTGGAAGATATCAGGAAGATGCTCTCAGACCACGACAGTGGTTTCTGTCTGCACGATCCAGGCTCAGAGACGATATACTCCCTGGTCACTGATATGGCCAGTGAGAAGGTTGAATACACTGCTGGGAGTCCATGCAAGTCCCCCTACACCTCTGTAGACTGGCCTGGGGGATACGGCTAAATCTGGATCGCAATCTCCCCCTCCCCGCAGTCTTCAGCTCTGTTTTATGTGCTCAGCTATTTTCGCCATATGTTTTGTGACGGCGTCCTCATCGCTGCCGCCTTCAAGCACCGATACAACAACAGCCTTCCTGCCTGCATTCATTATGAGCATCTTTCCATCACTGCTCTCAACAGTCACCTTTTCAGGAGAACTTCTCTTCAGCTCCATATTGGCCGTAACAGCTGCCCCCATCAGCGTGGCGCACATGATGGCAAACGTTTCAACATAGGAACCGGCGTCAAGGTCGGAGGCTATGACAAGACCGTCCCTGCTTATAACCGCAGATGATCTGACACCCTCCTGCCTGAGTTCTCTGAGCATATCCCGAAGTTCGTCCGTCAATAAATCACTCCTCTACCTTTTTGATTGTGAAGACGCAGCTCTGCGATCCCTGACTCTGGCATTCCAGCTCTTCACAGTAAAACTTTTCATGTTCAGCCGCTTCATATAGCCGTTTGAAGACACCACGCAGCCTGTGGCATGTTGGCTGATTTGAATCGCCCACTTCGATTGAGCCATGGACAATGACCCTGTTGTCATCGAATTTGACATCCTCAGCCCATCCACGTGCTATGAGAAGCTTGGTTGCTGTGTTAAGCAGTTCTCCCTGCTCTTCTCTTGCTATCTTGACGATCTCGCTCCCTGTCAGTATTCCTTCCCTGAAGAATAACCCATGAGAGGCGCTTGCCATAACACCTTCATACAGCGTTCTTATGTTGCCAATTTCGGTCTGTGATATCTTTACAAATTTCATGACCGCTTCTATTCATTTTAGCTGAGTTTATAAATCTTTTCTGACAAAGCTCACTTTACGCAATGTTGAAAATGCCTGCAGTTTCATAGCAGGCATGGAAATCAAAGTATTTAGATAACCGCGTCGATCACATCAGGCGGTCATTAAATTGAGGGAAGTAAAGAGGATAGTATCGCTGCTGCCCAGTGCGACAGAGATGATATACGAACTCGGTCTGCAGGACAGACTCGTCGGTGTGACGCATGAATGCGATTACCCGGAAGAAGTGAGGGGTAAGCCTGTTGTTGTCAGGAGCGCGCTCGACCTCTCCTCCCTTTCACCGCGAGAGATCGATGCAACTGTGAGCGCTGCTATAAGGGAAGGAAGGGAAATCTACACCATAGACGAACAGCTTCTGGAAAATCTGTCTCCTGATCTTGTGATAGGACAGGGGCTGTGTGATGTTTGTGCTGTGGGTGCAGGTACAATCACCGGTATCATTTCCCGTCTTTCGTCTGAACCGGAACTGCTTGATATGAGTCCATCGACTATCGGAGGAATACTTGGCAACATCATGGAGCTCGGCCGGCACACCGGCAGGGAGGAAAGGGCCCGTGAAGTTGTTTCTGCTCTCCAGACGCGCATTTCAGCTGTGCACAGGAAGACAAGAGGTATGTCTGAAAGGAGGAGCGTTTTCTTCATGGAATGGACAGACCCGATATTCTGCAGCGGTCACTGGGTTCCGCAGATGATTGAAATTGCGGGAGGAACGGACCTACTTGGAAGAAAGGGCAAGCCGTCAGTGAGGATCAAATGGGAGACAGTTGCGGCACTAAATCCCGAAATCATTATCATATCCTCATGCGGCATGCACCTGCCGGAAATGCTTTCAGAGGCAGAACGTCTCTCATCATTGCCTGGATGGAGTGAGGTGAAGGCCGTGCGTGATGGAAATGTCTTTGCCGTAGATGCAGGCGCATACTTTGCAAGGCCGGGTCCACGGGTTGTTTCAGGTATTGAATTGATGGCACACATACTCCACCCCGAAGTCTTTGAATGGAACGGCCCTTCTGATGCATTTGCGAGGCTGGATGGTGCGAAGCTGCTTGTCTGAATCACCAACTTTCAGGAGAGCCCATACTCAGTCCTTTCTCATTCTCAATGGCAGTGGAGGAATTGAGGCTTGAACGACAGCGAGGGAGAGACAGCAGTAAGGTATGCAAGACATGTGATCGAGAGCACAGTGAGGAACGGAAGCTACGACCAGCCTGGAGAAAAGCTTCCAAAAATTTTTGAAGAAAAGTCTGGCGTATTTGTCACGATACTCCGCTTCCCTTCGCATGAGCTTCGCGGCTGCATAGGCTTTCCTGAACCTGTATACCCACTCAGACTCGCGCTCCTCAACGCAGCAGTCGAGGCAGCAATATCAGATCCCAGGTTTTCGCCGGTAGAGGAGAACGAGCTTCCAGCCATTACGATCGAGGTGAGTGTCCTCACGCCTCCCGAGCCTGTACAGTCATCAACTCCCTGGGAGCTCCCTGGAAAGATAATGGTTGGCAGAGACGGCATCATAGTCGAAAGGGGCCGTTTCAGGGGCCTTCTTCTTCCGCAGGTCGCAGTCGAAGAGGGATGGGACAGCGAAGAGTTCCTGTCGCAGACCTGCTGGAAAGCGGGTCTTCCGGAGGACGCATGGAGATATTCCGGTATCAGGGTGTACAGATTCGGCGCTGAATTGTTCTCAGAGGAGGAACCGAACGGCAAGGTGACGAGAAAGATTCTCTGAAGTTGTGAGCAGTTCCGATCCTTCAATATATATAAGTGGGAATTATTATACCACACGAGGGAGGGGTGCCTGCGGTGAAGCCTGATTTGGCGATTGACGGAACATTCTACATTGATGGTATGCTTGTCCGCACATCTGTCGGTATAAAGGACGGCATTATAATCTCAGTCAGGAAAGGTATCGATGCATCTGAGAGGGTATCATTTGACAATTCTATCATACTGCCCGGGGCAGTGGACCTGCACGTCCACTTCAGGGAGCCGGGACTGACTCAAAAAGAGGATATAACGAGTGGCAGCATCTCGGCAGCCTTTGGTGGAGTCACTTGTGTCGGCGAAATGCCCAATACTGTACCGCCCGCTACGACGCCGGATAGGGTGGAAAGGAAAATTGAGCTTTTCAGATCAAAATCCTACGTCGACTTCATCATCTATGCGGGCCTGATGGAGGGCGTCAGGATAGGGCCGCTTTCTTCTGTCGCAGCAGCATTTAAAATGTACATGGGCAGCACAACAGGCGACCTTCTATGCGACGATCCTGATGTGCAGTGGGATCTGATACGCAGATCCGCCGAAGCCGGAAAGGTTGTGATCGTACATGCGGAAGAGGAGTCCAGGCGGAACCGTATTTCAGAGCGTAATTTGCGTGACCATTACAGGGCAAGGCCACCTGCATGTGAGATCGAGGCCGTCAGGCGTCTCGCTGTCTATTCGGAGAGGGAACCAAAGCCAAGGATACATGTTGCTCACACCACCGTCAGGGAAGCGGTTGATTTGAATCATCCTCAGAACATGACATTCGAAGTAACTCCGCACCACCTCCTGCTCGATTATGATATGCACCTGGGATCGCGAGGCAAGGTCAATCCCCCGCTCCGCAGGAGGGAAGACAGAACATCTCTGCTACGGCTACTCGAGTCCGGAATGATTCAGACCGTGGGGTCAGATCACTCTCCTCATACATTGGAGGAGAAGGGGGACGAATTCGATTACGCTCCATCAGGTCTCCCTGGCGTGGAAACGCTTCTCCCTCTACTTCTCAATATGGTGGCAAATGAGGAACTTTCAATGCAGGCATTTGTCCGCGCTGCTTGCGAGAAGCCTGCACAGCTTTTAGGACTGAGAAAGGGAAGAATTGCGGCAGGATACGACGCGGATTTTGCTGTGGTTAATATGAAAAAATCCGTGCAGATTAATGCCGATAAGCTTCATTATAAATGCAGATGGTCCCCTTTCGAGGGGATGTACGGCATCTTCCCGGATTCGGTGTTCCTGAGAGGGGAAGAGGTAATAAGGAATGGCGCACTTGTTGGCAAACCGCGTGGAAGGAATGCGTCAGCCTGAATCGATGGACATAGATACAACAGAACTGAAGGGGCGAACATTCAGATGTATCGAGGGGTGTGGCCTCTGCTGCCTGTGCCAGCCTGAACTGCTGCCGTCAGAACTGAGACTCTTCTCATCAGATGAAAGACTGAAACAGGTAATCTCACGCAGCTACATAGATCCGTCCAGACGGGCAATTGCAATGTATCCGCGCGGAGGACCATGCATGCTTCTGAAGGACAGGAAATGCACTGCCTACGGCAAGCGCCCTCATTTCTGCAGGATATTTCCAGTCCACACGCACATAATGTGGCGTATTCAGCTCACTGCGGACATGTCATGCAGGGGAATCTGGCGAAGAGAGTGGGGGGACAGGACAGGCAGCTACGAGGATCTCGAGGCCTATGGTCTCAGGGAACTCGGGACCTATCCGGAGGTGAAACTGCGATCTGAACTTCTCGAGGCTGCCGAAGTCTACAGTGAATTCAGAGACATAGCTACAGAGTCTGGTATTTGGAAGGAACCGTCCACCATAAGAGACAGAGCATCGGAGCTCATCCGTGAAGGCTATTTCTCATCTGTTCAGGGACTGGGGCAGATCCTTGCAGCCTCCGAGAGGAGCAGAGAGTCTGAGACAGACTTTGAATCCTCTCTAGGCACTATCAATCGGGAGGAGGCCAGGTACGCGGCGATCAGTTCAGCCGGGGAACTGCTTGACGAGCTTCTCTCCATAGAGCGCCTGGAGGACATGCCTGTATACGTCAGCAGAAAGTTAGATTGGAATGTCTTCAGATACAGCGGAAAGTCGGCTGTCAGACTTACGCTTGGTGATTTGGGAGGAGCATCAGACGGGAATGTGTTTGAAATAAGTCCTGACAGAATCGGAACAGATAAAAGCGGTATGCAGACGCTCACTGAATTTGCTTCGATTACAAACAGAAGAGATGTCTTTCTGGGTTTCGTTTATTACCTCACCGACGACTCCGATTATGCAGAAGACATAGAAACGGCTTATCTGGAGAATATGGCAATGACACAGCTTGACCTCCTGATAAGGTCGGCGCTTGTCAATCCTGATATGAGCGCGAATCTTGACTCGGACAGCATTGCAGATGGCATTGTGTTCATAGACATGGATATGCACGACGCGCCAACAATAGGTTCTGTCATCTGATTTCTGATAACCAATCAGTTAAGTTTAAAATAATCGCGGACCCTTTGCGGTCATCACGTATCAATGAGGAGAGTTGAGTAAAATGGCAAGCAAACAGCTGAAGTATGCAGCAGCAGGTATTGGAGCGGTGGTTGTTGTGATTGTTGTCGTGCTGGCAGTAGTGCTGTCTTCAACGTCGCCTCACGTTGCGTTCCCTTCAACCTCGCAGGTGGACTCTACAACCGGTTACAATAACTACACCGCATCCAGTGTCCTATCGGAAAATGCCAGTCAGGCGAACGCGCCGCCAGGAACAGTCAAGTTTTATGGGAAGTTTTTCAACAACTCTGCTGGTAGTATTGAATTTGTTATAGTACAATTCAAGAGCTCCTCTGCTGCAGGCAAAGAATTCTCGAACATAACCAGGCTTCTATCAGGAAACTTTCTTGTGAAGGCGTCCAATCTTTCCTACAGGGGAGCAAGCGTCAGAATAGTGAGAATTGGTTCTTCATCCGCGGAAGCTATAGGTTACATTGGCGTGTACATCTTCGGAGTGGTCTTCTATAACAATTCCGGCTACGGTAACATTCAGTCAACAGGAAAGATGACATCGCTGGTGGAGCTTCAGATCAACGTAATGCTGGGCTGATTTCATATTGAGCGGTCACTATTAAACGACTTTAAACTTCTTCCCTTTATCAGGCGCTGGCGCATCCGTTCTGATAGCAATGCGGCGACAGGTAACAATCATTTAAAATGCAGATATAGCATTCCTCGCAAGTAATGCGGCTATTTGAGCAGTCCGTATGTTGCAGTCAGGTTGCAGACACTTTTCACCGCCTGCGGCGGTGAATATTCCAGCGTTGCCTTGACATAGCGGGCGCCCATCTCCCTCAGGCATCGCCTTATTGTCTCCTCAGAGACTGCGAT
>JAGVSJ010000014.1 GCA_019720975.1 Candidatus Sysuiplasma superficiale
CTGCCAGTATGGACTTCTCAGGATCAGAGCCGAACACTTGGAAAGGCATAAATAGGTTGTTCATTTCAGAGTCTCCAGGAATGGTACGACGGCCAAAGTGGTGGTGACACACCTGGTCTCGTCCGATCCCAGAAGTTAAGTCCACCTACGTTCCCTGTGGTACTGTTGTGCGCGAGCCAACGGGAAGCTTGGCCCCGCAAGGGGTTATGCAGTATGTGGCCCAGGCAAATTAGCCGAGATCCTTCGGGAAATCGGTGAAGTTTACCGTTTTAAAGGCCACATACTCATAGAGCGCTGTCGGCCATTCCACAGGAATTTTTATTTGAGAACGGATGAGCAAGGTTTATTTCAGGTGTCGTATTTTTTAACACAGGCGGCCCTCTTGACTGTAAATACAGAAACATCGTTTCTGGTCGCGCTGCTCATAGCAGCGGTGGTCCTTGTAGGATATCTGGAGTACAGTGTGGCCAAAGGCAGGCTAATGAAAAGAAAGAGTGCAAGAATGGCCATCTCGCTGGCGAGGGACAAGGCTTACAATTCTACTGTTACATCCAGGGCAATATCCCGCAACATGAAGATGCAGGGATTTGATGTTTCTGCCGCTGAAAAACTCATAGCCAGCGCGGACAGGGCAATCGAACTGGGAAATTATTCTGAGGCGTTGCAGTACTCAGAAGATGCACGGGAGAGACTCCTGAGAATAAAGCAGGGAAGCAGGCTCTCTTTCGGAGACGAAAATACAGCTGGGACTCAGATGAAGGACAGACGTGATGGGCCTGGAGCGTCAGGCGTGGAGCGTCTGAGTGATGGACCGCGGCCTGCAAAAGACAGGTTGCCGAAGAATTATGCAGAGGCCAGCTTTGCAATTGGTGTTTTGAGGGAGGAGGCTTCATCTGCACAGGCGGCAGGAGATGATGCCTCTCAATCCATTGAAAGACTTGCCGAAGCTGAGGAGGCTTTGAGACAGGGGAGATATGATGACGCGCTGAATCTCGCACTTAGGGGAAAGAGGGAACTTTCTTCGCTCGGCAGGATTGGAGAGGAACACCGGGCCAAGGGGGAACCTCGCGAACGGGCGAAGGATGCAGATTCCAGCATGGATGAGGGAGAGAGATGCCCTTCATGCGGTCGTATTCTCCACGATTCCGACGTTTTCTGCAGAGGGTGCGGCAGCAGGATTGAATACAGGTGTCCCTCCTGTGATTCTCCCCTCGAAAAAGAGGACATGTTCTGCGGTAAATGCGGGGCCCAGGTGCGGTGATGACGCCGTTGACGGGGATGGGGACCATATGTGGGCACCCGGCACACTTCTCACCTTGCACACAGTAGAAATATTATATACGAATAACATAGATGGCTTAGCCGAGGGAGTTGGCCCGGATATGGCTGAGGGTAAGACGACAAACAGGAAAGCAGAAGAGAAGACACTGGACAGGATAGTGGCGGACGCGCAGCTGTCCTCCTGCTCCATCGTCTCAAAGACGGGCCTTCTTGTTGCTGCGGACTCAGAGAGTACGCAGAAAAAAGAGACATTTGCGGCCATGTCGGCAATCGTGTTCAGCGCAGCCGAGGCTCTCAAGAACGATGTCCGCGACGGGAAAGTCACCAACATAATTGCTTCTTTTGAGAGCAACCGTATCATATTTGTACCGATAAATCAGAACTACATTCTTGTCGGCATAACAAAGGAAACGGGAAGCGAGTCCAGGTCGCTCAAAGGAATGGAAGAAGGCGCATCCAGGCTCAGAAAGGAAGCGCCATGGCTTAACTGATTTCCCGAACCTACAATATGTATTCCTCAATCCTTGACTGTACCCTGTCACAGTAGTGGCATTTCAGCGTCAGCGGCCTCTCCCTTACCACGCTGAACTGGGTTTCGGCAGGCTCGTTGCTATTTGTTATACAGTTTGGATTTGAACATCTGACTATCCCTCGGACAACTTCAGGTATTCTGACCTTTCTCTTCTCTGCGACGTTGAAATCCCGGATTATATTGATAGTTGCCCGCGGTGCTATCAGTGCGATCCTGTCGACCTCCTTGGCATACAGTTCCCTGTCCTCTATCTTGACAATATCCTTCCATTCCTCCTTCTTGCTGCGGACATGCATTGCAACGCTGATCGTGCTCTTGATGCTTTCACCTGTTATGCCGAGAATCCGCAGGACGTTGAGGGCCATTCCAGTCTCGATGTGATCTATGACTGTACCATTCCTTATAGGCTGCACCTTGAGTTCCTTCATATTTCTGCCCCCAGAATCATGCTGAGTATCGCCATCCTGACAGGCACGCCGTTGGCAGCCTGCTTGAAGTAGAGTGAATGCTCTGTTCTGTCGACTTCAGGCGCGATTTCGTTTACCCGCGGTAGTGGGTGCATTACAGAAAGGGTGGATCTCGCATGTGCAAGAAGCTTTGTATCTATCCTGTAGCTGCCGGAAAGCTTCGCATACTCGGCGGCATCGGCGAACCGCTCCTTCTGTATTCTGGTGACGTAGAGTATGTCTGCGTCCGCAACTGCTTCCTCAAGCGATGCAGATGTCTTCGGCTTGACGCCGTTCGATTCGATCTGGGCAATGACATCCCTTGGCATCTGAAGCGAAGGGGGCGCAATCAGTGTGATGTTTGCACCGAACAGAGATAGAGCCTCCGCGAGCGAATGGACTGTCCTGCCAAAACGGAGATCACCCACAAGGACTATATTCAGTCCTTCAATTCTTCCCTTTGCCTCCTGTATTGTGAAAAGATCCAGTATGGTCTGTGTCGGATGCTGCCCCGCGCCGTCTCCAGCATTTATTACAGGTTTGCTGCTGATATCTGCGGCCAGCCTTGCAGCCCCCTCGAGCGGGTGGCGTATTACGAGAGCATCCGTGTATGCCTCCGTCATCCTGACCGTATCCGAAAGTGTTTCACCTTTCTCAACAGAAGTTCCAGCGGGAGTCGAAAAGCCTGTCACCGATCCGCCAAGTCGAAGCATCGCTGATTCGAACGACAGCCTCGTCCTCGTGGACGGCTCGTAGAAGAGGGTGCCCAGAATCCTGCCTCTCATTGCATCTGTCCTCTTCTCGCCTGATGCATAAGGTACCATCTGAGCGGCCCTTCTGAGTATGGAGATTATCTGATCCTTGGAAAAATCTCGTATGGACACGAAGTCGCTGAATTGAGGAGTTGGCATTGGAACCAGAGTGCGACATAACTTCGAAGTATTAGTTTTTAACGAGATACGGCAAGAATCTGCCTCCGCTCGCCTCCTCCGTCAAATTTTTCAGGCGACATGGAATCGCGACGGTCTGGCGCTGGTTTATTATACATGTGTGTTCAAACCTTTATGAACTCCGACGACATTGATCGGTGAGGTGCATCCACTGCAGCATACCGGCCGGCCATCAGCCAGACGCCTTGAGATTGAAGAGAGAGCATTTGCGGCACGAAATGGGAGATACGTTACAGGTGCAAGATTCTTCAGGATACCTGCGGTGCTCTTTGCTTCTGTGTCGAAGGAGATTTTTCCCGGCGATGCTGAAACAGTTCTGACTGAACGCAGGACTGACTTAGATGTGTCGCAGATGGAAGGAAAGTTTCTCTTCACGGCCCCTGAAAATTCTCTTCTGGAAGGCAACAAACAATCCTACATTGCTGACGGCGCCGTCTGTCTACCCAGCTACATACCGTTTTCCGGCAGGTTGAAGGGTGTTGCTCAGTCCATCGATCATTCTGGAGAGGGAGAGGTGTTTGTTTCAATATCTGAGGATGACGAGATGGAGAAGGAGCTCAGGAGTGGAAGAGAGATATATGTAATGGCGGACGCAGTTTCTGCGGCAGCCTTTCCCGATGCAATGGCCAGAGCGGTGACCGGCATGAGGAAGATTATTGGCTGGAAACCGCTGATATACTGCCAGGGTGTTGCAACACCGTCCAACCTTGCCCTTCTAATATATTCAGGCATCGATATCGTCGACTCGCTTGCAACTGACATTGATTCCGCCAGGGGAATCGCCTACATTGACGGCATTCCGTCATTGACTGACCCATCACAGAACAATCTCTGCCACTGCGCCGGCTGCAAGGGAGAAAGGGACAAACTGTTCAGGCACAATAGACTGGCTTTGCTTGATGAACTGAACAGAATCAGGATGGATATATCGCTCGGCAGGATCAGGGAGAGGGTTGAAAGAGTCGCCACTTTCACCCCATGGAATGCAGCCTTCCTCCGGCATCTTGACATCGATCATTATTCCTATTTCGAATCAGTGGCTGGGAATGCTCCGACCATGATACAGGCGATAACAGAAGCGTCGCTGAGAAGACCGGACATTGTGAGGTATGTGGAAAGAGTGAGAAGCAGATACACACCGCCTTCCTGTATGCGTGTTGCACTGCTTGTTCCCTGTTCGCACAGGAAGCCATACTTCAGATCACGGTCTCACAGACATTTCTATGATGCAATACTCTCTTCCGCCATAGCCCCTTCAGTCCATATCCTCACAATAACATCCCCGCTCGGTATTGTTCCGGAAGAACTTGAGACCGTGTTCCCGGCCGCACACTACGACATACCTGTTACCGGAATATGGTCTGAGGATGAGAAGGCGAGATCGGTCAGCATGCTGCTGGAGATACTGAAAAAGGGAAAATACACCACTGTGATTTCGCATCTCGAGGATGAGAGGGCATTCATAAACTCTGCGCTTGAGAGCAGTGACGTCGAATTTCTTGATACATCCATGGGCAGAACAAGGGACAGGGAATCGCTGCGCAGGCTCTCCCGTGAGCTTTCTTCCATCACACCCGACGGAGCGGGATGGAAGGAACGAAACACAGCCTTCGCCGAAAGCGTTTGCGCCTACCAGTTCGGGGATCGCGGCAGGGAACTGGTTTCAGGTGCTGATGTCAGGGGAAGATACCCGTACCTCAGGATCATTTCTGGAGAGACACAGCTCGGAATGCTGACTGAAGAAAGGGGTGTAATTTCACTGACGATAGAGGGAGCCGAAAGACTATGCCCCCATATCCCCGGATACCTAGTGGAGACCGGGAACTTTGAGCTTAAGGGCAACCTGTTTGCGGCCGGTGTCGAAAGTGCCGGGAAGGAAATAAGGGTTGGTGATGAAGTGATTGTCATGACTGGGGGCAGTATCGCAGGCGTGGGTGTGGCAAGGATGTCTGGACGTGAGATGGAGGAGCTCGAAAGGGGGGAAGCTGTGAGGATGAGGCATTACCGCCGCAATTCGACCGTGGATGGGAACAGATACGTTTCGGCCCCCTCCCCGTGAAACTGATATAAATAACAACGGTGAATGGAAGATGAAGAACGAAGGCACTCCAATGAAGGAAAAGAAGCTCGAGGAAATCAACGGCATAGGCCCTGCGACTGCTGAGAAGCTGCGGGAAGCAGGTTACGGCGATCTCATGTCCATAGCAATTGAATCACCTCGCAATCTTGCAGAGGTCTGCGAGATCGGAGAATCAACAGCTGCCAAGATAATCAATGCTGCCAAGGAGGCTGTTGACATCGGCGGTTTCGAGACAGGCGATGAGATAATGGAAAGGCGACGGACAATCGGGCGCCTTACCACCGGTTCGAAGGCTCTTGACGACCTGATAGGTGGTGGTCTCGAGACACAGGCAATAACCGAGATGTATGGCGAGTTTGGAAGCGGAAAGACGCAGATATGCCACCAGGCTGCTGTTAACGTGACGCTTCCGGAGGACAGGGGTGGATTGAACGGCGAGGCTGTAATCATTGACACTGAAAATACATTCAGGCCGGAGAGGATTGCACAGATGGCAAGCGCACTTGATCTCAATCCCACAGAAACTCTGAAGAAGATACATGTCGCCAGGGCATACAATTCGGCTCATCAGATGCTTCTGGTGGACAGGGCTGCGGAACTCACAAAGGAGAAACCGGTCAAACTTCTTGTTGTTGATTCACTTACCGCACATTTTCGTGCGGAATATGTGGGAAGGGGTTCCCTTGCTGAAAGACAGCAGGCGCTGAACACACACATGCATGCACTGCTGCGATTCGGAGATCTCAACAATGCCGTCATACTGTGCACGAATCAGGTGGCTGCGAAACCTGATGCTTTCTTCGGAGACCCGACAAGGCCGATAGGCGGGCACATCGTCGGCCATACCGCCACCTACAGGATATATCTGCGTAAGAGCAAGGCAGGAAAGCGGATAGCAAGACTTGTTGACTCCCCAAGCCTGCCGGAAGCGGAGTGCGTGATCACTGTGAGCGAAGAGGGCATAAGAGACTGAACCGAGGGATGGCGGCCCTTGGAAGACATTTCACTGATCGTCGAGCTTTCACTTGAGCACAGCACCTTTCCGTTCGCAGAGCTGGAGTCAGTCTGCAATATGCTTGGATGCAGTCGCCCGTCTGCACTGATGAGGAAAGGAATTGCTGCGGTCAGCTGCGAAAGCGTCTCTGCTGCATTTGAACTGTGCAGAAGGCTTGCATTCAGCCATTCCGTGTCGCTTCTGCATGGCACGTTCGAAAATTTTCAGGATGCGCTGAAAAATGCCTCCCTTCTTCGTGGAGAACTGAGTGGCAGGACATTCAGTGTTCGAATTGGGACCAGAGATAGGGAACTCAAGAGAATGGTACCCGAGATGGAAAGGGAATTCGGAAAGGTGCTTTCAGCCTACGGAAAAGTGAAGCTTACAGGGTGCGATGTTGAGGTTCTGGTTTTCATCGAAGGCGGGATGTGCCTTCTTACCACTCTTCAATGCAGACCGGACAGGAGAAGCATAGACAGAAGGAAGGCGGCCTACAGGCCCTTTTTCTCTCCGGTATCTCTCCCGCCCAGATATGCCCGCGCGCTGGTCAATTTGTGCGGCGTCTCTGAAGGAGACAGGATCATAGATCCGTTCTGCGGAACCGGAGGCATACTGATGGAGGCGGTACAGATGGGCATCACTGCTGTCGGTTCAGATCTGGACCCTGAAATGGTAGAAGGAACTGAAAGAAATCTCAGGGAGATGGGAATAGCAGGAAAGTATGAGCTTCATTGCCTTGATGTTTCGCGCATAACTGAACTGGGGGAATTTGATGCTGTAATAACAGATCCGCCTTACGGCAGATCTTCGACAACAAACAGGGAAGATCTGAGCAGCCTCTACAGAAGGACAGTGGAAGCTGCGCGCGCTGTTCTTGTCGATGGAGGGATGCTCGGCATGGTTGTTCCTGACCCGGTGCTGATACCACTGAAGAGTGGAATGACTGCGGTATATTCACTGAAACAGAAGGTCCACCGTTCACTTACACGCCATTATATAGTGATGAGGAAGGATGCCCGGAGCAGTGATGCGGAACGGGCAGTCAGCTGGCCACAACACTGACCGAATAAGCCCTTACATAGCCATTGCTGTTTCCCACAATTGTCACGATATACGTACCCGGCGCCGGAGGTTGCAGCTTAGGGTTTATCTCGAATATTTTCACTGTGACGTTTGCTGTATCACCCAGCCTCACGTGCACTCGCAGAACAGGGCTGAAGCTGCTGGAATTCGATGCATTTGAGGAGAGTGCGAAAAGTGTCTCAAAATAAGCCGAACCTGATGTATTCTGCTGAACCGATACTGTGATATTTTCTGCCATATTGCCGGTGTTTGTCAGAGTGAGCACAAAGGACTGAGCCGTACTGTTGTTGACACTAACAGTATTGGCAGTGGAGGTCATCATGAAACTTGGATTCGCCGGATTTGTTGTCACCGGTATGGGTGTGAAGGATATGAGGAACATTGCTGCAGCCACGGCACCGAGCATCTTCCTGTTCACCCTCAACTTGGATATGTCATTCAGAGGTGGCGGATGACGAACCCCGAGTATCATGACAAAGAGTGCGATGAGTATCCAGCTTGTGAAGAAGAGTGAAAGGATTATCATGACGATCAGCGTCGCCCACGCAAGATACCTTGAGTTATCCCCCAGAAGCGCCCTGGCCACATGCCCCCCGTCCAGCTGGCCCGCTGGCAGCAGGTTGAGAGCGGTGGCGAAGAACCCTACCCAGGCAGCAAATGCCGTCGGAAAGATGATATAAGAACCGCTTGAAAAGGGGAAGAAGGACATCATGAGATTGTAGAGGAATGGCGCCTTGAAGACCGGTGCTCCAGGAGCAACTATGACGTGGACAAGGTTGACCTGAGTAAGCATGAAGCCGACTATTGCTACCGGGATGGAGACGAGGAAACCTACTATCGGTCCTGCTATTCCTATCTCCAGAAGCGCCTTTCTGTTCGGAAAAGGATCCCTTATCGATATGAATGCGCCCAGTGTACCAAGTGGCGGTATGGAAGGAAGGAAATATGGAAGGGAGGCGTTCACCCTGTAGCGCCTCGCAACAACGAAGTGTCCCATCTCATGCGAGCCAAGGATCAGCATCAGCGGAAATACAAAGAACACAATGCCGTTCAGTATCGTCGATGGGGTGAAAAGTTCAGGGAGTCTGTAGTAGTTCGACCAGAGAATGGCTCCGGTTATGGTTGTTGAAACAAGAGTGACGCACAGAAGTATGATATTCGCAAGATTCCCCTTCCTTCCTATAGGTTTTCTCTTTCCTATTATTATGGCATATTCTGCGCCACGCTTCCTGATGAACGGGACATAATTACGTGGCACAAGATCAAGACGCAGATTGTCGAACTTTTCCTCCAGTGTCGAAGGTTCGCATTTTACGAAGAATGCAACGGCATCGTAAGTCACCCTGATGTCGTAGACGTCGAAATATCTGGCCACTGCCGATTTGAGCATCTCGACTTCTGTTCCGAGCGAGCCGGATCTTCCGTACTGGCCGTATTGCACGGGGAAAATTAAGACTGTCACAGTAATTAAGTATTGTGTATTATTCTCCGTGGAGAATTTCCAGCCGGGCAGATGACGGCAATGTCTGATGTCTGCTTTCCGATGCGCTTAAATTCTGATAAGATTTGAACCACGACAAAAGGTCGCCTCATGGTAAGGTTCTCCGACTTCATCAGGCTCATTAGATACGGGAATTGCGCAATGTCCGCAGTGGCAGCCCTTCTTGGAGCACTGGTTTCAAGAGGGCCGGATGTATTGCTTCATCCCGAGGCTGCGGGAGCGGCCATGGCTGTGGTTTTCCTTTTCACAGGGGCAGGGAACACAATCAATGATTATCTGGACGCTGAAATCGACAGAAAGGCTCACCCTGAGAGACCGATACCTTCCGGGACAGTGGAGAGGAGCGAGGCAAAGAGCTTCTCTGTCATCATGTTTTCCGCATCACTGCTAATCTCCCTTTTCATTAATCTGCCAGCTGTTGGGATTGTGGTTTTGTCCCTTGCTGTCATGCTGTTCTACGAGTTCAGGCTGAAGAAGGCAGGCATATCCGGTAACTTAGCAATAGCATGGCTCACTGCATCCCTCTTCCTCTTCGGCGCAGTTTCTGTGGGGAGCGCCGCTGCTGTCTGGGCTCTGTTTGTCACATCATTCATGGCAACTCTCGGAAGGGAGATAATTAAGGACATACAGGACGTGGAATCTGACAGGGGGAGCAGGAAAACGCTGCCGATGTCCATCGGCATCGGAGGTTCGCGCATAGTCGCCTCTGTTTCAATAGCAGCTGCCGTTGCGGTCAGCCCTTTTCCATTCATGCTGCATCAGTTCTCATACCCTTATCTGGCAGTAGTTGCTGTTGCAGACATGATGTTCATATACTCGGCACTCCAGCAGTACAGCAGCCCGGCAAGAGCCCAGTCCTCTACGAAGATGGCGATGTATGTTGCACTCCTTGCCTTCCTTGTGGGCGCGCTAGGTGTGTGAAAATATGGGAAAAGTGACAGACTACATTTATTCCGAATTGAGGAAAGGGCCGATGCACATGACACTTATCGATCCGGACAAGCAGAAACCGGAGGTTGCAGGAGAGATCGCCTATGAAGCCTTCCGGTTCGGGACATCGGCCATAATGGTTGGGGGGTCAACAGGGGTTGAAAGGAAAAGCCTTGAGGAAACACTGCGCAGTATAAAATCAAAGGTCACAGTACCGCTGATAAGTTTTCCTTCAGGTGTTAGCGGAGTCAGCCCGCTCTTCGATGCGCTGTATTTTCTTTCCATGCTGAATTCAAGGAGCCCGAGGCACATAACAGGGGAACAGGCTGCAGGTGCTCCAGTGGTAAAGAGTTTTGGAATTGAACCCATAGGAATGGGATACATAATTGTTGAGCCAGGAATGAAGGTCGGAGAAGTGGGCGAGGCGGAACCTATCAGGAGGAGTGATTTGGCGCGTGCCGCGGGATATGCGCTCGCGGCCGAGTACTTCGGGATGAAGCTTGTTTACCTTGAGGCTGGGAGCGGTTCACCGGTGCACGTGCCTTCAGAAATGGTCAGAGCGGTAAAGAAGGAGATCACCATCCCCCTTCTGGTTGGGGGGGGAATTCGCTCGGAGAAGGCTGCCAGAGAGGTGGCTGAAGCGGGTGCTGACATCGTAGTCACCGGCACTGTTGTGGAGAGAAAGGATGGTATCAGCCAGCTGAAAGATATAATCAGCGCTGTCAGGGACGGTCGATGATCGCTGCCATACACAGGTCAGATGCGAAGGAACAGGCTGTGCACCTCGGTTGAACCTGAAAGCTCGGGATGGAAAGCCAGACCCAGAAGATTGTCTTCCCTTGCCATCACAATCTCGTTTCCAAGCCTGCTCAAGGGAACACATCTGCCCCAAACTTCCAGTATGGCAGGCGCCCTTATGAACACACCCCTGAAACTTTCTGAGACTCCATCGATCTTAAGTTTCGCCTCGAACGATTCTCTCTGCCTTCCGTAAAAATTCCTGTCAACCTTCATATTCATGAGACCGAGAAGTCTAGTATGGGTCTTTTCAACCTGATCGTCACCCTTCTTAGCCATGAGTATGCATCCTGCGCATGTGCCCATAACAGGCATCCCTTCTTCCGCTCTTCTCCTTATAAGTTCAAAGAGGCCGGACTTAAGCAGGAGTTTGGAGATTGTTGTGCTTTCGCCTCCGGGAATAATCAGGCGATCAACACCATTCATGTCCTCCGGTGTCCTGACGTAGACTGCACTGCCTTTCAGGCCGAGTTCTGCCATTGCACGTTCCGATGCGGTGACATGCTCGCTGACATCACCCTGAACTGCTATGACGCCCACTTTCACATGAAGACGACATGCAAGCCCCTTAATGACTTTGTCTACCGAGATCGCTCTTTTCAATGAAATTTTTCGATATGAAACAATCAAGAATAATAAGAGAGATATCAATCACCCGGACAGTATCATGAGCGAGAACAGAGAAAATGGCAAATGCATCTTCTGTGATATAATCGACGGGAAGGCACCGGGCTTCAGGGTTTATGAGGACGAAGACGTTTTCGCTTGCCTTGATAAATTCCCTATTACCGCCGGACACACGCTGGTGATGCCTAAGATGCATGTCGCTGCGCTTGTTGATCTGCCGGATCAGGCGGTTGGCAGGATGTTCGGGGTCTCAAAGATCATAGGGCGTGCCTTTTACCGGATGAAATACACCGGCGTCAATTACTTTGTTAACGAAGGCAGCGATGCCGGGCAGGTCATATTCCACGTCCACTGCCATGTGATTCCAAGGATGACGTCGGATGGACTTGATTTTCGGGTGAGGAGGAGCAGAATGACAGAGTCTGAGATGAGCGAGGCAGCCAGCAGGATCAGGAGTGAACTGGAGAAGATTGTTGAGGGATGAGACAGGTTCTGTGTAATGACACTCGCCCGGATTTGATATCTTCGCAGAAATGGATGAATGTACTGACTGAAATGGATCCCGACTCCCGGATTTGAACCGGGGACCTGCTGATATCAGCGGCTTGAATCGGACTTGCCGACAACACAACTACAGTCAGCCGCTCTGCCAGTCTGAGCTAAGTCGGGCCTGAGTGGAATTGCAATTAATATTAATTAGTTATTGCGGAAACAGGCTTACATAGCAAAATTACATCCAGCCTCGGCACATAGAGTTCACGTTCAACGAACGTTGTTCGGCAGAATGCATGCTCAAACAGGGGGCAATTAACTTCCGGCCATGAGAAGGCGGATGTAGAAGCGACGGAAAGGTGCCATGAGAGATGGACCTAGACAGGCTGGAGTGGAGACAACGTATTTTGAAAGGAGACTGGAATCATTGCATTTGTCAATGATTTCCCCGCTTCCGTTACGGAGGGGATGCCACTGATACAATACAGGAAGACTGACGACATCATTCGATGCCTGAAAGGATGCTGTCAGCCTGCGGACAGTCATCGCTGTATGGTGAGATGTTTAATCGAGAATGGTCAGATGCATGCTGATAATGTCATATCAAGGAAGCGCTAGGAGGCATAATTTTTTTGAAGGGTGCTCACAATAGTCAAGACCAATCATGCCTGGACTTCATAACCGGATGAGTTTGATCAATCTTCACGACACATCCTCCTGCAACTTTTTGAAAGATCCTGTTATTTGAATTTGCTCCGCTATCCGTGATAAGGCCGGATGTTATCGACCTGATTTCTCACGTCGTCACCCCGGAGGCTTTGTGAATAAACTAGCTGGAATTGCCTGGTTTTTTCACGGATTGAGGACTTTTTTCACAAACAGCAGACTAAATTCATAAAACTGGGTTTATTCACAAAGCACACCCCGGAAGTGAAATATTAAATACTATAAACCTCTTGTCAGACATACGAGGTCGTTTAGACCCACAGCTGATAGAAATGAATGAGCAGGATCTCGAGAAGGTTACAATACGATTACCTCCACGCTACCTGCAGGCCCTTGACTTTCTAGTCAAGGTAGATGACTTTCCTTCTCGTTCAGAGGCTATCAGAAGTGCGGTGAGAGATCTCATATATCAGCGTGTCGAGACCGTGATGGACAAACTGAAGAAGCTGTCTGAGGCTGACAGGACGCTGGCTGAGCTTGAGGAATTTGAACGTAAATTTCTCAACAAGTGAAAGGGAGCCTGGAGGAGGGAAGTTTGAGACCTGAGGGATGGGATGCGCCTTAACAGGACTCAAATTTATTTTCATCACCCTCTTTCTTTTTTTTAAATCCGGATGCGAGGCTCTTGGCCTGTGCAGAGCCTCATCCCGTCACTTAGGTGGATGTGTCTGGTTACCTGAGCGGCAGCGAAAGAGAAAGCTTCAGGCCATCTTCCTGCGTTTCATATTGTGCTTCGTAAGGCAGACCGGACATAATGCGCCTGTTTTAATGAATGGTGTCAACCCATACTGTGACATGCCACCCAAGGTATTTTCCGAACGGAAACACCTCTCCTTTCCGTCTCCCCATTCAGGCGTTCAGGCATGCACTTCTCCATTTTCGTCAGGAAGGTGCTGACACCGCAATTACGTATTTCACCCCTGAAACGGACATTCCTTCATCTCCCGATCGGTGGAGCGGAGAGCAGACCAATGCCAATCTCTTACTTCAAAACGGATATCTCAAATGACGGAAAAGGGGAAGAACGGGTATCATGTGCCTGCGGCAATGATTCTCTGGGCAGCAATTCATCTGTTCCGCAATGTTCACGGTAGACTGACTAACAAGCGGATCATAGGGCTGATTGCGCCGCGAAGGGACTGGACTCAGCCTATGTAGCCCAGATCCTCCCTTCTCTCGCTTCCCGGTTCAGCTCCCTGCTGGGTCTCCAGATCTCGTATTCTCGCTGTTAGCTGGTCGATCTGCTGCGCCTTATGACGCAGTGCTTCGTAATCTATCTTCACTTCGACTACCTTTACGAGTACGTTGAGCACAGCTTCGGCAGCCCTGGGATCAGCAAGGTAACCGCTCGTTTCGCCCATGAGGCAGACACTCCTCATCCCGTAGTTCATTCCGAGACCGAGAAGAAGGCCGCTTGCTCCGACAATACCGCTTCCGGGTTCGCCTTTCGAGAATACCACGCCAAGAGCCTTCATCTCCTCCACAAGCTCGAGATCCGTTGCAGCTCCTAGCACCCTGGGCTTCTCTATCATTTTGCCTATGCCGTAACCGCCAAGTGTGAATATCCTGCGGACACCGAATTCACTGATGAACGATAGAACCCTGTCTGAGAGGAGATACTGCCCTTCAGGCGATATCCCCTGGTAATCTCCGACAAGGAAAATGATGTCGTTGCTGTTATCAGGCCTCTTGACATAGTAGAACTCATTTGAAACTAGCTTTATCAGACCGTCATCCTTTACAAGCACCTGTGGTGGAAAATACTTTGATATTATCTCGGCAAACTTCACAGCCTTGAGCTGGTCGATCAGATGTTCGGCTGCAAGTTTCCCCACGTTTCCAACTCCAGGGAGCCCCTCAATGAAAATGGGATCCCTGAGCTGTGGCTTCTCAAAAAGTTTCAGGTGTATGTCATCCAATATTACTCCTCCTTCTGTTTCTGCTTCATTACCTCTTCCATCAGTGCCCTTCTGTATTTAGCGTATCTGTCACCTGGCGAAAAGCGCATCGGCACCGTACTCCTTGTCTGTGTACCATCCGCCGGACAGGTCTCCGACATTGTGAACCTACCGCACAGCGGGCATTTCAGTATTATGCTTCTCAAATCAATCAGCTTTTCCGTTTATATCTGTCCCGGAAGAGACGGTTCTTTATTAACCTGAATATAACTATTTTAAATTACCTGATGGTCCGGCCTGCAGGTCCCGGAATTCAGAATGCCACCACCTACTGGTTCCTTGTGAACTTGCCCGCACCGCCAAGCTTCGCGATGGTTCTTACGACCTTCTCCGAACTCTTTTTCATCTCCTCCTCGGCGCGCTTGTAATCGGAGGCGGTTACAAGCAGCCTGTACCTCGGGGCACCTATGTACTGCACCCTGACCTCATGCTCGTCGCTCCTGCTTATCGCCTCACTCAATGCCTTCTTAATATCATCTATACCTTCCGGCTTCTGGGAGGAGAGCTCCAGAAGGCCGTCTATTGTCACAGACGGACTGGCTATGTTTTCCGCTGCGATCTGGTTAAAGTCATTGATATAGTTTTCAGGAATTCCTGCCTTCCTGATGGCGTTTTTGTCTGTTGCTGCAGCCTCGAAAGCCGCATAGAGCGAGCCGAACCGATCAATCAGTGGCAATCCTACCTTTTCGTAGAATTCATCCGGCCTCTGTCCTATCTTCTCAGCAAATATATCAAGCAGTTTCCTTGCCTTGTTTTCATTCTTCCACTGCTGTATCTTCTCTCTTCTTTGATGGTCATTCACCTGTTTCAGGCTCAGATTGACGTGCCCTTTGCTGCGATCAACCTCAGTTACTTTGCAGACAATCTTCTGGCCCTCTTTGACATGGTCACGTATATATTTCACCCAGCCAGTGGCAATCTCACTCACATGGATGAAACCTTCACGCGAGCCATATTCATCCAGCGAGACAAATGCACCGAAGTTCTTTACGTCCTTGACAGTGCATACGACCAGTTCCCCTTCCTCAGGGTATTCAGGAGACTGTGGCATCCTCCACCGACCTCAGAACCTGGGCCCGGAACTTTGCCCGCCCGCCTGTAGGCGTCGCCAGCGTGCTGCCGCATATCCTGCAGGTGACAGTTGTGGAAGCCCTCTCAAATGCTATCTGCTCCGAACTGCAGTCCGGACACTTAATCAAGAGGAAGCCGGCTCTCCTTCGTCCTTCCGTCATTCCATATCACTCCGTAAGTTCGAACTTTCTGGCCCTTATGCCGGGAACCGGATAAGCCTTCTTGCAGGTCCTGCACCTGTATCGGAGCGCCACACGCTTTGTTGGCTTTTCCCTGCCCTCCGGCTTGGGACGGGGAAATCCGCCATATCCGCTGGTAACGCGTCTGAAGCGTCTCTGGCCAGCTCTGAGCTCTGAAGCTTTCCGCTTCCTGACCCTCTCGACGTCGTGAGGTGTGTGCCCCCTGCAATAAGGGCAATAAGTTTCAATAACCTTGGGCATTTTCAAATGAGCCAACTCCGTTATCGGGTGAATTCATACATTGACCTTATATAAAATGCTTGCCGATTTCCTGCAGTTGGGCCGGATGAAATATGTCTGTCCGGCAGAGCTGACGGCACACCGGTGCGCATGTTATATATAAGGAGGATTGAATATAGAAAGAAATTTATATCTGGCGCTCTTTAAATCTCAGCGAAACAGATGCCAAGCAGAGGGTTTACAAAACAGGATGAGATGCTGGTTGAATATCTCATAAACACCGGGATGCCGAAGAACATTGCCAAGACACTTGTATTCCTGAAAAAAAGAAACGAGACAACGTCTGTTGAGATAGAGACATCAACCGCCCTCAGGCAACCGGAGGTCTCCATTGCCATGCAGGATCTCAGAAGACGGAAGTGGGTTGTGAAGAGAGATATCAAGAAGGAAGGCAAAGGAAGGCCCGTGCACTCCTACAGACTTGCCATACCCTTCGAATCAATTATAAGGCAGATCGAAGAGGAAGAGTCCGCGAGGATCAAGAAAATCGAGATGAACCTCAAGAGCCTGAGGGAGTACAGCTCAAGGTGATTGCTGAGGGCAAAGGCGTCATCTCGTCAGTATCCTTATGCCGGAAAGTGACCCGATCACAGCTGCGGCAGCAATGCCTATGAAGAGGCCGCACTCCAGAGCACCTGGTATACTTTTGATATCATTCTCCAGCTTATGCGGATCGGGAATACCTCCGAAGGTGCAGTCCGCGACATAATTGCCATTGTCGGTGACAAAGGGACGATCTGCATCATGCCGCATAACAACTGACCGGGAGAGGGCTGCTAGATGTTTCATTGTACTCCTGTAGCCGAATGTCGCCATCTCTACCGGAACAGGCTGGTTGGAACCGAGTGTGCCCACCACCTTTTGATCATCAATCACAATTACCTCTGTTTCTGTTGCTGCGGCAACGATCTTCTCCCTCAGCAGTGCTCCGCCCCTTCCCTTTATCAGGTTCAGGGAGCTGTCGACCTCGTCGGCACCATCGATTGTTACGTTTATCTCAGGGTATTCCTCAAGCGTGCTTAGCTTGATTCCCAGACCGGCAGCAAGGGAAGCAGTGGCTTCGGAAGTGGGTATGCATATGACATCAAGACCTTCGGAAACCAGACCTCCTATGTAGCGGATAGCGTGGCCCGCAGTTCTTCCTGTACCGAGTCCGACAATCATGCCGTCCCTCACGAACCTTCTGACTGCTTCCTCGGCGGCAAGCTTTCTTGCCTTATCCACTAAATCAGTCTCCGTTTACATCACCGACTTTATTGCCTTAACCAGTTCATCAACCACGTACTGGTTTATCTGTATCCCGAGTGAGGAGGAGGCTCTCGAGCTGTCCCCTATGATCCCTTCGGTGAGATACCCCTTCTTATGCCTTGCAACGAAGAAATCAGGTGTTGAATCCACCCCCTTGGGTCTGTCATCAGAAACAAGTGAGGGTGCAAATGCAAGGACTCTGCTTGTTTCAATTACTCCCCCGTGGCCGTCGTCGGAAGGGATGCCCTGTTTCCCGCGCAGCCTGTATGCTATTTCATAGTCGCACAGCAGTATGACCCTGATTTCGCTCATCTCGGATATTTCCTCGCAGGCGCTCCGCAAAGCTGCCATATGGACCTGTGAGCCGTGACCGGAAATGATGACTATCTTCCTTATTTCGTTCCTGACAAGTTCCTTCAGTATGTCCCTGACAAAATGGTGAAGAGCGTCGTAGCTTATGGAAATGGTTCCCGGAAAATCCCGGAGTGAAGTGGAGACACCGTATGAAATTGGAGGCAGGACTATGCCGTTCACACGCTGCGCCACCAGATTGCAGATTTCCCTTGCCTGTATGGTATCCGAACCCAGCGGGAGATGTATACCGTGCTCCTCTGTCGCACCGACAGGGAGGAACACTATCGGATCTTCCTTGACTGCGTCCGAAAATCCCTTCATGCTCAGCTCATCGTACATCAGTGTCATCATCAACAACCTCCGGTGGCGCTGGTTCTATATCGTGTTTACTGTCATATTTCAGATTCAGTGAGATTTTTAGCAGTTCGGTCCCGCACACGGGGCACTTTCCTTCGGAAAGGAGACTGTTTCCAAGTTTCCTGAGTGTCTCCGTAACAGCCTGCATCCTTTCGTCAGATATTGTCTTGTTGCATCTGGGACAGTACACGTTGTACACAATAACAGGTGCGTTGATAAATACATCGCCTGCGATTCCCCGTATACAGTGGGATATTGAAGCTGGCGACTCTGTTTTCTGGAGGCAAGGACTCCACCTATGCAACGTATGTCATGGCACAGAAGGGACATGAGATAGCATTTCTTCTGACTGTGGAAAGCTCAGACGTCGATTCGTTAATGTTCCATACGGCAAACATAGAGATCGCAGGACAGGTTGCGGAATGCATGGGGATAAGGTGCATTGTGACACAGTCTTCTCCAGGCGAAGAGCTGAAGAGGCTGGGCGACGCAATAATTGAGGCCAGGGACAATGGGGCGGAAGGAATAGTCACAGGAGCCATTCAATCAGATTACCAGTACACCAGGATAGAGCGGCTCTGTTTCGATGCTGGCATAAGATGCTTTTCACCCCTGTGGAGGAAGAACCAGCTGATGCTGCTGAAGGATGTTGTGAATGCGGGACTGAAGGCGATGATAGTCGCGATTGCAGCCGAGGGGCTGGATGAGAGCTTCCTCGGAAAAACCATTGATATCGGGATAGTCTCCAAAATGGAAAAGCTGCAGATGAAATTTGGTGTCAATCCATCAGGAGAAGGCGGGGAATATGAGACCATTGTAATTGACAGCCCGCTCCACAGGCAGCGGCTGGAAATCGAGGAATCGGAGATAGTGAAGAGGGGGCAGTCGTCATTGCTTAAAATGAAAAGAATAAAAAGGATTGAGAAAGCGTTTTCAAAAAGGGATTAGTCGCTTCATTTTGCCCTTATGACAGGGAGGGCTGTGGGTATGTTCTCCTTTCCGAGGACATCTATGTAGTACTTCTGAGCTATCTGCCTCTTGTATTCCTCGGTGTAGTCTCTCCTGAACTTGTCGAACCTCAGCTTCTTTCCAGTCTTCTCCTCATACTCCTTTGCGGGTATGGAATACTTTCTCTGCACTTTGTCCCTGTACATCTCAGGTATGACGTTAAAGGCACAGAAGGGGACAACCCTTCCATCAGGCATGGCATAATGTATATCACACTTCTCCACCCTGTCCACATCGTAGTTGTACGGGTCCATAAAGTGCATGAAGCCGAGGAATATCGACTTCTTGTGGAAATCCTTCAGGCCATCATAGTTGCCGCTCATCAGTGCCTTCATGAGCATACGCCTGATATGAAGTTCCGGCGGAACCCTGTCATAATCGATAAACGAATTTATCTTGGACACAACCTGAAGCCCGGCCTTTGCCCTTGCAATCTTCTTATTCCTGGCGTTGTTTATGTCGTCGGCCCTCTCCTGCAGGTAATCAAACAATCCATCCACATCGATGAACCTTGTCACAGGCACGAGCTTGCCATCGTCCTGCCTGAAAACATATGTTCCGGCACCGCACGCAAAGTGTATGGAGAGCCTGTACTTGTTTTCGCCTGTGAATGCCTCTATGAAGTTTGTCAGCTTTGTGGTGGACGGAACCGTGAAGAAGTCCTCTTTCCCTATCTCTCCGTTTGTCTGTTCCTCTATCTTCTTGATGCATCCTGGAATGGTGATTCTCTGCATCTCTCTCTGTTTCTTGGGCATTCTGCCAACAAGCGAAACCGGCTGGAAATTGACGGCCCTGACAACGTCACTGTTCTTGGCTCCAAACCTCACAATAGCGCCGAGCTGGTGGTCGTTGACACCCCCTATTACAGTGGGAACAAGAACAACACCGAGATCAGCCTTCCTGCAGTTGTCGAGGGCAAGAGGTGCCTCGTAGTAATTCTTCCTGTTGACTTCAGGCGTCACGCCATCGAAGCTCATATACACAACATTGGAACCTGCCTCCCTTACAGCCTTGACAAGTTCCGGTTTCCTTGAAAAATTAACCGAATCAGTGTTGAGCTGCACGTGCTCGTAACCGATCTCCCGCGCAATCTTGATAATGTCGATTATATCTTCCCTCAGCGTAGGCTCGCCGCCGGTTATCTGAACGGCGTTGGCACCTATTGGCTTCTCATTTCTCATCTTCAGCAGCATCTTTCTTATCTGGTCAAGTGTTGGTTCGTATATCGGCTCCCCTTCCTTCGCGTAGAAGAAGCAGTACCAGCACGCCAGATCACACCTGTTTGTGACAACGATGTTTCCCAGGCCAGTGTGCGATTTGTGCTTTACGCACAGTCCGCAGTGCTTGGGGCAGTCTATCTTTGACGCTTTGAAATCGACCTGTGGATTTAGCAGTTTTATCCCTGGGTCCTTGTGCCTTTCAGCGGTGATATACATGTCGAAGTCTTCCCAGTACTTGTCCTGCACCACTCCGTGTTCCCTGCATTCCTTCACCATGTTGACAAGACCATTCTGCGCGTACACGACAGCAGGAACCTTCATGGTGTCCCATTTCTTGTCAGCGGTGCATTCAGGACAGAGGCTCATGGTCACCCTCAGAGGCTTCATATCCTCCGTGAGTAGGTGTTTCAGTGCACTCCAAGCCTCAGCCCTTGAATTAAACCTGGCATTAGGGCTCAATTCGAAGTCTGGAATCTCCTCCTCTTCAGAGGACACTACATGTTCCATTATTGTAGTCATATTTAGCCCGGGCATTCAGATTCGGCATGTTGATTTAAATATTTTGTAGTCAGAGGCGCTACTTTGGCATTCGAACATCGGCTGAATACAACGTGAAATACGGCGTGATTGGTTCTCTTCAGACCTTATGCCATTTCGAATTGTATCGGACTGAGGACGATTATCCAACTGCAATGACGGGAGGAGCACGGTTGAAGCAGTGTGGGCATGAACTGCGAAACTGATATAAGAGACAAGGTGTAGTGGTAGGATCTGGAGAAGGGTAAATTATAGCTGGGAAGTGAGACAGCATGAAACCGATATTAAACGGTCCTGCGCCAGACTTCACACTCAGATCTCCTGACGGTGTAATAATGAACATGAAGACAGTGCTCTCAGGCGGTCCGGCTGTCGTGGTTCTGCTGCCAAACATCAATCATCAGGACTCTTCATACATTGTTGACAATTTCAGAGATGACTTCAACGAATTCAAGGCACTGAGGGCCAGCATAGTCACTGTGTTCAATTCCGATGAAGAGGCAGTGGCTAAGATGCATTCTGAGCATGAACTTCAATACCCAATATTTGCCGATCCTGACAGAGAAGTGTTCCGCAAATTCAGGGCAATGGATGGACTGATCCTGAAGAAACCGAGAAAATATGCGTGTGTCATCAATACTGAAGGACTGATTACAAAGGCATTTCGAAGTATAGACGCAAACAGATTCAGCAGGCAGGCTCTCTATGCGCTGCGTGACCAGATGGGCAGATCGGCCCTTTCCAGCAAGAAGTAGGTGGAGGATGTGCCACTTTACATACGGGAAGAGGAAGTGGCAAAGCTGCTTGATGTTTCGACAGCCATCAACGTACTGAAGGATGCTTTCAGGATGCAGTCCGAAGGTAAGGCGGTCAGCCTGCCAAGGAGTCGCATAAGAACGGAAAATGGAATACTCAATGTCCTTCCCTCCACAGCGGAGGGGCTTGCAGTGTCCGGGCTTAAGGCATACTTTGGAGGAAGGAATGGTGTGAGCTTTGTTGTTCTCCTGTTCTCAACAGCGGAATGCAAGCCTCTCGCCATCATTGAAGCGGAAAGGCTTGGGCAGATAAGAACAGGGGCCGTTACAGGGATGGTCACTGACATCATGGCGGATATAAACGCAAGGATAGCAGGATGCATCGGTTCCGGATACCAAGCAGAGACGCAGATTGAGGCTATCTGCAACGTGAGAAGGATTGACACTTTCTACGTGTATAGCAGGAACGCTGGAAACAGGGAGAAGTTCGCAGCCACAATGGGTAGAAGGGTTAATGCTGATGTGGTGGCCGTTCCGGACAGAAGTATGTTCAGAGAAACGGAAATAATAGTGACGGCGACCAACTCCAGAATCCCTGTCATTTCACATCAGGAAATACCCGAACACTGCCACATCAATGCCATAGGGGCCAACAGGATTGAGTCACGGGAGCTCGATGCGGAGACACTTTGCTCCGCAGAGGAGATCGTTGTGGATTCCGTTGAACAGTCAAAGGTTGAATCGGGTGATCTTGCAGCAGCTGTATCATCGGGATGTATCGGCTGGGATGACATCAACGAAATCAGGGATCTGGTGTCGGGTCGCAGAAAGAAGATAAAAGGGCGTCGTGGAGGAATCACGATCTTCAAATCACTCGGCATAGGACTTGAGGATTTGGCTGTGGGTGCGTATGTCTACAGGCGCGCAGCGGAGACAGGTCTTGGAACGCGGCTCTGAACGGATTTTATACAAGTTTTGCGCCGCATGAGGAACAGTAGGTTGCACCCTCGACGGTTTTTGATCCGCATCTGGGGCAATAAGCGGGAACAGACGCTGCAGTCTGCGGTTGACTAAGATTCAGATATGCCCTCTGGTCGTGGGGTATCATCGGAGGCGTGTAGGTGCTCCCAGCAGTTGCCTTACCCTGGCTTATCCTCTGTGCATCCTCCCTGAGCCAGTTCCAGAATTTTTTCTCAAATTCGTGGGCCATGTAGTAACTGGCCCCGCCAGCCGCGGCGCCACCCAGTATGCCGAAGAAGATAAAGCCCTCGACTGCCGGTATTGCGACGTCCCTTCCCCACGCACCGGTTCTGAGTGTGACGTCACAGACTGTGCTGTTTCCCGTTATCAGTACATCAACGTCCCTTATTGCACCTATCGTCACTGACAGGGCTGAACCCTTGTGTGCCTTCACTTCATAGAAACCATCCCTTGCTTCGTCGAGAAGTATCTTGAGTCCCTCAGAAACAAGATGCTGCTTGACATCCTCATAAAGCATCTTAGGGTCAACGTTGTTCAGTGACATCCTTTCTTCCTTAATTCACATCACCTCTAACTGTTCCTTGCTGTCTCAGATATCACTGTCAGGTTTATAACTGTCTGCCGTCGGTTGGAAGACTTCCAAGCCATACGGTGAGCCCGTGCCAAAACCTTTAAGGGCCCAGGGAATGTGATAACAGAAGACTGTCGTTTCTGACAGCTAAAGCGGTAATGATACGTATGCCTGGTGTTAGATTTCTGGATGCAAATCCCGAAGCATATCTGAAAGAGTGCTGGGGCATGGAACGGCAGGGGGCAGGAAAGGTGTACTGCGTATTTCCCGATGTCGTTGCAGTATCAGAGGCGAGGGATATATTGCTTGAATCATTCGATGCCGTAGATATGTCATTCATGCTAACAATTGAGGATCTCGCCTCTCTTTTAATTCGTAGGAAGTGTGGAGAGGTGCCCGTTCTGATTCCAGAGGGGGTGAAGAAACTTGTGGCGAAGCATGTACTGCATGATGTGTGGGAAGAAGGCAGTGCTGCATCGGAAATCTTTTACACAAGATTTCTGGATGAATATGAAAACATACAGCCCCTGCGCGGACGAAGCGGTGAATGGTTGGCTGAATTGCTCAAGACAGCCGGCGCTGACCTGGATACCGAAAGCCAGGTCATAAAGACACGGATTATTGAAAAGTTCTCCGACATGTACGAGGAGAAGCTCGCTGAGCTTGAAGACAACGGAATGTACTGCAGATATGGCCTGATCAGGAAGGCATCAGTTTGCACCGGAGCCCTCCTGCCGTCTGAAATGCAGATAGCGTTCTTCTTCCTCAATTTTGCTGACAGTGTACTGATGGAGTTCATTCGCGCGCTTTCTGGAGTGGCGGATGTGACGATTGTCACGGATGGTCCGATGAGGCAATCCGGTTCATTCATTCTGACTGCAGGAGTTAAGATCGGATGGACACTGGGTCGTCCCAGCCGTTCTGGAGCCGCTGCACTTGAGTCTTCAGATGAAGAGGAGAGCACACTTGTAGACTTTTTCGGGGCACCGGACAGGAGGAGGGAAATAACCGAAGTTGCCAGGCGTATCAGGATGGAGCTTTCTGCCGGAGGCTGCAGGGAATCGGACTTTGCAGTGCTTTCCGGAAATGTGAAGGATTACGACAGTACGGTAAGGGAGATATTCGAGAGATACGGACTGAGAGTTGAAAGAGGAGGTAGGAGAAGACTGCAGGACACCTCAATCTTTGCGATGTTGAAAGGTTTTATCCGGTGCCTTGAGCCCGACGCGGAGAGGGATGAGGCAATGCAATTCATTGCCGCTTTTCCTTCGGGTGCCTGCCGGCTGAACAGGGATGAGGAGAATGCACTCTACAGGATGCCGTTGAAGCTTTCTGATTGGGAAACTAGCATGCTTGATCGAGACAGCAATGATTCACCGGCCTTGACAGGAGCAATCAGGCTCATCCATCGAATAATTGAGGGACGACGCTTCGCCTCCGCCCCTCACGGAATTGATGAATGGACAGCTTTTTGTGAGAGCCTGCTGCAAGATCTCGAGGCAGAAAAGACAGATGCCAATGACCGGGAAAAGCTGGTCACGGGAATGAGGTCGCTGCTGCTGTTCGGGGATTCGCTGAAACGTGTGCTGCATGTGGAAAAGATTTCATTCACAGATTACTCCCGTCTCATTGAGGACATTGGATACTTCGAATCAGGCAGCAGAGCAGATGACAGGGCTGCAGTCCTGCTGACTGACCTCGGCATTGTATACTTCAGGAGGACAAAACACACCTTCATAGTTGGCGTGAATGAAGGTGTCTTTCCTGCGAAACCGGTACAGGGCATCTTCCTGAATCGCAACATTCTTGACAGGCTGCAGAAGAGCGGAGTCGCAACGAGGAGATGCACAGAGGTTGTTTTTGCCGATCAGCGTTACCACTACTACAGGGTGAGAAATCTCGCCGACCGGATCACTCTATCATTCATCAGCGATGAGAACGGAATGGAAGGGGGACTGCCTTCAGAAATACTGCTCAATGAGGCGAGGCGTAAGGAAGGGGATGAGAATGTACTCGAGCGCGTGCTGGCAGACAGCATACCTCATGGCAGATTTTTCCCTGAAAATGGCGAAATGGTTGCTGGAAGCGAGGTGGAAACAGCCCTGGCCTACCTGATCGGGAGAAATAGGGACGTCATCAGGCAAAAAGATTTTATCGATATCTGGAAGAAGGTTTCATGCCTCGACGCAGAAACTTTTGTACAGAGGCTTGAGAGATACATCTCCTCGCCACTCGAATGGAATTTCTCCCCTCCGCTCATCTCCTCCCTTGTCAGCGCCAGGACTCTTTCACCCTCAGATCTGGCTGAATACTGCAAATGTCCCTTCAGGTTCGTTCTGACACGGCTGCTGAAGGTGCAGCCTGTCTACCGCGATTTTGATGCAATTTCCAAAGGAAGTCACTTGCATGAAATACTCCGCCGACTCTTTTCTCCGGGAAGCCTGGAAAAACTCAGGAGAATGAGCCGGGATGAAATAAATTCACTTGTGGACATTGCTGTGATTGAATACTTTTCAGAGCGATTTGGATCTCACTACAACACTGACCCTGTGACCACAATAAATATCGACAATATAGCGAACATACTGAAAGAATTCGTTGCAAGGGAAGCCGAATTGCATCTTCCTCTGGGCAGAAGCATTGCACTGCTTGAGCACTCTTTCGGGGGCGAGGGTGATGAGTTCACAATCGATGGCTTCCGTTTCACTGGAAGGATCGACAGGGTGGATTTACTGCCTGGATCTGCCACAGATGCCGTGGTATTTGATTATAAATCCGTCAGGCCGTCCTCTCTTTCCAAATACTTCAGTGCGAATACGGCAGATCAGCAAGATTTTGGAATTCCGATCTACTCGATATATCTGAGGGACAGAGTGGGTTACAGAATAAACGGTGGCATCTACTATTCCATATTCAAATCCAGAAAGGAGCCTGACATGGCAGGGGTGGCATTGTCTGAAAGTGTTAGGGAGATAGTGCCAGGCGATCTGTCAAGTTCAGGCAAGAGATTGAAATTGCTAGGCAGAGAGGAGATGGAAATATGGCTGGACAAATACAGAAAAGAAGTGGTTTCGATCGCTTCCAAAATTCAGAAATGCATATTCCCGGTCAAGCCGCTCAGGGATGAATGCAGCAGATGCACCTACAGATCGGTATGCAGAAACTGGAACGGGTGATATGACTGGTCGCGCCTCTGACAAGATCGCAGCTAAGGGCACTCAATGCATTGAATTCAGGAAGAAAGGTTGTTGTGAAGGCATCCGCCGGAAGCGGCAAGACAACCACTCTTGTGAGGGCATATCTTCAGAAATTCAGGGAGGTGCAGGGTTCCTTCCACGATGGCAGGCCATACGAACATCTTCTTGCACTCACATTCACAAATGAGGCTGCGTACAAACTCAGGAAGGACATATTCAATGAGACAGGTGACGAACAGGCGCTTCTAACTGAAAATATATCCACAATACATTCCTACTGCAACTACATTGTCAGGGAGAATGCCTTTGAACTCGGTATTCCTCCGGATTACAGCATTTTCGAGGACGAGGAGGGTGAAAGCTTTGCTGATCGTATTCTGCAGGGGATACTCCATGACTTTGCCGGGAAGGACGTCATGTTGCGTAAATTTCTCAGCGAATATTCTGTTGAAGCCAGGGAGCATGTCGCGAATTCCGGTTTCAAAGGGATGATCCTTGCCATTTATGAGTGGATGAGAACGGAGGTTTCCACGCTTGAAGAAGGCATAAAGGCGCTTAAGGATGCGGAAAGGGGATTTGAGTCCTGGCTGACTGACAGATTCGGCAGAGAGGTAAATGTGCAGAAGTATTTGGAAAAACACAGGTCTGACGTGGACACTTTGCTGAGATACACAGCCATCTTCTGGGAGCGCAGGGAATCGGCAATCAAACGCAGCGGGAAAATGGGATACAGCGACATCATCTACTACGCCCACAGTCTCCTTGCAAGATCGGCTGCGATTCGGAACAGAATAAGGCGCAGCCTGCATTGTGTCCTAGTGGATGAGTTTCAGGACACAGACAAGTTGCAGCTTGAGATAATTAACATGATTTCAGAGAAGGAGAAGCAGTTCTTCGTCGGAGATCCACAGCAGCTGATATATGAATGGCGAAAGGCGGATCCAGGAATCTTTGCTGAACAGGAGAATTCAATGATTGATGACAGCGGATCAGCGATTGTCTATCTTAACGAAAATTTCAGAAGCGCCCCAGGCATTGTGAATTTCACCAACCTTCTATTCGGTGAAATCAACAACTCTCTGAGCATGGAATACATCAGGATGGATGCTGTATTAGGATCTGAGGATAAAGCTCTTGGGACAGAGTGCGGGGATGTTACTTTCTTTCTTCTACCCAGAGGATCGAAGGAGGAAATGAGGAGGGATGAAGCGGAAGCAATTGCAGAGGAGATCATGCGTGCTGTGACGGCTGACGCGCCTGGCGGTTCGCATGGTGAGGGGAAAGGCAGGAGTGCAAGATATTCCGACATGGCAATATTATTCCGCAGCAGAAATTCAATGAAGGTGTATGAGGAAGCGCTTAAACAGGCGCACATCCCTTATATCCACTTCCAGAGCAGACAGTTCTTTGAGAAGCCCGAAGTCGTGATGATGATGTCTCTGCTGAAATTTATTGAAAGGCCGGAGGATCCACTGAATATCATCGCGGTTCTCCGTTCCCCTTTCTTTGAAGTATCCGATGACACCATAGTCCAGCTCTTCCGTAACGGCAGTGGCATTCAGTCTGTGGTTTCGCAGGCATCTCCCGTGAAGGACTCAGGACTGCTTAGATTCCGGTCATTCATTGAATGGATGAATGCAAACGGAAGCCTGGCTGTATCGGAGAAGATTTTGCATGCTGTCAGAGAAAGTGCCTTCGACCTGATGGGCCTTGCTGGCACTGAGGCAAAGCAGGCATATGCGAACATATTCCGATTCATAGACATGGTCAGAGAAGTTGAGAGAAGGGCGGGTCCCGGCGGCAGTCTTGCCATGACACTGAATGCAATGGCAGAAAGGGGTGAGACAGCTGAGGCGCAGCTGTTTGACAGCGGAAGCAATGCCGTCAGGCTGATGACGGTGCATGCAGCAAAGGGTCTCGAGTTTCCGTATGTTTTCATAGCGGATTCATTCAGACAGAAGTCGAATGGGACAACCGCTCTGGTAATACACAGGAGATTGGGTGTTGTGTTAACGGGTGTAGACGATGGCGTAAACCCTCACTATGAACTCCAGGAAAAGATAGCAGGGGAGATGAGAAAAGAGGAGCGCGAAAGAGCGGCAAGGGAGGAGAGCAGGATATTTTACGTTGCTGTTACAAGGGCAATGAAAAGGCTTTACCTCGGAATTCCGGCAGCCAAAGCGCCCGCCGGAAGCTGGGCAGGGATGATAGACAATTTCCTCAGGAAAAGAGGACTTGATGCCATGTCACTGTCTGACGGAATCAGAGATATCGGAAATACTGCAGTGAGGACAATTGTATTCAGGCGGAACAGGAGCCCGGGAAAGGTGGCTGGAGATGAAGAGACTTTGCCCCTGCCCTCACTCAACGAGTCGGCTATCAATCTGGACCTCGAAACCCTCAGGAGGGGGGAGAGGGTGTATCTTTCTCCTTCAAAGATTGCACTGTTCCTTTCCTGCCCCCAGAAGCTTCTTCTTTCTGAACACAGGGCTGGGATGAAGAGCAATGACGGCCGTTACGAAGGCATGGAACGGGGAACACTGATTCACCTCTGGCTTGAGAATTATGACTACATGACCGGAAACGTGCCTGCATACGTGCGTTCTCTGTGCGGAGAGCAGTACAGTGATGTCGAGAAATCTGCGCTGAGATTCGTGAATTCCGAAATCGGAAAGAGGGCTTCAGGTGCGGCAGCAGAAGGCAGACTTCTCCGTGAGATGAAGTTCGCTTCAAGGTACGGCAATGCGATACTGAACGGTAAGATTGACTTGATCATTGAAGGGGAAAGAGGGAGGACAATCATAGATTACAAGAGCGGCATGTCAACAGGAAGAGATGAGGAAAACAGGTATCAGCTGATGCTTTACGCCGCAGCACTCTACAGGATCAGTGGGAAGGGAGAAACAGATCTTGTGAATTTCTTTGTGGACAGGGAAGACGCGCCGCTGACAATGCACGTGGAGGCGTATCAAGTAGAGGAATTCGAAAGACACCTGGAGGATGCACTCCGTTCATACTGCCTGGGCAGGTTTGAAGCTCTTCCCTCGCGTGAAAGGTGCAGCGCCTGTAACTTCAGCGATGAATGTTCCTTCCGCCATCCCGGTATTTGAGCATCTAAACGCACAGCCGATTTTGAAGAACGCTGACTTTCAATTGCGCGTTGTTAGGCGCATGAAAGCGTCAGGAAGGAGTCGGCATCAGGCAACACGGAACATTCTCAGTTGATCGGCGGGGAGAAGATGGGTTGTTAAACCATATTAAGCCCATTAACATTGTCTACTCAATGACAGCTGTCGTTTCTGCCCATTTTTCCAGGTTCGGGAAAAGAAGCGAGAGTGTTCTTGAGCTCGCTGCCGAATCAGCCCTCCCGATTGTCAGGAAATCAGCAAAGGAAATCGATCTGGTAATAGTGTCTAACTCATATTCCGGGGAGTTCAATGGTATTTCGGGCATAAACAATCTCGTGGCCACATATCTGTCGATGGACGATGTCCCGTCAATGCGCGTTGACAACACAAGCGGAAGCGGGGGAACCGCTGTCCTGGCGGCACATTCAATCATCAGGGCAGGCGAAGCCAGGACAGTGCTGGTGGTCGGGGTTGAGAAGATGTCTGACAGACAGACCAGGGACGTGACATCCATAATATCGTCGCTGCTGGGAGAGAGGGAAAGGGCTACAGGCGCATCGCTTCCCTCTCTTGCAGCGCTTCTTGCCACAATATACATGAGAAAATACTCTGCAACAAGGGAATCGCTTGCACAGGTTGCGGTGAAGAACCACAGGAATGCGCTCCTGAATCCATACGCCCACATACATAAGGCGGTCTCGCTGGATGAAGTGCTCTCATCCAGAACCATAATAGAACCGCTCAGACTTTACGAGATAAGCCCCATAAGCGATGGAGCTGCGTCATTGCTTCTCACTTCTGACGAAACAGCCGGAAGTTTTACAGACAAACCTGTCTACATCAGAGGGACAGGTTTTGCGTCCGATTCGGCGTTCATCACTTCCAGGAATGAGCTGACATCACTCGAGTCGGTGCGGAGGGCTGGTGCGGTTGCCTTGAAGCGATCAGGCGTCAACAGACCGGATTTCGCTGAGCTGCATGACATGGCGACAGTGTTGGAACTGGTGGAAGCTGAGGCGCTCGGACTGTTTAAGGAAGGAGAGGCATGGAAGGCTGTTCTGTCTGGTGGAACGGACATAGGGGGAGAAATGCCTCTGAACACAAGCGGCGGACTTAATTCCAAGGGGCATCCAATCGGTGCCAGCGGTGTTGCACAGATCGGCGAGGTTTTCCTGCAGTTGAGGAATGAAGCGGGACAGCGGCAGGTGAAGAATGCGGAGACAGGCCTTGCGCTCAGTATGGCTGGTTTCGGCAATTCGGCAGCTGTAACAGTACTAGGTGTGTGAGATGAAGATATTCAGGTGCAAAGGATGCGGATACTGCACTTTCGAACGAAGGGCAGTCTGCCCGTTATGCGCAGGAGTGGAATTCGATGAGACGGAGAGCGGCCCTCTTCAGAAGGTGGCGGAAGCAACGCTGTTTGTCACCCCTTCAGGGTTTGGAGAAAGCTACAGCATTGAGCTCCTGAGGTCTGGGAAGACACTTGTCCTGAGACGGGTTGAAACTGAACGCGTGTGATGGGATGATGCAGAGAAACTGTTTCTTCAGTAAGTGAGCCAGACAAACTCAACGTACCGCTCCGCTGTTATATAGAGTTTTGATATCCTCCGGTTTATATCCTATCTCCGAGAGTATTTCCTGCGTGTGTTCGCCAAGGACAGGAGGTGCGTATCTCAATCTGCCCGGCGTTTCAGACATGCGGAAAGGGGTACCAGGCGATTTAATGTTCCCGTACGCGTGATGGGAAAATTGAGAAATCATCCCTCTGTAAGCCACCTGAGGATCTTTAAGAGCGTCGCCAACGGAATTTATCCTTGCGGCCGGTATACCGGCAGACTCCAGCATTTTGAGAATTCTGTCGGCAGGTTCACTCCTGAATTTCGCTTCCAGTACACTGTTCAGCTGGCCTATATTCGCAATCCTGTCGCTGTTCCGTCTGAACATCGGATCGTTGAGAAGCTCCGGCATGCCGATCGCACTGCAGAACGATTCCCACAGCTTCTCGCTTCCCACGGCCACTGACACATATCCGTCTGCCGTCCTGTACACCTGGTAAGGCGCTATGCTAGGATGTGCCGAACCCATCCTCTGAGGGTTCACACCTGTGGCAAAATATGCAAGAGCCTGGTGTGTGAGCGTCAGAACACTGCAGTCGAGCATGGATATGTCGATGTACTGTCCAATGCCTGTCCTCTCCCTGTGAAAGAGCGCTGAAAGAATGGAAATGGCGGCAAACAGGCCGGCATTTATGTCTGTCACTGGCACTCCGAATTTCACCGGTGCGCCTGCAGGTTCACCTGTAAGGCTCATTAGACCGCTAAGAGCGAGTATGGTTAGATCGAAACCCGGCCTGTCCCTGTAAGGCCCATCCTGACCGAACCCTGATATGCTGCAGTACACCACATCCTTCCGAATCCCGCTCAGCGTGCCATAGTCTATCTTCAGTCTCTCTGCCACGCCTGGCCTGAAGTTCTCTATGATGACGTCAGAACGGAGGACAAGCCTTCTGACTATTTCGCGTGCTTCAGCAGATGAGAGGTCAATCGAAATGCTTCTCTTGTTTCTGTTGGCACTGAGAAAGTATGTCGACATGCCTCCAACCTCAGGTGGAATCCAGCGACGCGTGTCATCGCCTTCAGCAGATTCCACCTTCACGATGTCTGCACCGAGATCGCCTAGCAGCATCGTGCAGAAAGGGCCAGACATTGCCCTGGTGAAATCAATAACCCTTATTCCATCCAGCGCCCCGCGTACACCTCTTCCTTCATCCCTCTCCTGAGACTCTTCCATATCACTCGAAGATGAAGGAGGGTTGATAACACTTTTGAGGCTCAGAATTGTCTGTCCACGGACACCGCTACAGAGGACACGTTCTTGTGCCAAAATTAAAGTTGCCGGTCATCCATTGATTTACCATATAACGGCGAAGGATGAAATGGAGAAGGAAAAGGCATCGAAGCTCTCCGTGGTGAGCAACAGTCTGCTTTCGGCTCTGAAGATAGCGATAGGACTGCTGACAGGATCTGTCGCAGTCCTCAGTGACGGCATTCATTCCTTCACGGACGTGGCAGCTTCGGTGTCCACTGCACTGTCTGTCAGAACAGCATCAAGGCCTGCCGACTATGTCCACAGATTTGGTCATGGAAAGTTTGAAAACGTCTCCGGTGTATTTGAGTCCGTTCTACTTCTGGTAACTGGGGCAATAATTCTTGCCGAGAGTCTTCAGAGATTCACAACAGGTGATCGCATTACAGATGTCGGAGTTGCCGTCATTACTATGGTTGTTTCAGCAGCTGCCGACTTTGCCATTTCTGTTCCCGTCAGGGGTGCCGCGAAGAGGGCTGACTCTGCGGCGCTAAGGGTGGATTACGTACACCTCGCGACAGACGGTGTATCATCACTAGGTGTGATCGTAGCTCTCCTGCTCGTATATGTGACAGGCAGTACGCTGTTTGACATTGGGGTTGCCCTGATCATAGCGGGAATAATGTTCATTTCAGGAATAAGATTGATGCTGGAGTCCGGTGGACCGTTAGTGGACAGGAAGATATCTGACGAGGATGAAGACATAATTAGAAAAGTGATCAATGAGCATTCTGGAATCTGCGGATACCACTCTCTTAGAACGAGAAAGTCAGGGAACGTCTGTTTCGTTGACTTCCATCTCACATTCAGGCCTGACGTGACACTCTACGAGGCACACAGGGTTACAGATGAAATAGAAGAGGAACTCAGAAAATACCTGCCTAACTGCAGCACGCTGGTTCACCTTGAACCTGAAGGCGCAGGATGCACCGATGCCCACGTGTAGTGAACAGGATGGAGAATGAGGGCAGTCTGCTGTGCACATTATTCAGCAGTTGGACAATTGGGTGGACATCACAACCAAGGAAAGGAAAGCCCCCGCTCAAACCGGTGACAATGCCAAACATCCAGATTGAGCAGAATCCACGTAACGAACTCTATGAAACTCTTGCCGGAAGGATATTAGAGCATCATTAAATTGAGGGCGTATAAGGCCTGTAGCCAGTTCATGGCGCGATGGCTTTCTCGCTAAGAGACAGCATCAGAGCCGGGTCTTCCGGTGCGCTTATGGTGTGAATGGTATCCGGACTTCTGCATCTACGGAGTATTGCAGAATGCGACTTGTCCTGCGCTCCGACCTCATTGCAAAGGTTCTGATTAAGGGATGCACGGAAGTGCATGACGCATCAGAAATTGACTTCGTAAGAACAGATGTTGTTATGGTTTAGCTGCCAGGGATGAAAGGTGGATCGGAGTTTCATGCGTCTTTTTCAAGGCTTCGCTGAAAAATTCGATGGGTGGATAGAGAACTCAGACGTAGAACATTTCGTCGAATCCTTCTGGGCCATATTCCTGAATTTCCTCCAGACCCATTCTGGCACCCAAGGCAAGATTGTTGATGTAATGGTGTTTCTCGAACTCCATGTGACCTTTCAGCTCCTTTTCAGTCTTCAGCACCATTCCGCATCTGTCACATACAAAGAGCCCCGGGTCGACAGAATGCACAATCTCCTTCCATATTTTCATCTCCAGTTCATGTGAGAAACGAAGCTCCTTTGCTGTGGCGATACCGAGTGTTGCCACCCCCTCAAGCAGCGGCAGCGGCATATCCCGTCCCCATACGCCAACCTTGAATGTCACCTGGAAACGTTCGATGGAGCCTGAGACAACCGCATCGGCATCCCTGACATCACCTGCCTCGAATTTTGATTGGCTTTTACGGGCAAAGCGCAAATCCCAGACATTTCCGCTGTGAATTGCGGACACAACACTAAAATCGTTCCTGCCCATCACATCCTTGATCCTCTCAACAACATCAGCGGGGTTGATGTTTCTACCAGCAAAACCGCATCTCTTCATGGAAGTACAGGACGGCTCTGTCTTTATTTGTATGTTTTGAAACATTGTGTCGCATGCCTTCACCTGTATCCTGCTGAACAGCATGTCCAATGGAGACACGATAGTGCCAGTATGATCCGTCAGTGTGGCTTTGCCTGTAGTTCCCTGAAAAGACCCAGGACCTTCTCTTCAATTTCATCACATATGCGCCCAACCTCATCAACCGTCTTCCCTTTCGGATCGTCAATATGCCAGTCTATGCTGTTTTTCTTCAGCCTGTTCAAAAGTGGCCTCGGACATACTTCCTCCACCGAGCATCCCATGGTAACGACAAGATCTGCCTCATCAATCATCTCTCCTGTGAGCAGTTTGGGTCTTCTTGAAGATATATCGATACCTCTCTTCCTCATGACAGATACAACAATCTCATTGACCTTTGACGCTGGAACAGTGCCGGCGCTCACTGCATCGATTCCCAGCCTCCTTGCAAATGCCTCGGCTATCTGGCTCCTGCCTGCATTTTCGACGCAGACGAAGAGGATCTTTTTGCTGGCAGCCATGAAGGTCGCAATAATGATTCCGGTAATAAACATACCCATATAGCAAGCACAGAGACTTGTGCTGTTCAACAACACTCAGGAGGCAGGTAATCGCTGGCCGCTTTGTAACAGTTAAAATAAGGAGTCAATACATATTTCGTTCCGAGCGTGCAGATGACGAAAGGCAGAGCTCACAGGACTGATTACAGCGGAAGGAATTACCTTTCTGCTGTTGAGGCTGCAAGGTACTTGCGGAAGACAGTTAGGGACGTGCACATTCTGGTGAAGAAGGATTTGGTCAGATGCACGGTATCATCAAGCGGACAGATGAGATTCAGGCTTTCGGACCTGGACGAATACAGAAGGCTGTACGGCAATGTGCAGCAGGAAAAGAGAGGGATGCTGCCAAGAGTCAGTGATTTGACCGTTAACGGCACACGCCAGAGGATCATTGCAGGTAATTCGCAGAAGATGGAAGAGATTTCCGACTCCAGCGTACATCTTGCCATAACATCTCCGCCCTACTTTGATGCGAAGATGTATTCTGGCAGGCACATAGAAGGAAATCTCGGTGATATACATGATTCGGAGAAATGGTTCAATGAAATAGAGGAAGTGTGGCGCGAAACTTACCGTGTTCTGCAGCCTGGCAGAAGGCTATTCATCAACATAATGAACCTGCCGGTGAGGCTGGAAAACGGTTCTTTCAGAGCATTGAATCTTACCGGGAGGACTGTGGATCTTTGTGAGAGAATTGGTTTCATCTTCAAGAGGGATATCGTCTGGCAGAAGACGAACTCGGTTCGCGCACATTTTGGCAGCTATCCATATCCAGGCGGTATACTGATCAATAATGCACATGAATTCATACTTGAATTTGAGAAACCATCCAGAGGGAGCAGGAGAAAGTATGCACATCTGACGCCTGAACAGAAGGAGAGGTCAAAACTGAACAGAGAATTCTGGATCTCAATAAAGAAGAGCGACGTATGGCGGATGGCACCGGAGGGGAGCGGAGACAACAGAACACATGTTGCTCAGTTTCCATTGGATCTGCCTGCAAGGCTTATCAGGGCATTCAGCTTTGAGGGGGAAACAGTCCTTGACCCTTTTTGCGGTTCTGGTGCGACACTTCTTGCGGCTGCAGGCCTCGGAAGAAACGGAGTCGGTTACGAAGTGGTAGAAGAAATAGCATCAGAAGCCGTAAATTCACTGATGAACTTCAAACAATTTCATGTGAAGGAATAATACTTCAGGATGCGAACAGAGGGGATGACATCCAATTCACGCCTTTCGAGATGGATGAATCTAACTCCGGCATCTCCAGGGAATATAGCCGGTGAAAAGGAATATAACCGCAGTTCTGGTGCCGTGTCAATATATAGCCATAGACATCATCTGACATGTATACGTTCCTCTGCGTTTTCATCTTTGGTATGAAATTCTCAATATCGCCCGCATTGTACGGATCATCCAGAGCGGATCTGATATTCGACAGCTATCTGTTCACGAGACTGTTTCCAGGCTGCCCAACAGAAACATCGGACGTCCGGACAATGATGTTGGACTCGTGTGTCAACATTGTTCAGTCTTCGCTGTGTTCTGTGGCCAGATCACCTCTGACTTGCATATTTCTAGCAGACGGGCATGACGCGACATTATCTGAATATTCAGTTTCCAGAACCGTCAGCACATGTCCATCCAGTAAGGAATTGCCCCATTCCTGGATGATCGCAGGTATCCTGTGACAAGGGAGTTGAGATCTCTGCTGATGCTCCATTTATAGGAAGGGATTAAGCAGAAGCATATGGAGATGAGAGATGGAGAGAGCATAATGACCGCAATTTCGGTAAGCAGGAAGGAAAGAGCGCCAATATTGAGGAAGTGCCGGAGCACTGCAAGACAATGTGGACTGGAATTGCCGGATGTTCGACCACCTATGCTTCATTTCTGAATGAATGATTTTTACAGGATAGGTGATACAGAGTTTGATGCTGTCAATTACATAAAGAAACGCTACTCTGGAAAATTTATTTTCATGTTCAAGGGACAGATTTGCCCGAAACATTATCACAGATTCAAGAAGGAGAAATTCTTATCGTTAAGGGTAAGATATAACCTACGGCTGGAAACAGGAGGACTTTCCTTGAACAGGGGGATACGGCCATAATAACCCGCGTTAAAAAACACGAGTCCCTTGCGAAAGAGCATTACATGGTTCTCGAAAGTTCGAATCCAGATTTTCTATTCGACAGCATTTTCTCAACTCGGCGAATTAACATCACCATATTTACAGGACTGATGCGGGATGGCTTCATGACAGACGAAGATAACGTGAACGGGGAAATCAAAAAGACGGGTCTCTGCGTAGAGTGCCTGAAACAGAATCACCAAACTACCTCTGGTCACTTGGGCTAAGATGTCACCATGGCACAACGCCTGCTTCCGGATTTTTCAAATGCAGCTTTGATCGACTGTATGATTGCAACTCAGACTCCAACGCATACCAACACACCATAATGTTTGCACATGACCCGTTCCTGAAGTGAGAGGGACTCCACATGGCCTTACTTAATCGACAGGTATGTGAGCCTAATCAAAGAAGTGGATGCCATCAGCCCGATAAGGTGCTTAAGTTAGCTTAAGTTCCGCGATCCTCAGCCTCTGCCACAAATATGGGAGTGGAACTCACTATCTGTGCAAGTGTTTAGCATCCAATCGAAAATCAGATAGATTTGTCCCGCAACTGCATGCAGTGCGCGATCACTGCAAAGAGGATGTACAGAACTTGCATCTCGTGGCCCTAGCGTCCACTTCGGAAAAGCAACTCTGACATACCTTGGTGGGAACTGGAGGTGCTTGCGGGTGACGGCGTAGTTTGTACTGCTCGAGAGGATACACCATCACGAAAAATACAACCGCGAGGAGAACAATAAAATTGATTATCGCCCCAAGGAGTACACCGAAAGTGAAGGTACTGCCGTTGATCACTACTACACCCACTTCAGAAAAATTCACATGGAATGGTATTGCAATCAAGGGTGCTATGACAGAAGTGACAAGTGCTGTTATAAGAGAGCTTACCGCAAGTGCCACGACAAATGCCACAGCCATGGCAATGAAATCCCCCTGAGTCACGAACTTCTTGAAGTCATTAATTGCCCCCATTGACACGTTTCACCCTCGGGGCTGATGGCATTCAGAAGTATATTTGTGTTACCGTTTGCTGAACGTTCCAAGGCATGCGACCCAATGAACTTGAGAGGAGAAAAGTGCCAGCCTGGAAAAGGACCTGACTGTTGACGGATTATTCTCGGAATTTCCGTCATAGGTTTAGCGCTTCGAACTTCGTACTTCGATGTCAGCGGAGATAGCATACAATGCAACTGAAATTAGTGACCCCTTTTACTGCTCAACAGGTTCAAATCCTTATAACACCCGACCATACTTAACTGAAGGTGTTTGTTTGCTAGACCGACTTGGTGTCAGACGAATAGTCAATGCAAGTGGTACACTGACAAAACTGGGAGGATGCAGAGTCTCCCCAAATGCGTTACAGGCGATGCAGGAGATTGCAGGCGAATTTGTTGACATGAACGAACTCACTGAAAAAGCCGGGTCTTACGTTGCAAAACTTGCTGGAGCAGAGGATGCGATGATTACATCGGGTGCCGCCGCAGGAATAGTGCTTTCAGTGGCAGCGAGCATGACAGGAGACGATACAGAGAAAATGGTCAGCCTCCCGCAAACAAGCGGCATGAGAAACGAGGTATTGATGCAATCTGTGCACTTTAAAGACAACCCATATTCGTCACTGGTAACAATCCCTGGGGCAATGCTCAAAGTAATCGGGAATGGCACCGGCGACATAAGAAATGACATCGAATGTGCAATAACGGAGAGGACGTGTGCCATACTGCATGCAGTATTCCAGCCGGATGACTCCCTTCCCCTTTCTGAGGTGGTGAGAATTGCACATTTGAGAGGCATCAAGGTCATTGTTGACGCGGCTGCCGAACTGCCTCCCGTGGAGAATATAGCGAATATCATTGATTCCTGCGCCGATGCTGTTGTGTTCAGCGGCGGCAAGGACATATCTGCGCCTAATGACACCGGTGTGATTTTCGGAAAGAAGGAAGTGATAATGAATTGCAGAAAGCTCGGTCCAATCAGTTATCTGGAGGTTGATGGAAGGGTGAGAACATTCATTGGAAGGCCGATGAAGACAAGCAAGGAAGACATAGTGGCATTTGTTGCGGCCTTCGAAGATTACCTAAAGTTGGATCATTACGAAAGGATCAGGGGATGGTATGATATATGCAGTAGATTGAGAGACATTCTGGCGGATGGACGAAATGATAGAATAAGGACCGAATTGATTATTCCCGGCAAAGGAGAACGGATCAGACCGGTAATAGTTCCGAGACTCAGGATTTCAATTTCAGGAGTGGAACCTGAACAGATTTGTGAATCGCTGAAGAGAAACGATCCGCCAATCTATGCTATCTGCAGGAGTGAAGGCATTTACATAAATCCACAGTGCCTGAGAGAGGAAGATCTCGAGATTGTGGTAAATGCCTTGCTATCAGTTGCAAGTAAGCATTAGCAAATCACCATGCTTGAGTTAGGATTTCTGTTGCCACCGCTCTGATAGACATGCCAGAGATAGCCGGATGTCGCCCCCGAAACATGTCGGGTGTGCTTGTTAGCAAGCGGTGATCGAGTGCCTGTCAAGGTTTTACGATATTTTCATATAATGCAGTAAATCATAACTTGAAGATATGTCTATAAAGAAAGAAGACATAGATCTTCTGGGAAGACTTTCTGAATCCTTTGGTCCCTCCGGATTTGAGAGAGAAACTGCTCGCATAGTGAAGAATGCCGGAAGTGCGTATTCTGACAGCATATCATTTGACAGGCTCGGTTCAGTCATATTCACAAAGACAGGCGGTGATAGCGCACCGAAGATTCTTCTGGCAGGGCACATGGATGAGGTGGGATTTGTTGTGACCGGGATCGATGAAAACACAGGCTTTCTCACTTTCGGTCCTGTAGGTGGATGGTTTGATCAGGTTCTTCTAGGACACAGGGTTAAAATAAGGACAAGAAAAAGTGACGTAACCGGAGTGGTCGCCTCCAAACCGCCTCATCTTCTCCCTCCGGAGGAAAGGGAGAAAGTTGTGAAGCTCACATCAATGTATGTTGATATAGGTGCAACAAGTGCGAAAGAGGCAGAAATGGATTTTGGCGTGAGAATAGGCGATCCGATTGCACCAGAAGCCGGGTTCGTCAACGTAGGAAAAAATGGTATGGTGATAGGAAAGGCATTTGATGACAGGATCGGGACATTCGTGGGATTGCAGGTGATGAAGAGACTTGCATTGGGAAGAATCCGGCACCCCAACACTGTTTACTTTGCAGCAACAGTCCAGGAGGAGGTGGGGCTCAGGGGAGCACAGACTGTATCCCACGTTGTTGCACCAGATGTTGCTTTTGCACTTGAGGTCGACATAGCGGGGGATGTTCCTGGGATCAAGCCCAGCGAAGCACCATCGAGACTTGGAAAGGGTCCATCAATCCTCACATATGACGCTTCAATGATACCGAATCAGGAGCTGAAATCATTTGTCATTGATATCGCGGAGCAGGAAGGGATTCCATATCAACTTTCGACGGTATCCAGAGGCGGCACAGACGCAGGAAAGTTTCATCTTAGCGGAAGCGGTTGTCCTTCGATTGTTGTGGGAGTACCAACAAGACACATTCATTCACACTCAGCAATTGCGAACCTGAATGACATCGACTCGGCGATAAGGCTCATGATTTCAGTCATCAGAAAGCTGGACGACAAGAAAGTGCGCTCATTTACACAGGTTTGAGCACTTTCATTTGAGAGAGTAACGGTAATGAAGGTCACAGGCACAAACATCTCATAAAAATGCATATTCTGATCTTGCGTACCTTGATGGTGAAAGATGAATACCGGAAATCAATAGCGGAACGGTTTGGTAATTTGCCGAAGACAGTGTCTTAACCGCACGAATGTATACCAAAGACAGCGTCAGGAAAAAACATAAGCCCGTATCCAATTTACATTGTGTGGTACGGGATGCAGGGGATAATCCGTAATACGCAAGTAAAGGGAAACTACATTATGGTGAGGAAAGCGCACTTTCCGTACGGCCACTATAGTTTTCAGGATGAAGGTGGCTTGCTTCTTGCTGCCTCTGTTCCCACGTATACTGAAAAGAAGATACAGGTCGCACTTGAGGACCTCAAGGGTAAGGTGATTCTCAATGCGGTGGCGTCAATGCAGCGTATTCCCGAACATGGAGGCTTGATTCTCTACACAGTATTCTGCCCTGACGGTGGTATCGTCGGCTATTTTGTCAAACCGTCAGGATGGAAACTGATCGGCCAGGAACATTATGAGTTCATGACCGGAAATGCAAGATATCTTGCCCTCGACGACACAAAAGGCAACGGGGAATATGTGGTTACAGTCAAGGACACGTCTATCGCCACTGTTGAAACTCTTGAGAGGCACCTGAGAATGTCACGCTTTCTCATCAGAATCGACGGAACAATTGACTTGAACATATTGATGGAAACACTCATTCTCGCAAATCTCAATTCAGCAATGGATGCAAGTATGCTGCTGTCTTCGCACATTTAACCACTGAGCAAATGCTTCACCGGCTGGTTCTCAGACGATGATTAATAAGCAAGAGTTCATAGTAATTTCATAGGATGTTTCATGAAATGCTGCTCCAGGAGATGTAATGTACAGCAGATGCATGGCTTTTTGTCCACAATTTACTTTCGTGAATTGCTCCGCTACACGAATTAGGGATGCGTTTACTCTAACGTGCACTTACGCTCCGACATAGAGCGCTTTCGCAACAATGACTGGGAAACGCCACCTCATACCCGCCTCAGATCGCAGATACTTCAACGGAGTATATGGGGGGCAGTCCGTCACTGATGCTTGACCAGGTATCTCCGCCATTTCTTGTTTGGTAAAGCTGGCCTGTTGTCGTACCGAAGTAAACACCGCAGGGATCTTCACCATCGGCCTTCATTCCTTCCCTCAAGACATCATAATATGAAACTTCAGGAATGCCGCTGTTGAGCGGAAACCATTCCTTCCCCTCATTGTCCGATGCCCAGACAGAGAATCGGCCAGCGATGGGTATCCGCGAAAAATCTCCTTCCAGCGGCGCTACGTAGACCCTAGGATTATGAGAGGCATCCAGTGCAATAGGAAAACCGAATCTTGAAGGGAGGTTGCTCGTGATATTAGTCCAGTTCTTGCCGTTATCCCTGCTGCGGAAAACACCGCAGTGATTCTGCTGGAAGAGTACATCAGGTTTCCGTTCGTTTCTCACGAGTTTGTGGACACACTGTCCAAATTCCGGGTATTTTATCGCTTCGGGGAAGAAGTCGGCGCTCACATTCCTGTTCTGGAATTCCCAGCTCCTACCCCCATCTCCGGAAAACATAGTCCCGACGGCTGAAATGCCTGTATGTATCCTGTCATTGCTGCGACCGTCAGTCAGTATAGAATGGAGACAGAGACCGCCGTTGCCAGGCTGCCATTTATTCCTTGTCCTGTGGTTGAGCATTGCAGTATTGACCGTCCAGGTTTCTCCTGAATCCTCGCTTACAAAGAGACATGCCGGTTCTACACCGAGAAAGATCCTATCGGGAATATCCGCTGTGCCGGGAGTTATATGCCAGACTCTTGTTACGGAAAGCCCTGAACCCTCGGGGAAACGTGGCGGACTGGTGCTCTCCCTCCATGTAGTGCCCATATCGCTGCTAATCGCGACAGTTGGACCCCACTGATTGCTGCTCACGGAGGCGAGAAGAATACGATTTCTTCTGTCATAAGTAAAGTGGTATATTTCCCTGCCTCGGAAAAACGGACCAGAGCTTTTCCAAGTTCTTCTGTCATCTACCGAGCGGAAAAGGAATGCCCCCTTTTTTGTTCCAACCATAAGGAGCATTTCCCCCTTTCGGGCAAAGCCGCTCCCCTTGGCATTTTTCTTGTTTGTCATTCTTCAACCTCCTGCGACTGATGGCAGAATCACGACTTCTCTTGCATCCGCCAGGGAAGTGAGAATGCCATCCCTCTGCCTGATTTCCTCAGCATCCACGAAAATATTCACGTGCCTTCGTATGTTGCCCTGGTCATCCAGCAGACGTCTAGATATTCCTGGAAATCTTGAATCCAGAGTGGATATCAGAATGACAACCGTAGGGACATGGTCGATTTCAATTTCGGTCAATCCGTCTGTATACTCAGAGAGGCCAGATGACAGGACGACACGTAACTTGTCGTTTCCGGATCCAGAACTCGACCTCTTCCTATAACCCATTCGACTAACAACTTCCCTTGCTCGTGAACACTTCAGTCTGGCGTCTATGCGATATCAGTTTATACCGTAGTCCAATCTCTCGCACTGTTATAAGCATTACCATCCATCGGAATGTCCGCATAAGCCGTATAAATTTGCACCAATTTACCGCAAAGTTCACCCTAATGTGGCGCCTCTTCAGAATATCCATCCACACGATCCATGCGATTTGCCTTAGCTCTGATTTATTAATCTCAATTGAAAACAGCTGCGGAAAAGTCGAATTTCAAATCGAAGCAGCATCTGGGTTTCTGAGATACCTGATATCATCGTTTTCCGTAGAAACTCCATTCTGCGGCATTAATTGAGGATGTTCGCATTACTGAACTTCAGAATGGCGGCGTGTTATGTGGTCACTCACCAGTGCGATCAGCTGTTCAAAACGGCGATAAGCATTTGTTTTAAAATAAAAAGATTACTGAGCTTTAGAGCCCCTGCTGCCGGGGGTTACTTCGCGTGTTCCAGTTTCATTCTTTGTTCCAGACGGAGCTGACAGTATTTGTACATAGCATCATAGAACGGGAATTGCAGTTTCATGTTCTCATGATCGTCGTGTGCTATTTCCCTGAATCCCAGGGCTGCAGCTTCAAGTCCTGCTGATTCTGGCGGTGCATCGGCTATATCGGCATCGGCGCCTCTGACGATCTTCGCAAGTTCGAGAAGTGCCGGATCCTTGAGCCCGTACTTCTTTATGATCGCATCAAAACTGACGTATTCCATTCCATTCTCTTCATAATGTGTTAATTCCACGCCAGGTACGTCAAATGGAATTGCATTCTCCCTTGTGGCCATTTCAATTACCTTCTCTGGGCGGGCAAAGATGAATTCAGCATCCCTGTCCACAAACCTCTTTATGACCCATGGGCAGGCTATTCTGTCAACCTTGGCCTTCTCTCTTGTTATCCATTTCATGTCAAGTCACATACGCACCACCATACTTATATTATTCATATTATTTTCAACAGAAATGTACATTTGAAAATGATGATCGAGAAGATTGAAAGATTGAGCCTGGTGAGGACACTCGGGAATTGAGTCACCGTTAGAGATAGACTGTAGAACTGAAGAAATGAAGATGAGAGACGATTTGAGCGATAGTTATATTTTCTCACATACAGGCCTCCTACAACAGTCTTCGCATTCAGTGTGGCTACACTCATCACGTACAATTCCACGATGGAATTGGTGTGTGCATTTTGGATACCGGAATAGGTTTAGAAGACTTTTATACTGAAGGGGAATTCCCCGGCTTGGGCTTGGACTGCCAAAGTAAACCGTGCACTGCGTTTGGCGTTAGTTCTAATGCCGGTTCCTATCTGCTCTTTCGTTCTTTCCCCCTATGTGTTTACCTGCCTCTGACTGCTGCTCTGTCTCCTGATCCGAGGCATATGGCTCTCCAAGAAAATTGTGTGGAAAACGTTAAATTTCGGGAATGCCATATCCCTGCCGACAGGAATGGGAATAGTTCCGAATTCAGAATCAAAGATTCTTAACAGGCTTGCAAAGGAATCAATGGATCCTCTGGAGAGGGA
>JAGVSJ010000015.1 GCA_019720975.1 Candidatus Sysuiplasma superficiale
ACGGATCGTCAAGGTCATGGACCATGTCCACCCTGTAACCATGGTGCCTGTAGTATCCGCTGTATTCAGCCTCATCATCGAATTTAAGGGAGCGGATGTCCGTCGCATCCTCTCCCACCCTCCTGCCAATCTCAACGCCCATGGAGGATGCAGCACGGACGCACTCTGCCACTATTGCATGAAAGAGTTCATGCAGCCTGCTGTCACCGATGCGCTCATTTATGAACTCGCGCAGTGTCTCGTACACCGGCTTTTCACGGAAGCCGAGACGCTTCCAGCCGTTGTCGCCGACAACGGCACAGAAGGCATCACTTATGTTCCGCCTTCCGCTCATGCACATGAATGCGAGGAAACGCATCCTGGGCACGAGTCTGTCCCTGACAGTTTCGAAGCGTCTGTATGCCCTTTCCATGAAGGGCACCAGCCCTTCACAGTTCAGGTGCGAGCAGAACTCTATCGCAGGCACCGGTGTGCCGGCTGTGGCATCCCTGAACTGCAGGGATGCGACAAGTTCATCCAGTCTTGTGCTGTCCTCATCGGACAGCATCAGTTCCTTTCTCCGCCAATAGTTTCTTATTCTACCATCTACATCCATTTCCGACATGCGTTCTATTACCTCTCCGGGATTTCATCCATCCCGGAGAGGACATGTCTTTTTGATCGAAAAATGTACCGGTCACTGACTTTGTTCTGCAACTGGCGGTTTCAAATATAAGATCCTCAAATCTTTATGACCCCGAACTCAAATTAGTCTGGGCCCAGTCGGATTTGAACCGACGACCATCTGGTTATGAGCCAGACGCTCCACCAGACTAAGCTATGGGCCCTCCCAAGGCTCATTATAATGTGATGTAAATACCTTTTGTCTGAGGTTGATGGCTGTTTTGGGCCCCGAACACCTGACGACCTGGAAGAATCTCATAGCTTCAACCTTACTTTAAGCGGACCACATCCCTTCAATACTGCCTGACGCACACGATATATAAGCGATAAGACTGTGATATGCAACAGGAATGATTGGATGAAGTACGACAGACGTTCCCTCATTTTCACTTCAATGGCGCATTTTGCCAACGACGGAAATTTCTTTCTCTTCCCTGTTCTCATACCTTTCTACTCCTCTCTTCCAGGCGTATCGCTGGTGGGACTTGGTTCAGTCGCGATAATTTACAATGTTCTTTCAGGACTCCTGAGCACGCCGATTGGTGCCATTGCAGACAGGATAGACAGAGATGCTTTCCTCATCTTTTCAGGAATGTTTTTGAATGCCTCTTCAGTTGTACTCTTCGCCCTGCCCTTCCTGTATCCCCGCCTCCTCTACGTGTTCGTTATATCAGGATCAGTGGTTCTGGGCTTCGCTCAGTCGTTCTATCACCCGATTGGTGCGGCCATAATATCCATTGCAAATCCCGGGGAAGAATCTTCTTCGGTTATGGGGGTGAATTCGGCATTCGGAAGCCTCGGAAGGGCAATGACACCTTACGTCATATCGTTTGCAATACTCCTGATCGGCGGTTTCGATGGCCTGACGTCCTTTTCGCTCTACCTCTTCCTGATTGCTGCCGTGACTTTTGCAGGACTGCGTACCTTCTCCAGAAGGAATTCAGGCAGAAAGGTTGCAGGAAAAGCAGACGGCAGGGCAGCCGGTGAGTTTCACAGCTACGCCGGCTTCATCTATCTGCTGACTGCGATAGTATTCATCCGATCGATGTTCATGCTCGCTGTCACCACATATATACCGGAGTACATGAGCGACATATACCAGAGCAAGCACATCATGAGCATTGTCCTCACCGCCGGACTTCTCATAGCTGTGCCTGGCGGGCCCCTCTTCGGAAGGATAACTTCACTCAAGGGAGGAAAATTCACAATAATACTGACATCCGCACTCTCGGCACTCTTCTTTGCCGTATTCCTCCTCACACGTTCGGTGCTTGTCTCCGGTCTTGCTTATGCCGTATTCGCCGCAACTGCGTTTACAGGCTTTCCGGTTCTTCTCGGATATGTCGGAAATGTCGTTCCAAACAGATATTCTGCGACGTCCAACGCCCTTGTCTGGGGCATAGGTAACACACTCGGAGGGGCTGCGGGAATAGCCGTTCTCACACTGATGCTCCTCATCATGCCTCTTTCCTATTCTCTCTGGCTGATGCTTCTGTTTGCCGTTGTTTCGCTTGCAATGACGCCGTTTCTTCCGGGAAGGAAAGATGCAGAGGCGGATTCAGTGACTGAATGATGGATTATTGAGAATCGCACTGTTCAGACGCTGACCGCGGGACCGGATCCTCTCCTGACCGAATCGAACTGCTTTCGGAGGATGCTGATGTAGCGCAGTGCATCGTCATACTTTCCATCATTGTATGTTACACTCGCCTGTTTCAGAATTGCAATCAGATCGCCGACCTGGAGGCCGCTTATCTTTGCATCTATGATCTCATTCTTTGCTCTGGTCATCTCATTTGAAAGCTTTGAGGGCAACGCCTTCATCAGGGAGTCCCTGGACTGCTTTGCCAGCAGCAGAGCCGAACTCCAGTCGCCCGTCGCGAGATGCTTCTTTGATTCGTTGAATATCATCCTTGATCCGTCATAATCTATACCGAGCTCGTCTGCGCAGTTGAGCAGTTCTTCAAGATTGCCTATCATCTCCTGGGCCTCGCCGTACTGCGAAGCCCTGGCCGAAAGTTCAGACTGGAACTGCTTCACAATTGCCTGCGCCTCACCGTACTGTCCGCTCTTCGAGAGTGTGGCGACATCCCTTATCTTCATTTCCAGGAATTTCTTCCTTTCCTGACCGAAGTTCTCAATCTCCACCTGTTTGCGCATTATCTCTATCCTTTCACTGAAGTAACCCTGAATGGATTCCTCGATGGAGGTCTTTGCAAGTTTGACATACTTTTCCGCTTCGGTGTTGCTGCCCTTCTGAAGCAGCTCAAGCGCCTTGTCGAGATACTGCTTTCCCTGGGTTATTTCTGCGCTCACCGAACCGGCGAACTTCAGCACCTCCCTTATTCTCTCCACTGTTGACCGCATTGACGCCGCATCGAATAAGGCTGCGGACATGCTGTTGCCTGGAGAAGGGGACGATGAGGGTGAAGGCTGACTGCCGACCGGTCCGGCATTATCCGCCTGCAACAACGACTCTTTCGGAGGAACGGCTGCGTTCTCCTGCGAAACGCCCCTGGGCTCTTTTTTTCTTCTGCCTCCTCTGAATAGAGAGAAACGGCTCTTCCTTTCCCTTTCCGCGCCTCTCTCCGGAGCGTTCTCCTTCCCTGCACTCGAAACAGCGGGCGGATTGACCGTTTCAGAAAACGCTGTTTCACTCTTTTCCCGGGCAGGCGCCACTGATTCGGTGAGCCTGCTTTCATTTTCATCAGGCCCCTTCGGGGGTGCCCCGGCACCTGGCGATTTATTGCTGAAAGACTGTTCAACCTCATCTATCACCTGTTCTGGCGTGGATGGTTCACGGTCAAATGCGAATTCCGACAGATCAGGAGGTGCCGCCGGTTCCACAGGCGGAACCGATTCGACAGATTTTGGCACATCTTCAGCTACGGCAGCATCATCCTCGCTCAGGAACTCAACACCGCAGCTCGGGCACCTGTTTGCATCCGACGGCACCTGGGCGTTGCAGACAGGACATTCGAAAATAACGTTGTCGTCCGGAACGCTTCCGGTCTGTGACGAAAATTCGACGCCGCATTTCGGACACTTGGTGTCCTGCTCAAGAAGTTCGTTGCCGCACTCAGGGCATACGAAGACAGACTTCGAACCGCTGCCGAGAATCGAGAGATCCGCGCCGCATACGTCACAGGTCTGTGAACCGCGGTTTATCTTTGAATCGCATACAGGACACACGTCATCGGGACTGGTCATCAGTTTAATCCTCAGTCCGTATCATTTTTGACCAGCGCACATATACTTTTTGTAATGAGTTTCTACTCGAGTAAGTCAGCTTCTCCACGCCGGACATCCGAACATTGAAGTTGTGTGTGCTACGGGCCTGATTGTGAGAAAGCGGCAAATGGAAGAGGTCGGCGGCGGCAGCCCGATGCAGCAGGCACGGCGCACCCTCCATGTTGCTCGAGATGTTCATGTCTGCATCCGGCTCAAGACGGCTGTTCATGCATCTGGAAATTGAGCCGATGATGATACTATCGATGCGCAATTGTCCCTGACATTCACGGGATGCATTTCCGGCCGAAAACAAATCGCATGTCTGCCCGAACAATGTGCCCTGTTTGATGTGTGGGATTGCAGCTGCACTTGCCGTCGTGACATTGACATTCAGAAGATTTTCCGGTGGCAGTTCCGTTCGTCGGCCGGATTCGCCGCATCGTGGGCGATAACAGCAGGGAATACGGTTGAAATTCCAGCTGAACACACAATGTTCACAAAAATCATGCAGGAGTAAACAACGCATTTCAGGCAGGTGCATACCGGCCGGAGGTCCTTGCTCTCCTGTCCGCCGGAAACAGGTGCAGTCCGTGATAGGGCAGTCATCCGCCAATCTGAGACATTGCCTCGAGCGTCGCGCTGCTCGTCCTCCCTATACCGAGATGGTGCATGTCGGGCTTCCACCTGATGCATTCCCGGAGCATCGCTGACACCCCTTCGACTCCGCCTCCCTGCCTTATGACAGAAAGCAGGTCGAACATGTCGTCTCCGAAGAGGCACATCCTCAGTTTGCCCTTTGATGTTATGCGCACCCTGTTGCACCTTTCGCAGAAATTGCCGCTCAGCGGTGTGATGAAACCTATCTTCGACTCATAGCCATCGACGTCGTAGTAGACGGCAGGCCCGTTCCTTTGAGCCTGTGTGCTCGGTGTGAGCCTGAATTGCCTTTCGATCTCCCTGCGTGCAAGGGCAGCAGGCAGAAACAGGCCGGGCTGGAATGAAACGTTGCTTGACAGGGGCATCATTTCGATGAAACGTATGGTGTAGGAGTTCTCAAGGGCAAAACGTGCCAGTTCCACCAGTTCCCGGTCGTTGACACCCTTCATCAGTACGGTGTTTATCTTGACAGGGCGCATACCTGCATCCGCTGCAGTCCGCACACCCTCGATCACCCTGCTCAGCTCTCCTCCCCTTGTTATTTCCCTGAATCTGTCAGGGTTGAGGGAATCGATACTGACATTTACCCTTGTAACTCCCGCATCCGCAAGATCCCAGGCATGGTCCTTCAGGAAGATACCGTTTGTGGAAAGCGGTATGTCTTCAATCGCAGGGATTGCCGAAAGTTCGGAGGCTATGTCCGCAACGTCCGGTCTTGTCAGCGGTTCTCCCCCGGTGATACGGACCACCCTCGTTCCCAGACTGGATGCTGCCTTTGCAATTATGCCTATCTCCTCGGGTGACATGAGCTCCGTCCTCTTTGTGAATCGAATGCCTTTCGAAGGCATGCAGTAGACGCAACGGAGATTGCAGCTGTCAACAACAGATACCCTGAGGTAGGTTATCCTCCTGCCGAGGCTGTCCGCAAGGGTGTTCACACATCATATGATGCATCATCCCAATGAAATAGTTGTCCATAGTTTTTCGCGCTTTTCAGCGGCCGGGGTGCGTCCTTTCGTAGAAGCCGACAACATCCCATTCCTCCTCTCTTGGAACAGCCCTCTTCCTCACTATGACGCCCATCTCGGAAGCGAGCTCCTGCACCATGTCCTTTATATCTTCCCTCCCTTCAAACTTCTCAATCCGCACCTCATTGTCCCTGATCCTTCCCTTGAACGCGCCTGCTATTTCAGGACCGTCGAAAACAATGTTTGCGGATGTCATTCCGAAAAGCCTCTTGGAGTCCTCGGAGAACAGGAGAGACAGCCTGTCTTCCTGTGTCGCTATGAAACGTCTTGAAAAATGCGCATTCCTGAGTAGCTTCACGTCCTCCGGCAGTATCCAGTAGAGTGTGTCGCTTCCCTTTTCCAGGTACCCCTTCCTGAGCTTTCCTTTCTCCTCCATTACTGAGAGCATATCCCTGATCTGCCTCATCCCCAGTTCCGACTTCATCATCTTCGAAAGCTGTTCGGCCGTCAGCGCCCCGAATTGCCTGAAGAGCTGGTATGCCACCATCTCAAGTGCCTCAGACCTTTCAAGGTCCGCGCGCTGTATTGCAACGTACTGCCTGTTTCCGTCCAGAGCAATCATGGACTTTCTGAACAGTGTCCTCAGAGCCGACTGGGTTGAAAGCTTTGACATGTTGGAATACTGCAGTATCTGCTTCCTGCTCACCGGACCGTAACTCTCGATTATCTCATACACATGGTTTTCAACCCTGCTTGTTCTGGCCGATCTGGCAGCCCTGCACACGGATGCCCAGTGGATGTCAGTGTACGCAGAATGTTCCGGTATTATCTGTGCAAGCAGCAATCTTCTCTCCCGCATCTCGAAATCCATGGACAGCATTCTGCGCACCCTCAGCATCGCTTCGTAGTTTCCGCGGAGGCCAATTAGACTGGATATGGCCTCGGAGACGTCGTCGAACTGCTCCTCCAGGTGCTGTTTCTGAAGCGTGAGCGACACAATCCTCTCCCTGTCGAAAGAAACCTCCAGAACATCGCCCAGTACAAGCATTCCGTTGACCCTTCTGAAACCCTTTGAAGTGAAAGCGGACAGGGCATCCCCGCGAAGGCTGTCTGCAGTGGAGGAATTCACCTCCCTGATACGGAGTATATCGTATCCGAACTGGGAATAAAAGCCGTGAAGCCTGATGATGGATGAGACCACACCCTCCGTATCCGCCTCGCCGGTGAGGTTCAGCTGGCGCAATTCCACGCAACCTGCCATCACCCATATCTCTGCAATCCCGGCCACTCTTCCCTTCTGTATGATTGGGTAGAACCAGCCTTCGCCGTACTTGGATGCGACCTCCGCCCACAGCGGCTGCACATACGGGTCGAGTATTGAGAGTATGTATGTGCCGTCGCCGGAGGCTGTGCTGCCGTCGATAAGATCTAGCTCATCAGCCATGACAAACATATGGTTGGATGCGTCACCGACAACTATCCTGACAGCACCGACAGCTTCGGCGGCCTGATCTATGTCCATATCCCAGAAGCCCGTCTCTGAACGTATCTCCCCTGAGCGTATCGGACCGAGTCCCCTGATCACCCTCTCAATTATCCTCAATCTGGCATTTTCCACATGAGAATCGCTGTCCAGATACGAATATACGTTGCGGCCGCTCCATTCCTCCCCCTCCTGGAATTCCCTCTTGAGCCACAAAGCCCTGTCAATCCTGTCAATGATCTCCCTCCCCCTTTCCCTGCCCAGACCCAGTGCTGCCGCAAGTTCAGTTGAAGTTGCCTTTCCGAGCTCCCTTATCTTTTCGACAGCGGCACGCTCATCCTGGGACAGGTTTGAGTCACGGTAGGCGCTGACGAACAGCGGCACGTCCTCATCAAGAACATACCGCACTCGCCCCTTCATGAAGCGCCCCATCAGGATTCGCCCCTCCCTTCTCATCGCCTCCCACTCTGTCGCACTGAATGACGGCACTCTGCTGAAAACATCAATGACTGTCCCCGCTGTCCCGAATCGCCTGAAATAATCGCTTATCGACTGAAGGGGCTGCAGGCTCTTCCTGAATAGATAGCGCTGTACGGTTGCATAATCATACACCTTGACTCCGGCGTTGTCGAGAGCGAGATAATCGCGTGTGAGCATATACTGCTCAACCTCCTCAGCAACAAAATATCCCTTCGAAACAAGCCCTTCCGAAACAAGCTCCTCCGCCTTGGACACAATATCCTCGCATCTGAATCTGTACTGGAGCTCCTCTGCAGTCTGGGGGCCAAAAAACTCCAGCTGCCTGACGAGCATCTTTTCCAGGCTGCGGTCCCTGTCTGCTGTTCCGTGAGCGCTCCTTCTCCACATCCACCCGCTCTCGCTGTCGAGCTTCACACGCTTTGCAAGGTAGAGGCTCTCGAGCCTGTGCATTATTTCACTTGCCTCCTCCACCTGGATGGAAAGACTGCGTGCGATTTCCTTGATGCTGACATCTTCGGAGTCCAGGACAGACAGTGCCCTCTCCTCCTCTTCCGTCAGTTCCCTTCCCCTGCACATGGATGCGAACTCATCCTCCTCTTCCGGAGGGATGAAATATATATCGTCCAGCCAGATTGCGGACAGCTCCCCTCTTTCAAGAAGCGACAGTGCCCACTCCCTCACTGTTTCATGCGGTGCTCCTGTGAACAGATGTACGTTCGTTCCCCTCTCCTTCAGCATGATAAGCGGCCCCACCGTCCTCAGCAGCCCGGGCAGCTGTTCTCTTGCTTCAATTCTCGGGCGCTTTGCCCTGAAATAACGCTCAACAACATCCGCCTCGAATCTGTATGCCCTGACATCCTTTCCCATCACCCTTGCAAGGACCTTCCTGTGCAGCTCCCTGAGCATGGAACTCTTGTCCTCCATGAGTATGACATCCGCTATGCCTGAAAGCAGTATGCCATGGGAAAATGGCGACGGAGTATCGGTGTAGCCGAAGGAATGCACCCGTCTCTTGCCCGACTCTATCTCCTTCAGCACCTGTATTGCGTGCTCTGTATCCATCACGTCATTGAGTATCTCATTGTATGTCTCCCTGACAACCGGGAAATCTTTGAGCCCTCCAAGCTGTTCCAGCAGTGAGGATGAGCGCAGCTGCTGCCTCGAAACAGAGAGCTCCTTTCCGTGATAATTTCGAAGTATCATGAAGCTCCTCGCGGCGACATGCCTGAATCTCTGCTTGAAGAGTTCTGAATCATTGAGGCCTGACATGAGGGAAGAGACAAGGTTTGAGTGTGTCAGCAGGGAGTGCAGATTCCTGAGAGGTATCTCCTTCGGAACGCTCACAAGAAAATTGTCGTCCGAGACTGAGACGCTGGTGTTGCACCTGTATTTCTGGGAGATGACGTTGGCATAACCGCGGGCAAGCGCATCGTTTGTTCTCCTGCCGAAAGGGAAGTGGAAAACTATTGCCCTCTTGCCGCTTTCGCTGTGTATTATGCCCTCTATCACGAGGTCACGGTTTGTCGGCATAACAGGTATTGTCGCCTTCTGTTCCTTCAGATAGCTTATTATGCTCTTCGCTGACCACCTGTCCACGCTGTAGTTTCTGACAATATAATCGATGAGCTCCTGTTCAGGCATGTCAAGCTTTGCATCCATCTCTCCCCTGAATTTGCCCACGTCCTCCGAGAGATCGAAGCTCCTGGGAAGCATCTCTCCTGTCCATGAGGGAACGGTCGGCTTCCTGCCCTTTGCATCCCTGACCAGCACTGTCGTTCCCCTCGAGCGAATATACTCGTAGCTCCTTCCCCCCAGAACGAATATGTCCCTTGAAGAAAGGCGCTCGACAAACTTGTCTGAAAGCTGTCCTATCGGTATGCCCCTCTCACTCACTACATCGTAGGAGGACTCCTCCGCGATCGTTCCTATGTTCAGAAAATATATCATCCTCGCGCTCTTCTTCTTTCCGAATTTGCCCTCTGTTTCATCAAACCATATCTTCGAATAGACATTCTCGAAATCCCCCTTGCTTCCGAGGTAGCGCAGAACCGAAAGGAAATCCTTCCTCGGAAGTGTCCTGTAACAGTAAGAACGCCTGACGAGGTTGAATGCCTCATCAATGCTCCACTTCTTCTCCAGTGACATACCGACTATCGACTGTGCGAGTACGTCAAGACTGTTGCGGGGAATGTCCACCCTGTCTATCCGATTGAGCATTGCCGACCTGGTCAGAACAGTGCACTCAATGAGGTCGTCCGAATCAAATACAAGAAGCCGGCCTGTGGACATCCTTCCAACCGAATGACCGCTTCTCCCAATCCTCTGCAGCCCCTTTGCGACTGATTTCGGTGAGCCTATCTGGCACACAAGGTCAATCGAGCCTATGTCAATGCCAAGTTCCAGGGAGGTGGAGCTGATGACACACTTGAGTTTCCCGGACTTCAGCTGATCCTCCACATCCATCCTGGTTACCTTGCTGAGGCTGCCATGGTGCGCCTCGATGCCTGTCAGGCCCCTCTCCTTGAGTTTGTATGCAACGGACTCCGTGGCGCTCCTGGTGTTTGTGAAAACAAGCGTTGTTGTATGCTTCTCTATCAGGTTCACAAGCTCATCGTACATCCTGTCGTTGGCAATGTCGGCCTGGACTGCGTTCAGATTCCTGACAGGGCATATGACAGCAAGATCAAGCGATTTCTGTGCCTTTATCTCCACTATGCTGACAGGTCTTGGCCTGCCCTCCCTGTCATAACCTCCGAGGAATGCTGCCATTTCCTCGATGGGTGCCATCGTTGCTGACAGCCCTATCCTGGTGAAGCTGTCGTTGCAGTGTTCCGCAAGCCTCTCAAGCGTCAGACTCAGAAACTCGCCGCGTTTGGAATCGCATATCTCATGCAGCTCGTCGAGTATCACCCATCCTATCCTGTCAAACTTTGTTCTGAAAACAGGGGAGGACAGAGTGAGCGCAAGCGATTCTGGCGTCGTTATGAAAATATGTGGCGGTTTCCTGACCATCTTTTGCCTCTCGTAGGAAGAGGTATCCCCTGAGCGTACTGCCACGCGGATTGCAGGTGCCTCTACACCCATTTCCTCCGCCATCGCCGTGATCTCGTTCAGCGGTGTGTTGAGATTCTTGTTTATGTCGTTTGCAAGTGCCCTGAGAGGGGAGACATATATAGCGTAAACCCTGTCCTCCAGCTTCCCCTCTGCCTGGATGTTGAGAAGCTCGTTGATTATAGACAGGAAGGCGGTCATCGTCTTTCCCGAGCCGGTAGGCGAGGACACAACAATATTGTTCCTTGAATGGATGAGCGGAACAGCATACGACTGAGGTTCCGTAAGCTCGGTGAATTTTGACCTGAACCACCTGCCTATCAGCGGGTTCATCAGAGAAAGTACTTCATCCATTGTGTACTGCTTTTCTATTCTTTCGTATGCCTTGTGCATTGATAAAATCGTTATTAATACATCTTGAGATTAATAACACTTTGCCGTACGGTGACCGAAAGCGCGTCTGCGCTACCTTTAATCTCATGTTCGATATGTGGGAATATAACCGGTGGTTTGATGACAGCGATGAAGATCGGTCTTCTGCAACTCAGCAGGACATTGTGCACTGACGGACTCCAGGACATGGAGCGGGCACTGAAGAAGGACATGGATCTTCTGCTCCTGCCTGAAAAGTGGATGCCGATAAGGGGGGAGAATGTTGTCAGGGATGACAGGCATCCGTTCCTGGATGAGGTTTCGTCCCTGTCGAAGAACTACGGGACGGCAATAATCACCGGCGCACTGTATGAATCATTCGAGGATGAGATGTTCATTACTTCATACGCCTACGGGGCGGACGGTGAACTTCTTGCCAAACAGAGGAAGATGCACCTTTTCGGCAGTGAGGCACAGTCATTCAGACCGGGATATGAAATAAATTATTTTGATTACCTTGATTCGCGAATCGGAATGGCCATATGCTACGATATCGACTTTCCGGAGACTGTCAGAAAATTCGCTCTCTCCGGATGCGATGTGCTCGCCGTGCCCGCAAAGATCAGATGGGAGGGAATGGAGCCGTGGATGACTTATGTCAGGGCGAGGGCACTTGAAAACAGGCTCCCTATCGCATTCGCAAACTGTTCCGAAGGCCCTTTTTTCAGGGGAGGAAGCGCCGTAGTGGATCTCAGGCATGACGGCAAGACAGGTATCGTATACCCGTCTGTCATGGAGATCGGCGGCGAGAGCCATGCCGTTTTTGAGATTGATCCGTCAAAGATCAGGGAAGAAAGGGAAAGAAGGCTTTCGGAAAGGAACCTTGCGATAGATGCCTTCGCGTGGGAGGAGGGCGGAGGAAGGGGATGAAATGCACGGGCGATCTGCAGTTTCACAGGAACGATGATCTATGTTAGTGGAGCACGGGGAGTGAGTGACATGAACGATAGGAAGGGTTCCGCAGTGATTGTTGTTGACATGATCAACGACTTCGTGAGCGGAAAATTCGGTTCTGCAAGAGCAGGAAGGATTGTGCCTTCCGTGGCCAGGTTGCTGAAAAAGGCCAGGGCAGAGGGAGTGCAGGTGATATACGTCAGGGATGCGCACCGAAAGGGCGATCCGGAGCTGAGGGTGTGGGGAGAACATGCGATGGAGGGGACACGAGGCTCCGAGATAGTTGCTGAGCTGACGCCTGAGAAGGGGGATGCTGTATTCAGCAAGAGGCGGTATTCAGCTTTCGGCAGCCGCCCCTTCGAGAGATACATGAGAGGGCTTGATTCCGGCAGGCTCATATTTGCCGGCATAAGCACGGATATCTGTGTACAGCATAATGTCGCAGACGCCTTTTACCGCGGTTATGAAACAGAAGTTGTAAGGGATTGTGTGGAGAGCATCAGTGAGGGGGCAAAGGAGAGAGCACTAAAGTACATGCAGTATGTTTACGGCACAAAAGTCGCTGACCTGAGAAGGGTGAAATTCTGAAGAGCTTCTTTACTGCAACGGATGATGAAATACGGGAGGGAAGGACAACAGATGTCTATTTCACAAGGACAAGGAAAATACTTGAGAAGAACGGGCTGAAAACACTGCGCGTTTCGGCCGAAATCACATCGAGCGAATTCCCTTCCGCATGGAGGTGGGGAGTGTTCACGGGGGTTGAGGAGGCGATCAGGCTGCTTGAAGGCAGGCCGGTGGATGTTTATGCGGCGCGGGAGGGGACGGTGTTCAGGACAAAATCAAGAAATGGTGTCCTCGTGCCGATGATGTATATTGAGGGGGCATATTACGATTTTGCACTTTATGAAACACCGCTGCTCGGCTTCCTGTGCCATTCATCCGGGATATCAACTGTGTCTGCGCGGTACAGAAGGAGATGCAGGGACAGGTCACTGCTTGCATTCGGCATAAGGAGGGCTCATCCTGCAATAGCACCGATGGTAGACAGGGCCTCATTCATAGGAGGCTGTGATTCGGTTTCCTCAATTGCCGGTGCGAAGGCAATAGGCGTGGAACCGCAGGGAACCATGCCTCATGCGAGTGTGCTTGTTTTCGGCGATTCGGGAAAGGCCTTCAGGGCGTATTCAGAAGCTGTCCCTGAAGGGGAGAGAAAGATTGCACTGGCCGACACATTCTCGGATGAGAGGTGTGAGGTAATGCTTGCAGCTCATACCATAGGCGATCTTTACGGTGTGAGGCTCGACACACCGAGGTCAAGGAGAGGCTCGCTTCCGTCGATTGTATCGGAGATCAGGTGGGAACTGAACCTGAACGGGAAGAGAGACGTGCGTATCTTCGTTTCCGGAGGCATCCGTGAGGAGGACATAGATGATCTCATTGCAGCAGGTGCAGACGGTTTTGGAGTGGGGACGGCCATAAGCAATGCACCTGTCATAGATTATTCGATGGATATAGTCGAGGTGGAGGGGAGGGCGATATCAAAGAGGGGGAAGTTTCCGGGAAGAAAGGAGACATACAGATGCCCGACTTGCCTTGAGTTCGACGTCGAGCCCCGTGGAGCACCTGTGCCGGTGTGCCCTGTCTGTGGCAGCAGGGAAGAGGCATTGCTCAGGAAGGTCATAAGCGGTGGAAAACGAGTGACTGCTGAGGAGAGCCCTGCGGAAATAAGGGAGTATGTGCTGGATCAGCTGCCACGTCTGGAGGGCTGAGCGCATCGGACCTGTTCATTATTTAATAGCGTGCGAATTATGCCTGTGCGATGACACCTAACCCGGATGGTCTGATTGCTGGAAGGAGTCTCGAGAATGGAAGTCTGACATGGTCCCACAAGTACGACATGAATGTTCGTTTTGAGCCGCCGGGTGAAGACGATGTGTGCGCAGGCTGCGGCGGTCCGCTCATAGCAAGGGACGGAAGATGGCATCCTGTTCTGGTGAAGAATGGAAAGTATTATTGCGAAAAATGCAGTAAACAGACGCAATAGTGCAATGAGATCCGGCACATTCAATATGGTGTTGAGGGCGGAAACCCTTCCCGGGTTGCCGGGTCGTTCAGTTCACTGCAATTCGAGCTCTGAGGAAAGAGTTTATTAAATACCTCAAAGTACGAGAGCTTGAAATATAAATCAATGCAGGAGTAGTGCAAATTGTTGAGACTGAAAGGGCTCTACCTCAAAAGGGAGTCCATGGGATGGTTCGTCTGCACCCGCAACAATCAGGCGGCCATCGGTTTTTCACATTCAATGAGAAGGAAATAGAGGCGATGAATTGATAGAAAATAAACTTCAATGGTGTATAGGCGGCGCACAGGGAAGCGGTGTTGACACTTCGGCAAACATATTTTCAAGGGCCTGCGCAGAGGGCGGGCTCTGGATAATGGGAAAAAGGGAATACTTTTCGAACATAAAAGGGGAGCACAGCTATTTTGTTGTCAGGGTGGACACGAAACAGATATCTGCGCTCAATGACCCCATAGACATACTCGCCACGTTCGATGAGGAGACGGTGGCAAGGCATTTCGATGAGATAGTCTCAGGGGGCGCACTGATATACGACCCCTCGCTGGAAAACAGGAAAATAGCTGAGATACCCACCCTTGACAGAAGGGTTAAGGATGAAATAGCGGCAAGGTTCAGCCCTGAGACACCCACCGTCAGGACGCTTGTGAAGGAATGCGAGAGAAAGGGCGTCCACATCTACCCTGTTCCCTACAGCTCCCTTCTCAACATAATCGGTTCACGCTCCAACGAGAAGAGGATGAGCGTTCTCGGAAGAATGGTGAATGTGCTTGCCGTGGCGGCGTCATTTGCCATACTTGATTATGATATTGAAGACCTCAAGAGTTCCATAGAACGCATATTCGGCGGGAAGAAGGGTGTTGCCGCAATAAACAAGATTGCGGCTGAGGTTGCATACGAGCACATGAAGGCGAATGCGCATGACGGCTTCAGCTACAGGCTGAAGAAGGTCCCGAGAGGGAGTGAGAAGAGGCTCCTGCTCAACGGGAACCAGGCGGTCGCTCTCGGAAAACTTGCGGCCGGCTTGAGATTCCAGACATACTACCCCATCACTCCTGCAGCAGACGAGAGCACCTATCTTGAGAGATATGAGCGCTTTCCGGCGCACGGCGCTGACGGTGCCGTTGGAAATATGGTTGTTGTTCAGACTGAGGATGAGATTGCGGCCATAACGATGGCAATAGGGGGTGCGCTGGCGGGTGTCCGCACAGCGACATGCACATCAGGTCCGGGTTTCTCCCTGATGGCTGAAGGCATAGGCTGGGCCGGCATCAACGAGGTGCCGGTTGTGATAACAAATTACCAGCGTGCCGGTCCTTCAACAGGCATGCCCACGAGGCATGAACAGGGGGACCTGAAGTTTTCGATGTACGGAGGGCATGGGGATTTTCCGAGGATTGTCCTTTGCTCCGGGGATCTCGAGGAATGTTTCTACGATGCAAACAATGCATTCAACTACGCCGAAAGATACCAGCTCCCTGTCATACATCTTATCGACAAGGCGATGGCAAACAGCACAGCTGTCATGAATTACTTCGATCCTTCGAGGATGAAAATAGACAGGGGACTCTTTCTCGGCGACGGAACACCTTTTGTCATAGAGGAAGGGAAGGAGTACGAACGTTTCAAATTCACAGAGAACGGCATAAGTCCGAGGGTTCCGGCGGGAACAAAGGGTGCGGTCTTCTGGAATACAGGGGATGAGCACACCGAACTCGGGCATGTCACGGAAGACCCTGTTATCAGGGACAGGATGATGGACAAGAGGATGGGAAAGCTGGCACTTGCACTGAAGGAGATACCGCAGAGTGAGCAGTTCAACTACTTCGGGGACAGGAAACCTGATCTTGTCGTTGTCAGCTGGGGCTCGACAAAGGGTGCCATACTTGAGGCAATGGAAAGGCTGAGGAAGGAGGGAAGGAAGATTGGCTTCCTTCAGATGAGGCTCATACTGCCGTTCCCTGCCGACGCTGTGACACATGTGCTGAAACAGGCAGGGAAGATTGCGGTGATGGAGATGAATTATGTCGGTCAGCTTGCGGATGTCATGACCGAATACACCGGCCTGAAGGCGGACTACCGCATAGTGAAATTCAACGGCAGGCCGATAACTGTTGATGAGACTTATGAATCAATCAGGAATATACTTGACGGAAAATCTGAGAAGAGGGTGGTGCTGACACATGGCGCTTAAACTCGCGGACTACAGGACAGAGGTTCACAACGACTGGTGCCCGGGCTGCGGTGATTTCGGCATACTCAGTGCAGTGCAGATGGCTCTTGCTGAAACCGGCATGGAGCTGAGCGACACAGTTGTGGTGAGCGGTATCGGATGTTCGGGAAAGACACCACATTACATCAATGTGACGGGCATCCATACACTGCACGGAAGACCGCTTCCCTTCGCAACAGGGATAAAACTTGCAAACCCGCATCTGAATGTCATTGCTGTGGGCGGTGACGGCGATGGGCTGGGTATCGGCGCGGGGCACTTTGTCAGCGCGGGCAGAAGAAATGTGGATATGGTATACATCATACACGACAATGGCGTTTACGGTCTCACCAAGGGGCAGGCTTCCCCCACACTCAAGCTGGGAACCAAGACAAAATCGCTGAACTTTCCAAACATAACAAGCAACGTCAACCCGCTTATACTCGCAATGGCCTGCGGCTATACCTTTGTAGCGAGGGGTTACTCGTTCAACGTGCAGCATCTCAAGGGACTCATAAGGATGGCGATTGAGCACAGGGGGACAGCCTTCATCGATGTTCTGCAGCCATGCCCCACGTACAACGACATCAATACGAAGGAGTGGTACAACGGGGAGGACAGGGCAGAAGGAGGGGGGAGAGCGATGCCAAGGGTGTACACGCTTGAGAGCAGGGGATACGACGGCAATGTCGATACAGAGAAGGGAAGAGATGCTGAGACAGTCATGCTTGAAGCGATGAGAAAGGCAACCGAATGGGGGGACGCGATACCAATCGGTGTCTTCTACAGGAACACAGAGATACCCACATACGAGGATCGCATAAGCGCCCGCATACCGGAGTACATGACTGTTCCTCCGGCAAAACAGAACATCAGGCAGAGGGACGGGACGCCTGTCGCAGACATATCGTCCTATATGGACGAGCTCAGCGTCTGATGCTCGGAGGCTCCATTTTCACTGTCCGGAATAGGTGCCGTAGAACCATTCCACGACACTTCCGTCTGAAATGCTCTGATGGAGGACACCGTACAGTGCGAGTGTGCCGTTCACGGTGTACTGCCAGTAAAGGCCGAGCGAGTTGCTGTTCTGAACACCCTCGATGGAAGTTATGAAGTAATCTGAATATTCAGGGTAGTAGACCTTCTCTATTGAAAGCGGTGAACCTGCCGTTATGAGCATTATGTGCGATGAGTAATTCATGAGAGTCCATACATTGGAGACCGGAACGGTGACGTTCTCAAAGACGTAGACGGTGGCGGATGACGGGACTGAACTCATCATCCATCTTCCCGAAGCGTAGTGCCACGTGACATGGTGCCCGGCAAACATCGACGGCTGCCCCTGATTGAAATCAATCACAAGCGTGGCCGTGACGCTGTGCGCCGCCGGAACCTTGGGCTCGGATATTGCGTAGACTGAAATGGAGAAAGCGAGAACGACGCAGACGAAGAGCACGAGCGACAGCCGTCGGCGCAAGCGGTTCAACTGCCCTCAGCCCTTCTGTCAGCTGTAGGCCGGGTTTGTCTCATTGTACGCGAGTTCTCCCTTCGGGCTTGACTTGGAAAGCGCATCCTTTATTGCGGCCTCTATTTCTGCAGCCTTCTCGTACAGCGGCTTCGGGTCGAGCCTGATCAGAGGAAGGAGCCTGTCGAGCACCTCGATTGTTCTGGCTGCCGAACGGGCGCCGGGGTAGTTTGCAGGTGACTCGGCAAGCAGCGATATGACGTTCTTCCTCATCACCGAGCCCTTGTGCAGTAGAACGCCTGAGAGACCGCCAACCATACCGTCGGTCATCTGTTCAACTCCGAAATCCTTGAGCATGTGGCGCGCCTCGAGCGTGCTTCCAACTCCGAACACAGAGGGTTCCTTTCCTGCCGAGTCCGGCTCGCTGTTAATCCCCTCAAGAGTCACGATCAGCGAGCTTCTGTTTCTGGAGCTCCATTCTATGATGCCCTCTGCGAGCGCATCCATCGTGTCTGGAGGAGGGGTGAACTCCGACGTTATGACTATCACCTGCTGGCATTTCTTATCGGGGCCGCACACGTGGTCCCCGCCGTATATGCGGACAGGAGGGTTCGGCACGCCGTCGATGACGACGGCTGTGGGCATGAAGAACCTGGACGAAACGTATCCGATCCTCTTCAGGCCGAGCTGCCTTATCACGTGGTTGGAAACTATTGAACTCACAAGCCCGATGGTAGGAAAGCCGACAAGGACCAGCGCCTCCGTGATCTCCATCGGTGTCTCTTCCACTATCCGCAAGTCGTCAGAAAGTGACTCTGATATTGTCCTGCCCGTACTCAACATAGGTGTTCACCAGCTTTGTGAAATAGGCATTACGTCAAGATATAAATTGGGGTATCTTCACAGATGCTTCTCCTCACCGACGGCTGCAGGAGTGCCCACTCTCACGATCTTTTTGGTTATCTCAGCCAGCCTGGCAATGTCATCGCTGCTCAGGGAAGAAAGCATCCTTTCCACAAGCAACGAATGGCTCTTCCCTGCTCGCCTGAGAATGTCCCTTCCCTCTGAAGTGAGCTCGATATAAATGAGGCGTCTGTCTCCCTCCCTTCTGGTTCTTGAGAGAAGATGCCTCTCCTCCAGCCTGTCTGTGAGCAGAGTAACACCGGCCTTTGTGAGTATGAGCTCCTCCGCTATATTCACCATGCTTGTGGGGCCCTTCTCATTGAGAAGAGACAGTATCTTGAATTCGATGAACGAGATGCCGAACTGCGAAAGATTGCGGTCAAATTCCTTCTTCAGCATCCTGGCCGCATCAATGAATTCGGACCACGCGCCGAGCGCACTTTCATTGTCCGCCAATCACCTCGAACCTCCTTTCTGAACTCTTGCACCTGATATTTCGGTGAGCTCTTCAGTTCTGTCCGTTGTCTTAAGCCTTTTTTCACCGCTGACACTCAGCTGCCTGTAAAGCACCGTGACGTGCTTGTGTTGCCCCTCCGCTGCTGCATCCTGCGCCTGCACCGTTTTCTCGAGGTCGTAGATATATACCCTGCCACGAAGGAGTGACACAACACCGGCTACTGCCGAGAGCGCGGCACTGACAAGGAATGCCTCACGGAGGGCGCTTATGAAAGGCGATGCTATAACGGAGGGAAACCAGTGCTTGCCCGTGAGAAGCGCATAAGTCGCAGTGGGGAGGGAGGATGCAAGCGCCGGATATGACAGCAGAAGGGTCTTTACCGGATTGTAACCCAGGAATGCGGAGAACAGCTCCCCGGTCGGAGGGAGCGAAGCGACAATGGAAGTCAGCTGCGGGGGCGCTCCAGCGGAGGTGAGCGCGCCTGAGAGGGCACCGGGCAGAGAGGATGAAAGGGCGTCGATTATTATTATGAAGAAGAGGGCAAGACTCACTGTCTGGCCCGAATTCTGCAGTGTAGCCCTCATCCCAGATGCGGCACCCCTCTTGTCTGGCGGTACCGAGTTCATTATCGATGCTGTGTTCGGCGCGGCAAACATGCCCATTCCGAAGCCCTGCATCAGCAGAAGTGCAGCGAATTCCCAGTAGTTGAAATTGTAAGGCAGGAAGAGGAAGAGGATGAATGAGAGCGTTGCGATACCCATCCCTGCTGTGGACAGCACTCTCGCGCCATGCCTGTCCGAGAGCCATCCTGACAGCGGTCCCATGATGATGAAGCCGACCATCATAGGCAGCATATATATGCCGGCCCAGAAGGGGGTGGATGAGTAGCTGTAACCATGGAGAGGAAGCCATATGCCCTGCAGCATGATGATGAGCATTATCATCATGCCGCCTCTGGCAATTGCCGCAAGCATACCGGCAAAATTGGCAGCGGTGAATATCCTTCTTTTGAAGAGTCTCAGATCGAACATTGGCTGCTGCACCCTCAGCTCGACAAACGGGAAGAGTATGAGGAGCGCTATGCCCGAAACAATGGAGGCAATGACCCATGGACTTGACCATCCCATTGTCTGGCGGCCGTAAGGCATCAGGCCGTATGTGACGCCTATCAGAAGCAGTGTCAGCCCTGAAGCGAAGGTTGTGTTTCCGATGATGTCAATCCTGCTCTTCCTTTCAGGCGTGCTGAGCTCATGCAGCTTGTAGTATGACCAGGCTGTGCCAAACAGGCCGAAGGGCACACTTACAAGAAAGACGTAGCGCCAGTTGATGGAGGCAAGTACGCCGCCGAGTATCAGCCCGATCAGGGAGCCGGCGAGCGCAGCTATCTGGTTGACGCCAAGTGCCTTTCCACGCTCGTTGTGCGGAAATGCATCTGTGAGTATTGCGGCACTGTTTGAAAACAGGAATGCGCCGCCAATCCCCTGGACTATTCTGAAAAGTATGATGTAATCTGCCGCAGCATCCCCTGTACCTGGAGTGAGGTATAGTGCGAGTGAGCCTGCAGTGAAGACGGCAAAACCAAGATTGTAGAGCTTCACCCTTCCGAATATGTCCGAGAGGCGCCCGAACGTCACCAGGAGTGTGGCTGTGACTATATTGTAGCCGAAGAGTATCCACAGCAGATACTGGAACGATGTGAGGGGCTGGATGTCTATTCCCTTGAAGATCGCCGGCAGCGAGATCAGGATGATGGTGCTGTTTACCATCGCCATCATCACGCCAAGCGTGGTGTTGGACAGGGCTACCCACTTGTACTCGGTCATATTAGTTAAGCACTTGACGATTATCTAATATAAATAATTATTTGCATCGCCGCTCAGGTAAGCACAGTGAAGGCAAAACTGCACGTGTTTCGCGACGGATCTACACACCGAAATATGCGTTTCCGAGAAGGTTGCTTCGAGCCACTTCCTCCGGCGTACCGCTGTGCACGATTCTGCCGTGATCCATCACGAAGGCGCGGTCTGCCAGGGAAAGAAATTCAACGTTCTGCTCGGAAACAAGCGCAGGTATTCCCATTCCCTTCAGCCGGGAAAGAAGGGACATGACCCTTTCGGTGAACAGAGGAGACAGACCGCTTGAAGGTTCATCGACAACAAGCAGAGAAGGTTCGGAAATCACTGCTCTCGCAATGATCAGCATCTTGCGCTGGCCCCCGCTAAGAGAGGACGCACGTTCCTTCTCGAGACGGCGAAGGTCAGGAAAAAGGGCGTAGACCGCCTGGAGCCTCCCGGCAAACGGAGAGGAACAGTGGAGTGAACTCATGTAAAGATTTTCCCTTACTGTCATCGAAGGATAGAGGCTTGTTTCGGAGATGAAAACCAGACCCATCTTTGCCCTGGTATGCACGGGGAGTTTTGTAACATCATTCCCGTTGAAGTGCACATTCCCGGATGAGGCGCGAATAACGCCTGCAATTGTCTTCAGCAGCGTTGTCTTGCCCGCTCCGTTTGGTCCCAGCAGGAGTACCGTTTCCTTTGAAAGCACGTCAAGTGTGCAGTCCCATATAACCTGAATCTGGCCGTAACCGGCGGAAACGCCGGAAACATCAAGGATCTTTCCCTTTTCCAATATAGACCTCCCTCACATGTTCATCTCTCACAGCGTCGCTGAAGCTGCCGTCAAAGATCTTGGTGCCCGCATCAAGCACTACAACCCTTTCCGTCACCATCCTGATGAAACCCATCACATGCTCCACAACGATCATCCCCTCCACCGTACGCGCCACCTCGCCGAGCAGTTTTGAAATGCTCTCCATTTCGCCATGGCTCAGACCTGCCGCGATCTCATCAACCAGCAGCAGTTTCGGACCTGTGGCAAGAGCCTTCGCAAGATCAAGCATCTTCTTCTGTCCTGTATTCAGGGAACCGGACTGGGTGTCAGCGAATGCGCTCAGACCGGTCAGCTTCAGTATGGATTCCGCCAGCCTCTCCTCATCCTCATGTCTGCGCCGTCCGAACCTGGCTGCAATCAGCACATTTTCAAGGACGCTCAGACCTGAGAAGGGGTGCGGCATCTGAAATGTCCTGTTGACGCCGAGCCTCGATCTGCTGTGAGGAGGCAGCCTGTCAATCCTCTTTCCTTCAAACAGAATTGTTCCCTCGTCCGCAAAGAGCAGGCCCGAGATGACGTTGAGAAGTGTTGTCTTGCCCGACCCGTTGGGGCCGATGAGTGCGACAACCTCCCCCCTCTCAACAGACATCGAAACGCCTGAGAGCGCCTCCATTCTTCCGAATCTCTTTGTGATGCCGGACAGGGAGAGGAGGGCAACACCGTCATCCTTCATGTGATACCACCATAAACCTTCCTTACAACAGGAACGACGCCATTTGGAAGGAAGAGAATCAGCAGAATGAGGAGAATGCCAAACACAATCAGAAGAAGCCCGCTGAAATAGAGAACTATGAATTCATACAGTGCAAAGAGCGCAGCAGTCCCGACTATAGGGCCGAACAGGGTTCCCTTTCCTCCGAATACAACAAAGACTATCACAAGCACTGAAAATTCTGTCAGAGAGAAGACAGCATCAGGATAAAAGAAGCCGAGATACCATCCGTAGAGACCGCCGGCCAGACCTGACATCAGTGCCGACAAAAACCATGCGTAATTCCGGTACAGGAGACTGTTTACACCTGCCAGTTCAACAGCAAACCTGTCTTCCCTTATTGCCTTCAGGGCTGTTCCGAACAGGGAACGGGATATGAGAAGTACGATGATTGCGGAAAACACTGCCACGACAGCGGTGACTGCATAATCGGTGTTCGGTGAGTATGCCTTAATGAAAGACAGGCCGTAAGGGCCACCCGTCAGTGATGTGAGTTCAGTGTTTCCAACGACGAGATAGACAACCTCAAAGGCAGCAAGGCTTGCAATTGCGAAATACGGACCTGAAAGACGCAGAAGCGGAGTGAAAACCAGGGAAAGAACGAGGGAGGCGACACAGCCCACGGCGAGCGCAGCGGCAACAGGGAAATTGTAATGGGATATCATTATGGCTGTTCCGTACGCGCCAGTGCCGAAGAAAACACCGAAGCCAAAGGGCAGATATCCGGTGAAGCCGTAAATTATGTTCAGTGCATCGGCGAGTATGATGAAGACTGCGAGCTCCATAAGTATGCTCTGGTTCCCCGTGATCACAGGACCGAGAGCAAAGATGAGCGCCAGCGGGAGGGCAAGGGCTGCTGCGTCCTTTCCAAGTCCCTTCCTGTCTGTAGTGAGCCATTTTTTAAAATTCACGCGATGCCCTCCCCAGCAGCCCTTCAGGTCTTGCCAGTATTATCAGGACCAGAAGTATGAATGGCACAACCCCTGCCCATTGGGGAAGATAGAGATCGGAGTAGCCATATGCAAAGGCGAATACAATCCCTCCTGCAACAGTTGCCGCAGGATTCCCCAGGGCACCTATAATTATCACTGCAAAGGATATCAGGGTGAAGGCTGAACCGACATCAGGCGTGGTCGGCAGACTGATAAGTGATGAGAAGGCACCTGCGACAGCCGCTAGCATTATGCTCAGAGAGAATATGACTGATGAGACGAAACTGACACTGACGCCGTTTGCCACTGCCTCATCCCTGTTTATCATAAGTGCCCTTGTCTGCAGTCCGAAGGTCGTCCTGTAGATGAGGAGATAGATGAGCAGCACGAAAAGTGCTGAAACCAGCGCAACAACAACCCAGGCAAACGGTAGTGTAATGCCTGAGACGGATATGCGCAATGGCCTGAAGCTGGAGAACGGCAGCGTCTCCGGAGTATTTCCGAACAACTGAACGGCCATTCCCTCCATGAGAAACGAGAGACCGAAGAAAAGTATGAATGAGTTCATCTCCGGATCATCAGATCGCTGGAGCCTTGGAACAAGGAGGAAATAAAGTGGCATGCCGACGGCTGTGAAAAGAGGGATGATCACAAGGAGAGAGACAAGAGGATTGAGACCATAAGAGGAGTAGAGGAATATGGCCGCATAGGAACCCATCATGATGAATTCGCCGTGTGCCAGATTGACTATCCTCATCACACCGAACATCAGATTGAGGCCCAGTGCCATCAGCGAGAAGAATGCAGCATAGAGAAGGGAGGTGAGAAAGGCATCCGCAAAGAGTGACATTTGCGTACCGCCATGGTCGCTTACAATCTTTCGCCGTCCATATATGCAGCTGCACTGAAGATGCTGTTCGGGGAGACCATTGAAGCGGCTGCAGGAACTGAAAGATCAGACTGCCAGAAATAGGCTGAACCCGCTCCAGACGACTCAGGGGAGGCGAGCATGACAGACGGTGCGGGATAGATAGCCGTCCCCGTTGCCACATTCTCAGGATATATGACAACAGGCACAAGTCCGCTCGAAGAAGGCTGGAACTGAAGAACGTCCATAGGCATGCCCAGCTGTGCTCCGGTGCTTGTGTTCAGGACAAATGGACCCTCGAGTGTCGTGACGTTCCCCGACAGCATGTTGGCTGCCTTTCTCATGTCGAGCTGGTTCAGGTTGCCTGCGGTTGAAATTATCTTTCCGATGAGAAGGCCGGCATTGTACCCTGCTATGTTGTTGAAGTTAGGTGCATGACCGTAGAGGGATGTCCATTGGGTTACAAACTGGGAGGTTGTTGGCCCAAGCGTGACATTTGTGTACTGAACGACAGGGGGAGAGGCATATGTGTAGGTATAATTCAGACTTCCTGGAGGCGTATCTGCAAGAAGCACAGAGTATTCCAGTCCCGGATATATTGTGAAAACAAACGGGAAGTGGTAGTTACCCGCACTGATGGCGCTGAAGAATGCTATATCATTTAGATCGTAGCCCAGTTCTATCACAGCCTGAGGGTTCGTCGAGTTAATGCTCTGCAGTATGGTCGAATACTCAGCTGAGCTGCTGGCTGAAGTTGGCTGGTAATAGACGGGGGTTATGCCCACTGCTGTCAGAGCGCTGTCAAGAGTTGCTGCCTGCGCAGCAGTAAATGCCTGGTCAAGATACAGTATGGCTATCCTTGAAATCGCTGTTCTGTGCGTTATCAGGTAGTGCGCGAGGACAAGGGGCCATTCAGAGGAGACCAGTATGGAAAGGTCAACGATATAGGGGTCTGAAGCTGAGAAGAAACCGGGTGAAGAGGCTGTCGGGTCAAAGAGAAGGACATGATGTTCCTGCGCAATTGAAACAGCAGGTGCAGTAAGAGTCGAGCCGAAATCCGAAACAAACACATTAACATGGTCGACTGTTATCAGATTCGCATAGTCGGTGGCCGCTGTCGATGTGCTGCTCTGGTCGTCATATGTGAACAGCTTCAGCGGCAGCTTCTTTCCGTAGGAGGAAACATACAGGCCGCCGGCAGCATTTGTCTGATTTATCCAGAGACGCAGACCTGAAAGCTGGTAACCTGAAGAGAGTGCGAATGAGCCGGAACTTGCATAGAGCGTTCCTATGCGGATCTCGGATGGCGCCGCCTTCCTGGATGTCAGAACGACCAGCGACACACCAGCCACAATCAGTATCAGCACGACAGCAAGAACAATCGCAACCGTCTTGCCGTTTCCCTTCTTCGCTCCCTCGCCACCTACGGGACCTCCCCCCACAGCCATCATGGACAACTCCGTTATGCAATGGAGAGAAGGGCAAGGGCATAGATTAGCTTTGCGTTATTCAAAATAATGTGCAGTCAATTCGTAACTGCTCACATTCCCCTCTGAAAAATGGCTCACCTGGAGGAGTGCAACTATGAACGCAGTCGGCGGAACAGCTGCAGAATATCAAATTGCCGAATACATATCATACGTATTATAGTTAAGTACCTTAAATTAAACCATACTTCTTACTCAACAAACATGAAAGGAGGATTAAGGAAGTGATATCATGGATGAGCGAAGAACGGATTTGAGGAACAAGAGCGGCGAACAGACGGTCGCCAGGGAGAACGGTAACGGTCAATCCGGTGTCAGGAGGAATGCACTTTTTTTGTCAAGGATGTCTGCGCTTGTGTTTGGCATCCTCTGGGCTTACGATGGATTTTTTAAATTCTGGAACAACCTGTATGTTTACATGCCTTCAGCCATTCAGGGGGCAGGGGTGGGACAGCCTGCATATCTCAACGGATGGTTCAATTTCTGGTATCATCTTGTTGCGGCCAATCCGATGCTGTTTACCTGGGCCACAGGTGTCCTTGAACTCGCGCTCGGCTTCGCACTCATCGCAGGGTTTGCAAGGAAGATCGCATACTTCGGCGGAATACTGCTGGCTTTCATAATATGGGCTGTGCCCGAGGGATTTGGCGGCCCGTACGGTCCGGGCTCGCTCGTTACCGGTGCTGCCAATGTTTATGCAATCAGTTTCCTGCTGCTCATAGCTCTCAATGCAACATTTGGCCCTGATATCTACACCCTTGACGGTTATATAGAGAAGAGATACAGGAAATGGGAAAAGATAGCCGAAGTCAGATACGGCTTCAGGAAGGGAGACATGAGCTTCTTTGCCAGGAACTCGATGAAGCTGAGCAGGCTGGCAGCTGTTCTTCTCGGCATTGTCTTTGCCGCCGAAACATACCTTGCAATAGCGTTCAACAGTCCGTCTTCGCTTAAGACAACCCTGGAAGGCGCAGCAGCGGGACAGCCTGCATATCTCAACGGATGGTTCAGCTTCTGGATAGCACAGGTCACTGCGGCACCTGCGGCGTACTATTATCTCATTGTTGTGGCTGAATTCCTGCTCGCAGTCGCACTCCTGTTCGGCATTGCAAGGAAGACAGCCTACATAGGCGGGCTCATATATTCGCTGCTTGAATGGTCCACGATAAAGGCGTTCGGAGGACCAATAACAGCGGGATACACGGATGCCGGGCAGATAATATTGGCAATAGCTTTCCTCATACTGATCGCACTGAATGCGTCCCACGGCACTGATCCGTATACGCTTGACTCGAAGATTGAGAGAAGAGTAAGCAGGTGGAACAGGATAGCAGAAATGACGCACTGAATCTCAGAGTTGCGCCAAACCTCTTATAATTTTTTAAAATTCCTTCCGTTTCAGGAGCGACGGACCGGCACATTTTCAGTGGATCGAACGGCACGTTGGGTCAAGGGCGGGCAAAGCTCCCGGGATTAAAATACATAAAATTAGTATCATAATAACCTCGGTTCTTTAGAGAATTCAGTGCATATCCTCACCTGCATAGCAGGTGTAAACATGGAAAAACTGACAACTGTGTTAATCAGACCTTCAAACAGAAGCGGCAGTCTCTATCTCACAAAGATGGGTTTCCTTCCTGTGCCGCTGGGTCTGCTCCAGCTTGCCTCATCCATCAGAACGGTTCCAGGGTGCAATGTCTCCATAATTGACATGGAGGCAGAGGAGCTTGACGTTGAAAGTGCGGTTGAGAGGGCACTGGAGATGCATCCGCAGATTGTTGGAATAACAATACATGCGACAGCGGCATACAACAACGCACTGGAAATAATGAGGAGGATAAAGGAGAACGACAGTTCTGTCATTGTGATAGCAGGTGGTCACCACGCGACATTTCTTCCCGAGTCGATAATCGCGGACGGTTTTGACATAGTGGTGCTCGGGGAGGGGGATGAAACGATTGCGGATATCGCCCGCGCGGTAAAGGACGGGACTCCTCTTGAAAGTGTCAGCGGAATAGTGCTGCGGACAGGTGAACGGATTGTAAGAACAGAGCCAAGGAAGCTTATCGAAGAAATGGACAGACTGCCGTTTCCGGCATTCGATCTGATTGACAGGGAAAAGTACCGCTTCAGGACTTTCGGCAAGGACGAAACGGTCGCATGTCTTGAGACGTCAAGGGGATGCCCGTACGGCTGCGACTTCTGCTCTGTCACGCCGACATGGGGATACCGCCGCAGGTACAAATCAAACAGGAGAATCATTGAGGAGATGAAACTGGTTGAGAAACTGGGTTATGGGTGGATATTCTTCACCGACGACATCTTCCTCCTTCCGCAGAACCTCAGGCAGAGGGAGAGGCTCTTCGCGGAAATGAAGGAGAGCGGCCTGAAGCTCAGCTGGATAGCACAGATGCGGGCTGACGCCATCGCAAGGAATCCTGAATTCGTGCCCCTCGCAGTGGAGTCGGGGATGAAGGTTGCAGCACTCGGCGTCGAATCAGGCAGCAGGGAAGTGCTGAAGAAGATGCGCAAGAATATCAAAGCGGCGGACACGCTGAAGGCGATTGAGGAACTTGACAGGAACGGCGTCGTTGTACTCCTGAGTTTCATGATAGGCGCGCCATATGAGAGGAAGCGGGACATGCTGTCCACCATGAAACTTTCCTTCAGGCTGGCAGGAAAGGGAGCGGATGTGGTTCAGTTCACAATATACACTCCACTTCCCGGGACTCAGATATTCAGGGAGGCGGTCGAGCATGACAGACTGTTCACTCTTGACTGGGACAGGTTTGATTTCTTCACACCGGTGATGAAGACGAAGGTTCACCCTGTTATGATACAGCTTTTCCAGTATATCGGACTCTATTCGTTCTACATCAGGAGATATCTGTTCGACAGGGGAGGCGAGAAGGTCATGAACATGCCAAAGCGGGAGCTTGTGCCCAAGGCGCTCGAATACACCCAGTCGCAGATGACTGCCTATGTGAGGGATCTGATGGCAATACCGCAGCGTATCATCAGCACGGCATCACTCTATTCATCGCTGTCATCCGGAAAACTCCCACAGGATGAGAGGGAACACATGGTCAGCGACTTCAGGCTTCCTGTCTACGCGGAAGGGAGAAGGCATGCTGAAGGACGCGTTAGTCTGCAGGCGAAGACCTGAAGAAAATGGCGGGGACGGAAGCGATTGCAATGAGAGCCAATAAATACGCAGTTGCAAATACAAAAACAGAAACCGATGACTGTTTTGAGGGTGAAGCCGAAGGGGAAATGGGATTGGAGAGGGAGATAAGAAAGGTTCAGAAGCTCGGCAACGCGAGTCTCGGTGTCTCAATTCCCAAGGAATGGGCGGCATCAAAGGGGATCACCGCAGGGACGCTTCTTGATATGATATACGAGGATAACGGCGACATTCTGCTCACGCAACGCGGAGGCGGATTTCAGCAGTATCCAACAAGATGCAGGATCCACGCAGACATCTGTCCGGACTCTGAGATGATCCGCAGAATAATAATCGGATGTTATGTGGTCGGATATGACACAATACGTGTCGTATCGGCTACAGGCATCACTGAGGAACAGTCAGAAAAGACCAGAGAGGCTGTGGACCAGCTGACCGGCATGACAATAATGGAGCAGGATGAGAGGCAGATCGTGATGACCTGCATAATCAAGCCGCCTGAGTTTCCAATCATGTCGATGATACGGAGGCTCTTCCTCCTCTCATCGCTCATTGTGGAGAGAACACTGGAAAATGCAATCAGGCCCACGGAGGCCAGCTCCGGCTCAATAGGAACGATGGAACTGGAAATAGACAGGCTTTACAGGCTCATACTCAGGCTCCTTCTTCTCAGCGCGAGGGACAGAGAGGTTGCAAGACAGATAGGCATCGAAGACTCGAGACACATGCTTGGAAACAGGGCAATAGCTGCGGCACTTGAGTCTGTGGGTGATCTGTGCGAATCGCTTACCGGACAGCTGCAATCGTCCGGCCAGCCGAGACACAGCGCGAATTATGATGAGGCGATTGAGAAGATGCTTTCGATGTTCAGGGAACTCTCGTCAAACGCGTCAAGATGCCTGTTTGAGCATGATCTGAAGGCTGCGTCACAGGCGCTTGACAGCGCGGCAGTCCTGGAGGAGGCGTGTGTTGCAGAAATCAAATCGGCGCACTCAGAAAGTCCGCCAAGGAATGAAAGGAAGGGCATGGCTGACAACGTGAGGCCGCTGATCTTCAGCAACATGAAGAATATAGTGAGGGAATACGAATTCATAGTCCAGATAATGATGAACAGATTTATAGAGAACCCGAGCCATAAATTTCCCTACGTTGAACTTGAAATGCAGAAAGAGCCTTGACGGATGATGCCATACAGAAACATTCGGCCTTCACCTGCATGGCGGATGGATTTGTGATATGTATTGTAATTACCGTAAGGCTGCAACCTACTAATCTCCGCCTGCCATCATACCATACAGAGGTGATAAAGATGGCATTTGTGGATGACCTTGGACTGGATCTGTTCCTGCTTGCATTCTCAGCATTCCTTCTCAGCTATGGGACTGCCAGCGTGCTGCTCTCGTACAGGAAAGGCAAGGGCGATGAGGTGAGGGAGAAGATGAGGTCTCTTTCCATTCCTATTGGCACACTTGGTTTATTCATCCTCCTGATGGGGATGGAAGGGGAGTTTGTGTGGCCGCTGCCAAACTTCGGAAAACTCGGATACGACATACTGTTCTTTGACGGATTCTCGATGCTGGGATTTCTTCTGCTCGCTGCTGCCCTCGCAATCAACATGAACAGGAGGCTCGAATACATCGGCCTCATGTCGATGATGTTCGGCCTGACGGTGATATTCTACGGGGCGGTTGCATACGGCCTTCGAATGACTGAAGAGCCCTTCGCAATGTTTGGACTCTACACACTGTTCGGACTTTCTGGCGTTGCCGCTCTGCCGGCCTCAATAGCGGCAGACAGGGCAATTGCGTCCGCAAAGGTCGGCAGAAAGTGGATTGTGATGACATACGGATATCTCTTCTTCCTTGTTGTCTCCGCGCTGGCCGCTCTGGCAATCGCGGCTCCTGCAATAGCGAGCCACCTTGCGTCGGCACCGTAAACATGCAGGCGGGAAGAACAGGACCGATGTCCTGAAAAACTCTTACCTTTTCCTTCAATTTCACCGAATCGACAGGGCAACCCTGTCTGTCTCCTTCCATTTAAGCGGAAATTAATTTATCCACCCGATTCGGTGCAGCGGCTGCCATGTGCCGGATGATTGTGTCCGAGGAGAAGATGAAGGACGAACACAGAAAGATGGAAGCAGATCTCAGGGAACTCCGGAACAGAATATCGGATGGAGGTGATGTGCTTGGCCTCCTGTCGGAGCTGGAAGAGAGGCTGAAGAACCACATCTATGTGGAGGAGGAGATCCTCTTCCCGTCCCTGACAGATGAGGAGGAGAACAGGATAGCAAGAGGGTTCGAATACGAACATGCTGCGATCCTGACGCTTGTGGACAAGATACACAGGGGAATAAGCGAAGGAGACATGGCGCTTGCTCTCAAGAAGACAGAGAGCACTCTCAGGCTCTTTTCACAGCACAGCAGGCGGGAGGAGATGACAGCATACAGATCCTGGACTGAGAGAACAGCCGGTTCCGGCGCGAAAACAGAGCGCTCATTCGCCGGCAGCCTGCCAAAGGACTGGAAGTGCCGTTTCTTCCGGGACAGAGGTGCATGAGCAGCCGCCTCAGGCGGAGACCGCGTCTGGGGGCATGTGCTCCTCAAAGTGCTTCACAACCATATCCAGATAGCATGAAGGATCGAAGCCCCACAGATCGCCGGATGACGCAAGGGCCCTTCCTCTTGAGTTGCCGTTGCACATTTCAAAATAAGGGCATCGTGAGCACCTCTCTATCCTTCTTCTGTCACGCAGCTCCAGCACCTGCTGCGAAGGGCCTTCCCATATCGACCCCAGATCATCAATGCCCCCGAGCCTGAATCTGGTGAACTGGTCAGGATACACATTGCCATCAGGGTCTATGTCGGCTATCCTCTCACCTGATCTGTTTCCCCCATTCCGGACCAGCAGTGAACGCACATGCTGACTCCCAGTCAGGAAGTAAGCGAGAATGCCATCGACGGAGTTGTCTGCCGTGAGTATCTCAAAGGCCGATTCCCTTGCCCTCTCCATTATTTTCATCATTGCTCCCAGCCTTTCGCCGCTGTCAATGTCCAGGTCTGCAGAAGCCCTTCCGACGTAGCCCAGATGATAGAAGCATATGCGATCCGCATGCTCCCTCTCGGCAAGGTCCAGCGCAAAATCGACATACTGCGAATTCATTCGAGTCAGCGTGAAACGGAAGCCTGTTCTTATGCCCGCGGCCATGCATCTCCGTGCGTTTGCCAGAGTTCGTCTGAAGGCACCGTCCACACCCCTGAACCTGTCATGCAGGATTTCTGGCCCGTCGATACTTATGCCGATGTATTCGACAAGCCCTTTGAGCCTGCTGACCCTCTCGGCGTCAAGCAGTGTGCCGTTCGTTGACAGTGTCACCTTCAGCCCGCGTTCCGAAGCTTCGCGAATGATATCCATCGCGTCCCTGCTCATCAACGGTTCACCCCCGGATATAAGCAGGTGTTCCACGCCCATATCTGCCGCTGCCTTCAGGGCGCTTATCCATTTTACTGCGGGAAGATTGGTGAAGACCGAATGCCCGGAACCGCTGTAGCAGTGGGTGCAGTGGAGATTGCAATTCCTTGTTATGTTGAAGACCATTACCTTGGGCGCCGGCTGCCTGGAAGAGGGGTAGCGTATATGGTCGTTCCTTCCCGCCTTCCCTGTCATCAGCCTTGAAACGTTTATCATTTGCCCCACCCGCGCATCGCCTGCGGTTCATGCACGCAGAAGGAATCCTGCGATAATGCGTTTCCGGCCGAGGAGTATGCCCTTGCTCTGCATCCGCCGCATACCGTCCTGTATTCACAGGCACCGCACTTTCCTCCGAGCAGTGCGGGGTCGCGAAAGACAGACATTCTCTCTGACCTGTAGATATCGATAAGGCTCGAAAACCGGACGTTTCCAATCACAACTGGAAGGTATCCGCATGGCCTTACACTGCCGTCTGAGGCTATGAACACATAACCGTTTCCTGCCATGCATCCCCTTGCTCCGTTCATGCTCTTCCTGCCGTACGAGTCAGGCCTTAGCGGACGGTTTCCCATTTCATTCTGGACACGCACAAGATAGGGGGCACAGGTCATTCTCACGCTGATTCCCTGCGAACGCCATTCAGCAACCTGATGCATCAGCTCCTCTGCCTGTTCAGGTTCAATCATCATTTCGGCCGTGGCGCGACCCGTGGGGACGAGCATGAAGATATCCCATACGGAGGGGGAAAGACTCAGCACCGTTTCCATGAAGGAATGGAGTGAACTGTAATTGAAGGCGCTGACAGTCGTATTTATCTGCACCGACAGACCGGCGTCTCTGAGATTGTTTATTGCCGATACAGCCCTGGCATAAGAGCCGCGTATGCCCCGGAATGCATCGTGTATCTCCATCGGACCGTCCAGGCTTATCGAAACGTTTCTTATCCCCGCGTCGGCAATCTTAAGTGCACATTCCCTGTCAACATAAGCTCCGCTGGGTGAGAAGGCTGTCGCAATCCTTCCTGCCGAATACTTCAGTATTTCGAATATATCATCTCTCTTGAGCGGGTCGCCGCCGCTTATGACGAAGAGCCTTGCTCCTGATGCAGCAACATCGTCGGCGAGCCTTCTCGCTTCCTCTGTCGTAAGCTCCAGCGGCGAACGGTTTGTCTGCGCCTCGGCCCTGCAGTGTCTGCAGGAAAAATCACAAGCCTTCGTAGACTCCCATACAACAACGTAGGGCGACGGTGCGCTGACGGTTGCAGACGCAGCGACACCCCCTGATGATTCGGCCATTCCTATCTCACCTTCAGATTGAGCGAGCTTACGACAAGTGTAACAATCACTATCACCGCTGCCATCAGCCTGTTGACGATCCTTCTTCCTGAATCATGCAAATCTCTGCACCCCCTTTTGGCGGCGAGGCAACTTCACCGCTGTTACACCATCCACCTCAGTGCATTTGCGGAATGTCATCGCCTGAAAACCCGCGCATGATCCGGAGGTTACATCGCATGCGACGGATGCCGTTCTTCGCATTGTTTCTAATCGAGCGCACATAACATTAAAATGAGACGCCTCACATTTAAGGGTTGAACCTTATATACCATATCACTGAAAAGGTGGCGGATGCATGTGCGCCGTCAGGATATGCATTGGGGAGGAGGTAATCTTTTGCCGGATGATGAAGGTAAGAATGATGGGAACAGGGACGGGAATTCAGGCAAGCCGGAAGACGAAACCAGAAGGGCGTTCATAAAAGCAGCAGGCGCTTCGGCTGCAGCTCTCATCTTCGGTGCTCTTTCATTTGAGAGTTTCGCCACCCCCGCCACGCGCTACAGGCCGGTGATGAAAAACTATCCGGTGGCTGTGCTGGTGGACAGTTCGGGGAAGGCAATAAAGTCGTCCGCAATTCCTGCAGCGAGTGAGACCAGTGCTTCGTATCCAATAATGGCCTTCACCTATCCGCTCCAGGATGAACCCAACATACTTATCAAACTCAGCGGGGTAAGCATACCGAACGGCGCCGGGCCCGAAGGAAACATCACCGCTTTCAGCGGCATCTGCCAGCATCTGGGATGCATCGTACCGCTGCTCGACTATCACCCGCACAACAGCATACCTTTCGAAGCAAAGCTGATAGGCTATAACGAAACTAACTGGCCCAGGTACGGGCTTCTTTTCTGCAAATGCCACGGAAGCCAGTACGACCCGACAAGGGGTCCTCATAACCTCTACAACTCCGGACCGGCTCCCAGCCCCGCAAACCACTCACTTCCGCAGGTTCTGCTGTATGTCGATGCGGAGGACAACGTATATGCCATCGGCATGAATCCTGTCAATGCAGTCATCAGAACGCATCTGGAGGAGCCAGGCGGGGAGGAGTACGGCCCGGAGGTTATGGATGAAAACCTTTCTGGCGGGACTATCCTCCCTCTCTACAACGGCCCCGCCCTTCCGCCCCTTCCGTCGGAAATAAAGAGCCCGGATGAGCCCCTATACATGACAATTGTAGCGAGCAGCTCAAACGGACCGTGGCCAGGCAGCTACTGATGGAGATATGGTGATTTCATTTGAGGGAAGCAAACAAATACGATATAATGGAGCTGGCGAAGCCTGATGTCCCTGAGAAGGGCTCATTCACGATCAGCCTCCGGCCGGTGACGAAGAAGGAACTAAGGATAGATTACTGGACAGGAGCGTTCCTTGCTGCTGCGCTCATATATCAGATAGCCACAGGGATTCTTCTTGCCTTTTACTACCAGCCGGGCCAGCCTTACACGTCCACCGTTGCGCTCATGGAAACTGTTCCGTTCGGCTCCCTCCTTCTGACATCTCACCTGTATATGGCATATGCGATGGTGGGCATGGTATATTTCCACATGTTCAGGCAGTACTTTTCCGGCGCGTACAGGGGGAAGTGGAGATGGCTTCAGTGGATCATAGGCGTTTTCATATTTGCGTTCGTAAATGCCATAGCAATAATAGGATACCTGCTGTCGCAGACATACATCGGGATGGCCGCGCTGCATGTGTCCGAACTGCTTGTCGAGAGGAGCATAATAGGGCGCCTGTTCCCGGGGCTCGCAAATTTTGTTGTTGCGATACTTGTTGGCAACGGAACAACACTTGTTACCTGGGAACATCTTCTCATACTTCATGCAGCGATACTGTCGGTGATTGTCCTCATACTTGTGGCCATCCACTTCTTCCTTTACGAGAAATCAGGACCATATGAGATGAGGAGAGGGAAGAGAGATGCGGAAAGCGAAGAAAACCGGCTTGTTCCCTGGTTTCCGGTGAACCTGCTCTACACGGCACTCATAGCACTCTTTTTCATAGGCATTGTGGTGGCCTTTGCAGCCGTCCTCCCGCAGCCGCTTGTCCCGGCCTACGGACAGCTTGTCTATGGCACAACGCCATTTCCCGACTGGTACGTGATGCCTGTCTACAAGCTGATGGATGTTGCGGGCTTCGGTCTGACAACCGGCGGCGTGCCTCTGCTGATAGGCTTCTTCCTCTATCTTTTCATCCTGCCTTTCATTGACAGGTATAAGGGCAACGGCCCTCTTGAGAGACCGATGATAACATTCATGGGCGTATTCGCCATAATATCATTCATAACCATAGCACTGTGGGGGTATGCGCAGCCTGGGCTCTCACAGACAAGGCCACTTACACTTGCATTGTGGTTCGGCATTACTTTTGCGGCGCTCGTCCCGGTCTATGCCATGCGTTTTGCAAAGGAGGATCTCGATGGAAATGAAGATTAAGAACACACTCTATGCAATCGTTGGAATACAGTTTGTCATAGGCATTGCAATGTGGTTTGTTTCACTTTCCGCACCGATAGCAGAACAGGGCATATGGGGGCTCCTTCTCTCCGCGGACCTTATACTTTCAGGACTCCTGCTTCTCATCATCATGAAACATGTGGCAGGTGTGTGATATGAACCGCAGGGCGCTGCATCTTTACTATGCATCGATGATTGTTTACATGCTTGCATCCATCTTCTTCATACTCTACGGCCTTGTGATAAGACCTGTTTCACTGCTCTATCATGAGGATGTGAGGCAGATGGTATCCCCTGTTTTCGGCAACTTCTACATGTTCATGCTCTCGCTCGTAATCATATCCGTCACGCTTACCGTGATATCGCTCGCTCTGTTCCTGGCATCAGTGGCAGTTGCGAGGAAAACACAGTCACGCCTGTCTGCGGGAACGCTGATATTCCCCGTACTGCTCTATCTATTCGCATTCACCCTCCTGGGGGTGAGCGGCATATGAACAGATACAGGCTGAACGCCGAAATAATCGCGGGCATTTTCTTTCTCATCATAGCCTCGCCCCTGTTTGTCTTCTACAATATCTTCCCCACAATCAATTCGCAGGTCGGACCGCACCAGCTTTCAAGCTGGATATCCATCCTCTTAGGATTCTTAGGTTTCATGTTCCTGATATACGGGCTCAGCAGAGAAGACATGTGATTGATCCGGAATAGACAGGCACACCGCATTTCAGTAATATGCCCCGTCCTGTGAAGTGACCTCGCCCCGTTTCTTCACGTAAGGCTGTGCGATAAGCCCCATCTGCTGCAGCGCCTGTGCCATGGCGGTAAGCATCCTGTTGTTCTCTTCCACTGTCCTTGCAAGCGCCTCAACGGCGGTGTTCATAGCCTCAAGTCTCCTCTGAACTGCGCTCATCTCTTCCCTGAAAAGTTCGATGGTTGTGTCGTCCATATAAGCCACCCCGGGTTGAAAGGTGTAAGTGGAGAAATGATATCAATCAATCGCTCGCTGAAACGAATTCGATGAAATCCTTTTCCCTGATGCCCACACCAGAAATGCCGTCAAGTCTTGAAACAGCCTTACCGCCGTCGAATATTATGGCGGTGGGAATCACGTCTATCGAAAAATCATCCCATAGCCTGCTGTCCGGGTCCGAAACATCCGCAAGTGCTGCCCGGAAACCGATACCCTCAACGAGTCTGTCGTAAGAGGAGACGAACCGTCTGCAGAAGGGGCACCATGTTGCGTGAAAGACGACGACAGTCCTTTCCTTTTCAGTATACTCGTTTCCGCTGAAGTCCTTTTCAGTGAGGTTTTTCATCGGTGTTGCAACGCAGGCGTGAATACAAAAATCTAACGGAAATGCGGCTGAAATATTTTCGTTCAAATCACCTTCTCCCATAATCGATGCATTCCTTAACAAAATGACGTGCCATCCGCCGATTTGAACCGAAATGAAGATGGATGAAGGAACCAGCCGTGTTGAAAACAGCATGTCCCTCAGTGCCTGTCATGCCGCCTGCTCCACGCTGCACGAGGAATATGCCCCGTTCAATGCTTTCCGCGTTTCCCGTTTCCCTTGCATAGTGAAATTCATGACCGCGGGCGCCTGTCCCCTCAGGCCCGAGAACAGTTGGAACTGCAGTCCTTATCCTCCTGTATCCTATGACAGGTGTTCCGGTCATCTCCACGGAGTTCTGGAATAACCCGGCCATTCTGTATTTTCTCTTTCCCAGTATGATGTACTTTGAAAGGAGCATGAAGCCGCCGCATTCCGAGTAGACAGGCATGCCGTCCTCCGATGCCTTTTTCAGTCCTCTGAGCATCGGTCCGTTCCTGGATATTGCCTCCGCGTAGAGCTCAGGGTATCCCCCTCCGATGTAAAGCCCGTCAAATACATCATCCAGTCTTCCTGCTGTTGGAGAAAAAGGAACAATCTCTGCTCCTGCCGAACGCAGAAGCTCGATATTGTCCGCGTAATAGAAATTGAATGCGGTATCGGATGCGACACCGATTCTCACAGAATCCCTGTTACGCCTCTTTGAAGAATACGACTGCATCTGCGGCGCACTCGCTGCTATCCGCAGGAGAAGATCCAGGTCAAGCGTACGCCCAAGTTCATCGGCCATCCTGCTGATTCTTTCATCAAGGCCTGCTATTTCGTGGGGAAGGTATAGACCGAGATGCCTCTCGGGTATTGTGAAATCCGCGGACTGAGGGATTGCACCAAGTACTTCTATCCCTGACTGCCGCAATGCCTTCCTGCAGCCTTCGGTATGTGAGTCGCCGCCTGTTCTGGTAAGTATGACGCCCTCAATCCGGACACCACGGAGGGATGAAAATCTCTTAACTCCCCATGCAGCTGCAGCGACAGTGCGCATAGTGGCGGAGGCATCCATCACAAGGACAACAGGGGCATCGAGCTTTCGTGCAATCCATGCCGTGCTGGCAAAATCGCTGTCGGGCCTGAGCCCGTCGTAGAGGCCCATCATACCCTCGATAACTGACATCGACCCTGAAGATTCTGCCAGACCGACAGTCTTCCTGATGTATGACGCACCCGTGAGGAAGGCATCAATGTTTCGCGATTTCACACCAGCCGCCGAAGCATGGAGCTGCGGATCGATGAAGTCCGGCCCGACCTTGAAAGGCGTTACCGGGATACCTTTCCTTGTGAGGAGACGCATCAGTGCCATTGAGACTGTGGTCTTTCCGCAGGATGAGGAGAGACCTGACAGCACAATCCTGCCGCGATAACTGCTGTTCACGGTTCAGGGAATGGCGTTCCTGACTTGAACCTCTTGCTCATTTCACTGTACCTTGCCAGATCGTCCTTTGAGAGAGGCTTTATCTTCTTCATTGCTTCATCGAAATCTGATGAAGTGATGCGCACTGCGGAAAGCGACTTTTCATCAACCCTGCCGTTCCTGTCAATGTATCGCTTCATAGCTGTCATGGCTGCCTGGTTGCAGACTGCAGCTATCTCCGCGCCGGTGTAGTTTTCCATCCTTTCGGCAAGTTTCTCGACAGTGACATCAGCAGCCAAAGGCTTCTTCTTTGTGTGTATGGATATTATTGCCTTCCGTGATTCAAGGTCTGGAGGCGGAACGTATATCAGACGGTCAAACCTGCCTGGCCTCAACAGAGCCGGATCTATGATATCAGGCCTGTTTGTGGCAGCTATGACTGATACGCCGTGGAGTTCTTCCAGTCCGTCAAGTTCTGTCAGCAGCTGACTCACAACACGTTCAGTGACCTGTGCATCCCCCATCCCGCTGCCCCTCATGGGCACGACCGCGTCTATCTCGTCGATGAATATGACGCACGGTGCTGCCTGGCGTGCTTTCCTGAAAGTCTCCCTGACGGCCTTTTCACTCTCGCCGACCCATTTGCTCAGGAATTCCGGACCCTTTACATTGATGAAATTCGCTTCGCTCTCATGGGCAACAGCCTTGGCAAGAAGCGTCTTTCCGGTTCCTGGAGGTCCATGGAGGAGTATACCCCGTGGAGGAACGACATCAAGTTTCTCGAATGCAGCACCGTACTTCAACGGCCATTCAATTGCCTGCTGGAGTTCTTCCTTGACCTCCTGCAGCCCTCCTATGTCATCCCAGGTGACATTTGGCTTCTCAACGAGAACCTCCCTCAGTCCCGAGGGGGACATTTCCCTGAATGCTGCAGTGAAATCGTCCATGGTCACCCTGAGAGAGCGGAGTATCTCCGCGGGTATGACATCCATGTCTATGTCGATGTCAGGAAGTATCTTCCTCAGTGAACGGATGGCTGCCTCCTTGCAGAGTGCCCAGAGATCCGCACCGACATATCCGTGTGTCATATCTGCGAGCTTCTCAAGGTTCACATCATCTGCCATCGGCATGCCACGTGTGTGTATCTGCAGTATCTCCAGCCTGCTCTTCTTGTCCGGTATGCCTATCTCTATCTCCCTGTCGAACCTGCCGGGTCTCCTGAGCGCAGCATCTATTGCGTTCGGCCTGTTTGTCGCGCCTA
>JAGVSJ010000016.1 GCA_019720975.1 Candidatus Sysuiplasma superficiale
TCCTCCTCACCCAGTGATGGCGGTCTTCCGGACCGCTCAAGGTCTGCAACGCTCTTCTCGCTGTTACAGCGCTCTGCCCACCTGTAGACAGTGTCTTCATCAACTGAGAATATCCTTGAAGCTTCCTTCACTGAATAACCGATGCTGAGAACATAGAAGGGAACGCCTGCGCCTCCTCTATGAGGACGTGTACACATTTTGCTGTAAATTTGAATAGACCCTGTGCCTTCACTCTGAAAGCATGTGAGGTGAATCAGAATGGAAGCACAGGGCATAGGGAATAAGGAGATCAGGGATTTAATAACTGAGTATCTGGATGGGAATGAACAGGGAATGCGCGAACTCATGACATGGTTTCTCAACCAGGTCATGGACTACGAGGCAGAACAGCAGTCCGGTGCAGGCAAGTATGTAAGGGGAAAAGGGAGGAGAGCCCACAGGAACGGACGCTCAGCACAAGGCATGGACTGCTCCAGCTGTCCAAGCCACAGCTGAGGGAGTTTCCATTCCGAACAAAGGTCTTCGAAACATATTCCAGGGTGGAGAATGCACTAACCAGCGTCATAATGGAATCGTATCTGCAGGGTGTTGCAACAAGGGATGTGCGCAGTGTTGTGGAACAGCTGGGTGTAGGGCACATAGCCATCCACAGTGTCGAGGATGGCCAAGGAACTGGATACAGCAGTGCACCAGTTCCTTGACAGGCCCATCGATGATGAGATTGCCTTCCTGGTGGTTGATGCCTCATATTTCAAGGTGAAGGACGGTGCAAGATACGTGTCAAAGGCGCTGTTTGTTGTTGCAGGCATACGTGCAGACGGTTACAGGGAAATACTGGGTGCAAGGATAGCAGACGGCGAGGACGGACTGCTCTGGGAAGGGTACTTCGACGAACTGAAGGCAAGGGGTCTTCATGGAGTGAAGATGGTCATCTCGGACGGCCACAGAGGCATAATGCAGGCGGTGCAGCACTCGTTCACGGGTGCTGCATGGCAGCTCTGCCAAGTTCATTTCATGAGGAACATCCTGAAGACAATGGCAAAGAAATATTGGCCCGAAGTGTCATTTGAGATGAAGGCAGCAATGAACAGTCCGGAGTCTGTTCCTGCATTCAGGGAGAGGCTTCTCTCCCTGGGACTGGAGAAGCCGGCCGACATGCTCGACCGCTATCATGACTCGCTATTCAACTACGCAGCCTTTCCAAGGCAGTGCTGGAGGCGATTGCGCACAACAAACATGCTCGAACGCATTAACCTGGAGCTGAAGAGAAGGACTCGGAAAGTCGGCGCCTTTCCAGGAGAGCAGTCGCTGCTGCGACTGACGGTGTCCATACTCATGGACATAAATGAGGAGTGGCTGACAGGGAGAAAATATCTTAGTCTGGAAGAGAGTTGAGGTGGACAGAGTGAAAGTACAGTATCAGGAAATTACAGCAGATCTGGTACACTGTCAAGTGAATCCCTGCTTGCTGTTTCAGATGAGCAAGAGTCAATCAGTCTTGAAATAAGATCGTTGTATGATTCTCGGCGATGAATCTTAAGACCGCTCAGCCTCTTCTTCATGCACTCATCAATCTGTACAGTAGTAACCATAGGTAGCCATAGGTAACAAAAAGTATTGAAATCGTGATAACCACAACTTTTTATGGCCGCTCACATCCAAAAAATTACCAAAATTAGTTATGGGATACACAAACGGGAGATCATATGTTTAAATCCCGACGAGTCAATTCAGCGAACATCTATCACGCTGGCAAGCGGAGGATCAAAGAGAACAGCCCTGGCAGGTGCAGCCTCCCTGCCTTCGAGCCTGAGAGGAAAGACAGCAAGCGTGTACCTGCCGGGCCTGACGCCTCCAAGGTTTATGCCTTCCAGTATGGGTATGCCGGCTCCCAGAAGAATATGGTGTGCAGGAGCTTCCCTGGAGCCGAACCTTTCAACTGAGAGATAGTCTATACCGACGATTGGAACACGTGCGCGTGCCAGCATCCTCGCGGTATCCCCTTCGATGAATACAAAATCCCTTGTGAATGGTTTCCCGTAGAGGCCTGAATTCGATGTGCGGAACAGTATCCCCTCCGTCCGCATGGGCTTTACCTTCTCGAGAACGGAAGGAGTGATTGTCCCCCTCTTCGTCCGCACAACCTGCACATTGCAGAAAAAGTGTCTCAGAGGTACTCTGTCAATTGAACTGCCTCTTTCCAGGAAGTGCAGCGGCGCGTCTATGTGCGTTCCTGTATGCACGCCTTCGTGCAACTCAGAGAGATTTACCTGATCCCCCGAGCTTATGCTCATCGCCCACGAAACGGAGAAAGGAGGGTTGCCCTCGTATATCGGCGTGTGCTCATTCATGGGGACGGAAATGTCTATCATCCGCGAAACAATCTTTTTCATGTGATAACACCCAGCTCCCTTGCCTTTGCGAGATACCTGTCCACGGCGTCAATGAATGCAGCGTGGCTCCAGGTCAGGGGTGAGACGGAAAGAGGCGAACCGCTCATCGGGTCAATCTGTTCTGCAAGTATGCCGCTCGGCATCGAGTTTCCGGAAGCCCACTTGATGAGTTCAAGAGCTCTCGACAGATCCTCCTTGCTCTTTGCCGAGGCAGTGTACCAGTCTGCCAGCCACAGGGTGCAGATAAACCATGGATTTCCCGGGATATTGCTGTTGGAGTCAGCTCTCTGGTAGGCGTCTCCCTCGTATCTGGCTATTCCGCCAATCCTGCCCGGTACCCAAAGTTTCCTGTGCACTGCATCCATCGTACCCGCCACCATCGGATCGTCCGGACTGAGAACACCGAAATAGAACACGCCGGAAAGGCTCGCATCAACCGAACTGTCCTTGACAAGCTTGCCGTTCTCTCCGAGGACCAGGCCGCGTATGAACCTTCCGTCAGAAGGGCTGTAGAGATGCCTGATCATGGCCTGCTTCATCGCCTCGGCAACGCCTGAATAACGCTTTGCTATAGACTCCTCCCCGAAGCTCTCGCAGAACTTCGCCGCTGCCGTCAGCCCTGCACAGCAGGCAGAAGTGGTGAATGTGAAAACACCCCTCCTCTCCTCCCATAGATCGTAGCTGTCCAGCGGCAGATTTGTCTCCAGGTCGACGTACGAGGAAATAAAATCAGCGGCATTCTTGATGAGCGGCCTGTACAGGGGCTTGATGAACTCAACATCACGGTATCTGTCAAAATGGTTCCACAGAGCCCAGAGGACAATCGCTGTCTCATCCTCCTGTATCGGCAGCGACGGCCTGCCGTTAAGCACCCACGGATGCCAGCTGCTTGCAAATGAGCCGTTCGGATTGTATTTCTGAAGGAAGTAGCCGCTGTGGCTTATGCTCCTCATGCAGAACTCGAAGAAACGCGAAGCGGGATAACCGTAGCCTGCGTTGTCCAGCGCATACGCTACGAGACCCCCGTCCCTCGGCCATACGTAGCTGTAGGTGTCACGGTTGAACCTGAGCAGATCGGTATCGTTGGCAGCTATGATTCCGCCCATGTGGTCTATATTCGTTGCAATTGCAAGCAGACTCCTCCTGTACAGCTTTCTCAGGCTGTCGGGCAGTCCGGAAAAATGCCTGTGCTGCTTGCTGCACCAGAGCTTCCAGTAGTTTGAAGTCCTCTCAATAAAGCGATCCACTCCCCTGGATCTCACCAGGTTCTGCAGCTTGTCCACACTGTCGTAGTCCGTGCCTGCAAGCATGTAATAATATCCTGTTCTGCTCTCTCCGCCTTTCATCCTGAACACTACGCCGATTACGCTGTCCACAGAGCCCTGTGATATCGTGTTTCCCGACAGCATGCCGTCTTCCGCATCGCGCCAGGTTCCCTCCTTCCCTGCCATCTCCTTCTGCCCGCAGGCAAACATGTCCATGCCGCCGTTCCCGTCAGCTCCGCCGTCAATAAGGAAATAACGCTGGTCCTTGTAGTGTATTATGACGTTAAGCTGCGGATCAAAGTAGGCCGTGTCACCGATGTCATTTCCGTAAAGATGGAAGTCATGGTGGAAGAACAGTCTGACTTCTGCATCGGATTGAGCTGTTCTTTTCACCTCAATTTTCCTCAGAAAGGCATCTATCACAAAATCCACCGCGTCGCTGAAATGTATCTGGACGCCGAGTTTCCTGTTTTCCAGAGTGACGTCCGTCACAAGTGTGTCATCGACATAGAGCAATCTCTTTTCCCAGTCCGGCGAGTCTATCCAGCTGAATGTGCCGTTGATCCATACACCGACCCTGAACTTGTGGCCGACGCAGTGATTCTCATCACCGACGTACGGATAATATATGTCCCTGATGAGGTAGTCACGGTCAAAGGCTATCAGGAATTTTTCGTTGCCCACAGGCAGATCTCGCGGCAGAGGTGTCACGCCCCTCTCCAGTCTATGGCAACCTTGATTACGTCACTATCCCTGATTGAGAATGCACGTGAGAAATCTTCAGGCTTGAACCTGTGCGAGAGTATCTTGTCGAGTATGCCGGGAAACCTCCTGTTGATCTCCACCATGTCCATAAGTGCTGTTTTGAAGTAGCTTATATTTGCATTCACGATTCCGACGACTATTGCATTGTTCAGGACTATCGAGCGCATAATCTGGACAGCAGGCATCTGATAGCTCTGCGCACCGCCGGGTATGCCGGTAAGTGCCATTATACCGTTGGCTGCAAGTGCAGGAACGCTGTCGAGACCGACTATGGCATCCCCTGTTGCCTCCACTATGAAATCAAATTTGCCCACCGTCCGTGAAAGTTCCTCTATGGAGCCTGACATGCTGTTGAAGTGTTTTATGCCGGCAGAGGACAGAAGCCTGGCCCGGAGAGTGGTGTCATCATGCCTGTCGGCTGCCCAGACCTGGAATCCTCTTATGCGGGCGGCGAGTGCTGCGAGCATCCCCACAGGACCTGTTCCGAGGACAAGCGCCTTCCTGCAGGAGAAATCGCCTCCGCAATCCCACTTAATCCTCTGCTGCAGGCTGATGGACTGTATGATTGCCTTCTCACCTATTGTCATAGGTTCTGTCAGAACAGCTGCATCACCGAGTCCGGAAGGAACCGGAGCGAGATAATCCTGAACCTCTGCAACAAGTTCGCAGTTGTATCCGTTTAGCCCCTTGATGCCTCTCTCCTTGTACCTTCCTGTGAAACACATGTCAGACTGGCCGTGAAGGCAGCTCCAGCATTCACCGCATCCACGTCTGACGGTGGGTATCACAAGATCGCCCTTATGCAGAGAGCTTCTTCCCGGCTCCTCCACAACACAGAGCGACTCGTGTCCCAGCGTGAGATACTCCTCACCCGCAGGTGCCTCTCCGTAGTAGGCTGAAATTATTTCCCTGTCAGTTCCGCAGATGCCGACAAGAAGCGGTTTGAGCAGTATTTCATCCTTTGCGGGGACAGGCTCCTTCCTGTCCATGATTGAAACACCCGGTGTTCCCGGTTTCACAACTATTGCCTTCATGATGGTCAGTGTGATTACTACTTAATTCTTAAACTGTGCCATTTCTGAATACATACCTGTTGACTATGCTGTCAAACCTGGAAGCGGCACTGCTGCCCGCAACATCGGATGGCAAACCAAGGCCGCACAGTTTTATTGCCAGAGCTGTATTTTCACTGAATAATGAGAAGGAGTTGAAATGCAGGCCCGCTCTTCTCGAGTCCAGGGACATGAGCCGGATACGCAGATCACGCATCCTTCGCTCTGCAAGTTCAAGTTCTGCCTTAAGCCCTTCAGCCCTCTTCCGCGCAGCCTCAATCTCCTTCTCGATGTATGTATCCATATCGCCATCAGCACCGATGCTGCGAATGATATAGGACATAAGAACACACAGCGCAATCCGTTCTGCGGCCTGCCTTCCTGTCACTTCCTTCACTCCTTCTGCTTGCCTTCGATGAGCCCCTTCAGGAAGATGTTGTCCCGAATGTATGCCTCATAGTCAGCCTGTTCACGATAGAACTCCCTCTTCGCATTGCCCAATTTCTCCTCAAGAACGCTTATGCTACCTTTCGCCTCAGCGAGCTCCCTCTCCATCTCTGAACAGCGATGCAGGAGGCCGGCAAGCTCAATTATCTCATCGGCATGCGCTCTCACAAAATCGGCCGGACAGTCATCAGCCGTTATGCAATCAGGAATCTTCTGACCCTCAGCCGGGTCATTCAATATGTCGAGAACTGTATTACGGAGCGTTGCATTTTTCAGATGTGCAAAAGATCTTCTCCATTTGCGCATCACATTAAGCAGCAGAAATCAATATAAGAAGTTTTGTCCTTGTTACTGTCCGACGCCTCTTTCAGCCGATTCCTGCGGCCTGCCGGGCTGGACAGATGCATTCCGATGCTTTGCCGCTGCAGGACGAAACTGGTGTTAAATAGACGGTTCGCAAATGATAGTCGTGAGGTGTCCACAGGATGGAGAACGAGCAGGTGAGCAGGGACGGGCTGATTAACAACATAGATCTCGAGAAAATAGCAAAGACGAAAAGGAAATCCGAAGAAGGCAGGGGTCACTTTCCTGTTGAGAAGGTCATCAGCGGGGAGTTCCATTTTGAAGGGAGCCCGATGTTCACCGCTGAACTTAAGTCGGACGCCGCATCATTCACAGAGGGTGTGGACGAGCCTTCGGTTCTAGGCGGAAGAGGAGTTTACTCTACACCGCTGAGCCACGTGCTCTTCGGCGTCATTTCCTGCTTTGCCTCTACGGTAGCACTTCAGTGCGCTGCCAGAGGCATCGAGCTCAGGAAGCTGAATGTCACAGGACGACTTAAGTACGATATCGGGCCAATGCTGACAGATTACACCTTCCCCCTCATAAATGAACTTGAGATGGATGTGGAAACAGACAGGGACGTGAGTGAGATTGTTGAGGCTTCAAGAGCGAAATGCCCCGCACTTTATGCCATTGCGAACGGAATACAGACCACAGTTAAATCGTCTGTGAAAAGGTAGGGTCTCAGAAAGGAGACTATTTTGTTTCCACCCTTGCGCCTGTGCGGAGATAATCATCCTTTCCGGTTATCCAGTCCTGCCTTGGCGGACTGAAGACATCGATGTCCACAGTGTCCTCCAGTGCAACTGCCTTGTGGATCTTGTTTGAGGGGATTACAAGTGTCTCGCCCTCCCTGACTGCAAATTTTTTTCCGTCGATTTCGAATTCGAGTGCGCCCTTCATTATCCAGGTAATCTGCTCGTTTTCGTGGTGATGAGCAGGGACAACACACCCCTTCCTGATGAAAAGTCTTGCCACCATTACTTTCTCTCCATAGACAAGCTGCCTGTCTATCAGATCACTTACCCTTTCCTTTTTCACCGAGTCCCAGTGTTTTCCCTGCAGTTCCATCTTCCGCGGTATCCGCATATAAATATTTCAATTTTCCTTGACTGGATACTGTCCGCATCATACCGAAGTTTGTGTATGCCGTTTTTGAAAGACCGTAAAACATCAGCTGTTGGAAGCTTAGAACGGAAACCGGACAAAGCCTCCGTCTATCTGAAGATTCACTCCTGTTATGTATGAAGCTTCATCGGAACACAGAAAGGATACGAGGTTTCCGATCTCTTCCGCAGACGCGAAGCGCTTCATTGGAATTGTGTTCCTGATATCGTTCAGTGCATCCTCAAATGTTATTCCCTTCCTTTCGCTCTGTGTTCTCGCTATGCTTCGCACTCTGTCTGTCAGGACATATCCCTGTGATATGCTGTTAACAGTCACTCCTCTGGCAGCGTGTTCCAGAGATATCACCTTCGCAAGGTTGACAATAGCGGATCTCAGGGAGCCTGATATGGCGAAGTTCTCAAACCCCATCTTCGTTGTCATGGATGTTACAAACACTATCCTGCCTCCACGCCCTTCCATGTCACGGAGGGATGCTTTTGTCAGGAATATCGTGGATCTCAGGAACATATCGATGTTTTCGTCCCAGTCTTCATCGGTGAGTTCTGTGAAGGGGGCAAGTTTAGGATCGCCGTAGTTCATTACAAGAAAATCAATCTTCCCCAGTGATCGGTGGACAAAGTCAACAAGCCCTGAGAGGCTCTCACGCTGTCTCAGGTCAGCATGATAATGTGCCACCCTGTTACCTGTTTCCTTCTCAATCTCATCTGCGGTATCCTTCAGCCGATCGGCATTGCGGGAAAATATCGCGACGCTGCATCCATTTCCGCTGAGCACCTTTGCAATGCCCTTTCCGATGCCGGAACTCGCTGCCGCAACAAGCGCCACTTTACCTTCGAATTTTTTCATGACTCGTGGCCATGGAACAGAGCTGTCTTATCCTTTGCGCAGACGCGGATTATCTGTGTGAGATTGTCCGCCATTCGGCCCTCCCTTTCTCATGCGGATGCTTCGGCTGCACCCCTCTCTTCCATGAACCGCACACCTGAATAATAGCCCCATACGTAGAACACGATCATCGCTATTATGAATACAACTGTGTCATAAGGGAAGGGAATGTAGTTTTTGCCGCCGAACGTCGTGCTGCTTGAATATGATATCGCAAGTACTGCAATGAAATATACAGGATACCAGATGCCGTACTTAATGTCAGAGGCTTTCAACCCGACCCTGTGATGGTAGTACAGTAGGAACAGGACACCAATAAGGACTGCAATTATCAGTATGTGCGTTGCGGTCCATCCAGACCAGAATATCAGAAGGCTTGCAACAATGAAGGATACAGGTGCAAGAACCTTATATGCAGGCAGCAGATAAGGCCTCTTTTCTTTGGGATAGTATCGCCTGAAAACAGCCAGGCTTATCGCACCAGGCGCATACGATACCAGCAGGCCGTCGACAACAATGCTGAAGAGACTGGAGAATGAGGGGAAAAGAAGTATGAATATCACTGTCACAAAAAGTGCGAGAACTGCAGAGATGAACGGAACTCCTCTCCTGTTGAGCCTTGAAAAGACAGGAGGGAAGAAATTATCATATCTTGACATTGTGTTTCCAACACGCGACGCACCACCGAAATAGATTATGCCGTCCTTGTATGACGCGATGAGTGCGGCGATTATAGCAACAAGTATCAGCAGGGTGAGGACTGAGCCTGATGCAGCCCCTTTGGCAAGCGTGACAAAGGGATAAGGCAGTGTGTAGAAATAACCCCAGTTACCCACTGTTGTTCCTACACCGTTCCATCTTATTGCGCCCGCAAAGGCAAAGCTTTCAAGGAAATATATCAGTGCCACTATCAGCATTGTAGCGATCACGGCCCTTGGAAGGGAGCGGCCCGGATCCTTCAATTCTTCAGCATAATCAATCGGCTGCCTGAAGCCACCGTAACCATACACAGTCACCGAAGTTGCAACAAAGACTCCAGAGCCGCCAAAGGCGAAGAAACCGCCAACCTGAGATGAGGTGAAATTGCTAGAATCAAAGAAGAAAAGCAGCGCCCCCACGAGTATGACAATCAAAACAACAGTCAAAACAGTGAGAAGGTTGTTGATGTCCCCGATCCTCTTGATCCTCAATATGTTGATGAGGAAGACGGTGAAAATTGCACCGATGGACGCAGCAACACCGAGTCCGGTCAGGTTGCCGTTGGAGAAGAGAGGTGGAAAGAAGTAGCTCAGGTACTCGACAAAGGCTATGATTATTGACGCGGGAGCAAGCACATAGCCGAGGAATGCCCCCCAACCGTTGAGAACACCGACAAGTGCACCATGGCTCTTTGTCGGATAGTATGCAACACCTCCTGCACGCGGCCACATTGCGCCCAGCTCAACGTAGGTCAGTGCCACCGGGAACAGGAGGAGCATGGCAATCGGCCACGATAGAAGGCCCGCGGGTCCTGCCACTGAGAGAACGTCCACCGGTGTGAACGCAACAGCCGGACCGAGAATGGCACCTACCGCCAGGAAAACAACGTGCCATGTGTTGAGTTCCTTTCTGTATTCGCGTGCACCCTTAACTGTTTCAGTTGCCAGCAGAAGACCCCCTTTTTAAATCACACTGACATTTAGTATCACGGTGTATTTCAATTGTTATATTTAATCCTTGCCGGCTGCGGAATCCGCTCCCAAGAACACAGCCTGCAGAGCGGCGAAGGTTTCTTATGCTGAAAATCATCTATCAGCGCGTATGAAAATTAGGGAAATAATAGATCTCACCGTAAGCCTCTCGACCCACATGCCAGTCTGGGCTACCGCTCCTCTGCCGAAGATTGAGCCTGTTGGATATGTCTCGAGGGACGGTTACAACTATGAGTTGTACAGCTCAGGGACTCACACAGGCACGCATGTCGATGCTCCCTATCATTTCGATGAACACGGAAAGACAGTTGACGAGATACCGCTTGAAACACTCATCGGTGACGGCTACTGTATTTCAGTCGGCTCAAGGAACTCTGAGATTGACGTGTCCGAGCTGGAGAAGAAGTGGAGGAAGGAATATGACGGCAGCATACTTCTCCTCAGGACAGACTGGAGCAGAAAGAGGGGATTTACAAAAGAGTTTCTTTACGAATTTCCTGGCCTGTCGGTAAATACAGTAGACTTCATACTGAAGCACAGAATCAAAGTCGTGGGGATTGATACGCTAGGAATCGATCCTTATTCACATTCAGGATTTGATGTCCACAAGGCACTTCTGACAAAGGGCATACCGTTCATCGAGGATCTTTGCAATCTGGAGCGCCTGAAGGAGGGTAAAAAATATCTTGTGGCAGCACTGCCTGCAAAGCTCAGGGGTGCAAGCGGTTCGATGGCAAGGGTCGTCGCAATGGACATTGAAGGATGACGGCGGCATATCGAATACAACTGCCGCCGCACTGCATCCGTATTGCAGCACTATGTTCCCGAGTGTTTTCCAAACTTTTTGAGCCAGAAATCTGCTATTTCATCCCTTCTTGCTATCCAGACTCCCTTTCTGGCCATTGCATAATCAATGAAGTCCCTGACGGCCCTGAACCTTCCCGGTCTGCCGCTAATCCTTACGTGAAGGCCGACACTCATCATCACCGGACTGCTTGCCGACTCTTCATAGAGTATATCGAATGTGTCTTTGAGATACTGCAGGAAGTCTGCGGAATTGGAAAAGCGGTGCATCGGACTCAGAAAATGGAAATCATTTGCATCAGGAGTATACGGAAGAATGAGCATACCGGTCGACCTGTCGAAATACGGAAGGTCATCGCTGTAACTGTCCGAATCATAAATGAAGTTCTTCATTCTGGAGACTATGGAGATGGTATTAGGGCTTGGCTCCCTTGCATAGAAACCTTTCGGTAGGGTGCCTGTGATTTCCCGGATTAGACTGACAGACCTTTCAATCTCCCTCTTCTCCTCTTCATAGCTCATCCTGTACAGCTCCGTCCATCTGTATCCGTGATCGCATATCTCGTGACCATGGGAAACGATTGCTCTTGCAGCTGCCCTGTTTGCATCCAGCGCCTTCGCTGTAGCGAAGAATGTTGCCTTCACTTTCCTCTCATCCAGCAATCTCAGTATCCTCCATATACCGGACCGCAGACCGTATTCATAGGCAGATTCCATCCCGACATCCCTTACATTCATGTCAACGGGACCGAACTCGCCGACTGTCTCCACAATCCCGTCCTCAGGGAATGAGTGCTCCGATCCTTCCTCCAGATTGAAGACAACGGAAAGCGCAAGCCGCCTGTTGCCGGGCCAGTGGAAGGAAGGAGGTTTGCCTCCATAACCCAGGAAATCCCTTTCGTAACTCATGATTGCGATTGCGAATCAACCGACATGTAAAAATCATTTGCTTAGATTGCATGTCCGTGCGGGGCGACTGTTCTTTGCCCCCGTTAGCCTATTCCACAACACAGCGGAAGCAGGACGGGATGGCCTGCGGGCGTTGCACTGCGCCCATCAAGATTTATCAACGATGAATGCATTTACCATCACAGAAAATGTCATTCAAACTCTCAGGGAGGGCGGGGGAAATTGATGACGAGGTTTTCAGGATAGCACTTGGATTGCCATCAGACGTGCTGAAACTTACCGCAGGAGAACCGGATTTTCCTTCTTCGGATTTTGTCAACAGTGCTGCAAATGCCTCAATAGGAAGAGGAGAGACACATTACACCAACCCCTCAGGTATTCCGGAGCTGAGAGAGGAGATAGCAGGGAAACTGCGGAAGGAAAATGATCTTTCCTATAGCGCAGAAGAAATCGTTGTTACCCCGGGCAGTTCGCCCGGCATATGGTTGCTGATGTTCGCCCTTGCGGACAGGGGGGATGAGATACTCATACCTGACCCTGCATGGTTCCATTACTCTGTTCTCGCCCGGCTGGCAGGCTGCGTGCCGAAGCGTCTGCCGCTGAAGAAGGAAAACGGTTACAGGATTTCAGCAGCCGATATTGAGGAGCTTGCCGGGAAGAAAACAAAGCTGATGATAATCAATACTCCGTCAAACCCGACAGGCAGAGTGATGGGGAGGGAGGAGCTTTCAGAGATTGCGGCAGCGGCGGAGAATTCACGGATGTATGTGGTCTCGGACGAGATATATGAGAAGATAGTCTATCCACCTCATCGGCATGTCAGCCTTGCATCACTTCCCGGAATGAAGGAAAGGACCATAGTGGTTAACGGCCTTTCCAAGGGGTATGCGATGATGGGATGGCGCATAGGCTTCACCGCATCCAGTGCGGAACTTGCAAGCAAGCTCTCCTCACTTCTGGGTTACACAATGGTATGTGCGTCAAGCGTGTCGCAGAATGCGGCGGTTGAGGCGCTGAGGAACAGAAAGTCGGAGGAATATGCCAGAATGATGGTGGAGGCGTGGTCGAGAAGAAGGGATCTGGTGATAAAGGCGGTGAAAGGCAGCGATGGGCTCATCGATATGATTCCCCCCGACGGAGCCTTTTACGCCTGGATGAATGTGTCATCATCCGGCATGGACGGGAAAACTTTTGCATCGAGGCTGCTGAAGGAGAGAAAGGTTGGAGTGCTTCCGGGCTACCTGTTCGGCGATACGGGAAGAGATTTCATCCGAATCTCCTTTGCGACATCGGATGATGTTGTGTCCGAGGGAATGGAAAGGATTGTGGACTTCATCAGGTCCCAGAGCACCGCCGCGAAATGGGCACCTTCTTCAACTGCAGGGAAGGCGGAATGACACAGAATGCGGAGACGCAATGGTAACCTTCTGTGCCTGTGAAGGACAGACACGGACGTTTCAGCCGGATGCGGAAACAAGCGCTTCAATATCCTCCGGACTCAGCAGCTTCCCGCCGAGCGCAGCGTTTTCAGATACGTGGACGGGGTTGGACGCCCTGGGTATTGGGAAGGTGTTCTTGCTCCTTGAGATGAGATAGGTCAGTGCGACCTGCGCATTCGTGGTGAATCCGTACCTGGATTTGATTGATGCGATGACATTGGTTTTCCCTCCATGTGCATCGGCGAGTTTTCCGTGTGCGACCGGATAATAGGCAAGCAGTGCGATGCCCATTTCCTCGCAGTAGGGAAGTATGTCCCGTTCGACATCCCTGTGTATCAGGTTGTAATGCATCTGATTGGATGAAAGGGGATATTTCCTCAGGGAGGACACTGCCTCCTTCATCCTTGGGAGGGAGAAGTTACTCACGCCGATATGCCGTATCATCCCTCTGTCCGCAAGTTCCTCCATCGCCGCCATTGTTTCTGCTATCGGCACTCTCGGATTCGGAAAATGAATCTGGTACAGATCTATGTAATTCACTCCCAAACGCTTAAGGCTCTTTTCACATGCGCGTATCACTTTCTCCCTGCGGAGATGTGTTGGAAAGACCTTGGTGGCAATAAACAGCTTTTCCCTGTCGTATCCCCTTATCGCTTCACCCACCAGCTCCTCGCTTCTGTAGAATTCGGCAGTATCTATGAGATTTATCCCGGCATCAATTCCAGTTCTGATGGCGCTCATTATCCGCGCCCGGCTGAATTGCTTTCCAAGAAGTGCCGCTGCAGCTATCCATCGGAAGTCATAGTAGGTGCCCATGCCTACGGCGGAAACGCTGAAACCGGTTCTTGCAAACTTTCTGTAAATCACGTCCCCAAAAAACCGAGCGGTTAGATAAACTTGATTCAGACATTCATTGGAAAGATCTATCAGTTCAGGTGAACAATATATGATGCCTGCACTACGGATGAAAGAAAAATAGGTGCCTCCAGCGTACTCTCGACATAACAGCCGGGAGACAGATAAACAGTCCATTCTGGCTATGCAGGATAATATTCAGAAGGCTGAGATTACTGCCTTCCCGAAACGTGGTAAATTGCCCACGCAAACCACATGTTAAATATTACTGCGCCCAGTACTACGGCACTGATGACTGCAATAGCCTGAAACAGATTCCTCCCTCCTCAGTATCAATATTGACGTCAGTGCCATACAGCACTCCTCTTCTTAAATGTTTGTAGCTGCTCGCGGAGCCAGCATGTGTGAACTGAGCCCTCTGCAGCGGCACTGTCTTCATGTAAAGGAGCATTGAACGAATGCATGCTTAGGCAATTGTCGACTTCGGGCAGGCAAATAATACCCTGCTATTTCGTCACAATGTTTTTATAGAAAATGTTCACTGCAACGGGAGGATGATGAAGACAAGTGCCGCAGGAAGAATGACCAGCGCTGTTTTTGCAGTCCTGTTGCACGTCATTATTGCCTGAAACGTAACCTGCCACCGGTTATCGTTTCAGGGAGATGGTAGGATGAGAGGAGCAAAGATCTTGGTAAACACAATGACCGAACACGGGGTCAGGACTTTATTCGGCATACCGGGAGGCGCCAACCTTCCGATTTATGACGAGCTGATGGAGAGCAGCATAAGGAGCGTGCTTGCACGACATGAGGGAGGGGCGGCCCACATGGCCGACGGCTATGCCCGTGTCAGCGGCAAGCCCGGCGTCTGCCTCGGGACTTCCGGCCCCGGTGCAACAAATATGATAACCGGCCTTGCCACGGCATACATGGACTCCTCGCCTGTCATATGCCTTACGGGCCAGGTCTCGACGAAGGTTGTCGGGAATGATGCCTTCCAGGAGTCAGACAGTTTCGACCTCATGATACCAGTGACAAAGAGCAACTTCAAGATACACTCCGCCGATGAGATACCTTACGTCCTGAACAGGGCATTTGCCATTTCAATGAGCGGCAGATACGGCCCTGTGGCGGTGGATGTTCCCACCGATACGGTTGCAGGAGATGCGTCGGCGGAGCCCACACTGCATTCAGAACTTGAGTACACGAGGACAGACCTTTCGAGTTTCAGTGCCGCCGTTTCAATGCTCAATGGCGCGGAGAGACCAGCAATACTTGTTGGCGGGGGCGCAAAGTGGGCCGGATGCGGAAGGGAAATACTCGAGCTTGCCGAGATGCTTGGCTCTCCGGTCGTGACAACGGTGATGGGCAAGGGCTCGGTTGACGAGAGCCATCCGCTTGTGATGGGCACAACAGGAATGCACGGAAGGCGCTCCTCTGCGCTTGTTCTGGATGAAGCGGATGTCGTTCTTGCAGTTGCCACAAGATTCAGCGACAGGACAACTGGAAAGAGCACGGACTTTCTTCCCAAGGCAGGCATAATACATGTGGACATTGACGGTGCCGAGATAGGCAAAAACGTCAAGAACATTGTCGGTCTCACCGGCAACTGCAGCGAGATAATCAGCCTTCTCAGGAACAGCGTGAAGAGGGGAACAGAGCTGCGGCTCCCATGGCTCAGGAGGGTGTCTGCAGTGCGCTCGTTCTGCCAGTGCGAGTTCGGCTACAGCGACTATCCTCTCAAGCCGCAGCGGGTCATATACGAACTTTCCCGCCTGCTGCCTGAAGATGCTATACTGACAACGGACGTCGGGCAGCATCAGATGTTCGCGGCACATTTTTTTGAGGCGAGGGGCAGAAGGAGGTTCATCACATCGGGCGGACTCGGGACAATGGGATTCGGCCTTCCGGCGGCAATAGGCGCAAAGGCTGCAGAGCCAGAAACCAAAACGGTTTGCCTCACGGGGGACGGGGGCTTCCAGATGACCTTTGGCGAATTTTCGACTGCTGTGGAAAATGAGCTCCCCGTGTTCGTTGTTGTGATGAACAACAACAGCCTCGGGATGATAAGACAGTTTCAGAAGCACTTCTACAACAATCACATATTTTCGGCAGATTACAGGGTGCATCCGGATTTCGTCAAGTTCGCAGAATCGATGGGCGGCGCAGGCGTTGTGGTCGAAAGGCCCGGCGAGGTGGCGGAGGCTATTGAGCGTGGGCTCAAAAGCGATGTGCCGTTTGTGGCGGACGTGCGGATAGACATAAACGAAGACTGTCTGCCGATGACGCCGCCCTGGGCCGGAAAGAACGGAACGATATATGGAAGATGCAAATGGAAGGATGTGAATGACAGCGAGATTAAAAGTTTCGGCAGATGATCAGGAAGGAGTGCTGCAGAGAGTAATATTTGAATTCAGCAGGAGAAACATAAGGATAGAGAGACTGTCTTTCTCCGCTGAATCGGGCATTGAGCTTGAGGTCGTGACAGACAGGGATGCGGAAGCCGCCAGACTCGTGAAGTCTGTGAGGAGAATATGGGGGGTCAGGGAGGCTGAACTCGAATTACGCCCTGCAATGCAGCAGGATGCAAAGATCCCTGCCACCGAAGGCAGCCTCAATCCGCACGAACTGCTGGGGTGATGGAATGGTCAACGCATTTTATGACAGGGACGCGAATCTCGACATACTCAAAGGAAAGACTGTTGCTGTGATAGGTTACGGAATCCAGGGAAGGGCCCAGGCGCTCAACCTGAGGGATTCCGGCGTGAACGTTGTGGTTGGACTCAGACCGGGCGGCGAAAGCTGGAAGGAAGCTGAAAAAGACGGATTCCGCCCTCTGAAGATACCGGACGCCGTCAGCAGGGCCGACATAATCATGGTCCTCATACCTGATGAGGTTCAGCCTGACGTCTATCTCAATGACATAGGAAGGAACCTGGGCAGGGGAAAGGTTCTGGAGTTTGCGCATGGCTTCACCATACATTTCAGGCGGATAGAGCCTCCAGAAGGAGTCGATGTTGTAATGGTAGCTCCAAAAGGGCCGGGCGCCATGGTCAGGAACACCTATCTTGAGGGGTTTGGCACGCCGGCACTCGTAGCTGTTGAAAAGGACTATTCGGGCAATGCACTGCAGATTGCACTTGCGATAGCAAAGGGTATCGGTGCAACCAGGGCGGGTGTAATAAAGACAACCTTCAGGGAGGAGACAGAGACGGACAATTTCGGGGAACAGGTAGTGCTTTGCGGGGGGGTTGCCGAACTGATAGGAAGGGCGTTCAGGCTCCTGGTCTCCGAAGGATATCAGCCTGAGGTCGCATACTTTGAGGTTCTCCACGAGTTGAAACTCATCGTCGATCTTATACAAAAGGGCGGAATCGAGAACATGTGGGCGAACGTGAGCAACACGGCCGAATACGGTGGAAGAACAAGGGGTGCAAAGATCATTGATGAGCACTCCGAGGAGAACATGAGGAAGATACTGAAAGACATCAGAGACGGCACGTTTGCCGAGGAGTGGATGAAGGAATATTACAGCGAGATGCCGACGCTGAGGAAAATGAGGGAGCAGGCCAGGGATGAACAGATAGAGGTTGTCGGCAGGCAGTTAAGGGCATTGTTTGTGAAGAGGGACGGAAAGGAAGGATGATTGCAGGAGAGCTGTTCCCCTTTCCGTCTTTTTCCTGATGTGCCAATCACGACTGCAGGATTTCACCAGGTGCTTTCACGCAAACTGCATGTGCTCCGGAAAGGGACAGGAGGCAGAGGCCGGTCAGGAGGCGCAGGAACCATTGAGGATGGTTTTAAATGCACGCCAGGGTTCTCTGATGCCGAAAGTGTTTATTGATTGACGCTCATAGTCCGGCGACGGTGTAACGGATGGGCGGAAGGCTCCGTGAAAGAAGGGTCCTTGTCGTTGGCGGGAGCGGGAACATCGGTTCGGCGATAGTCAGGGCACTTGCGGCTGAGGGTGCATTCGTGGCGATGGCATCAAGGGCCGGCCAGCGGTTGAAGGATGCCAGCCAGAGGATGAAAAAGGATGGGTTTGATGTCTTCGCGGTTGTTCTTGACGTGACATCGCCTGAATCTGTGGACGAGGCGGTGCATCTGCTCGGTTCACACTGGGGAGGGATAGACGTACTTTTCAATTGTGCGGGTACAGGAATGGCGGAATTCAATCCGGGCTTCGCGCACAGCGCCATACCCTTCTACTCATACAGGCTGAATGCGCTCAGGACAGCGATGGACACGGATTATTTCGGCTGTCTCGCTGTCATGCAGGCGTTCATACCCGTGTTCAGGGAACAGGGCAGGGGAATGATTGTCAATGTCAGCATTGACCAGGATATGGCGAATTTGCGTGGTTTTGCACCCATTTTCCCGGCAAAGGCTGCGGTCAACGCGCTTACAGCCATAGCCGCAAGGGAATTTGAGGGATCAGGCATTTCTGTCAATCTTCTCACTCCGGGCGGATTCGTGGGTGGAGGGATGATACCCCCGGACGCCCCGGAGGAAAACTTCGGAAAGCTGCTTTCCCCTGAAGTTATGGCGGATGCGGCCGTGTTTCTCGCGTCTGATGAGGCATCAGGCATAAACGGAAGGCACATCGTTGCAAGGGAGTTCAGCAGGGAGACATTCTTGAACCACTGACGTCCGACCCGGAAGGAGGAAAGGGGATGAAACAGACAGCGTTCATCCCTGGAATGCAGAAATGCGATTCCGCACTCAGGCGGCGAATTGAAGAGAGATGGAGGTACTGGGTCAATAACTTTATAAACCGATGGAATGTCAGTTAACACGGCATAAGGAAGTGTAATGGAATGGGTGAAAGGAGTCCTGCGGGTGACAAGAAGACGGTTACACTCTACAAGTGCTGGTTCTGCGGAAGGGAATACAAAACGGAGCAGGAGGCGGATCGCTGCCACAATGCAGGCTACTACCCTGTCTTCCGCGACGGGACGAAGAGAAAGAGAACACCTTTTGGAAACTGATCACCTGCCGCAGTATGATGAGAACTCGCACCTTTTGCATTTCCACCTGTCAGCTGTCATTGCGTTGCGACCGCTGCGCATTTCGTTGATGATGCCGACAATGTAATCCCTGGACTGCCTGTTCCAGTCTATCTGGAAGGTGCCGTCGGTATAAACTATCCTTCCGCCGGATGCATGGCCGGTCGCATCCTCGATCAGCAGACAGTATGCGAGCAGCTGAGCCACATCCCAGTCCCCTGGCCTTCCGCCTGATCTGTAGCTTTTGTATTCAACGGGGATGTATGAATGACCGCGCCTGAGAAGGACATCAGGCTTGCCGGACAGTCCGAACCTCTCTGATCTGAGAACAATGCCTGAACCTCCAAGGTCCGAAGATCGCAGTCTCTCGGTCCTGGAATACCAGAGATAGAGCGCCATGATCCCTGATGCCACAAGTATGGCAGCTATGACTTCCTTCAGTATATCCATACAGCCACAGCCAGAATCAGGGAAATGATGCCAAGCAGAAGGAGCGCGGGCCATACTGCATATTTCAGTCTGGCACGCAATTCCTTCTTCTGGTGAAACAGCGCGCCGCGCGACTTACGCATGATTGACCGTTCAGATTCCACATATCCCGGCGGCGGCGAGACAGAGTAATGAAACTTCCTTTCACAGTAAACAAATGTGGCTATCTCCGATGCAGTGAGCCACTCCTCTCTTCCATCCATCCTGTCCATCAAGACCCATCCGTTCAACATCCTGCTTTTCCGGCTGCCCGACCGGGTCTGAACAGTATCCCCGTCAACAGGGAGAGCGGCAAGTGCATTTCGTGCACAGACGTTTCGTTCAGCAGGAAGTTTTTGTGTCAACTGTTTCGGTCAAACCTCTATTTAAACAATTCAACGGGATGACCGCAAGCGCAGTGTATGTGTCACTGAACGCTCTTTCTGAAAACTATCCCCCTTGATCTGAGAGCACGGAGGAGCGCCCTGAAAACGGAGGAATTGAAACCGAAATACTCAGGAGGCATCACGCCTGAACCCGCAATCTCTCCTCCAAGCACAATGCGGGCAAACGCGGAGGCTGAATAGCCTGTCATCCTTGCCATGGAGGAAGTTGAAGTGGAGCTGTCATACCTGTCCACTGATGAGTAGTCAATGCGCCTGCCGTCCCACCGGGCTGTGACTCTGGTGACGCACATGTCCCTGAAGTTCCGATCCGTCCCGGACAGCAGTGCCTCGGAAATTTCACGCGGCGAACAGCCGCCGATCCTCCTTCCGGAGAAGAAACCGAGGCAGACGAGTGCCCTCATTACGGCAAGATGGCCCGGATAGCGAAGTGTTATTTCGGACATCTCCCTGACCTTCATGGTTTTGAGCATTGTTCTCAGACCGTCGGAGTAGAAACCCTCAAGCCTTCCAACCTGCGGGAAATCAATCTCTACAGTTTCAGACAGCGGGTCGACAGAAACAATCCTGCCGTCCCGCACCATCCTGGCAGGTCTCAGATACTCATCAACCAGCCCTTCCACATTGAATGTCACAGCATGATGGAGAGGTGATGTATCCGACTCTGGCAGGCCGCCCACATAAATGGTGATTGATTCAGGTTTGTGTTCTGCATAGATATGCCCCGCAAGCGCATTTGTCAGTCCGGGGGCATAGCCTGCATCCGGGACATAGATGCATCTCCCTGCGTTTGCAATCCTGTCGAGCCTGAACGGATCCTCAGGCATGAAACTGGTGTCTATGACTGTCTTTCCCGCGCCGAGAATCTTGCTGACTGTTCCGAATGATATGCTTCCGGGAAGAGAGGATATAACTGCATCCGCCCTTTCCAAAATATGCGGATGGTCGAAGATGTTGCCTTTGACTTTTCTGACGCCGTCGACACTTTTCAGGGCGGCCGGGGAAACGTCGCATACGGTGACAGAGTCGTAATTTGAAATATCCCTGGCTATTGTCCGCCCTACGGTACCGGCGCCGAGAACGAGTATCATCGCTCTTCAATGGCTGAATGCGTTAACTATCTTTCGCACACTCTCTGCTCTTCAGACCGTTTCCGTGGAGCGATTCCCGGCACGCGCCTCGGCTCAACATATATGACGAGGTTTGAGGAGGAGTATGGATTTTCTATCCTTCTGAGACCCATCCTCCTGACCAGTGTGTTCCAGATGTATGGCGTGATATCAATCCCGGACTGTTTTGAAATATACTTCTTGTCGCGCTGCGTCATAAGGTAACCGAAACGTTCCATTCTCCTGACTGCAATGGAGTAAAGCCTCAGCCACTCCTCCCTGCTCAGGCAGGAACCTCCGGGGATCGAAAAACCGGGAAGGTTTATCTCCCTCCTCCTTCCGGCCTCCGAAGTGTTCAGGATGGACGGATGTCCGGCCGATGGCTGCGTGCCGTGAAGGCCATTTTCGAGGGATGTGAGGATACGAGAGCAGAACCTGTTGACCAGACGCGAAAGTTCCAGAACTGCAGCGCTCCTGTCCCCCGCGAGCGAAGACCGACGGGAAAGGATGACGTCAGTCTCGTCACTCCAGGTTGCCTTTGCTTCCTGCAGGCCACGGCCGGCATCGGCAGACCGCTCTTCCGGAAACACGTATGTGTGCTCCTGCACTGCATCTCCGCAGTCTGTTTCCGTGTAGCCGCGTTCATAAAAACCCTCGGTGCTCAGTGCGTCTGACATAAGTCAGACATTGCTCTGTGGTTATTTAAATTGTTGCGATGCCGGCGCAAAAGGTTTCCGCTTTCAGCGGCCATCCATGCGCAGCGCGAGTCGGTATATGTGGCTATCAACCGTGACAACTGGACTATTTTTGTTTAAATATGGTTCCCGGGCTCCAGCATCATGCCATTCAACAGCAGCGCCAGGATGGGTCCGAGTGAGCAAATGCCGGGTGAAGATTTGAGTTTCAAACAGCTGGAGGACAGGTCAGTTGCAGGACGGGGCAGAGAACTGTCAGACAGCACCGGAACAGGCGTTTACGGGAGGATAGTAGGCCTTGGCGTTGAGGCTCTGTCCGAGTCAGTGAACTGGAAATCGATGCTCGCCTCATTCAGCAGAAGTGTGACGAAATGGAGACCTGACATATGCATTGCGTTTGTTGTGATGGGAAAGGACATGAAATTCAAGTGGTCTACACATGCGGAACTGCTCGCAGGTGGAGACATCCCTTATGAGGATCTCCTTCCGCTGAAGGCGGAATTTCTGGGAGACAGAACAGCAGTTTCTGCCGACTCGGGCATAAAACTGATTGCCGAAATATCCGCAATGACGGGCATCAGCGAATTTGTCCTTTTCAGGGGCGGTGAAAGCGTTTCCCGGTCCCTCTACATGTATGTCGGCTGCAGCAGGAATCTGTCAGAAGAGGAAGAGAGCGCATTTTCACTGGTGAACATAGTTTTTGGCCACCTGCTTGGACATGAAATCTCCGCCACTCAACAGGCAGCACGTTCCATGAGACTGGCAGCAGTCGTCGAGGCGCTGGCAAACATACATGACGGCACTGTCAAGGGGGGCAGCCTCAACAGGATCGCTGACCTGATTCAGAAGTGGCTGGCGGTTGATTACGTCGCCATTACAGTGGAGGAGGAGACAGGAACAAATCTGGAACTGGCGGGAATGAGCGAAACGCTCACATCGCTTTATGACACGCCGCAGAGTCTGAAGCTCGGCGGCAGCCATCTCTTCGCCGGCTACGGCCTTGAAGCGGTGACTGTCAGCGATTTCGGAAAATCTGGGTACAGGCCGCTTGCTTCCGGTTCAAAATGGGCTGCGTTAATACCTGTCGATACAGGAGCAAGCAGAAGGATGATGATGATACTCGAAAGCGAGAGCCAGAGCCCGTTTGACGAGGCGGAGATGAAGGAAATTTCCCTGATTTCAAGAGCTATCGGGACGAAGATCGCACTCGGCCTATCAATAGCAGAAAGGGAGAAAAGGATGAAACTGCGCGATCTCCTGCTGGAGGAGCTTCTCCTTCTTCAGCGGGAGGGCGATCCGGTGAAGATAGCGGAGGAGATACTGAACTTCATAGACACGGTGATACACGCGAACATATCTGTCTTCTACATACTGGATCAGAGCAGATCGATGCTCATCCCGATTCAGTCGCATGGCATATTTTCTGAGGAGATGCTCTCCTATTCCGTCAGGATAGGGGAAGGCATAGTCGGAAGGGCGATTTCCAGGGACAAGCCGGAACTCATCCACGATGCCCATACCGATGCCAGGTCTGTCAACATACCTGGAACACCCAACGAGCCTGAATCAATCCTCTCAATACCGATCAGAACGATAAAGGAGGATATCGGAGTCATAGCGCTTCACCGCATCGGAAGGAGGACGTTCTCCGGTGACGAAATGGAGATGGCCGAAGTCATTGCGAAGCAGTTCTCGGCAGTCATAGAAAGGACGAACTCGTTCTCGGAGCTGAAGAAGACACTGGCGGATCTGGAAAGTGAAAAGCATCTCAGGGTGATGCTTGCGGAATACATCAGATCCGCTGCGGACGAACGCAGCATTGCAAAGCTGGCTGATTCGGCACTTGAGCTTTCCAGGGAAATATGCATGTGCGGCAACGGTATGCTTCTGCTGCGGGTTCGGGGAGAGCAGAAACTGCACTTCCTGGCAGGGGACAGACACCTGAGGGAAGCATGCGCCCCCGGAGTCTCATCTGCAGGGTTCGACAGCGCGCTCAAAAACACGGCAAGGCTTGCGACAAGGACACATATAATCGAGAATGCGGTTGACATTGACTCGATGGAGGAGATCCTGGGCCTTTCCGGGGAAGGCGCCGGGCATCCGCCCCCGGTCTACAATATGCTGATACATGAATCTGAAGAATACAGGGGACACAGCGTTGTACTTGTTGGCTTCGACTTCAGAACAGAGCTGAGGAAGGAGCTGTTCAGGAATGCAGTGACGCAGGAGCTACTTGATTTTCTCACAATAAGGATGACTGCAGTAGGCAGGGCAGACGAAACAGAGCGCAGACTCGGCCATCTGCAGAAGATGTCGGACTTCAAGGACTCGGTCAACAGGGAGTACGATACCCCCGCAATCTACATGACAGTGGCATCGGCAATGACGGAAAAGACAGGTGCAGCATTTGCAGCTGTGTATTCCATAGATTACGAAAGGGGTATCCTTGCCCAGATAGCATCATCGCAGTCCTCCTACCAGCCCCCGAAGGAGATACTCATGAAGACCGTTCCCGGCCTTGCCGAAAAGCTGAACGGTATTTCCGGGACCGGAGTTATCGATGTCAATGGCGATGAATCGGCATTCCACGATCTCTTCAGCAATAAGATCGCAGTCTCAAGGCTGAAGTCTGTTGAAACGCCGGACGCGGTGATACTCACCGGATTCAGGGACATTGAGGAACTCAACAGAAACATTGCATTCATCTCGGAGGCTTCAGAATACCTGGAAGGAAGGATAAGGCAGCTAGAAACAGTCTACAGGGAGAGACAGAATGCCGGGCTGACTGGCATCATAGACGATGTGGGAAGAAAGATAGCCTCTGAAAGAAACCTCACAAGGATGCTCGATTCACTTGCATCTGCTGCGGGGCACATAATCGGCTGTGAATACTCCCTCACCGGCGTTGTATCATCCTCATATATCGAATGGAACGGTTTCTTCGAGACAAGGATTCCGGAAACGATAGACAGGCTCGCGATAAAGACGGCTGAAAGCGGTGAAACAATAATAGTGAATAACTTCACCAGCTCGCAGATTGACAGCGATCCAAATCTTTCCCAGACAGTACGCGACATGCTCATATTTCCGGTATTCAAGAAAACTGAGGGAGGCATACCCATACTTGTACTCCTGCTGAACAAGTTTGAAGGGAGGGGGTTCACGGAGAAGGACATATGGATACTTGACAAGCTCTCAGCGAACATAGTGAGTTCTGTCAGGAACATGGAAATGCTGAGGAAGGAATCGCAGCTGAAACGGAATGCCGAATCTGTGAGGAACGAACTGCTTGAAATACTCAACGAAATGGAATTTCCGATCATCAAGGTTGATGCGTCGGGCAATATAGAGTTCGCAAACAGTCAGGCGGAAAAGCTCCTGCTTCCTGACAGTGATTCCGAGGAGCTGAAGATAATACCCATGCTTGATGAAAAGGATTCCCTTCAGGTTGTTGAATTCATTGACAACCTGAAGAGAGGTGAGAAATTCGATTCCACCTATACATTCGTGACACCATCCGGAACAAGAAGATTCTCGGTCTCGGGAATACCCATTCATGGAAAGGGAAAGAGGAAGGGAACGATACTGATGTTGAAACAGGAACAGGCGCAGGTCGCGATGAGGGAAGGGGGCACGGCGGAAACGGAGGAACAGCAGTCAACGAGACATGCGGAGATTGAAGGCATACGCTATTCGCTCAGGAGGGGTTACATATATCTCGTCGGCGAGCAGAGGCCTGATGTTGCGTACCTTGCACTCTCGGATCTTTCAAAGGCAGGCTTCGATATACTTGCAATAACAAGGCAGCATCCGACAAAACTGCGTGAGAAGTATTCACTCAACGGTGCCGAGATAAGGTGGCTGACCCAGGTTGTTGGAAGCAACAACCTGGATCCGTCAAAGCTTTCGATGATCACAGGCGCAGTGCTCAGCTTCATAGACAGGCATGACAATTCGGCAGTCTTCCTCGACGGTCTCGAATACCTTCTCTCCAACAACAGCATTGTGAGGGTCATAGGCATGATTGAGAACATAATGCAGAAGGCCGTTGACAGGGGGGCCGTGGTCATAGTTTCTGCAGACAGGCTCACATTCGAACAGAAGGATCTCGCAATAATTGAGAAGCTGTTCGAACAGCTCGATGCAGGCGATATGAAGAGGCGCTACCTCAATGCGGATATAGAAAGATTCGGCAGAGACTCGGAGGACAGGGCAGACAGCGATGCAAACCGTTAAAAACAGTTTGCGTTTACTGTTTCCTGCTCCAGTTCACGGGCACATTGTGCATCAAAGTGGATTGAAGTGTGATTTCGGGGAATCGGTGTTCTATTATGACAGAGGCGCAGATGGTGGAAGTCAGGTGCGAGACATGTGGAATCTATATCAGCCTCGACAGCTCGACTGTCAAACTGAAGAATGCCCTTCACAAGCCTACCGAGTGCCCGTCCTGCAGGAACTCCAGGGTGGCAAGGGAGATCGAGCTGACTGAGATGCTGTTCAGGGGTGAGGAGGAGGAAACTCAGATTCTGCCGATCAGGGAAGCACGGAAGCAGCACGTTCAGGCATTATTCTGAACAGTCCTCAATCTTATCTTCCTGCTTTCAAGATAGAAAACAGCGGCAGGAATTATTCTTGAGAGTGCCAGCACGGAAAGGACAAGGGCCACAGGATACATGCTGACAGACAGCGTATACGACGCGAGCGGAACAATGGTGAACTTCCTGTTGAAGGAAACGAGGAAGTATGCGGAGAGCACTGCAATCGAGAGCGATTTCAGGAGTAGCCCCGCAAACCTTTCATCGCCGAGAAGCTGTGCAGTGAAATTCAAAGGCAGGAACATCAGGCCGAAGAACACAGTTGTGTATGCCAGTCCGGCAGCCGAATTGAGCAGGATTTCGGGATATCTCTGCGCGAGAGCGATGTAAAGCTCCGGAAGGAAGAGAAGGAAGACAACTGATTCCACAAGTGAACCGATCGCCCTCGCATAATGCATCGGTGCAAACCCGCTGCGCCTTCCCGCCCTGTAGTTCCACCCTGTTGTCGCCAGTCAATCCGCCTCCTTCGCACTGTAATCCGTCATCCGGGCATGGAAGGGCATATCACCGACCGCTTCATTCTTGGCGAACAGGTACGGTGTTCCGCTGGCATTGATCAATGCGGAAGAGGACATTGTCTCACTGTGATTCAGGACCACTGAGAAAAAACCGAGTGCATATGATGCAGACACCTTGAATGAAAAAGTGATGTTCACGGGAGTGACTGAAGCCTCCCTGAGGAACCATGGAGGCAGACTGCTGTAGTAAACCGGGACCGAGACGTTGTACGATGTTGTTGCGCCGGGTCGGGCCGTGGCGAGACCTGTTGAATAGAGGAAAAGGACGGTGCTGTTCCCGGTTGTTGTGAAATTCATCGAGTAGTGTATGCTGTCTATGGCATAGTATGCATGGTTTTCGACAGTAAAGGAACTGTTGACGTAGAACAGATTGCCTTTCGCCGAGAACTGCGGGGAAGAGGTGAGGCCCACAGCAACTGCATTGCGTGACAGCAGAGGGATCGAAGCAGACAGAAGAAAGAGAAGGAAGGCGGCTGAAACAACAGAAATTATGCGGCTGATACTGGCCGAGGTGCGGTGTGCATTATCCAACTGTCTTCCTCACCCTTGTGCCGATTCCAGCGGCTCCGGTGAGATATAAAACCTGTTTCCCGCATTCCACATCTTGATAGAGTATAGAATGCGAGGCAGACGCTCGCGGGAAAGACGCCGGCAGAACACTGTATCTATCCGGATACGCGCCGTATTTAAGCCCGGACTGAAGGCGGCTGAATGTATCAGAATGGATTAAATAGAGAATAGATGTATGCGCCTTCTGTATGGTCGGCGCTGAAGGAAAAGAGGTACAGAAGAAGGTAGTTGTAAGGGTAATCGACGAAATAGACAGCCAGATAATTTCCCTTTTGAGAGAGAACGGAAGGATGAAGAACGTTGAGATAGCGAGGCATGTGAACCTGACCGAAGGAGGAGTGAGGGCCAGAATCGCCAAACTGGTTGCCGACGGAATAATTGAGAAGTTCACAATTGTAACGCGTAACAATCAGATTTCCGGCATTGTTCTGATAAAGACACAGCTCGATCAGACAAGAAATGTAATCAAGAGGCTCAGGGAGATAGCTTCGTCCGTTTTTGAGACAAGCGGCGGCTACGACGTCGCTGCAGAGATGAGCGCGGATAATGTGGAGCTTCTCAACAGGAAGGTTGACGAAATAAGATCCTACCCCGGCGTTCTGGAAACAATGACGCTCATCAAACTCAGTTCATGACATGCAACGGCTTCCTGTCAGGCAGGTCGCAATCCCTGTGTTCATAGGGTGGCAGGGATTTGACGATCTGGTATTCGAAACCGCTGGTTTTCACTCAAAGCAGCTGAGCGGTACATTCTCCGATCAAAGGACATGTCCCCCCGGGACTGACAGTGTTCTGAAAGGAAAACGCAAACCATCCCAGAAATGGATGCGGATGGATAGGAAATTACCGGCGCAGAAAGGAACTCATGATGCCGGATGAGCACACAGCAGGACCGGGTGAACCTGCCGCATCACTGGAGTTCAGGGACGCAACGGACAGGCAGCAGAGTAAATTCAATGATGAGTCGTAGTACAGCGGCTACTTCAGACACAACGGTTACATGGTCACCATAGCGCACGACCGTTCAGCCATGGTTTCAGATGGTTTGAACTGAAATGCTGCTCAATGAAATTCATGAACAGTATGCTGGGCAAATACGGCAGGAAGAGCATGGCCGGAACACACTACGGCATGGAGGAGATGATATCCGTTGAATGGCTCAGATGCAAAAACCTGTTAGCAGCAGAAGCGAGGTGCTTTGAGGGGAGATTCGCCACATTGTCGGGCCAGCCTGCGAAGGATACCATATCATGAGTTTATTCGAAGGCCGTTTGATTGATGAATTGAACGCCTGGAAACGAAAACGCTTTCACCGGGGAAATGCTGCAACAGGTTGTATTTCTACCGAATTGCCTTTGCTACACAGCAAAGAGGCAAATTGCAGGCAGGGAGATTCAATATCTCCGTCCTCCGGATGTCTGCCTGACCGCCTGCAGCCGTGAATTGCGGCAAAAACGTCTGATGCGCCCAAACGCGCCCAAGCGTGTAAGTGCAATGAATTCAATCAGAAACGGCACCCCCGCTCCGCGGATTGATTGCTATGCTTGCTATAAAGGTCCCGAACAGCGCACCCGAAAGCGCAAGCGCCCCGCTGACCAGGAACATCAGCGCGAAGAGGACCGTTGCGGAAATTCCGGCGATTGCAGCCACCTCATTCATCACCGCACCGACATATCCGACTGGAAGCGTCAGCAGCATGAATGCGACTGAAATCATGCCGCCGGCGAAAGAGGAGAGGACAGACACCAGGTACCCCTTCCTTATCAGCAGGGAAGCTGCGAGACCTGCAGCTATGGCGGTGTACCAGATGCCGGTGAGGAGAAGTGCGAATCCCAGTGCAGCAACGATGACAAGCGATACAAGAAAGCCGATTCCCTTCCCCATGTTCATCCCCCGCCCGCAGGGTCAAGCGTTATTACTGAAAGTACCTGATTTTTGGGAATTGAGGATGCGGATGGATAAAAGATGAGCGGCAGATAGGTTCCGTCTATCCAGTCCTTTATGTAGCTGGAATACTGCTGACTCGCAGGATTCTCGCTCTGCCCGCCGGGGTATATGCCGTAAGAACCGGACACATTGCCCATGTTCACCGCCATTTCCCAGCTCTGACCGCCTGTGGGGTAATTGTCCGGCCCGACTCCGGAGGCATCGTTGGGTGTGTTGAAATCCCCTCCCTTGGGTATCGGACCGACGTTGAATTCGCTCAGCCCGAAGAGGTTTGGGAAGAGAAAGCCGTAGAAGTGGCCCCAGGTGTAGTTCCCGGCAGGATAGCTTGACTCGAGGTACTGCATTGCTTCAATCACCGAACTGGTTACAAGGCTCGCCATGCTCCTGTTGGAGAACGGTGCCGCGGTGCCGTCCAGTATGAGCGAAAGGAGAACATCCTCCATAGACGCGGAGCCTGTGGTCCCCGGAAGGCTGCCGCCCATGCCGGAAGGTATTCCCAGGGTGCTGTTGTAGGCAAACCAGCCATGTGCTCCCAGAAACGGAAGGAAGGTGTTGTTGAACAGATCCTCGTAGGTGAAAAACCAGACGGAGGCTGCAAGGGAGTTTGTTGTCATGTTATAATTCCAGCCTGAAAGCAGGGAGTAGGCCTTCTCCGCCATCGGGTTTGTGCTCCCGCTGATGTATGCCAGTATGTGCGGCACAGCTGCCTGCGCCTCGTAATCGGTATAATTGGTACTCTGGAAGCCGATGATGCCGCTTAACGATACCACCGGGTGCTCCTCCAGGAAGTTCACCTCCATCTGCGCCCTGTAGCCGTCAGAAAAGCTGTTTGTCATGCCGAACCAGTACGGATAGGCGGGGCCGACCTGCCGCTGGTTGGAACTCACGATAAACCCCTGCGGCGGATTCACAACCTGTGGCACCATTGAGTACGGTATGGAGCCTGAGATGTATTCGCTTCCGTTGCCCGGCATTATGGCAGCAGGGTTGTAGGTATCCCCGGAAAACACCGGATAGAAGGCGGGGGAGATGTCCGCGATCACTGTCCTGCTGGCAAAGGCGAAGTTCTGGTACGGTGCCTTCCAGATGGAGAGGTCACTCCTGAACCCGGTCCAGTTGGAGGCGTAATTGATCTCGAGAAGAGCGCCGATCTCGTTGCTCACCATGTTTCCCATCCAGTCCATCACTATCGCTGTGCTGCCGCTCCGGACCATGACCGGTCCCAGGTTTGTCCAGTTGACCTCGAATCCGTTGATCCTGTACTCTGTCACTGGATAAAGTGTGCCGTTCCATTCGTAATCGCTGCCCGCGATATGCTGGACGAAGAAGAAGGTCCCGTCGGCTATGGCCTGAGTGTCGGTCAGAGTCCAGGCTATGTTCCTGTTGAAACCTATTATGACCGCGGGTGCGCCGGGGAGCACCACACCGTAGACGTCGAGACCCGGTGCGACGAGCTGGACCTGGAACCATATGGCCGGAAGGGAGAAACCAAGTACCGGGCCGCCCATAAGTATGGGATAACCAGTCGCTGTCCTATTGCCGGCGACGACAATTTCATTGCTGTGGTCACTCACGGGAAGGGGGAAGTAGATTGGCGGATCGTTGCTGAACTGCCGCAGAAGCGAATTCGCGAGTGAAATCACCGTGGAGTTCACTGGATATGTGTTGTGCGAAATACCGAGAATCCTTCCATTTTGTGCACCGCCGTATCCGCCATAGTAGTATTTCTGGACAGGAGAGAATGTGGGAAACAGATCATAGGTGTAGTTGCCGAGCAGGTTGTGGATTATGGTCATCTTGAGCCCCTCAGTCCCGAATTCAAGCTGCTGCGTCATTATCTCCTGAACGGCGTAGGAGTACACGGGCGTCCAGTAATACGGCTCCACACCCAGCAGCTTGAAAAGCACGGGAGTCAGGTGGTCAGCCTCGGAGAGGTTGATGTAGGCGTTTATGCCGGCGGCATATTCCGTGAGGGCCTCTCTGGTGAGCATATCAGTGGAGTTCACGGATGCGTTGTCAACAACGCTCTTCCAGTCCTTCTCTGCTGTTATGGGGGCACCCGTCAGTGTCTGGAAGCGATCGTAGTTCTGATAGGAACTGCCGAAGAAACGTGCCATCTGTCCCATGCCCTCCAGTCCGAAAACCTCGATCTGCTCGAGCCGTTCCTTTGCCTGCACGAAGCCGAGGGCGAAGTAAAGGCTCTGGACGTCAGGCGCATAGAAGTGGTATACGCCGTAAGCGTCCTGCACAACAGTCACCTTTCCGGCCAGGCGGGGCAATGAAAATGTTTCGTTTCCGATCACAAGATTTCTCGCATTCTGGACTACCCCTGTTGCCGGATTCAGCACAGAAAGCAACGGGGTGAACGTCCCCATCAGGAATACCATGACTGTGATAAGGACAGCCAGTACGGGAGGAACGACCGCCTTCTTTTTCATTCAATAACGAAATTGAATCAAATTACTTAACGGTTGTTCGGGCAGCGGGAATGGGAAGGGTCATCCATCTGACGGGCATATTCAGCAGATGGTGCGGTGTGCCCCTGGAGATGGCGGCTCTCTGTATCCATTCAGCATAGTCACTTTCGTATCCCCTGCAGTCACGCCCGCAGACGGATTGTGCCGGTACCGTTCCCTGTGCTTCGGAAGCAGGAACTCGAATTCGCGGCAGAAACTGTCAACCTGACTGTTCGTTAGCACGAGGCGCAGCATACATATTACACCCCGGAATGAGAATAATCGGTGTTTGCAACGGAAGGCTGTGGGCAGGGGAGGACATGCTGGTCCCCATAGAGAAAGAGGTAACGGGTTCCGGTCGAACACAAAGATTGACTGTCCCGGTGAATATTTTGGGAAGAGGGTCTATCCTGTGGTCTGTGACTGCCGGAAAATCAGGGAATTTTGTCCCGCGCCCAGGTGCATCAATTAATATTGAATGATTTATGACATTCCGGGAAGTGCTCATCCATGTCAGAAGAAGAAACGATTCTCTACCCCCCGCGGGCTGCGGGCAACCTGCTGAAGCGGCTTGCGTACATAGCACTGTCAGTTTCTTTCATCTCTGTTTCCACGACCCTGTGGACTGACGCAGGCTACCTCAACATACCTGTGCTGACCTTGGTCTGGGCCCTTCTCCTTGCCTCGGGTCTGCTTCTGATTGCCGCAACGGCGATCAAGCCGCTCAGGCCCAACAGAAGAATAGACCGGATTTTCAGGAGAAAGGATATTGTCGGAAAGATACTGAATAAATTTTCCTTCGTTGCTCTTGCGCTGTTCTTCATCTCTACCGCAGAAAGCCTGGCAGGCACCGGTGTTCACGGATTTGTGATGGCTGTATCCGAATCGGCGCTGGTTGTGGTCGCGATTGCGCTGCTGCTTGTTTCACTTTCAGTGAAGAGCGGCAGCAGGCAGATGGAAAATTTGTATCTGGTGCTGCTGCTTGCCGGAGTCGCATTTCTATTCGCGGGGATTGTCAGCGTCCTGCCTCAATTCGGCACGGACGAGATAGCGATAGAAACTTACGCTGCATATCTGACCCTCCACGGAATTGACCCTTATATCAACAGAAACATGGCAGGTGTCTTCTCCTTCTACCACGTGCCTTTTTACTACCTGACTCCTGTACTCACCGGGGGTTTTGTCCACAACCTGAACTACCCGGGCCTTTCAGTGATCCTGATGATGCCTGCGATCACAGGGTGGATACACAGCAATTACGTGCTCGTATTCTTCAACCTGGCATCATATCCGCTGCTCTTCTACTACTACAGAAGGAAGAATTTCACACTGATCTTCCCGTATGCTGTCCTCATTCTCTTCCTGAACTACAACTGGATATACTACACTGCGGGAGGACTCACCGAGATAATATGGCTGTTTTTCCTGGCGGCATCCTATGTGTGCAGGAACAGGCCCCTGATGAGCGGTATGCTGTACGGGCTGAGCCTTTCCAGCAAACAGACAGCCGCGGCGGTTCTGCCGTTCTATCTCTATTTTATCTATATGGAGTACGAGGGCAGCGGAAGAAAGTTCATGCAGTTCATACTTGCCGGCGTGATGTCATTCATAGCAACCAATCTGCCGTTCGCAATTATGGGAGCCGGTCAATGGTTCTTCAACATTGCGGGGGTGGCCGGGCAGCCTATCATCGGTATTGGGCTGGGACCTTCCATACTCAGTTTTGCAGGTTTCCTTCCTCTCAACCGCATTGTCTTCTATGCGCTGCCTGTCATTCTGACTCTCGGGCTGCTGATAATCTACATCGGGCATTACAGCTCGATGAAATACACCCTTTTTGCCTTCCCTGCGATTGCATTCACCTTCTACTATCGTCTCCTCCTCAATTATCTCGTATACTGGCCGTTTCTCATCCTTCTCCTTCTTCCTGATCTGATGGAAGCCGTGCGCTCTCTTCCTCCCGCTCCTGAGAGAGCCGGACTGTCCTTTCCGCGCTTCAGTCCAGCTGAGATGCTGACGGAGAGAAAGATTGGCGTGGCGGCGGTCCTCTTCATACTGATAGGGAGCGGAATGGCGGCAGGATATGGATATGCGGTCGCCCAGCACAACCCGCTGAGAATAACAGGAATAGATTCCTACGGCGATCCGTTCAACATACCTGGAGAGATAACATCGATGAACGTCACAGTGAGCTATAGCCCTTCGGCTTCAATGGAGAAGGAAATCCCCGTCTATTTCAGAATACTGATCAACGGCGCGGTTGTCAGCGCAAACGGTATGCTGTGGAGTGCGAAGAATCCTGTCATCAGGCAGGGAAACACGACACTGACAATAATACCCGATACGAGGATAGACTATGTGCCGATGAGGACTTCGTTCAGGCTGATAGCCTATTACGGTAACCTCCAGGCGGTGTATGAATCGGCAGGGGCATACATATCCGGCATAATCCCCATATACAATCCCCTGATGCTCAAGGCATCCTATTTCAACACAAGCCTGCCGATAGGCTGGTACAGGGAGGGGAAGGGGGCAGGACTGAAAGAGCTGGCCTACGTCCCGGGGCAGATGGAGCTGGGCATCAAATCCGGTGGCGGGGACACAGGCTTCCAGGATATCAAGCTGATAAACAAGGGAATAAACATGGCATACCTTGCAATCGAAGGTTATTCTATCAACTATTCAATCCGCATTTCATCATCAGGGAACTCAACCGGCACTCACCTGTCGGCCTCCGGCAGGCTTGTTTCC
>JAGVSJ010000017.1 GCA_019720975.1 Candidatus Sysuiplasma superficiale
TTGTTGGAGATATTATTGTCTCTCTGATAACGCACTCCTTTCGATTCGCCTCGCCACAAGAGCACCAGCGATGTACAGTGCAGACAGCGTGAGTCCTATGATTGTTTCTACGAGCCCGCCTGTGACACCAGGTGAAATGATCAGTGCAATTATGAAGGAACCCAGTACACCCATCCTCCAGTTTTCCATCCACACCTTCGAGCCGACGAAACCGAACCTTGTCAGAGTCACCATAACAACAGGTAGTTCGAACGACAGTCCAAAGGCGAACAGGAATCCCACGATGATGCTTATGATTGATTTGAAACTGAGCGTTTCCTGAATGCCGAGAGAGACGATGTAAAGCTTAACTACCAGAAGCAGAACCGGTATGACAATGAAGTAAGCGAACGAAGCACCAGCAACGAAAAGCAGCGTGGCGGGTATTACGGTCCATTTCAGATGCTTCTTTTCGGTCTCATAAAGCGCAGGTGAGACAAATTTCCACATTTCTGTGAGTATTATGGGCATGGATACGATGACGCTGAAAAGCAGCGATACCTGCATGGAGGAAAGTATAGGATCGAAGACGCTAACGTTCAGAACGATCATTCCCTTCGGCACTTCGTGGTAAATGAAGTACCTGATGAGTTCCGTTGAAAAGCTGTTCAGGAAACTGGGGACAATGATTGGCAGCCGCGTGATGCGAAAGACGCCAACAAAGGGAACTGTTATGTCGAAGGGGTGTACCGCAACTGAGGATGGGCCAAAAAACAGAAAAAAGGCTGTCAACACAAGGACAGAAAATACGATTCTGCGTAATCTCTTTGCAAGATCCTGCAAATGGTCGAGTAGTGGGGTCTGCGTCAACCAGTTGCCTTCCGAACCCTCATCTGTCATTCTAACCGATGGAGCAGACACATAAACTATAAATGTATCCCCGCAGACAAGTGTTCATTCCGCGGAAATCAGCGCCCTGTACCTTTTTGCATAGACGTATACAAATACACCGATCACTGAATTCATGAAGAATATCATGAGGACGCCGAGCAAAACAAACTGAGCTGCGGAAAAGGGTGAATAGCTGATATCTCCCGAAGAATAAAGACTTGGATGAATTATGAAAACAACCGAGAGGGCAGAATCGGCGGCAATCCACAAGCCAAAGAGAACCGGGCGTGTAACGGAAGGAAGCGGCTCAACAGCTGCTCCCACTAAAAAACCAGCTGCGACCATAGAGCCCTCTTCCATAATTCTGTACAGGAGGAAGGCTCCGGAAAGAGCAAAGGGAACCGGAAAATGCCAGAATGCTGCGAGAGATACCCCGGCGATGAGGGTATACCAGTTCCATCGAAGTGACCTGTATGAGAGAATAAAACCTGCAAAGAATAGTGCATAGTGAGAAAACATGAATAGAATAGCGCTTTTTCCCTCCATCGTTTCGATAAGGGGATTGACGCAAAGAAGGATGAGAACGAGCGAGGTGACAGCATAAGTCGAATTCGGTCTGCGCATCAGACACTTTCACCACACAATTTGAAATGTGAAGTTTTGAGCAGATAAATCGATGCGCGAAGACTCGAATTCATTTCGAACACATTCATAGAACAATTTCCTTGTGTTTCGGGGAATAACTGAGCTGACCAAGTCCCGCATAAAGCGCCACCATGACAGAAATGGGCAGGAGATAATAAAGGGCGTTGAGTAAATCAACCCACATAGGGACAATGAGGATTCCGGAAGCAATTGGGGTGAATTCTGTTATCAGCACAGGCAGAGATATGCAACAGGAGGCCCCGCCCACGACTCCAACTGCAGGATAAACAATGGAACCCCCAACACGCCTGATTGCTCCCCTGATGAGGCTCAATCTGTTTATATGCAGAATTACCAGAACACCTATTATGGCTGCCGTGTAGAATGAGAAAGGACCCAGGACCAGTCCGTAGTACGGAGGAACTACGATCTCGAAACTGGGATTCAATGTGATCTGGAGAAGAGCATTCCCGATTGTGTGCGGGTAGAATGCGTTGCTTAGAAAGATGAAGGCACTGGCCCTCTGTGATGCAACGACACCGGGCGAACCAAAGGTGAGCACGAGAATGTTTTCCAAAACAAGGCCATAAACGAGAAGATGTATGGTAAGATATGCTGCAAAGAAAATCGGTGCCCACCATTTTTCCTTTATCAGCCTGACGAAAACAGCGATATCATTTCTGAAAAAAAATTCAAAAGTTACGAATGAAACAGCCAGCCAGAATACAACAGCGAGGAGTGCTGAAAGAACCACCGGTGTGCTGCTCAACTGCGAAAATGTTGGTGCGATGAGCCTGGTGGTGTACCAGTAAAGGAGAAGGGACAGAACAATTGCTGACATGCCTGCAAAGAGCTTCGTCTGGGATGAGTAATCAATTCTGCTGAAGGTCAAAATCGCGATCTCCTACTGCATCTGCAGTGTTCATTCAAGTCACGATTGCGATGTTGAAGCGTACCGTGAAGCCGGAGAACTGTATGACTGGATTCGCTGACGCCAGACCCACACATCGCGTCCTCCTAATTGCACCCTGAACATAAGTTTAACCCTTTTCCGCTTCTTTGAAATCTGATGTGAAATAATTTGTGTATGCAGTGCCCACCCACCTGCTTCCCACTCCGACGCCTGAACTCTGTGCATGCTCCGTCGCAATGTGCTGTGATAAGCAATTCGGAAAAGGGATACCGGCTTCTACTCTTTTTCAATCACTGCACCCCCCCCTCCCAGATGCCTGAGCTGGAGAACCTCAACCTTATGGCGACCCGTCCAGTCGTCCTCCACTCTCTGGAGCATCACATGCCGAGGAAAGCTCTCCCGTATGGTTATTGAATGATTCGTGTCAACTTAAGGAAAAGGAGCAATGCCATCGACTGAATCATTGCCTGATGAGAGCAGCTAAACGATGCGCTGGCCATCTGCATGCGCTGTGACGCATGAAGCCGGTTGCCAAACACTCTGTTGCCGGCGCTCTAAGAAAGCCGAATCAATTGGGATGTGTTAAAATAGTGAGGCAGACTTCATACACCTGTCAGCATTCCCTTCGAGACAAACGCATACACAGATGCCGTCATCCGAATTCGTTGTATGATGCCAGCTGTTTCTCGACAGGAAGGATAAACCTGCCATGGGTGAGGTTTATACAGTTGAAATGCATCGACAATGACGGGCACCACCTTGTCTCCACTTGACTACGGCAGACTCCTGATGGCTGTGACTCTGGGTTTTCATTCACTTTTCATCATTCTTGGCGTCGGACTTTCGGCGATGATGTCGATAGCAGAACTTCTCGGTATTCTGAAGAAAAGAAATGAGTTCAGCCTTATGGCGAGGAGATGGTCGTACGGTTTCTCAATAATGTTCGGTGTCGGAGCTGCATCAGGAACGGCCGTTGCTTTCGAGCTGTACCTGCTGTGGCCGACGTTCATGAATATTGCAACACGTGTTGTTGCGCTCCCATTCTTTCTCGAGGTCGTCTTCGGCTTCTTTCCCGAAGCAATATTCCTGCCGATTTACTACTATGGGTGGAACAGGTTCAGCAAACCGATATACCACTGGCTCGCATCGCTCCCAATTGTCATAGGCTCTGCACTCTCAGGCTTTCTGATCGTGACTGTCAATTCGTTCATGAACACACCTGCCGGCTTCAGTTACACCATGAATGCACAGGGTTTGATAACCAGCGTTTACAATGTGAATCCAATAGCAGCGATGTTCAATCCTGCAACGCCGTTCGAAACATCACATGTCGTTGGCGCGACTTACGTCGGAACAGCATTCATGATTGCTTCCATCTACGCATACAGGATCATCAGAGGTGACAGAAGCAATTACAATATTCTTGCTTTCAAATTCGCCGTTGTATTCGGCTTCATAAGTTCGGCGCTTGACGGTATTGCAGGGTCGCTTTCAGCAACTTTCCTCTCCCAGTATCAGCCTGAGAAATTTGCAGCGATGGAAGAACTGTACAGGACACAGTCATACGCCTTTGAGAAATTCTTCAACTATACAATTCCTGTGAGGGGTCTGATGAGCTTTCTCGCGGACGGCAGATGGAATGCGACAATGACAGGACTGGATAATTTTCCAGCTTCAACATGGCCTGATGTGCCGCTTGTCCATGCCGCGTTTGATCTCATGTCCGCTTTCGGCTTTTATTTTGTAATTGTTTCATTCGCGGCGATTGTCGCCTTTTCGCTTCTCAAGAGACATATTTCTCTGGTGAATCTTGCCTACTATGCTGTTCTCCCTTCAGGTCCACTCGCATATCTCACATTCCTTCTGGGCTGGATAGTCGATGAGGAGGGAAGACAGCCCTGGATAATCTACAATCTGATGACGGTAAAACAGGGATTCACAACATCATATTCGGCAGTGCCACTTCTCTTCTTTTCATTTCTCACCTTTTACACTTTGCTGACAGTGATTACTGTCTACATACTCCAGAGGTATTACAAGGCCCATCCCTTGAATAAGGGGGACGGTTCAGTGTACGGGGGCGATTAATATTCCTGTCTCAGATCAGGAATTCGCATTCATGCTGATATGGGTCAGCATACTTGTGTATTCTGTACTTGCTTCCCTCGACCTTGGGAGCGGGTTCTTCTATCTCTCTTCATTCCTTGTCAGGGGAGGGGATTCGGTGAGACGGTCACTGATATCGTACAGTTCGGCCAGGTGGGAATCTACCAACACCTTCTTCATATTCATTGTAGTGGCAGGTGCCTCCTATTTTCCATCGATGGCAGACATACTCGCAACAGGATGGATTGTGCTCATTTCCATAATACTGATGCTCTTTATGGTAAGGGCTGCATTCCTCGTATACGACTATTACAGCACGAGCAGGAGCAAGTTGTTTCTGTGTGTCTATTCCCTTACCGGACTTTCCATACTTCCACTGATGGCTGTGATCATAACATCTTCCCTGCTGAACGTCTCCACTGTTTCCTACACATCCATAGGGAGCGGTTTCGTCGTAAAAGTTGACTATGCAGCCCTCTTTTCAAACCCCATAACATATCTAATGATAATAATTGCATTCTTTGGCCAGCTGATGGTGAGCGGCACGTTCAGCCTGTTCTACGACAGGGATGTGCGTAACAGAAACTTCTATTCACGCATCACGAAAATTGCAATGATTGTTACATTCCTGTCAATAGTAGTGGAATTTCAACTTTATTATCCGCTGGCAAGATACCTGTTTACTCAACTGCTGCACAACGTTGTGTTCATTGCGATTTCAGGGATACTTTTCCTCATCTTTGGATTCCTCTTATTCACAGAGAGATACGGCCTGACTCCTTTTGTTGTGCTTATCCTTTCAATGACGTTCGCCTTTGTCGGTCTCGGCCTGTCAAAGTACCCATACATACTCTACCCAACCCAGACGGTTTACACAACCTTCACCACAGCAGGAAGCTTCTATGCACTCACCGTGACATTCTTTGCTGCACTCATCTTCCTGGTGCCGAGTCTGTACTTCCTCAACAGGATGTTCAGATCCCCTTCCCTCTGACATAGGGCAGGTGTTCGATTGATTCACTGGCAAGATGAAAGGCTGTTCTGATTTCAGCCAGACGTTCTCTGGCCCTTTGCAGATTAATTATTTCTATCAATAGAACCATAGTTCCGTCGGTCTGAATGAATTTTGAATTCAACGAAGAGCATGAAATGGTCAGGAACACCGTAAGGGAGTTTGCAAGAAAGGAGCTTGCTCCGCTTTGCGAAAGGATGGACAGGGACGACTACTTTCCTGAGGATCTGTTCAGAAAGCTCGGTTCCACAGGGATGCTCGGCATTACCGTACCGACAGAATTCGATGGATCGGGCCTCGACTACATCTCACAGGCGATATGTCTGGAAGAACTGTCAAGGGTGTCTCCGGCCTTTGCACTTTCGGTCGGAGCCCACTCCAATCTCTGCCTGGACAACCTCTACAGGAATGGGAGCAGGGAGCTCATAGAGACTTACGTCCCTCAGCTGGCCACCGGAAAATCAATAGGGTGCCTTGGCCTGACTGAACCTGATTCCGGATCTGATTCCCTTTCAATGAAGACAGAAGCAAAAAGGGATGCAGATGAATATGTGATCACGGGTTCCAAGACATTTATCACAAACGCACCGGTTGCTGACATCTGTCTCGCCTATGCGAAGACAGATGCTGCGAAGGGTAGCAAAGGGGTCAGTGCGTTTGTGATTGAAAGCGGCTACAGCGGCTACAGAAAGGGAAGGAAACTTGACAAGATGGGAATGCGCGGATCTCCCACAGGTGAACTCTTCTTTGACGGATGCCGTGTTCCGGCAAATAATGTTCTTGGAAGGGAGAATGAAGGCTCGCACATCGTAATGTCAGGGCTGAGCGTAGAGAGGGCTGTTCTTGCGGCAATTTCACTTGGCATACAGGAAGAGATGCTCGAAATGTCAGTGAAGTACTCGAAGGAGAGGAAACAGTTCGGTGAGCCAATAGCCAACTTTGAGCTCATACAGGAGAAGATAGCAGAGATGTACACGGGCATAGCAGCCAGCAGGCTCCTGATTTACAGTGCACTCTCCGTACTGCAGAAGGACAGAAGAAGAAACAAGGAGGCCGCTGCCGCGATAATGTTCGCTTCGGAAGCCGCCACCAGAAGCGCGCTCGACTGCATTCAGATCATGGGTGGTTATGGCTACATGAAGGAATTCCAGGCGGAACGCTTCATGAGGGATGCGAAGCTCCTTGAGATAGGCGCAGGGACAACGGAGATAAGAAAGATCATAATAGCAAGGGAAGTTCTGAAGGAAGGAATATGATTGCCCTTCCCTTCAGCTGTGAGACGTGTCAAACTGTGACTCACTTTCAGGCAATCGGTTTAATACAATCACACCAATCCTCAGCACGGTGATTTTCATCGGCAGGGAAGAGAATTCCGCAGGAAACAGAAAACACACGATGAGCAGGAAGGTCTACCTTGTCTCCGGCGGGGTGACAAAATTCGCCAAGGCACATCCGGAGATGGATTTCAGGTACATGGTGAAGGTAGCGTACGACTATGCAATGAAAGACATACCCTCGCTCGACAAGAAGGACATAGACGGAACCAGAATCTCCTATTTCTCAGATCACTTTGCCAGGCAGCTGAAAGCTGCTAGCATGGTCCAGGACTATCTTGGACTTAACCCCAAGGGCAGCATGAGAATTGAATGGGGAGGGGCAACTGGCGGGGAGGTCTTCCAGGCAGGCGCCGAAGCAGTAGCATCCGGCAGAATGGACATCTGCCTTGTTGCGGGCTTTGAGACCATGTCAAGGGTTCAGACATGGAAGGGGAACGAGTTCATCGCTCTCGCATCTGACGTTAATTACGATTTTCCCATAGGCGGATTCTACTCCGGCTACTACGCACTTATGGTGACGAGGCACATATACGAATACATGAGGAGAACAAGGTTTTCAAATGTGAAGGATGAGAGGGAGGCCCAGAGACTTGCGATAAGGGAGGCGTCGCGTATCCTTTCAATGGTCAGCGTGAAGAATCACATGAACGCCCTTTACAATCCCTATGCGCAGTATCCGAAGAGGCTGACTGTGGAGGATGTCCTTGGATCGGAGATGATCTCATATCCATTAACACGGGAAATGATATGCACGATGAGCGACGGTGCAGCTGTTGCGATACTTGCAAGCGAGGATGAGGCATTCAGGCTGACCGACCATCCAGTCCTTGTGAGAGGGATGGGCTGCGGAACAGATACCATGCGTCTTGCGGACCGCCCTTTCGGGGATGTCATGCTGATGAATCATGAGAATGAGAGAGATTACGAAGGGCTCGCCTATCCCGGCGTGCATTCCTTCCGTGCCGGCAGAGCCGCATCCATAGAGGCATACAGTTCTGCCGGCATAGAGAATCCTCTCCGGGAGATTGACTTCATTGAATTGCACGACGCCTACGCGTCCTCGGAGATACAGACATACGAAGACATGGGACTGTGCAGATACGGTGAGGGGTACAGCTTTGTTGAGAGTGGAAAGCCATTCATGAAGAACATAGAGTACGGTCTTGAGCTTGAGGAAAAGGGTAAAATTCCTGTGAATCCGTCAGGAGGACTCATAGCCTGTGGCCACCCTGTGGGGGCAACGGGCCTGATGCAGGCAGTTTTCGCATTATGGCAGCTCCAGGGGAGGATAGGCAAACATTTCGGCAATGATAAGTTACAGCTTGACAGGCCGAAGGTGGGCGCAATTCACTCCCATGCAGGTACCGGAAGTTCTGTCACTGTCTCAATACTGGAGGCGGTGAGATAGATGGCGAAGAGCACAGCACACGGCACGCCAAGGAAGTTCAGGCGCTACCGTGATGTTATGGATGAGGTTTTCCGCAGAGGGGCAGCAATCTACCAGCAGGGAGACCTCGGCGAACAGCTGGTGATTAAATTCCCGTATTCGATAAACTACCTGCACAGCTATGCCAACGACTCAAAATTCTTCCTGGGTCTGGCAGAGGGAAAGCTTTTCGGTTCAGAATGCAGGAGGTGCGGCTATGTTTTCGCAACACCGAGGAGTCACTGCATGTTCTGCGGCGAAAAGACTGTCTGGAAACGCCTGCCGAAGAAGGGGCGAGTCCATTCCTGGACCACATGCGAATTTGGAAGCGAGGCTTTTCTGAAGGAAACGCCTTACAACCTTGCGCTTATTGAATTTGACGGCGCAGACAGCCTGTTTATGTCGAGATTGAAGGACTGCGGCAGGGATGAGATATACGTCGGCATGGAGGTTGAGGCACGGTTTGCAAAGAAACCGGAATATCTCGTTCGCGATGTCTGGTTTGTCCCTGCCGGCGGAAAAGGAGGATCGAAGCGGAAAGGAAGGAAAAGGTGAGCCCGGAGGGAAGAGCGGGGTCAGGGCAGGCTGTCGCCAGGGGTGAGACCTGCCCTTTCCACAATGACAGGAATGACATTTTCCCACGCCACTGTCATGATGTGTATACCGCTGACACCCCTCATCTTTCTGACCTGCTCTATGGTTTCAAGAGCTATCCTGATACCTGTTTCCTCAGGCGAAGTGGAGCGCTCCATCCTTTCCAGGATGTCGTCTGGTATGGTGATTCCGTGAACCTCCTCTCTGATGTGTCTGGCCATTTTCGCTGATTTCAAAGGCATTACGCCGGCAATGAAAGGTGCGGCAGATGAAAGACCCGATGAATTCATATCGGCCATGAAGCTTTCGAATACAGCAAGGTCAAACACCGGCTGTGTCTGGAAGAACTGAGCGCCTGCGTCAACCTTCTTTCTTATTCTTTCAATCCTCTTGCTGCTTTCCTCCTCCGTGGGGGATGCGGCCGCGCCTATGAAGAATGACGGGGGAAATGTCAGTTTCCCGCCGCCCATGAGAAGCGATTCATCCCTCATTCTCCTTATGCCTGAAATCAGTGTATCCGTACCTATATCATATACGGGCTTTGCATCCTTCTCATTGCCTGCAGAGGGTGGATCGCCGTAAAGGCAGAGTACGTTTCTTATGCCCAGAGCGGAAGCGCCAAGCAGGTCGCTCTGAAGACCTATCCTGTTCCTGTCGCGCAGCGTGAGCTGCATGACCGGCTCAATGCCCGCCTTCATCACGGTAACTGAGGCGGCAAGACTCGACATTCTCACCATGGCGCTCGTACAGTCAGTGAGGTTTGCCGCATCAACATGGTTCCGCACTGCCTCCGCCTTCTTGATGAGCGGTTCGATTGTGGCACCCTGCGGAGGTGCCAGCTCACACGTCACAACAAAATAGTGCTGCCTGAGTTTTCTCTCAAGTCTGCCCGTATGTAGTATGCCCTCTGTCTGCACTTCCCTCAAACTACCTCTCCCTGTATCTCATCCTAAGGTGTTCATCTCATTTCTCTCCGCACCGTTCTGGCAATCCTCCAGTTTGGAAATGATCTTTCCGGCCACTACAACTTCGGTTCCCGCAAGTCCAACGGAAAGGAAGAGGGATACATCCTCATCGCTCCTCCCACTCCCGTCAATCAGCTCTGCAAGATCAATTATCCTCTCCCTGCTCCTCTCATCCACAAAGAAAAGCGGACCGTAGCTCTTCAGCTGCTGAACGGAATCTGATGCAACAATATCTGCATCCCTCACCAAATCCGGCTCTATTTCATGCGATTCCCTGAATTTGTGGCCCATGCTCGATATGTGCTGTCCGCTCCGCACCCATGCGCTTCTGATGACCGGCGAGGACGATGTGGTTGCAGTGAGAACGATATCTGCCTTGGATACAGCAGATTCCGCAGACTCTGCGACAGAGATATCTATGCCTGTTCCTGCAAGGCTTGCGCCTATGCTCTCAGAATAGCTCTTTGCATGAGACGGATGGAGACTGGAAACGTATATCCTCTCAAGCTGCCTGACCCTTGCAATGTAGGGCACGACGGATCGCGCCTGCCTCCCGCTTCCGACAACAGCGAGAACAGTGGAATCATGTCTGGAAAGATGTTTGACGGCGACAGCGTTGATAGCAGCTGTCCTTATTCTTCCGATCTCCTCCCCTACAAATATCCCCCTGAGGGAACCATCCATCCGATATATCACTGTCACCTGCGGATCGGCGCCTCCTTCGCCGAATGTGGAGTATGCACGCAAGCCAATGAGACGCTTGTGCTCGCTCGCTCCTGCCGTAACAACAAGCCTGCCGTCTGTTGCCTCGCATGTGAACCTTGCGGGTGAGACAACCTGGCCTTTCCTCTTATCCCTGAAGAATTCTTCTACCTCACCAACAACTTCATCCATTATGTCCTCTTTTGAAGTCAGCCCGAATATGTCAGCGTCCGAATAAACGGCGAATTCCCCCTTCATTCCAACTCCTTCACACCCACCATATCCATTTCCACGAATAAATACCAATGTTAAATGTTAGATGAGTTTTCAGTGCTTGTGTAAGTTTTATTCCGTAAGGAATTTTACAACGTGCACAGACGCAATCGCTTCATAAAACATGCACAATTCTCGACGGAACGGCTGCAATATTCAATGCCTTTATGCCATCTTTGCGGTAGAGAATGACCTTCCCCTTCACACCGACAATGCGGCCTTCATGGAAGCCGGTTACATCCGTATAGACCGGTTTCCCGTCAAGAGGCTGGGCAATAGGGTATCCCTCAAGTCTTGTTACAGGAGAAGGGCTCAGGCCAAACTTTTCCCAGAGCACTGAAGAGATGACAGATGCCCTTTCATCTATCAGTGAAAAATTGGGTGCAAACTGCAATTCATCCAGTATTTCGATGTAGCGGTGTGTCTGCGGTATACCCAATCCGCTGCCTATTCTCTTCTCCATCTCCCTTGCAGCCCTGCGCGAAGGGAAGGTTCCGGCAACAATGTAGGCGTCCGCTCCCTGTTCTATCAGCCTTTCACTTATTCTTACACTGCTCGTCATTCCGACCTTTGCCTTCTCGCCATAGAATGCAATGTATACAGAATGTTCCCTTCTGCAGAGGTCCCACCCGCATATCTCCCCGTCGCATATGGGGTCAAACAGACACTTCTGTATCGGTATGAGAGTCCTGCTGCAGAACTCGCACTGATCAAAACCCTCGACATGCCTGCGAAATGGACATGGCCTGTACATCTCACCCCTGAAGCTGCCTGTGCACATCTGCTCATCGGAAATGCCAATGGATAGTGAAGTGAGATCAAGCTCCTCGATAACCCTCTCCTTCAGGGAATAGAGAAGGAGGTGCGGAGTATATCCTTCCCAGTAAAATGTTACAGCGTGATATGCGCGGCCGCCATTTGCGGACATCAGCCTGTCCGCCGTTACAAACATAATGTTTGTAAGGGAAAACGACTATTTGACTCTGAGCAAAAAGTTACATCGATTCACTCGGATTCCCCTTCCCCGGTTTCTTCCGGGACGGTTATCTCCTCTTCAGCCATCACCCTCAGGTACGCCGGAGGCACCTCCTTGGCAAGGAAGACTGTTTTGCCTGCCCTCTGAATGACGCCATCGTTCCTAATCATTGAGGAGGCATCGACTTCTATGATGACAGGCTTTTCAGTTCTCACTCTTCCGGCTATATAGGCGTCTGCGGAGGTTTTCGACAGATGCACCATTCTCCTGTCAGCAGGTTTGAGGCCATTTTCAATCAGAATTGATACCTCCTCCTCTGTAGCCGGATAATAGAGGCGCTCGGGAATACCGTCTGTAGGAAGATCGAGCTCGACGTCGAATGAATGACCGTAAGTCGCCCTCATCTTGCCGTTGCTGAGCTGATACCTTCCTTTCGGATCGGTCTCGACGATTGCAACGATATGGTGCATTCTCAACCAATGGAGCCTCGGCTGACGTTCGACCATTGCTGAAATGAATGCACGAACGTCCACCCAGCCATGTTCATCCATTTCCAGATTGAACCTCTCCGGAAAATGCCGAAGTACTCCTGCCATGCTTCTGCCAATGTGTTCCAGCTCTCTGTCGCTCATCAGAAATTTTCCTTCCGCTCCGCATACAGGGCAGATCTCTCCTCTGAAATAGCCGTGTTCCTGACATTCCCTGAGCATCGTTTACCGACGCTGCTATAGCCTGTTCATTTAATAGCGTTTTGCATCCCTGACAGACTGCTGCCTCATCCTGAATTGCAAAATTTCATTAAATACCGCACACTGTGTAGGACGAATGCGATGGCCATAAAGGAAATACACCTCCTCCACGACGGTTATCTGGAACTTGACATGGGAATGCTTGTCTACATGAAGACTGCATACTACGGCATCAAGTACATGGGTGCCCTCAAACCACTGCTGATAGTCACAGACAGCGAGAACGTGCTTGTCGACACCGGCATTGCACCCCTTCCTGAGGGTCTGTCCCGTTTTGTCAGGTACCATAAGGACAGAAGCATAAAGGAGGAGCTTGCTGACCATGGACTTACGCCCGATGACATTGACATAGTGATAAACACGCACCTTCACATGGATCACTGTGGAAACAACCGGCTCTTCCGCAGGGCTCGTTTTTTTGCGCAGAAGAAGGAAGTGGAGTATTCAAACAGACCTGACAGATGGATGAGAGGAGGGTATGTGAACTCATTCATAGAGGGAACAGACTTCGAAGAGGTGGATGGAGACCACACGATTCTGCCCGGGATCAGTGTCATAGAGACACCAGGACACACACCAGGCCACCAGTCGGTTGTTGTAGACGCAGGCGAAAGGCGTATCGTCTACATGGGAGACGCTTGCCCCCTGATGGAAAATCTTGAAAAGAGGGATGTTACCGGCATACTTTATGATCCAAAGAGTGAGCTCAATTCAATAGACAGACTCCGATCGATTGAAGGGTTCCACATAGCAAGCCACGATCTGCAGCAGATGAAATTTGATCTTGTGTTATGAAAGGGAACGCGACCATGCCCTTACGACATTTCTCATCAGCACAGCCGTAGTTACCGGACCAACGCCGCCGGGAACAGGTGTGAGGGCAGAAGCGACTTTGCTGACAGACTCGAAATCCACGTCTCCGACAATTCTGGGCTGCTTGCCTGGAACGGCTATCTCACTTATGCCTACATCAATAACGACAGTTCCTTCCCGGATCATTGTGCCTGCTACAGAGAGTGGCCTGCCGGTTGCTGCGACAAGTACATCTGCGCTTCTCGTAATGCGCGGCAGATCCTCGGTCCTGGAATGGCAGACGGTAACTGTTGCATCTCCTTCCTTTCCCTTCATCAGCAGTAGGGATGCAAGCGGTCTTCCGGTTACAAGGCTCCTTCCCAGGATCACCACATGCCTGCCGCTGACCGGCACGGATTCGTGTTTCATTATTTCTATCACCGCTTCAGCAGTGGCGGGCGAAAATAATGGTCTGCCCGAGTAAAGGAGGCCGCGGCTGTAGGTCGACATGCAGTCAACATCCTTGCCAGGCGGTATGATGTCTGCGAGTTCGTCGATGTCATAACCCTGTGGGACCGGGGAAAGTACCATAACAGCATCAACGGATCGGTCTGAGGATGCTTCTTCAATGAACCGGGAAACTTGAGATTTGCTGACACCGGAAGAAAAGGATTTGATCCTGAATTCGATTGAAAGTCTGGCCATTGCCCGTTCCTTCTGGCGTATGTAGCTTGCGGCTGCCGGATCATTGCCGATGGATACCGCCACAATACATGGCCTTCTTCTCTCTCCCGCTGATGCGATTAACATACCGGTCTCTGTCTCGATCTCTGCAGCGATCCTCCTGCCATCTATGATCCTGCATCCGCTCATCGCTTCATCTCAGTGCCTGAAAAGCCTTGTATCCGTAAATACCATGGCCATACCGTTCTCATTGGCAGCATCGATGACTTCCCTGTCCCTTATTGAGCCGCCGGGCTGTATTACTGCTGTGACGCCTCCTTTTGCCGCCTCATCAATGCCATCCCTGAACGGGAAGAACGCGTCGGATGCCATCACACTTCCAGATGATTTTCCCCTGCTCTTCATGACTGCCAGCTTCACAGCGTCAACCCTACTGCTCTGCCCGGCGCCTATGCCCACCGTCTTCTCCCCGTCAGCCAACACTATTGCATTTGACCAGAGGTACCTGACAACCTTATTCGCGAAAAGCATTGCTTCGATCTCCTCCTCGGTGGGTTTCCTCTCAGTGACGACCCTCAAACTGCTCCGTGAAATGGATGGATTGACAACTTCCTGAACAAGAAAGCCTCCCGCGATCATTCTGACTTCCTGCCCATTGGATGAGATGGCATGGGAGCCAAAGTCGGTCTTCAGTATCCTTAACTTCTTCTTCCTGGCGAGGAGTGTGAGGGCCTCCTCATCATAGCCGGGGGCGATAAGAACCTCCACGAACTTGTCAGAGAGGAATTCGGCGCATGCGGCGTTCAGCTGCCTGTTTACACCGATGACTGAGCCGTAGGCAGAAATAGTATCTGCCCCGTACGCCTCCCGAAGTGCTTCCGCCGTTTCGTCTGCAACCGCGACGCCGCTTGGATTGGCATGTTTCACGACAACTCCGCACGGCCTGCTGAATTCCCGCAGAACGTCAACCGTTATACTGGCATCCATGAGATTATTATAGGAAAGCGCACTGGTTCCTCCGAACTGCGCATTCAGAACGGAGATTCCACGGCCGAAGCATTCGTATGCGGCTGCCTTCTGGTAGGGATTCTCCCCATATTTGAGGTCATATCTCTTCTTTCCTGCAAGGACAAAATGACGGGGAAGAGGGGTCGTTTGAAATCGTTCCGCAAAGACTGAAGAGATGAGACTGTCATAATACGAAGTCCTCTGGAATGCTGAAACCGACAGTTCCCTGAGAGTCTCATCAGAAATGCAGCCGTTGTTCCGCCTGATCTCATCAATCACACTCGCATACTGCTCCGGATCCGTCACAGCAGCAACAGAAGTGAAATTCTTGGCTGCCGCCCTCATCAGCGTCACGCCGCCAATATCAATATTTTTGACCAGTTTTTCAATGCTGGCACCTTCTGTGGGGATGCGCTCAAATGGATACAGATTTGATACAACCATTTCGACATGCGGGATGGGAAGAGAACGCAGCTGTTCTGTGTGGACCGCGTTCTCCGGATCCGACAGTATTGCCGCGTATATGGCGGGATGAAGTGTTTTGACCCTTCCGTCCATGAGCCCGGAAAAGCCTGTTATATTTGACAGTCTTGTAACACTAATGCCTTCAGCTTCAAGATAATCCGATGTCCCATCGGTCGCGTACAGGGATACACCGTATTCCCTGAGCAGGGAGGAAAGATCTAAAATGCCGGACTTATCATGAACGCTGATTATCGCGTTCATTATTCTTAACGAAAAATCACCCCTCTGTGCAATTAAATTTCCCCTTGCTGATTAATCGCTCAGATTTAAACATTGCCAGTGAAAACAGTGTCGCCGAGGACGATCGCAGAGACTGTACTGGGATCGCAGAGAATTGGCTGATTTTCTGCCATTTCCGGTGCACGCAGACCGTTTCATCGATCCTGTCATAATGTTCTTCACCGGAGCACTCCTGGCCCTGGGACAGGGTTCGCCGGACATGATGACACCCTCGCATTCTACCACACGGACGAGGACTTCCACAGCAAACTGGAAGGCACCTGGGTATGCATGCGGACGGGGGGATCATGCGGCCACAGGCAAATCAGGTTTCCATAAATGCTCGCTGTCGAGGAGCGACAGGCCGCAGCGTTTACCTCTCATCTCCAGACCTCTACACACAGGTTACAGCATGACGAGAGATGCGTCATTCCGTCCTGAACTCGTTGGGCCGCTTTCAAATCGGTATGACTCTGTCTGCAAGACAGAGTGTTTTACAGCAACGGACCAATGATTGCTCTGAGGGAATGGGTGTGCCCTATCTCATATTCGTTCTGAAGAATGATACTGTGAAAAGTGGAGCGGCGCCGATGAGGTCCGGTGCAAGGGAGCCGTTGAACATGGGTTCAGTCTCAACAGGGACAGGGCGATGATACGCTGCAGCACAAGGCACGCACTGTTGAGACAGACATATGGAAAGAGACTGAAGATGCATACTGACTGATGCTTCGCAACCAATCAGCAGGGGATATATCTCAACGGCATAATTCAGACATACCGCGGAAGACGGAATATGGAAATTGGCTTCAGGGTCAGGGCGAGGCAACAATCAAATCGAAGTCCGGGGATATCGGGATACACCTCTTTCTCTTCCCACACTGACCAACGCTGCGGCTCATATGGCCTGTCTCCCGCAAAGAGGAGGCGACATTCAAGGGATTGCTGACAGAACTCAGCGACACATGCACCGAGGGAATGGATCGGGGGTAGGAGAGTGCATCGGAGCACACGTCCTGAGCAGATGGCACTCACAGGACGGAAACACGCAGGCACACAGATTCTGAAACAGGTGCTTGCTGCACTGCTCCTTAGTGCATATTAGCAGCATAAGGCAGATTATCTGCAGAAAACTGGCTCCGGAGATGCTGTGAGAAGATTACGCTCAGTGCCTTGAGGCGAAAACATATCTTGAAGGTATGTTCTTTCTGAGACCTGTCCAGTACCTGCAGTTTGAGCAGCTGTAACCCAGAGTGACCGTCCCTCCGTAGATCGTCATGTTCTTCAGCCTCTTCAATTTTGAACCGCATATCGGGCATTTGTGAGGCAGTTTGCCTTCACCTCCCTCCTTGTATTTCAATTCCAGATCAACAAGATTTTTCGCAATAGCTACCATCCTGACCCTCCTGTCGCTCACTGAATAATCGTTCTGAATATCCTTGATCCTTTGCCTGACCAGCTCCCCCAGCTTTCGCTGTGAATTGATGATGCCATATTCATTGATGCAGGAAGTTACGGCCTTCGCAATGTCTTCATCCGAGGGTATCCGGTAAGGCATTCGGTCCATCACATGCATTCAACATAATCTAACTTTTCAATCCCGGTGCTGCGGCCACAACCTGTTGATACGGCGCTCCCAACTGCACGTTTAGCGAAATTCGAAAACGCAAATTAGACTGCGTATCTGGTCCATCCGATGACAAGCAAAGTGCGATTCGCAGTAGGGGATTCGGGCAAGTCACTCCAGAGATTGTGTTTAAGCATGATAATAAATATGGCGTATGGCCATATTTAACATCTGGCCAGATTCGAGTTCAAGTGCAAGGATGTGGGAATGAACTGCGGTTTCGAGACATCTGCCAAGACAAAGGAAGAACTGATGCCTAAGATTGTGGAACACGCCAAGACAGCGCATGGTATGACAAGCATACCGGATGACATGAAGAAAAAAGTTGAAGGTGCAATAAAGAAAAAGATGTTCTGATCTGCCGTTAATCCATTGCCTCGAATATACCTGAATGCAAGGGACGCAATGAAACGTCTTCCATCTTCTGTATCCATCGTTTTTATGATTCCATCCGATCGATGGGCGGACAATTTTTCGCGAACACTGCTGTGAGCCCCAGTGGGGTGAACCGCATAATTGAGCGATGCAGGCTTATAACTGAATTAGGTATTTTGTGCCGGGAATTAGATGACTGTGGTAGCCGTGATTGGTGGAGGCGGTTTTGGAAAGGTACATCTGGAAATTCTTTCCCGCATGCGAGACATTGATATCCTCGTCTTCGACAGGAACAGCGCTGTGCTCAGGGAGGACGAACTCAAATACGGTGCAGAACCAAGAGCAGACATGGTATCGGCAATCAGGGAAGCCGAGATTGTCGACATTGTGCTTCCGCATTATCTGCACAAGGAGGTCGCAATAAGGTCGATAAAGAGCGGGAAACACGTTGTTATGGAAAAGCCCATAGCCACAAATTCTGCAGACGGGAAGGAAATAATCAGGGAGGCGAAAGAAAGGCATGTCAAATTCATGGTCCTTGAGAACTATTATTTTGAAAAGCCGCTTCATGCTGCACTCAAACTTATAGAGGACGGCAGGATAGGCAAGCCGCTTTCCATTCGCTTCACAAAGATCAAGCGTGTTCATCCGACAGAATGGGGATGCATACCTGAACTGATGGGAGGCGGGGCATTTGTAGACGATGGAATTCATCTTGTCGATTCATTTCTCAATGCAGGGGGCGAATATCATGACATCCAGGCTATGCGCTTCAATCTAGGCACGAGCAGGATGGGTGGTGAGGATACAACGTCTGTAACAGTCAGGTTCAGCAGTGGCGCCTTTGGCTCGCTCACACATTCATGGTCATTTGATATGGTGCCTCCCATTCCGAGATTCGAGATAATAGGTACAGAGGGGTGGATTGCAGAGTCTCCTGCAACCAGGATCATGCCTAGAAAGTTCGGTAACATACTTCTGAGCGGCAGAGAAATAGGCTTCGAACCTTACAATCCGTTTGAGATCGGCATCAACGGTTTCATTGACTCGGTCAGAAACGAGACAGAGGTGCCGATGAATCCTGAAATTGCGTTGCGCGATCTGATATTCGTGGAAAAGGTGTATGCGGCGTCTCCATCGATTTTTAGAATTGACGGGAGGCCTGAAAAACGGGTTTGAGATCGCTTCCGCAGGAAAGGCCGTTGAAGTATTGAATGCCTGCACCTGTGGAGGGAGTTGCGATTCAGGAGAGCCTGTAAACTTCCGCGTTACCTGAATTCAGATAATTCCAGAGACCGCGAAGTGCCTGGTAGTCACTACTTTCACCAATTACAATGCGAATTCCCCTTCCACTGTAATTGAATGTACGCATGAATTTATCATCCAAAACAGCATTGGAAAGAGCCTTGGTATAGGCTCTGCCAAGAGAGGATGCAAAACCGCCAACAACTATGAAGAGGGAAAGACCTGTAGAAAGCGCTATGAGCCTGATCGCGGAGGCAAGCGGCTTAACACTCTCCTCAAGAACATTGTTCCAAAATCTGTCGCCCCGGAGAACACCCTCAATTACGTCAAGCGACTCGATCTGTTCTTCGGGCGCCGAGGCCTCTCCTCCGCCGGATTGAAGCATTGAAGCGGCAAGTTTTGCTATTCCTCTCCCGGATGAGACGGCACCTAGGTGCCCGCGCTCACCGCAATCGCACACAAGGTTGCCGTATCTGTCGCCGCAAAACCAGTGACCGATCTCACCACCCATGGCGCTGCTGCCAAGCATCGCCTCGCCGTTCCAGAATATCTTGCTCCCGATGCCCGAACTCACCGTAATTATGCAGAAATCCTTCATCCTCCTGCTGACGTATCTCCACCCCATTGCTGTCATGTCGTTGATGACCGCAATCTGTCGTATGCCCGTTCCTCCGAGCCTTCCGCGCAGCCGCCTGATAAGAGGATAGGGCGAATTCATTGGACCCCAAAGTGTTGGGGCGCCATAAACACTTCCTCCCCTAACAGGACCCGGGAATGCAATTGCAATCGAGGAGAAGCGGAAATGTCGCTCCCGGTAATGCAGGACGGTAGTCCTGATTTCATCCAGAAATGCTTCCTGCAGATCCTCCAGTGGCAACCGGTTGCGGATAAAATTCGGGCTGTCTCTTTTCATCGCGCCAAATAGCCTTCCGCCGCTGACGACTGCGGATCTCATCCATGTCCCGCCTGCGTCAACCGCAAGAACTGGCGTCGCCGTCATAGCCATCCTCCATGTATCTCTCCTTCAGTCTGAGTATTGAGGACTTCAGCGTGGAAAGTCGGAACTCGGAGAGGTCGCGAAGAAACGTTGCGCCGCCGTCTCCGCGGGGAAGAACGAGGTTCAATCTTCCGCCCCGCCGCAGGGTTATAGAATCAAGAGACTGATACATCCTGTGTGCATCAAATACTTCAGCGTCATAGAGAGTAAAACCGATATCTTCCAGAAGCTCCATTATTTCACCATAAAAGGAGTCTGAGATGAGACCAAGAACAGAGGATATTTCGGTGGACAGTGCGATGTCCAGAGCAACAGCGTGACCGTGTCTGATTCTGTGGCCGCTTTGCACCTCCATGAAGGGACTGAATGTGTGGCCAAAATCAACCAGACGTTCAAGCTCCTTCTCATACGGATTGTCTGATAGCTGCTCGATCATTCTTTCGGAAGACCTGAAATTGATTTTTCTGACAAGCTCCCTTCCGTCTGCACTCCGGTATGAGGATAGCAGAGAATGCCTGCTGTCATGAAGCATATCAAACAGTCCTCTGTCGGAAACCACAGCGATCTTTACCATCTCAGAAAGACCGTTGCTGATTTCCCTGGGATCCAGAGTCCGAAGAAAAGTGCTGTCGTTTATGACGCCGGCTGGAGCATGGAATGAGCCGATAAAATTTTTTCTGTCCCCGAAATTTACGCCTGTCTTGATACCTACCCCTGCGTCTATCTGCCCCACAAGCGTGGTAGGAATCCTTAGAAAGTTGATCCTGCGCATGTAGACTGAAGCAGCAAATCCCACAGTGTCCATCAGAACCCCGCCACCCATTGCAACGAACAGAGACTTCCTGTCCAATCCGAACTCCGCGGCAACCGAACACATCTTCATAGCTGTTTCAAAGGTCTTTGTCTCTTCGGTCACCGGCAATGTCACAATGGAAAACATCGCCGGTTCAAGCCAGTGCTGCAGATAACTGTGAAGGAGGTCATGGTAAAGTTCAGTGACGCGGGGGCTCAGGATGAACATGCACTTCCTCCCTCCTATCATACTGGCAAGTGTGTCCACTTCAGGATCAAGCATCCTCTCCTCGAAAATGATATCGTATGAACTGCTGAGACTGAAATTGGCCCTGATCTTACTGCCTGAGCCGGAAACACCGATTTGATTCCCGGATTCATCAAGCCTTGACTTCATCCTTTCCTGTTCCTCTGACTTCAAAGATTAACAGAAGTATTTCTTCATTGGTGTTATTAGATAAACCATGGGAGCCAAATTTCGGATTCACGACGATGTCTCCTTTCCGGACAGTAAATGTCTCTCCGTTCTCTGTCATCTCGCCCGCTCCCTCAATGACGAAATATACCTCCTCATTCTCCCCATGTCTGTGATGTCCGATGCTTGAACCGGGAGGCACCCGTACATAATCGATGAACTCTAAAGGCGTCTCGAAATCGGTGGAACTGAATGCGCGAACCTTGTCTATGAGACCTTTTCCGTCATGGCTGCATTCCTTCTCCAAACCCGCTTCAAGAACGTTGAATCTTCTGTAATGCATGAACAACAGCTCCGCTTGATGAAGCGTAAGCGGGATGAAATGTAAAGCATTTTGGTTTCCTGCCCCGCGGATATGATACAGCGTGTTGAATATCCCTGCCCTCTCTGCAGAAGGCACCCGCTCTTCTGTCGGACCATGGGCCTTCCTTCAATTTCTCCAGGCTGAAAATTCAGTAAATCACAGTCGTTAAGACTGATATAACCTGCCATCAATAAGCACCTGCGATGCATGAAGAGGGAGAACGGGTCTGCGTCAAAGAGAGCATGCATAACGTCACATAGCCTCTGCCAGCCCACTGATAATGGCTGATGTTTGCTCCAGAGTTGCCGGAAGGCGGCGGAACTTAGGGGCAAATTTCCAAGTTTAGGAGCAGAACGGGTTCCGGCAAAGAGTTAAGGCAGCACACGCTGGTACTATTACCTTGATATTTGCGCCTTCAAACGAATTACTGCACAGCGTAATACAGCGGTAGAGGATGATGCCCATTCTTGTAGTCGCGGTTCTTGCGATACCGTCAATCGTTTCTACAATACCCAGTGTTGCCAATTCACTCGGGCCCAATAGTAATGCATTACCAGTTTTCAGTTTTGATTCAAGGAATCCGCAGGTTGGGCTGGTAAACTACACTGCAGTCTCCCCTGACAGACTTCCCCCTCCGCCTCCATCGCCATCGCAGGTTTCGATGACCTTCTCCATATTCTGGAATGGCGCGGAGGCAGATTTCAACGGAAAAGACTACGGTAACGGACAGACGTCCACTGTAACCTCAGAGCAGTGGTATTCCCTCAGTTTTGTATCAACGAATTCCAGCTACAGGTTTCTCGAATGGACTGCGGATGCCGGTTATTCCGAGCATGGAAGCAGCGGCGTATCCACATACTCATCCGAATCAGTTTACGCGCAGTATAATGGCGTCATGGTCCTTGTGCTCAACAGCACTCAAAATTCCAGTTGGGAAGGCCACGTCGCAGCAGGCAACAATCTTCGGAGTGTTTCTGCTATTTTCAATGCCCCAACTGTCGGTTATGTGGCTAGAGTGACAAATCCTTCCTCTGAGGAAGGATTTGTCGCCTGCATAAGTCTAGGAGTTTTTCTCCTTTCCAAAGTCCCATACAGGCAGATTTGGGCATATCCTTTACAGGACCAGATGCACAGCCTGTCTACAATGTGATATATTCTGTCAATCAAACACTTATGACCCCAAAACCGGGCAGACAATAGTGCTAGGGGATTCCGTTCATGTCCTGGTGTTGTATGATGGCTCCGCTAGCGCCATAATGCTTTACTCCTACAACACAACTCGCAGTTGGTTGACAGAACCTTAAGCGATAACAATCAGACCTGCACCAGCCAGTCCATTCAGTACAGCGGAATGGATTGTGGAGGACACAATTTACTTCTTTGGCCAGAATGCAGCGCCGATCCCGAACTTCAGTACGGTCTGGTTTAAGTCGCCATCATGCAGCAATGCACCTTCCGTGTACTTTCCGGTAGCCGCATTGTGGATAGAGCTTCAGCGGGCGTAGCAGACATGCAACACACTTCATCAGAACCTTTGGGCTGGATATTATTTACTAAATATGAGTTTTAAGTGTAAATATTCGCAACAACTTGGCGGGTGGGAATGGCACATGTTGCCTAAAAAGTCACTGATATTGATATTGGGTGCAGCAGCAGTTTCTGTGATGCTGATCGCCGTCGTCATATACGCAGGACTCCAGCCTGCAGCCGTAAAGAGTGAGGTAATCTATCCTGCGAGGAACCAAATTGTACGGGCTGAATTCACAGGTGACTTCCGCCTACAACCTTGTGGTGAATGTCAGTTCGAACTCAACCGTGGAAGGAGCATGGTCCACGGATTGGCACACCATGCCGGATGCGGGTCCAAATGCGCTGATTGTAAACAGCACAACCAACCCTCCTGAAGTGGTACCGCTGGTGAATCACACAGGGCCCGCACAGGCTGAATTGATTGGGAATCACTTTCCGCCGCCGTCATACTATCCGACAAACGGATCGTTTCGCATCACCATTACCTTTGTCACAGGCGGAGACTTCAGACTGTCAGGCTACTGCACACTTGCAGGACCGACTGTCTACAGGTTCAATCCGGACACAATATATCCGCACGCTGAACTCAAATACGGTCTCCTTTCTTCGTTTGTATTCATCCATGCTCCGGCCTGGATGAATGCGACGAATTTCACTACGTCCTATCTTAACGTCACTCAGTCTTTCGCTGTCGTTCGCTCCTGAGAATATCGTCGCGGACAAAGTGCTTTACGCATTCAGGTTTCGCCCGCAAAATGCAGGAGTGTCCGAATTTAGGTGGATGATCTGATTTCAGGAACAGAGACGATGCTTAGGCCAAAGTTTAATATTGCAGAATACAATGATTATGATGCTAGGGGAGCGTCTGGAGTATGCTGAGAGGGTGACGCTGATGCGTCACCGACCCTTGAACCTGATCCGGATAATACCGGCGAAGGGAAGCATGAATTTCTAAGAGCTTCTCTGGCAGGAAGTATGAACATGACTCCTGCAAGAGACATGAAGGCAAAGACTGGAAAGAGGTTGAGAACATTTGAACGCAGGCTTCTGGCGGTATTGATTACCGCAGCTGTAGTTACTGCCGGCTTCGCCTTTTATTATTCGCTCGGAAGCGGGCACAGCGGGCGGACACTTGTTGTGTATACTTACAGTTCTTTCCTAGCCTACGGTTCAAACAAGACAGCCGCATTCAATGCGGTCTTCGGTACGTTTGAGCGGGAATACAACGTGAATATAGTGGTCAGAACGCCGCAGCTCGGGCTGCTTCAGGAACTTGAACTGAACAAAAACCATCCTCAGGCAAACCTGGTGATAGGCTTGAATAATATTGATGGCGTGAAGGCCGTCCATGACGGTCTTCTTCTGAGATATACACCCCCCGGCGACCGTTACGTGAACTCAACTCTGCTCGAGGAAATGGGAAGCGCTGCGGATTACATCACGCCCTACGAATATGCCTATCTGGGCATCGATTACAATGTAAGTGTAATTTCACACGGACAGAATTTCAGGCCGACATTCCCGGAGATTGCTTCCAACAGAACACTTGCGGAAAATCTGCTTATGGAATATCCGGAGTACTCAGCCACCGGTGAAGCCTTCCTTCTCTGGCAGATAGCGTACTACACTTACGTCCTTCATCAGAACTGGACTGAATGGTGGAAGCAAATTGCACCGTACACGCAGGGACACATCTTTCAGTCATGGTCAGAGGCATTTTCAAAGTTCAACACCGGAAATGGTACGGATATGGTTGTGAGCTATGCTACAGATCCAGCCTACAACGAATACTTTGGATACGGCTCTTCAGTGAATTCTACTGTTGTGTATAGCAACAATACTGCATATGGCTGGAGAACGATATATGGAATAGGAATCGTGAATCACTCATCTGACACCTCCCTCTCGGAAAAGTTCGTTAACTACTTCCTCAGCCCCACTGTTCAGAGCGAACTGCCACTCAACGAATGGATGTATCCTGCCAACAGCACTGTGCCCCTTCCTCCAGTTTTCAGATATGCTATCGACCCGTCTTACATCTTCCCGCTGAACACGTATATTAATGCAACTGAGATTTCGGGCATGATAGGGAACTGGATCGATGAGTGGATACTCATCATGAGTTGATCTGAATTGGAAGCAAACAGGCTGTCGCTTGCCGGATCGGTAGCAGTACCACTGTTCATCGGACTCACAGTGATAGTGCCATTCCTACTTCTCATGATATCCTTCAGCACTCCTTCGTACATCATACAGATTTTCGGAAACAGCGCAAGTGCGTATATCACCAGGGATGCGTTAGCCAACTCACTTGAGCAGGGAAGCGCTAGTGCACTCCTCTCATTTGCCGCGGGCCTGCCTCTTGGACTGTTTTTCGGCAGGTACGATTTCAGGATGAAAAAATTTCTTACTTCCTATTCGATATTGCCCTTCTTTCTTCCTTCAATAGTCGTTGTCTTCTCATTCATGTCATCCTTCGGAAATTCATCAGCCATTACACATATTGTACCTGCGCTTTCGGAACTTTCACGCGGCTTTACAGGAATAATTGCGGTCAATGTATTCTTCAACGCACCGCTCATAATGCTGATGACAATGGTTGCCGTAGCTGGCTCTGACCCTCAGCTCGAGGAAGCTTCAGCATCCCTTGGTGCCGGCTCCCTTCGCCGATTCCTTACAACATGGGGGAGGGACGGAATGATATATGGAGCCTGGGGGGCGCTGCTTGCTTTCATTTATTCGTTTGCAGGCTTCACAGCTCCACTTATAATCGGGGGGCAGAAATACTTCACACTTGAGGCGTGGATTTACTTTCTGGCAAGGGTGCTTGATGAGATAGGAAATGCGGCCGTGACGGGCCTCATAGAAGTAATCCTCCTTCTCATTCCTGCAACAGTTTATGTCATTTTCACGAGATCAAGATTCACAGGTATTGCACCCTTGAGATCCTTCGCCAGAAGAGGCAGCGTAAGCACATGGTTCCTTGCGGGTGCACTCTACACAGCGTTATGGCTTCTGCTGGAGACATACCTTTTTTCAGGGGTGCTCGTGTCATCGCTTGCGCCTGGAGGGAGGAATATCTTCGAAGGTTTCTCACTCCTGTTTGCTCCCGGACTGATAAATTCAATCGGCATAACAACAGCCGGTGCCCTGCTTAATTCGCTATTCTATGGCTTCATCACTGCTTTCTCAGCTACAGGTCTCGGTCTTCTGTGGATATATTCCAGAAGAAGGAGGGCCAGAACATACTCCGTGCAGGATCTGCTGCTTTTCTCGCCTCTTGTCATATCGTCAATAGTTCTTGCATTTTCACTTTCAGCCGCCTTCTCTCCGTATGTGCCGCTCGATGATGTATGGTCTCTGATAATAATGGCGCAGACTGTTGTTGCCATACCGGTTGTGTTCCGGATAATTGATGCCGGCTTCCAATCTATTCCCTACAACGTTGCCGAATCCTCTCAAATACTCGGAGGAAATTCATTTTTCGAGGTCGAGTTACCAATAGCGCGCTCTGCCATATCTTCCGCATTGCTGTTCGGCTTTGCTATAAGCCTGGGGGAATTTGCGGCAACAAATTTTCTTGCTTCCCCAAAATTCATTTCGCTCACTGTGGAGATATATTCGCTTCAGAGCATCAGACTGTTCGATATTGCGAATGCCGCCACTGCCTTACTCCTGATCATAAGCGTTGCGCTCTTTACACTTGTCCAGACTATCGGAGAGGGATTCGTTGGCATTCGTTGAAATCGAAGGCCTGTCAAAGAGGTACGGGAGCTTTGGCATAACAGAGATAAGTCTGTCAGTGGAGCGCGGAACGACGATGACATTGATGGGTCCGAGCGGATCCGGCAAAACATCTCTGTTGAGAAACATTGCCGGCTTCGACTTGCCGGATGCGGGACACATTTACATCGGGGGGAGGGAGGTGACGCATGAGCCCGCGGGACGCAGGGGAGTGGGGATGGTATTTCAGGAACTGGCACTATTTCCAAAGATGACAGTTTATGACAACATAGCGTACGGCCTGAGAGCAAGGAGGATTACCGAAGCAGAGATAAAGCTGGAAGTGAAATCCTTGGCTGAATCGCTCAAGATAGGTGAACTGCTTGGAAGATATCCGTTTGAAATATCTTCAGGTGAAAGGCAGCGGGCCGCAATCGCCCGTTCGGCCATAGTCAGTCCCGATCTGTTGCTTCTAGATGAGCCTTTCAGTTCGGTCGACAGCCAGTTGAGAATTGCTCTCCGAAGCGAGCTCAAGAGTTTTGCAAGAAAGAATGCACTTACGATGATCTTCGTCACGCATGACCATCATGAGGGGCTATTCATGGCTGACAGTGTATCGATCATATTTGATGGTGCAGCGGTACGTTCCGGGACACCGGAAGATGTTTTCATCCATCCAAAGAGCCCCAGAATTGCGAGGTTTCTCGGTTACAATGTGATTGAATACCACGGGAAAAATGTTGCTGTCCATCCCAGAGATATAAGCATCGGGCGAGATGGGGAATTGTCTGTCAGAATACTTTCTTCAGGTTTCGAGGGCGAGTTCACCAGGTTTGTCGCGGAAACTGAAAGGGGTGAAAACATCACTATACTTGTAGACGGTCTAACTGAAACCTCAGCTGAGGGTACAGAACAAAGGATCGCCATAGAGAGATTTGAAGAACTGGAGGATGAGTGAGACAGTGATGCTTCATCCAACGCATGGGGTAAAGATACGATATTCCTGAGATCGTTGCTCGCACGGGCGCTTGTGGCGGATATGTCGATGCAGAGCTACGCGCGACCGGTTATACAATCTGTCGTAGTGTAGCATGTCAAACACCCGTTTTACTGAAGCCGATGAATATGCGCGAGGCTTAAGAGAACGGGCCGGAGTATGAACCAGGCATGGCCTGGGATCGGAAGACTTTACGCTCTTCATATATCGCAGCATTTGTTGAATAAACTGCTATCCTGAGGTCCACTTCACACATCATCATATCAGATTGACGACGAAACCCACTATGAAACCGACAAAGATGCCCGAATAGGCAAGATTGCGGAGTTTCCTCTCCTTTTCCGAAAACAGTGCCTTTATCATCGGAAGTATAACATACAGAATTGTTCCCATCGCAAGTCCATCGAAGAACAAACCTATGAGCTTCAGGTCGAAATAATAACCAAAGGCACCACCGATAACATCGGGCAAACCGCCTATAAGAAGAAGACCTACTATCTGTCTCTCCCTGTTCTTCATGTTTCCAAGAAATGGCGATGATATGGGAAAGCCTTCAGTCATGTTCTGAAGTATAAAACCGAGAAGGATCACAGTAGCGGCACCGCTCAGCCCCAGCAGTGCTCCCGTGGATCCAAAGACCAATCCCTCTGTCAGGTTCTGGAAACCTATTCCCAGCGCCATTAGCAGTGCTGTCCTTGACGCTGTGAGACCCTCCTTGGATCTGTTCTCAAATAAGTATAGGATACCGAAACCTGCTATGAACGAAACAAGGAACACTGCATCCGCAAGCGGGTTGCTTCCGTAACCGTACAGGGCTCCGTTATAGATGACAGGCGTTGCGTTTGAGAAGATGTCGGCCAGTAAAAACATCAGTATACCTATTGCACCTGCGTTCAGGAACTTCAGGACACCGGCTCCAGTACCGCTCTTGAGCACAAGCGGCATGGAGAGGTAAATCGAAAATCCCATAACAGCGGAAAGCAGCAAGACATCGATAAATGATAACATCACTTTAGACAGAGTAATATGCTTATATTCATACATAACGGTGTTAACTAAATATGCTAACAGTGTTATTAACAGCAGTTCGAGTGAAATTATGAATAAACTTCCTGCGAAATTGAGTGAGGAAAAACTGGTGCCAGCCATCAGGTCAAGGATCGCCGTGAGGCTCCACTCCATGGGATACAGGGTGAGGGATATTGCTACGGTAATCGGTACAACACAACCTGCAGTCATACAGTATCTGAACGGGAGGAGGGGACTTTATACCAAGGATGAAGGACTTCTTGACAAGCTCATTGAACCGTTGGTGCTCAGGGCCGTGGAGATGATCAATTCGGACAACGGAAAAATTGAGCCTGTTGAACTGCTTGAAATCGCAAAGCAGCTTGCAGTAATAAGAACAGGGAAGCGCTACATCCAGAGCGAGGGAAGGACGACAGACGAACTGCTCCTGTTGCTGAGAAGGAGGCTGCAGCTTGAACTTTCGGCTGCAGAGCAGTATCTTGAACTGTCAAAAAGGACATCTGACGATTACACCAGACTCCTCCTCAGGATGATCGCTTCAGACAGCATAAGACACGGGGACATAGTATCCCAGATGATATCATGGGTAGAATCAGGAAGAGAGACAAGCGCAAGTCTGCCTGACAGGGCATTTCTCGAAGGGATGCTGTCAATAGAGGACAGGGCCTCTGAATCCAGTCTGGCGGAGAAGGTGAGAACTGATCACCCCATAGCAGGACTTCTTCTCGAATGGATTGACGAGGACGAGAAGAAACACGAGCGAACAATGAAAAGGATAATATCACTTGTAGATTCAAAGAGGGGTAGCGAGTCAATTGGAATTGGCTGACGCCACCACTGACTGGAAGTGTGACTTCACTGATACGGCATGCCCGCACTTGCGCAATCGCGCAGAAAGAAAGTCTGGATGTGCGAAATGCATTCGTTCCAACGTCCCTTCCGGAATACGGTTTAACACGAAGTACACTTTCCCCCTTTGCCCATCAGGAAACAGACTGAAGTCAAAACGTTCCCGTAGATATGGCGGGACACTGTGATATTCATGCAGTATGGCTGGCCGTCTCTAGCACATTAGGGAGTCGGAAAGGGAAAGACGGTCTTGGGGAAATTCGAGTGAAACATCGAAACATGGTCAGGCACTCGCTTCATACGGTTCGGGAAGACCGTGCGATATATTTCAGGGCATCAGCTGACGGAGCGAATGACGACACGTGGTACTCGGGGGAAAGAGCGACAAACTTCCTGCTGATGTGGCGGTATCTGCAGTGAAATGCAATCCGCCGGCAGGCTGTATCGCATCGAATTTGCAGATCCGCTGGAAACCCGTAATGACTGCTTTGCATCAAAATCATCCTTCTCCGAATGAATTTCGGTGCTTCCCTCCATCTGCTCCGGCGGTTACCAGAGTCATGCTCTCTTCCTCCGGGTTCCCCTTCATCGCTTCAGCTGAAGGGCCTTTTGAACGCACAAGCCTTGTGCGCCCATTCCTTGATATGTTTATTGCGATGGCCGCATTCACATCCCTGTCTATGCGCTCCCCGCAATGTTTGCACCAGCTGTCCCTGGCACTGAATTGGAGTCGCTCCCCGCATCTCTAATGCCTTGAGCTTGTGCCCATTGTGTCCTTTCTGGAAAGCACAATGACAGGTATGCCTTCCCATGCGGCCTTGTAAGTAATTTGCCTTTCAATCTCCCCTGCCCATGCAACGCAGTTGACTGTACCTCTTGTCCTTTTCCTCTTTACGTCACCCTTCCTGAACAGCTTTTGCTTGATGTCCCTGATATCCTCAAGCACAATCGCAGCATTCTGCCTGTCCGCATCTGCAACGATGCTGCTTGTTATTGCATGGATGAACTGGAGTGTGCGGTTGCCCTTCCGCATGCCGTATTTCGCTGTAAGATTCTTTCTGATACGCACATCATTGCGTTTGAAGGACGCAACAATCTCCTTTGAGTTCTGCTGTATGTCTGCGAGATGGGTAAGGTCATAGACTGATGCGTCCTCATTGTTGCCGCAGGTCACGTTCCCGACATTTCTGTCAACACCCAGTGTACTGATGCACTCCCTCAAGTCTGTCTCTTTTGCAAAACAGATACTGAGTGTGCTTGCATTCAGTGTGAAGGAGCGCACTTTCAGTCCGGGCTCTGACAGCACGTCGAGAACGTGCCTGTTGAGAGGAATTTCCTCAAACTGTCTGTTGCCAAGCGGAATGCGCAGGACGCCATCCACAATGCTGAAACCGTAGCATGATAAGGCATGGCTTCCTGACATACGGACTCTTTGTGCGCTTTCCAAGTTTGATTGATTTTGCACTTGCGCTAAGAATCCCTGCCGCCTCTGACATGGCGGTGAGTCTGTAATAGGACAGTGTGCCGTATTTGGCGAGACCTGCATAGCATAGCCTGGACAGCTTTCCGAGTGATGACACGTTGTTTCCGAGACCAATCTCAATGCACTCATTGGTCATTCTGCGGAAGGATTCCATCAGTGACAGCAAGCTAGGGGAAAGCAAAGACTTCTGTGTGACAGACTTAAATGCATGCAGAAGAAGTTGAATATTATTCGGCTATTTGTGATTTTATGTGCAAAATCCGTAATGACCAAATATTTTAATACTGTTATTTTGTTGATAAAAGCACGAAGATAAGGGTCGTACGTCTGATTGTTTCATTGCTGATGGTTGTTGTGGTGCTCTTGGGGATGTTTTCATCCATCGGACCACTTCCGCCGATCGCGAAGATCCTCAATCCAGCACAGGGTATTTTTTCGTCTCCTTCGCCTGAGTCTTCCTACTCATATATCCCTGGATCGCGGAACGTCACGATTGACTATGAAGGCCATACTTATACTGTTTTGGTTTACAGGCAGGAGGACGGTTTCATAGGCATTGCCTCAAACAGCACTGCTGCGGTATTTTATGAACAGGGTTACCTTGAGGCTCAATACAGGCTCGAAGAGCTTGATTTATTGAAGAGAACAGCGATAGGAAACCTGTCTGCCGTTGTTGGACCTTCAACGCTAAGTACCGATCTGCTTATGAGGGAGCTTCAATTTTATAATACAGCAATCCAGGAATACCAGAACATTTCAAAATCATCCTATACCTACCAATCCCTCCACGCATTTGTGTCCGGAATTAACGCATATGTAGGGAGCCTAACCTATTCCAGTCTGCCCATACTCTTCAAGATATTGAGTTATAAACCACACAGATGGAACATAACAGATGTCCTGGCCGTGCAGCAGCTGTTCCTCTGGGAAAACAGTGCAGGAGGTTTTGATCCTGTATACTTCAACTTTGCATTAACAAAGATGCCACAGAACCTGATAAGAGGGATATATCCTTCGTATCCGGCTGGAATTCAACATCCAATCGTTCCATACCTCCTCAATCCATCCGTATACAGTGAGAGGGGGGACATTTCCAACCTGACGCTATATACCCCCACCTTCAATAATTCCTTCTCGGCCGCATCATCTGAAATGTCTACCATATCATTTTATGAATCGGCACAGAAGGGTTATGAACACGCTTCACAATTGTTTACCGGAAATTATGCAGGTCTCAGCATAAATTACACAGTATTCAGGGACTTTGGGAGCAATGACTGGGCTGTTAACGGGATAAAGACTCACAACACCTCAGCACTGCTGGCAAACGACCCACACCTGACAACCTCAGTCCCTTCCATATGGATGGGTTTTCAGCTAGTCGCTCCTGGAATGAACGTGATTGGCGTAACATTTCCAGGTTTCCCGGGCATAATTCTTGGCCACAATCCATTTGTTGCATGGGGTGCAACAAATGGCCAGATTCAACAGACTTATTTCTATGCGGAAGAAACATCGCCAAGCCATCCGTACAGCTATTTCTACAACGGAAGCTGGGTCAGATTCCACATCGAAAACGAGACAATAGACGTTAAAGGAACAAGACCATATCACGTCTCAATATACAGGGCACTGAATGGCGTTATTGTACTAAACTCTACCATACCCATAGCCATAGATTGGACAGGATTCATACCTACGTACGAGATAACGTTCTTCCTCCACATAGATATAACGCACAGTGTACTGCAGTTTAAACAGAACCTTACAGAATACTTCAAGGTGGCTATACAGAACTGGGCTGTTGCAGATTCAAATGGAAACATAGGCATATTCCCGTTTGGGCTCTATCCCATAATTGACAGGGGTAACCCAAGAGGCATTCTGCCAGGTACTGGCCAGTATGGCTGGAACGGTTTTGTTCCGGTGTCTCAACTTCCATACCTATACGATCCGCCCAATGGTTTCGTCTTTTCGGATAATCAAATAACTGTTTCACCGAATTATCCATACTACATAGGATGGGATTACGAATCCGGCTACAGGGCCGATGAGGCCTATACACTTTTAAATTCCACCAATAGTTTCAATACATACAAGATGGAACAGATACAGCTCAGTGTCCGCGACTTTACAACTGAAATCTTCCTGAAGACGCTTCTGAAATCTATGCAGGAGTATGGATTGTCTGACACTAAGGCTTACGACGCACTTTCATCCTGGAACGGCAGTATGACGGTCAATTCAACCGCGGCAACAATTTACTATTACTGGATTATAAATTATGTCAACGATTCCTTCATGCCTTATATGCAATACTATGGAATTAACGCGAGTGATGGCTTGCACCGGGTCTCATTTTTCCTTGGAGGCGATGACTATTATCATGGTCCACTTATTGAGGATCTTGCCAACTGGACTGTGAGCTATCCGAACGTAAGTTACTTTGACAATCCAGTGACCGGACAGAAAAGAAATGATTCACAGGTTATGGTCGAAGCCATAAACCAGACGATATCCTACCTGACAACCAAATACGGAGCGTATTCTGATAGCTGGGCTTGGGGAAACATACACAGGAGATATCTTTCAAGCTTCTTCGGTATAAACTCAATGAACACTCCGGAAGTCCCAGCTGCCGGCGATGGAAACACCCTTAATGCTGCATATGGAACGATTTCAGACTTCGGACCGTCATGGAGGCTTGTGGTGAACATGAGCCAACCGGCTAATGCTGTTGGAATATACCCAGGAGGAGTATCAGAAAACCCGTTGTCACCATACTACAAGAATACATTTGCCGCCTGGAATGAAGGGATATACTACAAGCTGATAAGCACAGATGCCCCCGAACAGTTCTTTTATCTTTACATCGGGGGCGACAATCCGTGAACAGACAGATATGGTACGTCTCCGCCATTATGATCATACTCTC
>JAGVSJ010000018.1 GCA_019720975.1 Candidatus Sysuiplasma superficiale
TCCCTTCGCCTGTGAATTGCAGGCGACGTCCCGCAAGTGTCCGGTCGGGCTGCAACTGGAGGATGCTCATGTGATGGATAGGCCCAATTCCGCCTGCGTTAGGGCCGGAGTACGGGGCCGCGGGGAATTCCGGCGTGAGCATTCGGACCCCGGACCTTCTGGTTAAAAGCCAGTTGCTCTTTCCAGGGATTAAACCTACCTAGCTGAGCTACGGCCCCTTGAGTCCGCCATCGAGCGGTCATTATTAAATGATTGGGTCAGAAAAACGAGGGGATGTGGCGAGACAGATTGAGCCATCAAGTCGGCATAGGATTAAGTCATACCGTCCGTATGAGTCGTAAAAGAACGAGGTGCGGATTTGTCTCAAAAGGAAAACATTGTTCTTCTGAACGGAAAGTATGTAAGCTGGAAGGATGCCAGAATCCACGTTAGCACGCATGGACTGCTCTACGGGAGCGGGGTTTTCGAGGGGATAAGGGGATACCAGGACAGGAGTAAGGCTCAGGTGAACATCTTCAGGCTTAGGGAACATGTCGAAAGGATTTACAGGAACGCATCAATACTAAGGCTCAAACCTCCCGTGACTGCTGATGAATTCTCCGACGGAATTGTTGAGGTTGTGAGAAGAAACGGGTTTCAAACAGATGTGTACATAAGACCCATGATATATTTTGGCGAAGGCGGCATCGGGATCAAACCGAAGGGGCATTCAACTGATTATTTCATATTTGCTACTGAATTCGGAAATTATTTCGGAGAACCCAGGCCCCTGAATGTGTGCGTGAGTTCCTGGGTCAGAGGTACGAACAACTCGATGCCCCCAAGCGCAAAGATCAGCGGCTCCTATGTGAACAGCATGCTTGCATCGGTTGATGCTATGGAGGCGGGCTTCGATGAAGCGCTCATGCTCACACACAACGGCTATGTTTCCGAAGGCTCGGGGGAAAACGTATTCATTGTGAAGGGCGGAAAACTCATAACACCCCCTGTTTCCGCAGATATACTTGAGGGGATAACCAGAGATTCTGTCATGCGTCTCGCCGCAGATTCTGGTATTCAGGTCATAGAGAGGGACATTTCGAGGACGGAGCTGTATACATGTGATGAGATGTTTCTGTGCGGCACTGCGGCACAGATTACACCGGTCGGAAGTGTGGACAGGAGAACCATCTCAAACGGAGCTGCAGGTGAAATCACGTCCAGACTCATGAGAGCATTCGAAAGCGCAGCGAGGGGAGCCGAAAAGAGGTATGCAGACTGGCTGACACCGGTTTATGAGTGACGCCATACAGCCGATCGTCTGACAAACAGCCGCCCGGATGTCATCTGCCCGATGCACTCGACAGGCAGGTCAGAGCCGTTTTACGGCTATCCGGTGCATAATGATAAATAGCACGCCTTCAATATTAGTGTCAGCCGATAGTACGGTAATTGTCTGACAATAACAGGCTTTGCCGGAGGTGGTTGAAACGGTTGAATCGGAAAGGGTCACGATAAGGCTTGATCATGAGAGTCTGAACGCGCTTGAAACGCTCGTTTCAAGCGGCAAATATTCCAACATTTCTGAGGTAATGAGAGCGGCCATCGAGCAGTTTATAGAGAGAAACTTCTCACCCAGGCACATCGAGAAGATAACCGTGGAGTTGCCCAAAGGCAATGCGGTTGAACTGCAGCGCCTTGTAAGGAAAGGTGATTCCGTGTCTGTGGACGATGCGATCAGAAACGCCGTCCGCGAGTATCTGAGACGGAGACTGTCTCCGAAGATTTCGGAAAAGAGAAAGTAGCATACAAGCTGAAATGTCAGACAGCAACTTCCTGCACCGGCTGGATGGCGGCACAGGCAATGTCAGGATAGCGGTTGTGGGCTGCGGCGGAGCCGGCTGCAATGCAATAGGCAGCCTCGGGATCAATGCAGGCGGTGTTGCCAGAACGATAGCCGTGAACACTGATGCGGCACATCTGCTGACAGTTCAGGCAGGTAAGAAGTTACTGATTGGAAGGAATATCACAGCGGGCCGCGGCGCTGGCGGGAACGCAGAGACAGGCAGGAGTGCAGCAGAGGAGGCGCGGAAGACGGTGCGTGAGGAACTCTCGGGCACAGATATGGTCTTTGTAATTGCAGGAATGGGTGGCGGAACCGGGTCCGGTGCTTCATCTGTAATTGCATCAGCCGCACGCGAAGCGGGGGCAATGCCCATTTCAATAGTCACAATGCCTTTCAGCTTCGAGAGAGGGAGGAGGGAGAGAGCGAAAGACTATCTGAGGGAGCTTGTCCATGTTTCTGAAAGCACCGTAATACTTGAAAACCAGAAGATTATCGAGCTCTATCCAGAACAGAACGTCTACAGTGCATTCGGCCTAATGAATACGCTCATATCCGATCTTGTGCTGAACCTTTCCAGCACGCTTGTCAAGCCCTCCCTGATAAATGTCAGTTACGGCGACTTCCGTTCGGTGATGCGGACAGGCAAGACATCCACGTTAATATTCAACGAAAACAGCGACATCGATGTGCTCGTAAGGGGTGCCGTAACGAAGCCGTTCTTCCAGAACACCATAAAGGCGGCAAAAGGGGCGCTGATACACGTCTCCGGCGGCAGCGCAATGACACTCGGAAGAATGCACCGCATAATTGCCGAAGCACAGGAGGCACTCGGAGGCTGTTCCAACGTGATACTGGGGGCAAGGGACGACGGGAGGAAGAACGATATCCTGAGTCTGACTGCAGTTGTCACAGGACTGGAGCAGGCAATTTCCTGACTCTCACTGTTTTCTGCCAGATAATGTTTTGAGTGTCCTCGAGAGCACACCCATTGTAATGAAGAACTCCCATTTTGAGAGATTCGCCCTGCCGATGAGTCTCCTGAACATCAGCCTTGCCTTCTCCCTCTTGTGTTCAGGGTAGTCTATTGCGTCGAGGAGACTGCTGAAATATTCATTCACCTTTTCCTTTTCGTCCGAGAGCGCCCTCTTTAGAGAGACGGGCTCATATCCGCTCAGGAACAGCTCGTATAGAACTACCGACACTGCATGTGAGAGGTTCATAACAGGGTACCTTTCAGAAGTCGGTATGCTCACGATCATATCGCACACCTGCAGTTCGGGATTTGAGAGCCCCAGACCCTCGGGACCGAAAAGCAGCGCGTATTTTCGCCTTGTCCTGCGAACCCTCTCAGCGAATTCTCGCGGTGTATCGAAATTCCTGAGAAATCGCCTCTGGCCTGTGTTGCGGATACCCGTTGTTCCGACAACAATGTCGCATCCTGCTACGGCGTCTCGGACATTGCCGGCGCTAACTGAGGAGTCAAGAATGAAATTTCCGTGTTTTGCCCTCCTTCTTGCCTCGTCACCGACTGGAACAGGCGATACGAGATAAAGCTCTGAAAAATCAAAATTGGCCATCGAGCGGGCGACGGCCCCTATATTGCCCTCGTTTTCAGGGCGGACGAGTATTACTCTGAATTCAGGCATGGAAATGAGATGGAGACATATAAGTAAAGATTTGCTGAAATGAAACTGAGCTTCCCCGATATATAACTGTGGAAAAATACACCTACGACGATATCAGCGCATGCTGTCCTCTTTGACCTGTTGGATGGCATACACATTCATGAAAAGAATGCAGTTTGCCATTCAAACGGAATTCTGCAGGACTTAGCTTCTTTGCGCCTCATCCCAAAGTCAGTTTGTTCAGGCTCAAAATTCCCGTTACGGCGCAAACCGCAGATGAAACTGATATGCCCGGATGGGGCGCTGTTTCCCCTGTCCCGGCGCCGCACGGATGAAAAGCGCGTCAGACAGAAACATTAAAATGAGGAAATTCGTTAGGGTTAAATGCACGGATTAACCGGTGCACCGGATGGGATGCGAGGTTGAATTTATGAAATCGTTAGTGAATGATGCCCTGTCAAGGGCTTCAGTGGAAGAAACGGACTCAGTGCCCTCTTATTCTGAGGAAAGCTACAGCGCTGAAGATGATGAGCTCATAAAGATACTGTCGGGACTCAGGACAAATATCAAGATCATCGGATGCGGCGGTGGCGGCACCAACACAATCGACAGACTCGTTGAAACAGGTATAACAGGCGCAGAGATGTATGCGGCTAACACAGATGCTCAGCACCTCCTGATAATAAGGTCGCCGCACAAAATACTCCTGGGAAGAAGGAGTACAAGGGGACTTGGCGCCGGCGCGCTTCCTCAGGTGGGGGAGGAGGCTGCGAGGGAGGCGGAGGACGACATAAGGAAGTCAATTCAGGGCGCCGACATTGTTTTCATAACCGCCGGGCTTGGCGGCGGGACAGGGACAGGTGCAGCTCCATTCATAGCACAGCTCGCAAAGGAGATGGGCGCACTGACCATTGCAATTTGCACATCTCCGTTCAAGGCCGAAGGTGCAATAAGGGCAGAAAATGCCGAATGGGGACTTGAAAGGCTGAGGAATGTAGCTGATACCGTAATTGTAATTCCGAATGACAAACTGCTTGAACTCGTACCAAGGCTTTCACTCAATGCAGCCTTCAAGGTTGCGGATGAAGTGCTTGTAAGGAGCATAAAAGGCATCACAGAGGTTATCACGAAACCTGGCCTGGTCAATCTGGACTTCAATGATCTGAAGACAATAATGAAAGGGGGAGGTGTTGCTATGATTGGACTCGGGGAAGGTGAGGGTGAGGAAAGGGCAAATGACGCGGTGAATGAGGCCATAAATTCGCCCCTGATTGACGTCGATATTTCCGGTGCAAACGGAGCACTTGTCAACGTCGTGGGCGGCAACGACATGACAGTCAGCGAGGCAGAAAAGGTGGCTGAGATGATACAGACAAAGATAAGCCCCTCCGCGAGAATAATATGGGGAGCAGCGATTGACCCCACGCTTGAAAAGAAGATGAGGGTCATGGTCGTACTCACCGGAGTGAAGTCAAAACACATTCTTGGACCGGCGGATAATGTTCAGACCAAGAGCATCGACATGGACTTCATAAAGTGAAACTGAGCGGAACAGGGCTGGCAATACAAAAATTTATGCGGAAAGCGTATAATAGGCAAACCATGGCGACAGCGAGGAAATTCTGCGCGTTTTCCGCGGACGGCAGGGGAGGACTTGGGATGGACACCATACCCCCTGATGGCTTCTGCCTTTCGGCCTTTCTCATCATCCGCAGTGAAGGCCGGCCAAACAATGTGCTGATGGGGCACCTGAATCCTGACGGACCATGGGACCACGTCGGTGCGCTTGACCCATCAAGGTTGGAGGCGCACAGACACGGCTGGATGCTTCCATCGAGCCATCTCATTTACGGCGAATCACCTGACGAAGGAGCGAGAAGGATCGCCTTTGAACAGCTGGGACTGAAGAACATCGGGCTGGAGGGCCCCGAGGTTCATTCGGAGGTTTATGAGCCGCGGAGATTTCCGGGCAGGAAAAACCACTGGGATCTTGAGTTCCTTTATTACGGTTTTCTGGACGAGCGGGCTTTTCACGCACCTGAGGATATCTGGCTTGATGTCGAATTCGTAGACCCGTCTGCCGTCCCTGCGGCACAGATTGCGAGGTCGCATGAGGACATAATCGCACACCTGAGATAGGGGATGATGGGACTTCTGCAGACCTTGATCTTGCAGAAGATTCCGCTTCAACCCGTTAGGAAAAGAATATTAAGCAGGATGTTTGATGCTTTACCAGACAGGAAAGGGCATGTTCAGGGCAGGCAGAGGCGACTGATTTGGACAACAGGAATTCATCGTTTGATTTCACCGAGACCACATACGATGTTCAGCGGAAGCTGGAGGAGCGGTTCAGGAACATCGGAAAGGGGAAATACGGAAGAATATTCAAAATGGCGAAAAAGCCGACGATGGAGGAATACGTCAGGGTTGTCAAACTCGTTGCGCTTGGCCTGATTCTGATAGGCGCACTTGGATTTCTCCTTTACTGGCTTTGGACCTACTTCCCGGCGTACGTTCCGGGTATATTCGGTTAGAGAGGTAATATTTTGTCATCTTTCGACATCTCCGCAGACACGGCACGCGACGGCAGCGGCAGAGCCTTCACAATGGAAGTGGACGGACAGACAGAAACAGTTGCTCCTGTTTCGGCACAGAGCGAATTCGTTGCAAGGATAGAGGTGGAGAGGGAGGGGACATTCAGGATAGAGGTGAAGTCTGAGCTCCTGTCGGATGTTGAGGGCTCGCCCGAATGGCAGGTGAAGTTCTATCTCGACGGCGCACTGAGGTGGGACAGTCTGACAAACCTTCCCAGCGTCTTTGAATCAAAACTTGGACCCGGAAGGCATTTTGCCACTTTGCAGATATTCGTAGCGTCCGGTGCGTCGTACGGCGACAGAACGGGTGTGACACTCACAGTAGAGTCGCAGGGACAGACGGAGACCAGGAACTTCCGTATTTCCGTCAGGCCTTCGATACTTGCTGTCAAGACCGCCATAGGCCAGGAAAGGGAGGTTGCCGATTCGATAGGGGCAAAGGCAAGAACCGGTGATCTCGGAATATATTCTATCCTGCTGCCTGCAACAATAAGGGGCTATGTTTTCCTGGAAGCGATGAATACCGACAAGATAGAGAATGCAGTCAGAAGCATAAGAAAGACGCATGGGCTTGTGAAGGGTGAAACGTCTCTTGACGAGGTGAGTCATTTCCTGACGCCGAAGCCCACAGTGAGCGGTATAGTGGAAGGGGACATAGTGGAACTGGTATCAGGACCATTCAAGGGCGAAAAGGCAAGGGTTCAGCGCATTGACAATGCAAAGGAGGAAATAACAGTTGAACTTTTTGAGGCAGTTGTCCCCATACCTGTGACCGTCAGGGGAGACCATGTCAGAGTGCTGGAGAAAGAAAAACAGTAGTTTCGCGTGCACCGTTCGGAGAGGTTAAAATGGTTGACAGATTGAATGTACTGGTCGATGCTGGAAAGGCAACACCCGGCCCGCCGCTTGGCCCGGCGCTAGGCCCGCTTGGTGTCAATGTCGTGAAGATCGTGGCGGAGATAAATGAAAAGACAAAACAGTTCAGCGGCATGAAGGTTCCGGTAACAATTGAGATAGCGGCCGACAGGAGCTTCCAGGTGCAGGTGGGAACGCCGCCAACCACTGCACTGATACTGAAGGAGATCGGGGCTGAAAAGGGATCGGGGAGCCAGAAAGCAACAAAGATAGGCAACCTCACGATTGCCCAGGTGCTTAAGATCGCAGAGATGAAGAAGGATTCATCCCTCGGGGCAAGTGTCAGATCCAGGGTAAAGGAGGTTGTTGGCACGTGTGTGTCGATGGGGGTCACAGTGGAAGGGAAGGAACCGAAGGAGATAATATCCGAGATAAACTCAGGCTCCTGGGACTCCAGCCTCTCCTGACAGTTCGATGATTCTTTCAGCCGTCATCGGGCGATAAATCCAGTCAAAGTGAAGAACCCACCCGATGAGACGGAGCGGCATGCGGGTTGGCAATCTAGACAGTGCAGAGTCGACGCTGTACATGGGTTCGTGCTTTATGGAAGGATGACTGTTTTGTAAAGAATCGCGCATTCCGTGAAGGACCATGTCTTGCAGGAGTTTGACAAAGGCAAAATCTTGGCGGATCATACTGCAGACCATACTCATCATACTGTTTAGCTACAGCCTTTGAGTACCCCGTAATCAAAGCTTTTAGGCGCAGGAATTAAATGAAATGCCAGCGATCAGCATAAATGAAAAAGGAGGACTGATAGAGTTCAAGGGCAAGAAAGACAGGGAAATCTCGAGAAGCAGCTTCATTGAAAGGTACTCGGGAAAGAATGTGCGGCTGTATGATGCTTTGTGGATTTTTTCAGAGGAAATCAGAGAAATGACAAAATGGGAGTGGCTGGAGGCGCATACCAGTCAGCCCATAGGGAAGCCCCTTCACAAACACAGGGGAATGATTGCTGTTGAAAGTGACCGTCTTGTCTTTTATGATGAAGACACTGACGATGAGTTCAGCATCATGCTTGATTCCATTCAGGATTTGACTGTAGGTTATGACGATGTATTCAGAAGGTTCCAGGAATCCAGAGGATGGATTCCGCCCCTTCATTTCAATTTTGATGGCAGGCGAATCTACATATTTACCAAGGCCCCGGACGCACTGATCTATGCCGGAAATAACGAATCCTTTCTGAATGCACTCGAAATTAAACAGGGAAGTATCCGCTGAGCTGCTCTTCAAGGAAGCAGGAGGGCTGTGAAGGGCAATTATCCTCGGCAGCTTTACGAACTGAATAGGGAGTTTCTGGACAGAGTTAGGAAGAAGGACTTTGACTGCAGAATGCAGGAGTGGCAGAATCCGGGAATGAAAAACTGATTTCAGAAACGGCACGAGTCCTTGCGCCAACGCGAACGAAGAAGCAAAAGTTTAAATCCATTGAACCATAACATCCGGATTGCTGTAGGAGAACCGATGGTTCGTCGTACTACAGAGGTGTATTTGTTTGGCAAACCAGGAAACGATTGAAGCTGTCAGAAAGGCACTTTCTCTTGCGCCTGAGAGGAAATTTGAGGAAAGTGTTGAGGTCGCAATTAACCTGAAGGACGTCGATCTCACAGTGCCGAAGAACAGGATACAGGAAGACATCATCCTTCCCAGCGGCAGAGGGAAGCCAGTCAGGGTTTGCCTGTTCGGCGGCGCTGAGATGGCGCTCAAGGCAAAAAATGTTGCAGATCTCATAATTTCTCCTGAAGACTTCGGCAAGTACATGGATGATAAAAAGGTTGCAAAGAAGCTTGCAAGGGAATATGACTATTTTGTTGCCGAGGCACCGTTGATGGCCACGATAGGTAAGAGGATGGGAGTTGTACTTGGTCCGAGGGGCAAGATACCCAAACCTCTTCAGCCCGGATCAGATCCTGGACCGGTGATAAACACACTGAAGAGAACGGCAACTGTCCGCTCCAGGGAGAAGAGGACTTTTCAGACACCTGTGGGAACACGCAAGATGAAACCGGAGGAGATTGCTGAAAATGTTGATGCTGTTCTGAACAGGGTTATAGGAAAGCTGGAGAAAGGAAGACTGAATGTGGACTCTGCCTATGTGAAAACGACGATGGGTCCGGCAGTGAGGATCATATAGGTGAATTCAATGGCGCATACCAGGGAATGGAAAGAAAAAAATCTTGCGATGCTATCAAGCACAATCAGGAATTCTCCTGTCGTGGGCATTGCGAGCATAAGGGGTCTTCCGGCATCACAGTTCCAGCAGATACGCAAGAAGCTTTACGGCGTTGCTGAAATACATGTCTCAAGAGGGACGCTGCTCAAAAGGGCGATTGAGCTCGCTTCCGGCGACAGAAACGGGCTGAAAGCGCTTGAGGACGAGATATCAAATGACCAGACGGCAATAATATCTTCGAAGGAGAATCCCTTCAAACTGTTCCGCACGCTTGAGAAGAACAAGACACCGCTTGCGGCGAAGGGCGGCGAGATTGCGCCCGCCGACATAGAGGTAAAGGCGGGAGAGACTTCATTCAAACCCGGACCTGTTGTCGGTGAACTGCAGAGGGCAGGAATCCCCGCGGCCATAGAGAGCGGAAAGGTCGTAATAAAGAAGGACAAACTGCTCGTCAAAGCAGGTGATCCCATACCGCCGGCGATTGCGTCTGCACTCACAAAGCTCGAGATCTATCCGCTTGTCGCCGGCCTGGATGTCAAGGCCCTGTTCGAGGGCGGACTGATTTTCAGGAAGGATGTTCTCAAGGTCGACGATCAGCGCACCATCCAGGACATTGCATCAGCATCATCAAAGGCGTTTGCTGTTGCACTGAAGGCCAGATACTTCACTGACACGACAGTCAGATTCCTCCTGTCTGATGCGCACACCAAGGCAGTCGGTCTCAGCATCAGTGCCGGTATACCTACAAAGGAAACCGTCAGGCTTCTGATATCCAGGGCGGCATCGGAAGCTGCTGCCCTGAATGACAGGACTAAAAACGCATAAGTAAATGAAGGATTGATTAAGGAGAAGGATTGGAATGGAATACATATACGGTGCTCTGCTTCTGCACAGTGCTGGAAAGGAGATAAACGAGGAAAGTGTTTCGAACGTGATCAAGGCGGCAGGCGTTGAGCCGGATCCCGCAAGGGTGAAGGCACTGACAGCCTCTCTAAGCGGCATAAACATAGATGAGGCTATCGCCAGTGCAGCTGTCGTCTCGGCCCCGGCAACCCAGCAGAGTCAGACGGTCCAGGAAAAGAAGGAAGAGAAGAAGAAAGAGGAAAAGAAGGAAGAGGCGGTCTCGGAAGAAGAGGCGGCAGCCGGTCTCGGCGCGCTGTTCGGCTGAAGGCAAAGATACACCAGGCCCTCATTCCCCGGCGCTGTTCAGCACTGGCTTTGTCACTGCGAGCCTGTGAATTTCCTGCTTCAGATTGCAGTGTGACAGCGTCAGTGGACTGCATCATGCAGGCTGTGGAGTCCAGCCCATTGTCTATGCCTGGCGCAGTCCAGCCTTTCCTGCTTTCCCTGACGATACCTCGCAGCGCTCCGAATGAGCCTGATGAGGCCATAACGCATTTCCCGCGGGACGAAAATTCCTCTTCCCTGTCAGAATGCTGAACGATTCGTGGAAAAGTTTAAATAATTTGCGTATAGTGGACTGATTTATACTTTTGGTGAACAGATGCGCCTACTCGGTTCGGCAAAATGCTACTCGTCAGCAAACCGTATCGTTGTGGACGGTGTGTTTGCACCTGAGGAAAAGCAGAAGGTGTTCGACCGCAAGGGCAGGGAGATTGGCACTGTCAAGGACATATTCGGCAACGTGGAGAGACCCTTCATTTCGGTCAACACGCTGAAGAATTTGGGGAGAGGAAATCTGAACGGCCTGGAGCTGTATGTTGAGGAAAGGGAGACCGATGGCAAGAGCAAAGGAGACAAGAGAGGGAGCAGAAGAGGTTGAAAGATGCCCGGAGTGCGGAAGCACTCACCTGGTCAGGGACTATGAGAGAGGAGAACTCACCTGTGAGGAATGCGGGCTCGTTATTGATGACCAGCTGATAGATCAGGGACCCGAATGGAGGGCGTTCGACGTTGAACAGGGGGAGAAGAGGGCACGCACCGGTGCGCCTATGACATACACAATACATGACAAGGGTCTTTCCACCGAAATCTCCTGGAAGAACAAGGACAGCTACGGAAAGAGCATCCCGACAAGGAACAGGGCGCAACTTTACCGTCTGCGCAAATGGCAGAGAAGGATAAGGGTAAGCAACGCAACTGAACGCAATCTCGCATTTGCCCTTGGCGAACTTGACCGGATGGCCTCAGCCATGGGACTTCCCAGGAACGTGAGGGAGACTGCTGCAATGATTTACAGGAAGGCAGTAAACAACAACCTCATACGCGGCAGAAGCATTGAGGGTGTTGTGGCTGCGTCACTCTATGCGGCGTGCAGGCAGTGCAATGTTCCGCGTACGCTTGACGAGGTGGCTGGCTCCAGCCGCGTTGGCAGGAAGGAGATTGGCAGGACATACAGGTTCATGACCAGGGAACTCAAACTCAAACTCATGCCCACCAAACCGCAGGATTACGTATCGAGGTTCTGCAGCGAACTCAAACTCAGCGGGGATGTGCAGACAAAGGCGACTGAGATATTGAAAGAGGCAAGCAAGAGGGAGCTCACTTCAGGCAGGGGACCGACGGGCGTGGCAGCCGCTGCGATATACATATCGTCGATAACAGCAAACGAGAGAAGGACACAGCGCGAGGTTGCAAACGTTGCGGGTGTTACAGAAGTCACAATAAGAAACAGGTACAAGGAACTCACAGAGAAGCTTGGCATAGAAGTCGAGCTATGACGGCTGCGTCACAGAATGTATCTCCGCAATCCTATGTAATCAACGCCGTCACCACGCACCAGCGCAAAGAGTATCTCCTTACGGACGCCATGCGCGAGTCTCACGCTGCCTGATATCTCGGGCCATGTTGAAACATAACCCGACGGAAGCGCGCGGACAAGATACCTCGCATGCGCCTTCTCAGGATCGTCATCATATGCCCTGAAATGAGAGCCGTACTTGAAACCTGTCTTCACTATGAATCCCCTTTCCTTGAGATCTTCATAGACGGCCATCTTCTCCTGAAAGGACTGATCGATTCTCGAACAAAGCTCGATTACGGAATTCAGCGGCACGCTCCGTCCTGTTTTTGCGCTTGTGAGCCTCAATGACTTCTTGCCCATTAGATGGACTGCTTCAATGAGAGACAGCTGGAGACCGCTTCCCAGTCTGTTTCCGTAGAAACCTGTCTGCCTCAATTTATCTGCCTGTTCGCTGTCTGGAACAACCACCCTGTCCGAAAGAAGTATACCGCTGTACTGCCCGGAGAGGTGTTCCCTCGACCTTGATTCAGGCTCTTCAAGCTTCACCCTGTAATGCGTTATATCTCCTTCTTCATCGACAACTGAAAGAACAAGATGTTTGCCGGTTCCCTCGACGCCCCTGCCGGCGGACAGAAGTGCGGATGCGTCGAACAGTTCCCTTTCCGAAAGTGCAATGACATAGGAGTCTGGAGAGGAGTTCTTCGGCGTATCGCCCCTCCTGTAAAGAGTGAAGTCCATACCGCTGTCGTCATCAGCAAGATTGACCACCACTCCGCTTCTTCTCATTTCACTGTAGACGATGTATCTGACCTCAAAATTCCTGATTCTGCGCGATGCGTATGTGATGAGGTCGCCAAATGTCATCTCGCTTCCGGCCTGAGTGGTTATGGAGAGCCTTTCACTCTCGAAGAGATAGAGTGCTTCAAGGAGATTGAGCTTCAGCGACCCGCCGCTCTGTGGCTCGCCGTAGCATCCCTTATTGTGTATCCTGCTCGCCTCAGCCTCGTCGTTGACGAGCGCACTGTCCTTCCTGAAAATGGCGGCCATATCGAATGCATACTGATGCCGGTGATAAATATACTTACTTCACAGGTGAAAATAAATTAAGTAGTGGAGTGCATACAGTGTATCATGGCCGAGGACAGGACCGACAGTGCACTGAAATTGCTGAAGAAAGGTGTGGAAAAGACACAGCGGCAGCTGAAAAGGAGTGTTGAGGAGCTGGAAAGGCTGTCTGACAGATCCGTCAAGCTGCTCGGCGAGACAAAGCCCATAGCTTCCGATCTGCTGAATCTTGCCGATGCGATAGCAAAGGACATTGAGAAGACGGCGCCTGTTCTTGCAAAGGACATCATCGACGTTGAGAAAAAGTTCGTTGCAGGTGCCAAACAGAAGATGAGAAGGAAAAAACAGTAGAGATCAGGGACGGTGATTTATTGCCCGAACATGTCGAAAAAAGTGATCTGGAGCATGTAATGAGCTCCTATTACGGGAACGACACTGTGACAGCCATAGTGCAGCTCAAGGTTGACACGAAGGAGGCGGACTCCATTGCCATTGCGGTTGCAAAACATGAAGCGATATTTGATGTCTTCATGGTCACTGGAGACGCTGACATAGTTGTGAAGGCCAAATTTCCAAACTACTCCTACGTGAAAAAATTCCTCGTTGACACACTTGGCTCCATAAAGGGGGTCAAGGAACTCAAGACAATGATGGTCGTTACCGCATTTAAGGAAAATGGAAAGATGGAAGACATAGGCGTCATCAGGTGAGACCTGCGGAAGCGGCGTCATATGAACTGTTTTATATAGTCACCAGTTAAGGGAGCGGCCAGGTACAGCAGAAAGCTATAATACAGAGTGAAACTACAATAGCTAAAGACAGTACGGGAAATGATAGAATGGCAGGTGAACTGATTATGTCGAACGAAGAAAAGATGAAACAGATTATTGATGTATTGAATCAGCTTGCGGAGGACACATCAGTTCCCAGGAACATCAGGAAGGGAGCTACGGATGCCATTAACAAACTGATGTCGAAGAACGAGGCGCTGGATGTCAGATCTGCAAGCGCCAACATCATACTGGATGAACTTGCAAACGACCCCAACATACCTCTTCACGGCAGAACGATAATCTGGAATATAATGAGCCAGCTTGAGACCCTCAAATAGACAGGCGGCAGATCAGCGGCTGTAGTCTAGTGGTAGGACTGAAGCTTCCCAAGCTTCAAACTCGGGTTCGAATCCCGGCAGCCGCACATTGTCCATATTGGCCTGAGATTCGAACCTAAAGTGAACGGAAAGTCTAGGACCCCTTTCGCAATGTCTAAAATCGGGAGTCACACACCCTACCAGAGAAATGCGACGCATTTTTACGGAGATTCCTTACCGGGTTCTCTCAACCATGGGGTATAAACAAGACCTAGCAGGATGCCTTCTGGGCTGAGAAATCTGGAGACGATCTGACCGTAAGGCTCCTTGTACGAGTCCAGGAGGAGTGTGTGACCCTTTCTTTTCATTTCTTCAGGGGCTGCCTTCACATCTTCTACTTCAAACTCCAGCCACGCCTGCGGTCTGGGGATATCATCCGGCCAAATCTTTCTTCCAAAACAGCCTTCTGCTGCCAATGAAAGTGGCCATATGGCAAACCCTTTGCAACCATCAACATTCTGACCGTGCATATACCCCCCCCTCATATTCTTTGAATTCTATTTCAAGATCCTCCGAGTATAATTTCCTGGATAGGGATAAGTCATCAGTTACGGGTCCAAAGCCCGCTATAAACAATATTTTCATTGAGTTTGAAAGCTGGGTCAATGCCATAAGTCTTATTGTAATTGCAGCATTATAGGCTCAATAGCCTATTTCTTGAACCTATGAGAGATCGAACAGGTAGTCGGAGGACTCCCTCGTCTCTGATATCCCGTTTTTCATGGAGTAATCTCCTGAGAAGCAGCTTATGCCTTAGCCACTCATTAGCAGTTAGCCGATTGCGATGAGTGGGCTCCAATTCACACGTTTTCCGATGCCAAGTATGTTTTGTTTCGACACTGCTCGTCTTCTTTAAGGAAGACGAGCTTTATTTGAAGGAAGGAACTTCACACTCAGGTTGAAACAACAGGCGCAATTATCCTGTTTCCTTATGGAAGAGCATGGTCAGTAGACTTGTAGACTTTTTCACCATTTTTGTCGCCCGTCAACTTCTATGAGCTTACGTGTCAACCTTAGTAAATGAAAACACTAAATATATGAAAAATAATAATTGTTTTTGATATGTCTAGTAAAAGCAAAATATCCAGGGGATTCCTGACAGTCGTTCCAAAAGAGGTGCGCAGGAAAGTCGGCCTCAAAGAAGGTGATACAATTGAATGGACTGTCAATGGAGAGTCGATAAGAGTCCTGCCGCACAAGAAAGTGTGCATTGACGACATTATCGCCATCGCATCCCATGGCGGGGATGCGGTGGTTTCCAAGAAAGAAATTCAGGCGGGAAAGCGTGATCGTCGCTGACTCCTCATATTTCATAGCGCTTGCCGACAAGAATGATCAGTGGCATCGTAATGCTGTTGCAGTCAAAAGCCGGATTCCGCAAGAGTTCAAGATTTCGACACTGACTGTATCTGAAGCGGTTACCGCAATCGGATACAGAGCCGGAGGAAAAGCAGCAAGGACACTTTATGATTATTTCGCCGACAACTGTTCAGTGGAGACTGTTGACAGACAATTGATGGATCTGGCCATGACTGTTCACCTCAGGTTCGACGGAATCCTTTCTGTTGCCGATTCGGTTTCTGCCGCGATAATGACCAGGGATGGATTCAGGCAAATAGTGTCTTTTGATAGCGACTTCGACAAGATCAAGGGGATACAACGTATCTACTAGGCAGGCGCGCTCATTACTGCTGACCAACTCAGGAAATTGCCAGCCACAGAGTGTGCCTTTGTCCCTGCAGGCGGAGCAAGGTGTCCAGGTCTCTCACGATTAGTGGTCGAGAAGTCTGCCGCATTTCCTTAATGATTCCGTGAAGGAATCGAACCTTGATGCGTATATTTCGGCAGCCACACATAGTTCTGGTTCGGATTCACCTGCGATCAGATGGTTTCATGAACGCTGAATGGAAATACACCCTCATGTGATGAGCGCATCCTACATTTTTCAACCGCCCGGAGTAACCAGTAGATGAAAACATTAAACAAATGAGACAATAATTATTATTGATATGTCTGGCAAAAGCAAAATATCCAGGGGATTCCTGACAATCGTTCCGGGAGAGGTGCCCAGGAAAGTCGATCGGAAAAGCTTAATCAATACCTCCGGAATATCCGCTTGCTGTGACACGAAATAAAAGGTGCGAACTCTGCGGGAACGAGTTTGTGTGCGGCGGCCTGTCAGGATGCTGGTGCAGAAACATCAGCATATCCGCGCAGAGGAGACAGATTCTTTCCTCAATAGCAGAGGATTGTGTCTGCAGGAATTGCATTTCGGATAAAAAATGATCCGGCCAGAACAAATAACAGTGACGGGAGTCCCGTTCCTGCAAACGCGGAAATCCGTAATGCCGAAGAACGGATGCACATACAATGACCTCAAATACCTACCCGACTGAAAATCACTCAAGAGCCGCGTCTAAATTCGTCGAGCTCTTCAGCAGTGAGAAGAGGATCGTTGCCATACTGCTTGTTGGATCCTGCGCGCGGGGATCAGCGAGCCCGGACTCATGTCTGGACATAACAGTCATGATGGACGATGAACGGGATGCGGATGTTTTCGCAAAGCATGTAGAGAGCATCTGGAACACCACGGAGGAAAGTTCTGGACTGCAACGGACAGGCAGATTTTCGAACCTCGACCTCAACTTCACCGATGGGAAATTCAGACCTGGCAAGAGAGGCTGGACTTCAGGACCGGACTCTTTCGAAATTGAAGTGGGCAATACTTACGTCTACTCTGTGCCGCTGTTTGACAGGGACGGGGCATTTGAAGAACGAGGAAGGGCATTTCTGCCCTATTACGGTGATGAGCTGAGAAAGGAAAGACTCGCAGATATCGAGAAATATTTCTACAACAACCTTGACCACATACCGCTTTACGTCAGGAGAGGACTGCATTTCCAGAGCCTGGAGAGACTGATCAATGCCTCCAGGGAATATCTGCAGGCACTCTTTGTTTACAGCAGAATTTATCCAATTTCCTACGACAAATGGATCAGATTCCAGCTCGTGGATATACTGAAGAGATCTGACATTTATTCCGAACTTGTTGAAATGTTCCAGATAAAAAGGATCGAGAGCAACGAGCTCATTGACGAGAGCGCCAGGCTGAGAGACATGGCGGAGAGAGATCTGGGGTTCTCCGACTTCGGCTGAACCTGTGAGACTGCTTTTGATACCGCACCCCGCTTTTCATTGCACGGAATCAGATATCAGCCTGGAGCCGGACTCGGTTATGAATACAGTGAAATCGTCAGGTCCGTTCTCTTCAATGGATATCGCATTCTCGCTTGCAAGCCTGTTGATCCTCTTCACAAGATCGGTATACGCAATCCCTTTTACAACCTTGCCCAGCTCAAATAGCAGCTCACCCTTGTCTATACCTGCGCTGCCTCTTTTGCTTGCAATTGAAAGTATATCAATGTCGATGGCACTCAGATTCACAGTTTCACCCTCGCCCACCATAGCAGTTATATCCGTTAAAGCTTATCACTCCAGTTCGCGGATTGAAAACAGCGGAAGGTGACCGTTCTCTTGGCAAGGGGAAAATTTGCACTGGGATGCGATGTAGGAGCGACGAAGGTTTCCGTGTCAGTAGGCGTGGAGCCTGGAGTCATCCTTGACAGGATAACGGACAGGACATACCGCATGAGAAATCCTAAAGATCTCGTGTCCGAGCTCAGAAGGATGATCGCCGATATAACTGAAAAAAACAACCTTGACATCTCCGACTGCATGGGTCTTGGGGTGGCCTTTGCAGGTTTCACCGACAGCCGAAACGGTGTCATCGTTGCTTCCCCGAACCTGGAAGGGTGGGACAATACACCGCTGAAACAGATCCTCCAGGATACGCTTGGCGTTGCAGTAAGGGTGGAAAATGACGCGAATGTAGGTGCCTACGGCGAATACAGGCATGGAGGCTCTGTGGCCGGGACCGATTTCCTCTATGTCACTCTCAGCACTGGGATAGGCGGAGGCTTAATAATCGGAGGGGTACCCTATGAAGGGGACAACGGGGTTGCAGGCGAGATCGGACATACTGTCGTTATACCGGACGGGCCGAAGTGCGGCTGCGGAAAGCAGGGATGCCTTGAGGCGGTAGCCTCGGGCCTGGCAATAGAACGTATTGCGAACGAACGCATGAAGAGGGAAAGGACTTCCCTGAATGACAGGGCAGCTGAAGGGAAAATAGACGCAAGGACGGTCTTTGAGGAGGCCAGGAACGGAGATCCGCTTTCCAGTGAGATTGTGGACACCGCATGCAGGTACCTCGGCCTGTCCATTGCCAATGCGGTTATGCTCCTGAGCCTCTCCTCGGTGGTGATTGGCGGAGGAATGGCCAGGGAAGGTGAATACCTGAGGAGGAAGGTCGAGCACTATATGAGAAAGGGAATCGCCGGCGGACCGAATGAAAATGCAAAACTGCACATCTCGAAGAAACCGCTTGAGGTCGTGGACATAGGCGCATTGCAGCTTGTATTCGATTCTTCCGGCGGCAAAGGCGGCAAAGATTGAGACGGGCTTTGCAACGGGCAGTCTGGTATTATCGTGCTTTCGCGGATATATCCATATGGCCCGCAGGAAGCCCTTTCGCACCTGACTGAACCAATGTCGCGTCCCTTTCCCGTGAAACCTAGTTTTAAAAAGTGACATGTCATTCTTAGTCATAAGCCGGGGAAATGGTGTTTTTGATGAATCCTGAAAAAAACCTGCTGACAAGCAAGATGGAAGTGGAGATTGATTTGCTGAAAAGGCATGTTGCTGTTCTGAAGGCCATCATAGGCAATCAGCCCATAGGGATACTGAAACTTTCAGAACAGTTGAACTATCCGCAACATAAGGTGCGGTATTCGCTCAGGATACTTGAGCAGGAGGGCCTTATAGTCCCTTCCCCGAACGGAGCGGTGACCACATCGGAGATAAGGCCGTTCCTGGAGCATCTCAAAGGTGTCCTCATGGAGATGAGCGAAACGGTCAACCAGCTGAAGCAGGCTGTCGGTGACTGATGCCCTTCACTCAATGCCATTGACAAAAACTTAATACTTTTCCGTTTTTGGTTCAGCAGCAGATGCCGTTGTAGCTCAGCTGGCAGAGCGTGTGGCTGTTAATTGATGCAGCTACCATAAGGTCGACGGTTCAAATCCGTCCAACGGCGCTATTCAGATTACGTCGAGTTCTCTTTCAAGTATGGCCATTTCCTGCTTGCCCAGTGTGTCCTTTCCCACTGAGACCAGGAGAAGCGAGTTTCTCTCGGACATCTCATCAATCATCCTTCTGAGCAGGCGGACGGTGCCCTCAAAATTCGTGTTGCTTATCACATACTGTATGTCATCAATATTCACAATCACATGCAGACCTGCCCTGGACTTTTCCTCCATGAAATTCTTTATCTCGTATTCTATCTTTTCAAGTGACGGGACAAGAGCGATTTCTTTTTCGCTCTCACGGTCGGTGAGCCACACAATTCTGGCACGTTCGAGACCGGGGTACTTGCTCCGCAGCCTTGTTGGATTCATCCTTGTGATATCAAGGGCAGCCCATTTGTCCGATATCCTCTCCTGAACAAGAAGATGGCAGAGATCAGGCCTGTCCTCCTCTATCAGGTATCCGTGCCCGGGCTTGAGGTCAACATGTTCCTTCCTCTCCCCTTTCTGCTCCTGCTGCCCGGAGCGCAGTATTCTCCTGGCCATGTCAATGGAGGGTGGAAGGCGCATGAGAGCACTGTAGGCAACAACCCTGTTCAGTGCTCCCGTAAGCTCCCTGACATTCTCTTCAAAGGATTCGGCTATGAACTTCACGACGGGTGCGGGTATTGCATAGTTCTCCTCCTTTATCTTGAGATCCAGTATCTTCATCCTGGTCTCAAGATCAGGCGGTCTTATGTCCACGATCAGCCCGGATTCCAGGCGCGACGATATCTGGCTGTCAAGGCCCCTTATCTCCTTTATTGGCCTGTCGCCGGCACATATTACACGGCAATCATTGCCGAGGATTGCGTTGAGTATAGCCAGGAACTCCTCCTGAGCACGATCCTTTCCCGCAAGGAACTGTATGTCGTCAAAGAGGAGCATGTCGAGATTCCGGTACCTTCTGATTGATGTATCCTTCCTCCTTCCTCTGAGAAACTCATCTATCTCCTCTGAAAACCTCTCCCCTCCTGTGTACATCACCCTGGAACCGGGATGCCTGGAAACATACAGGTTACCTATGGCATTGAGGAGATGTGTCTTGCCGAGGCCGGGGGGAGCATGGACATAGAGCGGATTGTAATTTCCGCCCTCGAGTTCGACGATGGACATTGAGGCCGCATAGGGAAACTTGTTCCCCGGGCCGACAACATAATTGGAAAAACTCAATGAAGGATTGAGCCCGCTGGCATTTGGACCGTCTGTGCTCCCGATGTACCCGCATCGGGGACAGGAACCCTCCTTCAGGCCGCTCCCGCACTCCGGACAGACACCGGGGTAATTGCCCTCGCTTCCAAAGACTACAGTGTAGACATCGTCATAGCCGTTTGCAGCACTGGCACCGCCAGTCTTCTCCTGCGCCTGTTTTCTTCCCTGGTTCCTGTCCTTCTGCTGCCTCTTTCCCTTCTGCAGCTGACCTTCCTCCGGAACAGCGGCGCTGTGATTAAAGTCAGCACCGACGTTCTTCTCTCTTCCCTTTTTCAAATTTGCGGACAAAGGCGGAGTTTCGGCTGCAGCTGCCGGACGGGCAGCACTGTCCACAGCCCCATCTGCCATCGCAACTTCCTGCTCTGAAGGTGATCTGGTTTCCGGTGACATGCCGGTGACTGCGGGGCCCGGGACTTTCACCTTCTTGAATCGCTTCATCATTTCATGCTGCACTGTAACCCTCTTTGATTCATCACGCTGTGTTTCCTGCCCGGCGATATTGTAAACGCGCAACCTGCTCATCCTGTTCAGAGCCTCGTGCCATACATTTTTCAATGCCTCCCTCCCCTGTACTGATGCAATACTTCCATCCTGCTCTTCCGTTTTGAAGAGGGCTTCAACAACAGCCCCATTCTTGTATGAAATATAGCCGCGTATCTTCCTGTTACCATCAACCCTCTCAAGAATTATTACAGCAGAAGATCTGCTCTCCCTGAGTTCCTCAGAAAGCAGCTTCATCGTTCCAGTGCCGCCCTGAACAGTTCTGATGGCAGCACTCCTCGACTCGATAACATCCAAAGGCATGAAATTTCATTGATTGAAACTTGTCTCCATTAAAAACATCATTCTTTTGATTTTTACGTGTGATAATCACGAATAGCCCATTCTGCTCACGTTTGACCCGGCAATGAGAAGTACCAGAGGGAGGATTACAAGCGCTGTCCCGAAGGCGGCGGCACCTGTTTGAAGCCCAAGATACAGTACAATGAATCCAAGAACAATGTTTCCGCATCCCCTGCCTACACCTCTGAGCAGATATGCATTGCCCTTCACCCTTGCAATATGCGTTCCATCAACTGTAGCCTGTATGTATGAATTGTAGCCGTTGTAGAAAATCGGATCGAAGCACCCGACAGCGAACCAGATAGCGTCAGACAGAGGGATGCTTCTTATTGTCATGGGACTGATTGCGATAAGTATCCCCTCGAGGAGCGTTGCTACAAGTATTGATTTCCCTATCCTCTCCGTCCTGTTGAGTTTGCCGAATATGAAATTTCCGGCAAACCCGCCTGCAAGAAGAAGCGCATTGAGGACACCGTACTCTCTCACGTTTGCGTGCATGTAAGTGTAGGAAATTACTGCTATGAGCAGAAGAGGTGCCACGGAAAAGAAACCCTGCATACCTGAAACGAAGAAGAGTTCCCTGAGATCCCTGCGCGCACCCTTCATAACAAAATCCCATCCCTCGGAGAGACTTGCAAAGAGCACTTCACGTGTGAACGGGCGGCCGGACATCCGCGGCACATTTACGGTTTTCATCACTGCCGCTGAAACTAGGAAGGTGATGGCATACACTGCCGAAACTCCCTGGACACCGATGATTGCAATCACTACGCCTGCGAGAGCATTTATGAATATTGTAGAACCGCCGCCAAACGCCTGCATCATTGAGTTTGCCTGAAGCAGTTTCTGACGCTTCAGTATGAGGGGAAGTATGGCTGATTGAGCGAGCCATGGAAAATCCCAGAGGAATGCCATGAGAAAGGCAATGATAAGGATCAATGGAAGGCTGACAGCTCTTAGAATTATCAGAAATGTAATGAATACGGCTATCAGCGCCTGAACAGGAAAAATTCTTGTTATGAAGACACGTTTGTCCGAACCGCTATCTATGACAGGTCCCACCACTGCGGTAAGTGAATATGTTGCAAATTCAACAAAGAGGACACCGCCTGTCGCCGCTGCAGAATGTGTAGTGGATATGACCAGCCAGGTGAGAGCCAGCTCAAACATGCCGTAGCCAAGATCTGCAGAAAGTGTTGAAAGCCAGTACCTGACAAAGTTTCCGTCTTTCAGCAGGTCTGTGTAGGCACCCTGCGACATTGCCCGATTATCATGTGGCTGAATATTATCTCTTTGGAAACAGCAAAGCTCCCAATATTGCCCTTATTTCGGCTTCGGACTGGGGAATCATGCGAATCTAAAAAATACCTTCAGGCTTTAGGCAGTGAGGAAGCCACTGTAGCTCAGCTGGTCAGAGCGACGGTTTCGTAAACCGTAGGTCGGGGGTTCGACTCCCTCCAGTGGCTGCTGAAAGTTGGCCAGACTGACTCATACTGTTGCAAAATTCAGGAACTGGCGAAACAGACATGGTCTGCGGAATCAGTCCGCGCAATGAAACCGCGCAAAACTTTCATTATTGGGTTGACCGGTTTATCCGCAATGATACCCGGGCCGGTTCAGGATCGCACCAACAGCCGGTTGCTACCGGTGAGCCGGTCCAGGGGACAATTCAGCGAAAATAACGGCATGTGGAATGAGACGGACGTGGGCCGGCCGTGTCAGTGCGAATCTCTTGTAGGAACCTTCGGCTTTCATCAGATCCGACCTATACTGGGTAGATGAGAATCGATTCATACATGCCCAAGATCTCTCCCAGGCGAGGTGATTCCCGACGGGGTGCCGGCCTGGCTCAATTTTCACTCGCGCGTCGTTCTCTGGGGGGGATTTCAGGCCACGAAACATCCGAGTTCCGTCAGTTGCGCACCTGCATGGCACTGAATGTCAAACGACCCCGGATGGAAGGACTCATTGCCACCGATTATGAAAAGCGCTTTCAGGAGGCAGCCCGCATCATCACAGACCGGCTCGCTCATGGCAGGCTGAAACGGAGGGAGGACATCGCCGTTGGTCCTGAAAATGCTCCGAAGACACTCCTACAGATGTTCAGAGGAGAAAAATTTGGCAGGCAGATTCTGAAGATTGCAGGAACGCCGCTGCCAATTTCAAAACAGGCAAACTGCAATTCGGGACTCCCGTGTCTGAGCATAGGAGTCAGGGCACACAATAGTTTTTTACCGTATGCTTCAATACACTCTTCATATGGAGAAGTATACTGCCTCTAACCCTCTCAAACTCAAATCGGTTCTTGTCGCCATAGACTCTTCAAAGAAATCCATGAAAGCGCTTGAGTTCTCGTTTCGCCTTCTGAGCGGAAACAAGGAGGGCAGGCTCTATATACTCAATGCCGTGAACCCCGTTCTGCTCCGTGTAAGCGGGGATGCGCCTCAGACTGGCATAATGGTGATTGAGAAGCAGGAAGAAGAGATGAGGGAGGCAAAGGAGCTTGTCAACCATGCTGTTGCACACGCAAAAGCAAACGGCATACTCAACGTCGAGGGGATAGTGAAGGAGGCAGATCCGGTCAGAGCAATAATACAGACTGCGGACAGCGTCAAACCCGACATGATAGTTCTGGGCAACAGAGGCAGGGGTTTCAGGCGAGGGATCTTCTTCGGCTCGGTCTCACAGAGGGTTGCAGCAGACTCTCCAGTCTCGGTCCTTATCGTCAAATAATTCTGAGAACAGCCGCGCCGTTTATCTTTGACATCTTCATCTGAAGCAGGGCATGATTCGCGTCGCTTAGACCGAATTCCGTCACAACGCTTCTTATCCCAAGCGTTGATGCTAAATGCATGAATTCATGAGCGTCGCTTCTGGTATTTGCTTCCACAGTGAGCAGTCTCCTTTCATGGAAGAGATGTGTTTCATAATCCATCTGCCCCACGCTGTCTATGTGTATCAGCGGAACGGTTACAGTACCGCCGGGTTTCACGCACTGCAGCGCAAGTTTCAGCACATGGCCGCTCGGAGCGAAGACAATCGCCGCGTCAAGTTTTCCACCTAGAAGTGCGGGTGCATCTGACAGCTCAACAGCCTGATCTGCACCGAGTTTGAGACCGAGATCGAGATGATTCCTTCCTCTTGAAATGACCGCCACTGAACGGCCCAGTTTTATGGCCACCTGCGCAATCAAATGGGCCGAGCTGCCGAAACCGAAGAGGCCCAATCTGCCGGATGGGGGCGACTCTGCAAGCTTGAATGCACGGTAGCCAATGATTCCGGAGCACAGAAATGGCGATGCATCGGCAGAAGTGATGGACGAAGGCACAGGTATGACATAGGAGGCCTGTGCGGTTGCATATTCTGCGAATCCGCCGTTCACGGTGTATCCTGTAAATCTCTTTTCCCGGCACAGATTCTCCCTGCCTGAAATGCAGAATTCGCATCTGCCGCATGTGCCGTGGAGCCATGGCAAACCAACCCTGTCTCCGATGTCCGGAAACGAAACTTTCTCACCCCTGGCAACAACGATTCCGACCCCTTCGTGCCCCGGAATGAGCTTCGCTTTGCGTTCGGGAAGATCTCCCTCAACAATATGCAGGTCTGTCCTGCATACGCCGCAGGTTTCAAGCTTCACCAGAACCTCATCCGGACCGGGGGATGGCACAGGAACATCCTCCTCTTCAAGCCATCTTCCCTCACCACTGCCCTGATGCAGCATTGCCTTCATATCTATGCACAGCAAAATCGACGGACGCGGACTAATAGTTTTTTATTAGATGGAGCAATCGGATAAGCATGATAGTTGTTCGAGAGGCCGACCCCGAAACACAGGATCTGAAGGGCTTTTTCCAGCTGTTCGGAGAGGGCGTGACAGCCTCAGGGGAGGAATTGCCTCCAGGATGGGTTGAGGAAAGGATTGATTCGATCAGGAACAAACAGGAGTACTGCTACGTAGCGATGGAGGCCGACGAAACGAAGGGCGTGATTGTATTCAGCCAGAAGGGCGGCAGAGGTTTCGCCTTTGTTTCATGGAGGAAGGATGGTATCGACAGGGAGGGGCTGCTTCTGCTTGTCAGAGAATATGTGAACCGGATGAATTCTGTTTCATGGATGAGAATAAGCGGCATACATCCCAACGTCCCTGACGAAGTGATGACTTCAGTTTGCGAGAGCCTCGGCTTTCAGAGAAGATGCAGGATGGAGATGTCAAGGGCCCTCTCGGACATACCGGAGTTTCCGCCGCCCGAAGGCCGGTTCGGTTTTATCCCGATAACAGATTTCAGTGAAGGGACTCTTTCGAAGCTTGACTTCGAGGGATACAGAGGAACTCCGGATGAGGGGCTGTTTGCCGACAGTGTCGCGGAGTACGAGGGGATGATGCATTCACTCCTCACCGGAGACTACGGGCCGGTGATCAAGGATGCTTCGGTCTGTGCAGTCGTGGAAGGCAATCCAGTTGCGATGATTGCCGTTACGGACATGGGTGAGAACGCTTTTGTTGCCGATCTGGTGATATCGGAACCGTACAGGCGCAAGGGAATTGCCCGCTATCTTCTGTCGAACGCGATGAAGTCAGCGGCGCAGCTGAAGAAGAAGGAGATCACGCTCTGGGTCTCAGAAGAAAACAGCAGCGCACTCTCCCTCTATAAATCAGTGGGGTTCACCGAGGTAAGGAAGGGTGCATACTACGCGAGAAGGTTAAGAGAGCCGGTCCGCTGAGATGAGGCTGAATGCTGCCGCAGGCAAGCACATTATTATATATACTGCGACAATCGTAAACAGTCAAGTATGCATGCTGTCTGATAGTTTATTTATATCCTCAGAATATAGTGTTTGCAGGCACGAAATTACGGTTTTCAACCGGTAAAGGGAAGGGAACAGACAGCTCTAACAACAGGATGTGATTCGACTGCAGGAAAACAGCTACAATGCTGACAGCATTCAGGTACTGGAGGGTCTTCAGGCTGTCAGGAAAAGACCGAGCATGTATATAGGGAGCACCGATCACAGAGGGCTCCATCATCTGGTTTACGAAATACTGGACAACAGCATCGACGAGGCGATGGCCGGGTATTGCAGGAATATTGAACTCAGGCTTTACAGAGACGGATCTGTCTCGGTGAGGGATGACGGGAGAGGTATACCGACGGACCTTCACCCGAAATACGGGCGTCCGGCGATGGAGATCGTTATGTCCACTCTCCATGCGGGAGGAAAATTTGACAAGAAGAGCTACCAGGTTTCCGGCGGCCTTCATGGCGTTGGACTGTCAGTGGTGAACGCACTTTCCGAATGGCTCGATGCGACCGTGTGGAGGGATGGGAGGGAACACTTCATTCATTTTGAAAGGGGCCTGATGTGCGGCCAGATGCAGACCAGGGAACCCACCGGTGGCACCTTCGACGAGAACGGCAATTTGAAGACAGGCACGATGATACGATTCAAGCCTGATGCAACTATATTCACTGAAACCGATTTCGATTATACAACGATTGAGACGTTGCTCCGGGAACTCGCGTACCTCAACAGGGGACTCCGCATCTCGCTGAAAGATGAGCGCACTTCAAGGGAGAATTCGTTCTATTTTGAGGGCGGGATCATCGACTTCGTCCGTTTCCTTAATGCTGCCAAAACACCTCTTCATCCGGATCCTGTTTATCTCTCTTCAGCAAGCGACGGAGTCCAGATTGAAATAGCGATGCAGTACACTGACTCCTACAACGAAAGCGTCCACACATTCGTCAATAACATAAACACCGCTGAAGGCGGAACGCACCTGATAGGTTTCAGGGGCGGTCTCACAAGGACCATAAACGATTATGCGCGCAAATACAACCACCTCAAGGAAGGGGATGAACCGCTCACCGGCGAGGATGTAAGGGAGGGACTTACAGCCATAGTCAGTCTTCGTATTCCAGAGCCGCAGTTTGAGGGACAGACAAAGACAAAGCTCGGAAACAGCGAGATACGGGGTATCGTGGAGTCGGCCGTTTATGAGAAGCTCAGCATATATCTTGAGGAGAATCCCAAAGTAGCATCTGCAATAATAGGCAAGGCGGTGCTCGCCTCCCAGGCAAGGGAGGCTGCAAGGAAGGCAAGGGAGCTCACGCGCAGAAAGGGGCTTCTTGAGGGTGCAAACCTTCCCGGCAAGCTGGCTGACTGCAGTGAGAGGGATCCTGCAAAATGTGAACTCTTCGTTGTCGAAGGGGATTCAGCGGGGGGAAGCGCAAAACAGGGCAGGGACAGGAACGTTCAGGCAATACTGCCTCTCTGGGGAAAGATTCTGAATGTTGAGAAATCAAGGCTCGACAAGATACTCAAGAACCAGGCCATAAGGACACTGATCACAGCCATCGGGGCAGGCATCGGGGACGAGTTTGATATTTCAAGGGCACGCTACCACAAGATCATACTGATGACAGATGCTGACGTTGACGGCGCCCATATACGGACATTGCTCCTGACATTCTTCTACAGGCACATGACACCGCTCATTGAGGCGGGTTATGTCTACATAGCACAGCCTCCACTCTACAGGCTGAAGAAGGGGAACAGCGAGGTCTATGTGTATTCGGACAGGGAACTGGAGCAGAAGATGCAGGAAATGCCAGGCTCTTCAGTGCAGCGTTACAAGGGGCTCGGGGAGATGAACCCTGAGCAGCTCTGGCAGACTACCATGAACCCGTCTACAAGGGTGCTGAAGCAGGTCACCGTTGAGGATGCGGTGGAGGCAGAGATGCTCTTCACCACGCTCATGGGAGACGCTGTTGAACCGAGAAGGCTCTTCATACAGCAGCATGCCGCCGAAGTGGAGAATCTGGATGTCTAGGTGTTTCAGATGACAGGTGGAGATGTTCCCTCAGTGCCTGCCGATCACAGGATAATCAACAGGCCAATTGAAGTCGAGATGAGGAAATCCTATATCGACTATGCGATGAGCGTCATAGTCGGCAGGGCACTTCCTGACGTGAGGGACGGACTGAAGCCGGTACACAGAAAGATACTGTTCGGCATGAGTGAACTGGGCGCAGGTGCAGGCAGAGCTCATAAGAAAAGCGCAAGGATAGTGGGGGAAGTTCTGGGAAAGTATCACCCGCATGGAGACATTGCCATCTATGACGCGCTCGTCAGAATGGCACAGAACTTTTCGATGAGATACCCCCTGATCGACGGTCAGGGAAATTTCGGAAGCGTCGACGGAGATACCGCCGCAGCTATGAGATACACGGAGTGCAGGCTTTCGCACATAGCCGAGGAGATGCTCCAGGACATTGAGAAGGAAACTGTCAGGATGGTAGATAATTTTGACGCGACGCTCAAGGAACCGGAGGTTCTGCCCTCTAAATTTCCTAACCTGATAGTCAATGGCACAAGCGGAATTGCCGTGGGTATGGCAACCAACATGCCCCCCCACAACCTGAGCGAAATAGTGGATGGCATAAAATTCCTCATAGACAACCCTGAAGCTGATCTATCGCAGCTTATGCAGTTTGTGAAGGGACCCGATTTCCCGACAGGAGGGATTGTCTACGGTCTGAGAGGACTTGTCGAAGCATACACGGGAGGACGCGGACGTATAACAGTCAGGGCAAGAACCCACATGGAAGAGGATGCGGGAAGGCACAGGATCATAGTTGATGAGATACCCTACCAGGTGAACAAGAGTGCCATGCTTGAGGACATCGCCAGGCTTGTCAAGGAGAAGAGGATCGACGGAATTTCCGACCTCAGGGATGAGTCTGACCGAAGCGGCATGAGGATTGTGATAGAGCTGAAGAGGGAGGCCATAGAAGACGTTGTACTCAACCAGCTCTTCACTCACAGCCAGATGGAGGTCACTTTCAGCATAATCAACATCGCCCTTGTCAACAATGAGCCGAAGGTACTGTCGCTGAAGGAACTCATGCGTAACTTTATCGATTTCAGGCGGGAGATCGTAAGGCGTAGAACTGAATTCGATCTTAGACAGGCAAAGGCAAGGATGCACATTGTCGAGGGACTGATGGTTGCCATAGAGAACATCGACAGGATGATTGAGCTGATCAAGTCATCCTCTTCCGGTGAGGAAGCCCGGCAAAAGCTCACTGCGGTCTCTGACTGGTCCTCTGTGCCGCTGAAGGCCCCGGGGACGGCGGTTGCATCCTTCAGGCTGTCCGACGAGCAGGCGAAGGCAATACTTGACATGCGCCTCCAGAAGCTCACCGGACTGGAGATGGACGGTGTCAGGGCGGAATACAGCGACCTCATTTCAAAGATCGAGGACTACACCAGAACCCTTTCGGACGAGAGCAGAATACTTTCGATAATCAAGACGGAACTCGACGAGATAAAGGAGAAATACGGTGACGCCAGGAGGACAGAGATCAATTCGCAGGGGCAGGAGATGAGCATAGAGGATCTCATCCCTGATGAGGAGGTCGTGGTGACAGTAACAAACAGGGGATATGTCAAGCGTGTTCCGCTTGCCACATACGAAAGGCAGCACAGGGGAGGTAAGGGACTTACGGGTGTGGAGACGCACGATGAGGATTTCGTTGTCGACATGTTCGTCGCATCGACACACAATTACATACTGTTCATAACAAACAGGGGCAGAGCATACTGGCTGAAAACGTATGCAATACCGGCCGCCTCAAGGCACAGTCCTGGAAGGCCGATAGTGAATCTTCTTCCCAGGCTGGAGGATGGTGAGAGGGTGATAGACAACATACCACTGAAATCGTTTGATGGCGAACATTACCTTCTCTTCTCCACACGCAGAGGTAAGGTTAAGAAGACGCCGCTCGCAGCCTATTCGCATGTGCGCTCAATGGGGATCATTGCCGTTGGCCTGGATGAAGGGGATGAGGTCATAGGCACCGTGCTGACTGACGGCAGGCAGGACATAATGCTGGCCACCAGGGACGGTTATGTAATAAGGTTTTCCGAAACGGATGTCAGGCCTATGGGCAGGCAGGCTTCCGGTGTCAGGGGTATCAGGTTAAGGGGGAGCGACGAGGTAGTGAGCATGGAATGCTCCTCAAGCGAAGGGAATATACTTCTCACCATCACAGAGAACGGTTACGGCAAGCCATCATGGGTCGGTGAGTACAGAAAGACGCGGCGCGGAGGAAAGGGGGTCATTACGATCAAGACGACGGAGCGGAACGGCAAGGTGGTTGCGGTGAGGGAGTTCAATCCCGGCGATGAGGTGCTGCTCACATCTGAAAGCGGTATGGTGATACGAATACCGGTGGAAGACATAAGGGTGATGGGGCGGAATACGCAGGGTGTCAGGATAATGAAGCTGGAGGAGGGAGACAGGGTCACGGCGATGACGCGGCTCGTCGGATCTGAGGTTGAGGAAAGGGTGATGGAAGAAGGCCAGAGGGAGGAGGAACTGAAACGCAACCAGCAACCCGCCCAGAAGCAACCTGACTTGAAGGTGGACGAAAGCAAGATCATCGAGCCCAAGGAAAGGGAAACTGACGAATGAGTCGGGCACCTCAAGTTAATTAGGACTCTTGCAACTCATCTGGTAATCTTTATATTGAATGCGCTGAAATTGTCACAACGGTGCATACCGTTTGTTGAGGGATACAGTTTCAGGGCTTGAGAAGATACTCAGGAATGATGTTGACGCCCCGAAGGTTGTGCTTGTGATAGGCCCGCCAGGTTCGATGAAAACATCATTCTGCTTTTCCGTCATGTCGAGGCATCTGTCAGGCGCAGGCGAGATCGGGATGTACCTCACGCTTGAGGAAACATCTGCCAGTCATGCGAAGAATATGAAGAGCATAGGAATAGACTACGGGAAGAATCTGTTCATATCCGACTTCACCGACATAAGGGAACTTGAACTTGTTGGCGATGAGTCGCCAACAGATTACATTTCACTGATAGAGAGGCTCGTGAGAAATTTCAAGCAGAAACACGGCAAGGCTTTCACAATGCTCACAATAGACTCGCTCGGTGCACTGTACTCGCTGATGGATGATGGCATATCTCTCAGGAAGAGCATGTATCATTTCTTCAAGAATCTGCGTGAGATGGGGCTCTTCACCATGCTGATAATGGAGGGAAGCATAGCTGACGGAAAGTTCTACTCCGGCACTGAAGCCTTCCTGAGCGACGGTGTCATCTATCTTGGAATGGACAGCAACCGTGGCAAGATAACAAGATTCGTGCAGGTGGGAAAGATGAGGGCATGCGACCACAGCATGGAGAGGCATGCGCTTGAGGTCGGCCGTGGGGGCCTTCAGGTTCTCGGACCAATGCTTGGAAATAGCTGAATGTGATTCAGTGTAATGTGAAACTGAGAGGCATTTTTCGCCGCATCGAGGTTGTTTGCCTAAACGATAAACAGACGAAAAGTGCTTAATATTGTCACAAGGAGTTAAGTGGAGAAATGAATGAACAAATGTACCTGCAGCTGCGTGGAACGGGAGCGCTCCAGATGCAATGTTGTTCTTTTCGGGAGGAGAGGAAATGAGTTCGAGTGAAACACCAATTTGGCAGGTAATCGAGGAGACGGCGAGCAAGCTGAAACGCCAGCACGATGAGATGAATGCAAGGCAGGAAAGCCTGAACAGGAAGGAACAGGAGCTCTCATCCAAGCAGAGCCTTCTTGAAGAGAAGGAAAGGGCGCTGAACGGAAAGGAAAGCAGTCTGAACGAACTACAGACGGTTCTTGCTGGCAGGGAGAACAAGATTGCACAGAAGGAGAACGACATAAATGCCGCGGAGTCTGCACTGAATGCCAAGATAGCTGAGGTGCAGAAGAGGGAGATTGAACTCAACGGAAAGGAGAAACTCATGTCGTTCAGGGAGCAGAACCTGGAGGCAAAGGCATCGGAACTCAATACACTGGAGAAGGATGTCAGGGAGAAACAGTCTGCACTGAAGACAAAGGAAGACGAGCTGCTCAAGCAGGAACAGGAACTCAAGCAGATCATTGAGCAGGTTGTTGCAAGGAGACAGTCCATAGTCCTTCTGGAAGAGACGCTCAGGAAGGAATTGCAGAACATGAAGCCGGCGGACGCAAAGCTTCCCGACCCGGCGGAAATGGAGAGGCGCTCCCAGCCACAGAAGCAGGTATACTCTCCCCCCCAGCAGCCCGAGGTTAGGAAACCGGCCGAGGATGAGATGTACTGCAGCAACTGCAATGCAATAATAAGCAAGGATGCAGTCATATGCTATTCATGCGGCGCCAGGGTCGGGGAGAGCAGTCAGGGACAGAGTGATCTGGCCGAGGATGAGATGTACTGCAGCAACTGCAATGCAATAATAAGCAAGGATGCAGTCATATGCTATTCATGCGGGCAACGTGTAACAGCGCCTTCACCTGAGCAGGGTTCGGGAGATGAGGAAAGGAGAATCGTAAAGAAGAAGATTGTCTGAACGCTTCCTCCTTTTTACTGACCGGCGAAACCATTTATTTTCATTTCATTCTTCCTTTGAACACATCAGTTGTTTTCGAAATTCAAGAAGTGTGACAACCCGGCAGAGTTGCGGATTTGTTTGATAATTATGGAAAAGCATTTTTATATCGTACGATAACTCAAATTTTTTAAACTGTCATCAACGCCTGAAGCGGGTAAAGTTATGGATAAAACTGGTGTCGATAAACTTGTAAGAATTGCTGGAACGTTCGTTGCTGCACTCTTCGTCATGAGCGCTTTGTTCGGAGGTATCGCTCCTGTTTCTCATACAGCCGGAGCGGTCGCTGCGGCTGTGCCATCGCAGCAGGGCGGAAATGTCACAGTAGGTTCCGGTTACAGCCTTACGTCGTGGAATCTGAGCGGCGGGACACAGGTGATGCAGGGCAATCTGACAATAAAGGAGGGGGGTGTTGTAAGACTAACAAACGAGACACTC
>JAGVSJ010000019.1 GCA_019720975.1 Candidatus Sysuiplasma superficiale
GGTTCGGAGGATCGGGAGATTCCGTAATGCCTTTCTGTTGAGCAGCCTGTCGCTAAGGCAACGGAACGGTTAAAATTGTGTTCAGGTGACCAAACGTTTTTGTTTCACAAACGTCGCGCTCGATGTTGAAGGTAAACCCGATTATTGGTATTGCGGATAAGCGCTCCAGTTGAAATGCGGCACGTCAACAACGGATATCAGCACGCTTGCTGTCACGGGCTGCATGTCGGGTCCTTGAAGTGTTGCTGTGAATAGGAAAGTGTTTGTGAATGTGTAGTTGAGGACACCCCACTGGGCTCCAGCTTCCACGTTGACCATGAAGAAATAATAACTTCCATTCGCCGCGGAAACGTTTTCGAGCTTAAAAATATCCATGGTCTCAGTAGGCCAATGTGGGATGAGATACCGCGGAGTTTTGCTCACGTTTGTATTATAAGCCGCGCGTGGCAATACAAAATAACTGAGTGATTCAGCCGTGCTGTTGTTGTTGCTGATCAAGCTGGACATCTCCACGGTCAGATTGGTCGGGTGGAAAGGCTGCCTGATGAAGCCGTTAACAATCATGACAGCGTAGCCATACCCTGTAAATTGGACTTCCCAGCCGCTAAAATAAACACTCAATGTCATATTTGACTCGGAACTGAGGGAACGATTTCCGAGAGCCGAGAAATTGCTGGTGGTATTGATCCATTGGTATGGGAAGAAAATATCGCCACCAAATGACTGAAACTGTTCCGATTTATTCAGACTCACGTTCCATTGAAAAGTTCTTGAAGCCAGCGAATCGCTGACCCTCATCGGTATCTTAGGTATTGGATCGCTTTTATGAATCGTCAGTGAAAATGCAGCGATTACGACGATGACTGAAACAGCAACTGCCAGGGTGACGGATGCAATCTTCAACCTCCTCCTTCCAGTGCTGTTCATCGCAATCCACCGCTCTTTGATCGGCTTGTAGATATCTTATATTTTGCGGTCTTGGGGTCAATGGGAAGGTGCATGGCCCTGATTGCCATGTTTTTCATATTTTCTATTGAGCCTCCCAGGTCTCCTATGTCTCCTTCACCATGTCGAGCAGTATGCCGTTTGCGATGTATGTTCCCCTCAGTATCTGGCGTGCCTGGGAGAAAGGCGCATTGTCCGGTTCATACACGGTCCAGTTGCTTGTGAGGATGTCTGCGATGTATACGGCATCTGGCTGCTGTTGTTTCTAAACGCCCCGAACAGGACATTCATCGGGGCGGTATTTGGCAACGGTGGCGTTGCATCTGTGTTCTGAATGGATAAGGAGCTCTTTCCGAAAACAGTTGCCACGACTCTTGGAAAGCGAGCAGAGTTGGAGAAAGGCAGGAAGATGCCATTCTTGAAGATTGTGCCAGTCGCTTATTACACTCATGAGCATCCGGATGAAGTGCAGGCCACGAAGCAGGGTCAGGCGTTACAGAACAGTTGATACTGTTACTGCAAGGACAGAATGCCGGTCAGGTCCTGGAAAGCAATGCATCCGTGGCATCCTTGGTCTGACTCCTTGTGTCTGTAATTGACTCACCATAAACCTTTATCCTTATCGCATGTTATTTGGGGAAGGCACAGTTCAGATGGAGAACGAAAAGAGTTACAGAACCATCTATATGACTTTGATCGGGGATGCAATAATTTTTGTCTTTTCAATTGCTGTCGCCCTGGTAAGTCACAGTAAGGCTGTGCTGTCGGAGTCCGTGTATCAGCTTAGTGATATTGTCAGCGGAGGTATGCTCCTTTTTGCTGTGTGGAGCTCACTCAGGCCGGCGGACGAAGTTCATCCATTCGGTTACGGACTTGAGCGATTCTTCTGGTCCTTCATCAGCGGTGTTTTTGCCTTCTCTGTGAGCGGTGTTGCCGTTATGGCTTACGGTTTCTACGGCATACTTGTCCCCTATCCGATTTCAGATTATGTTTACAGTACTTCTATACTTGTCGTCACTATAGCAGTGAGCTCCGCGAGTCTTGCCTATCTGATCCACAGAATAAGGAATTATTATGAAAGTGCGTCAAGTATTATAGAGCGTTATCATCAGGGTGTAAAGACAGTATTCCTGCAGGATGTCATGAGCATAGTTTCGAGTCTTGTTGCGATAGCAGGGCTCACAGCAGCCTTTTACTCCGGGAATGAACGATACGATGCCCTTGCGGCAATAGTTAACGGTATACTTCTACTGATAACAGGCATTGTACTTGCGGCTGAGGGAAGGGAACTGCTTATCGGGAAGGGTATAACACGGTCGGAGATGTCCCGGATCGCACAGGACATAATGAAGATCCCCAATGTTCGTATTGTCAGGGACATAAAGACGATATATCTTGGTCCTGAGAGCCTGATGATGGTTGTTAGAATCAATTTCGCTGACGGATTGAATACAGATGAGATAGAAAGGACAATTGATAATGTCCAGAACGAGTTGAAAGGAAAGATAGGCGAACTGAAACATGTAATTGTTGAACCAGAAAGCTGATGCGGGAATTTTTGAGACAAACATTATCTATCTCCCAACAGCTGTGAGGCGAAGTGTGAGCAGTCCGTGAACCTCCCCTACATAGCTACAGCATCGATCGCGATATCAGCCTTTCTCGTAGCGTCACTTCAGGACGTCAGGGATAGGGAAGTGTCGGACGTCCTGTGGATCATTTCGGGCTCGGCGGGTGTGGCCATATCTATAGGCCTTGCGGTATCCGTGGGCGCACAGCCACTTCAGCTCCTCGCAGCCTCTCTCCCAGCTTTCCTGTTCATTGACATGTTTGTAGACTGGAATTCTCTAATGGGAAGAAGCGGACAGATTTTGAGATTTTCGGCAGGGGGTTTATGCGCAGCATTCACACTGCTTTCTGTCTATTCTTTTCCATACGGTCAGGTCTCCGATTTGTTTGCGTCTGAATCGCTCTGGATACTCTTCATCCTCCTTCTTTTCTACCTCGATATCATTCGGGGCGGAGCAGATGCAAAGGCACTTGCCGCTATAGTGCTACTGTTTCCCGCCTATCCAACACCGGTCATAGGAAGAATTCCGCCTGCCTTTGAGTCTTTCACTTTTCCATTCTTCCTCAATGTGCTTCTCATAGCGGCTGTCATCTCAGCCTTTGTGTCTGTATACCTGTTTCTGCGGAATGCAATCAGGGGAGATTATTCAATGCCTTACATGTTTCTGGGGAAAAAGAAGGAAGTATCAAATGTGAAACTTCAGAAAGAGTGGCTCCTGGAGATCCCTGATGAGAATGGCAATCCAGTAAGGGTCAGAAAACTCGGGAGTATCTCTGACAGCGAAGCACTTCGGCGCGCAGTGGCATTCGGATGGAAGAATGTGTGGGTTTCGCCCAAGGTCCCTTTCATTGTGCCAATAACTGTCGGGCTGCTTGTTACGCTTGTGATTGGCAGCGTCATTGTCTACCTGTAATGGAGCGGCCTGTATCGCAGTGTTTGACGTAAAAACATTTGCCGCAGAGGGGCTTCTTCCTGCAAATGTCCTTGGAATGCTCAACAATTAGCGCATGAACCTGGCGCAGCTCTTCGGATCGGCCTTCAAGACAACCTTCGACAAATGCCTTCAGTTCATCGTACCTTTCTTTGCCGTTTGTAATTCCTGTCCTCGAAAATAGTCTGAATGTGTAAGCATCAACCACAAAGCTGGGCATGCCGCATGCGTAGAGCAGTATAGAATCCGCTGTCTCCCGACCAATGCCCTTGATTTTGAGAAGTGCATTGCGTGCATCCTCCAGTCTCCATCCATTCAGATTGCATATATCCCCATTCAGCGTATCTCTGACAAATCCGGAAAACGCCGCGACCCTTTCTGCCTTCTGCCTGAAATAACCGCTTGGTCTTAAGAGTGTTTCGAGTTCGCTTCTGTTCATTACGGATATTCCTGAAGGTGTGAGTTCAGCTGCCTTCTTCAGGTTTCCAATCGCTTTCTCTACGTTCTTCCAGCTGGTATTCTGCGTAAGTACGGCGCCAATCGCAACCTCGAACGGTGTTTCGGCAGGCCACCATCCGGCCGACGGATAATGCTCCCTCAGATATCTGATCAGGTGTCTCAGTTTACTGCACTTTCCGTCTCGTGCCGGATCAGAACACTCCTCCTCTGATGCTGTCATAACCTTTTGCTTCAACGCTTCTGATTTCGCCATCATAGTTTGCGTAGACACCTCTCCCCTCAGACACCTGTCCGATGACATGAAAATCTATCTTCCCCATCCTTTCAAGTTTCGCCAGACCGTCTTCCCCTCTTATTGTAAAGAGCAGCTCATAATCTCCCCCCCAGTATAGAACGAATTCATCCCACTTCCTTCTCCGGCCGCTGAGCCGACCAGGACGGTAGACGGGAATCTTATCCTGTTCAATAACTATACGAACACCGCTTGCCCTGCTAAGGAAGTGAGCTGAGATAGCAAGGCCGTCTGTGATGTCAATTGAAGCTCCAACGACTCCGCTCTCTGAAAGTATCAGTCCCTCCTTTACCCGCGCCACTGGTGTGCATATCATCCCTCCCCTTCCGTGTCCGCTTACCCTCGAATAGGAATAGGCCGCCTTTCCGATTGTGCCCGTGACAGCAAGCAAATCGCCCGGTCTGGCGCTGCTCCTGAGAAGGGGTTTACCGTGCGCCTCTCCGATAAGCGTGATTGATATCATGAGTTCTCTGGCTCTCTTTGTGTCCCCTCCGAGAATCCGGACGCCGTAAGAATCAGCCGTTCTCTTGATGCCCTTTGCGATGCTGTCTACATCTCTCTGGCGCATAGTTTTTGGCAGCCCAAGTGTCACGAACGCGTACTCCGGTACTCCGCCCTTGGCAGCAATATCGCTGAGATTGACCGTCATAGCCATACTCCCTCTGAGGAGGTAGCTCCCGCAATACTTCAGGTGTGTTGTCTCCGAAAGCATGTCGCTGGTCACAAGCATTTCCCTTCCACCGATGTTGATTACCGAGCAGTCGTCTCCAATCCCCATAGGCGGATCAGGCGACCTGAATATTCTGCCTATCCTTTCTATGACATCTCTCTCGCCTATCAAAGTGGTTCCCCTGTTGCCAGTTAATGTTCGAAGGTGCAACGTGGATTGTGTCAAAGTGTATTATGTTAACGCATTTCAGGATATTACAGCGCCCGCCACTGCTGAAAGGAGGTGCCAGTAAAATAGTGGAACAGCATTGAGTATACGGAGGGTTTGAATTGTCTCTCGTCACCACAAGAAAACTGAAAGAGGTGCGTCTGCATAACGGTGTGCTTATCGAAAGCTCTACGGGTATTGGCATGGTTGCCGGAATCGCCGCTAATCACATTATATCCAACCATTCAATGGATCAGGTTGCTGCAATGGATTCTGAGGAGTTTCCGCCTGTGTCAATGGTCTTCAATGCAAGGCCCAAACTACCCTCCAGGATATACTGTTCGCAGGAGTTGAATCTTGCCATATTCACGAGTGAAATACCCCTCCCTGTCAAGACTCACAGGGCTGTTGCCACTGAACTTATCAGATGGGGGCTTGAGGCAGGATGCCGCACATTTGTTTCACTCGATGGAATACCCTCTGAAAACGAGAACAGGAATCCCGCTGAGAAGCCTGGCTTGTGGGCTGTCGGGACAACAGAAAATGCAAGAAAAATGATACAGGAGGCGAAGATCCAGATGCTGGACAATGGAATGATATCCGGCGTCTCTGCAATCATGCTCAATGAGGGAAGGATGAATCAGTACGATGTCATAGGCCTATTCGCTGAATCACTTGTGGATGTTCCGGACGCAGCCGCAGCAGCGGCACTCGTCGAGGCTCTGAACAGCCTGTTCAAGCCCTTTGATTTCTCAATCAAACCGTTGCTCGAGGAAGCAAGCCAGATCCAGGCACAGATGGAGAAACTGCGGAGACAGGCCGAGCCTGCGATAAAGGAGCCGTACGGTCTTTACAGCTGATAAATTTCACTGGAAACCTTTTTAGGTAGCAGGTGAATAGTTGAGGGGTGGATGAAGGAAGCTGTTCTGTATTCAGGCTATGGTTCCGGCAGGGTCGTTTGTACCGCATGCGCTCGATACTGTAAGTTGGGCGACGGGCAGACCGGTCTCTGCGGCATAAGGCAGAACGTTGGCGGAAAACTCTTTCTGCTGGCATACGGCAAGGTCATCACAGGCCATATTGACCCTATTGAAAAGAAACCGCTCGTACATTTCCGCCCCGGCACTCGAATATTCTCAATCGCAACCACAGGATGCAACTGGCTCTGCCACTACTGTCAGAATTACGATATCAGCCAGAGAAGGAAAATAGAGGGGAACGATCTTGACCCCAGACAGGTTGTCGACCTTGCGCTCAGGAACGGATGTGAGGGCATCGCCTACACATACAATGAGCCTTCCATTTATATCGAATTTGCAGAGGATATCGGGAGGATAGCCAGATCGGAGGGGTTGTTCAACCTGTTCGTTTCCAATGGCTTCGGAACTGTGGAGGCAGTCCCCCATCTTTCGAATTTTCTTGATGCTATAACTGTTGATTTCAAGGGCAATGCAGAAAAGAACTTTGTCAGACGATATATAGGCATACCTGATCCCTCCCCGATTTTCACATACCTCAAGGAAATAAGGGACAGAACAAAGGTGCATGTGGAATTCACCGATCTCATAGTTCCCGAAGTCGGCGACAGTATTGATGAAGCGAGGCACCTCTGCAGGTGGATTCTTGACAACTTCGGACCTGACGCTCCCATCCACTTTCTGCGTTTTCATCCGGACTACAGGATGATGGAGTTTCCGAATACACCGGTGAGAACGCTGGAACGGCACTGCGAAGTCGCAAAGCAGGAGGGGCTGAGGTATGTCTACATCGGAAATGTCCCGGGACATCCGCTTGAGAATACGTACTGCCCCGAATGCGGAAATGTTGCCATAGGCAGATATGGCTTCAATATAGTTTCCTGGAATCTGGATGGGAACAACAGATGCAGGAATTGCTCATACCAGCTCCCGATCATCGGCGGACGCGGAGCACGCTATGCTGAGGACAGATTTGAACCAGTGGATGGCCTTTCCGTCCGTTGAGGATGGGGAAGGCAATCGCCCTTGCTCCTAAACCCCAAAAACAGGGGCCAGGCACAATTTATATCAGCCAAATACATTCTGCCGGATATGAAGACAGTGACATACCGTCTTTCAAAGACATTCAACGCGCCTCGCGGTTTCGTTTTTGACTGGTGTACCGATTTCAGGGAAGATGATGCAAAGTACGTCGGCGCATCGTGGAGAAGGCACATCCTTGAGAAAAACTCACGGACGGTGGTGTGGATCCTGCACAGCACGCAGAATGGCAGGGAAACCGAGGGAGTGAGAATAGTGACTTTGAATCCAAAGAATTCGTGGCATCTGCTCGATTATGATGACGACCTTACGGAGATCGGAGATTACAGGCTTACATCGGAAGGCAGGTTGAAAACGAGGCTCGACATGGTCTTCAGGGATACATACAAATCGGGAAAGCCTGAAGCGAGGTCCGGCTGGGAAGAGAGAGTTGGAAAAATGTGGGACAGATACAAATCTGCGCTGGAAAGTGAGTATGCGGAGTCAGTTCGCAGATGAGACTGCCCGGCGAGTCAGTGTTCCTGACTTATCATGAAATACGGGTTAGTGCTTCCGGCTGCCTCCTGATAGATTATCTTTCCTGAATTCTCAATCAGCTCGGAGATGGATTCCAATGTCAAGCCGGTTCCCTTTGAAAGGGATGAATACAGCCTTGAAGTCCTGATGAGCTCCTTCGGAAACTTTGCCATATCCCTTATGTAGTCAGGCATCATCCTGAATATGAAATCAGTCGCTCTTGAGACCAGCTCTCTCTTCCTCTCATTGATCTCAATTCGAGCTATCTTTGAACGAATATACTTCCTAACATAGAAGGAATAGTTGGCATAGAACTGTATCATCTGTATAACCGCAGGGTGAACTCTTGTTTTCATCACAGGCGTCAGTATGTCGAAGCGGTCCCAGTTCAGTGTGAATAGCTTCCTGTTTCTTACTGCATCATCAAAAACTCTTGTTCCCGGAAGTGGGGTGTAAATGCTGAACTGTACTGCGTCTGCGCCCGCACCCGCAAGCTTGTTGGAGAATCTGATCGTTGTCAGCATGTCGGATATGCCCTCGTACGGTGCGCCGAGCATCATGCCGCATAGCACTATGACACCGTTTTCACTGAGAATTCTGACTGCATCAACAGACTGGGGAGTGAAGAGCCCCTTGTGCATCTTCCTGAGTATCTCCGGACTTCCGGACTCTATTCCCATGAATGCAACACTCATTCCCGCCTCCGCGCCCTTCCTGATGAGGTCAGGATTTTTGGCAGTGACATCGGCCCTCATCTGGACGATCCACCTGTAGCCCAGGTCAGCTTCCTTCATCATCCGGAAGAGTTCCTCTCTCTGCTTCACGTTCGGATAGACGATGAATATGTCGTCTGTGAAGAACACCCAGTCGTAGTTGAATTTCAGGGCAGAGAGGAGCTCTTCCATGATCCTGCTGTTGGATTTGTTCCTCCACCTGTGCCCCCATGTTGGTGTTACGGAACAGAAGTCACATCCGTAGGGACATCCTCTGGAGGTTTCCAGGCACAAAACCCTGCTTCTGTCCCCGAATACTGTAAAGGTGTACTTCGACGCATCGATCAGGTGTAAGGCTGGAAGAGCCAGCGTGTCCAGATCCTGAATGAGCTGCCTAGGTCTTGTCCTTACTCCCACACCATCCTTTCTGTAAACTATGCCCGGAATGCTGTCAAAGGGGGTACCGTCAATCACGTGTAATGCGATTTCCCGGAATGTAAAATCACCCTCGCCAAGCACAACTACGTCAAAACCTTCCCTGATCAGCTGATTCGGAATGAACGTAGCGTGATGCCCTCCGGCCACTGTAAGCACTTCAGGAAAATTCTGTTTTGCCTTTCTTGCTATCTCACAGGAGGTTGTATGTGCTGCAGTCGCATGGATTGTCAGGCCAATGATATCGGGTCTGAAAGCAGCAATTTCAGCCATCACAGCATCAGCGGTCATCCTGTCTGCTTCCATATCGATTATCGACACCCTGCAGCCTTCTATCTTCAGGAGTTCACCTGCAAGCTGGAGAAGACCGAGTGGTGCCGGCAAGAATCCCCATTTAGTGAGGTATGCACTTCCCGAGGGATTCGAAGGGCGTATCAGCAAGACACGCATAGTTAGGTAATTAACTAACTAAATATAAGTCTGTTTGTAATTCATCCCTCTCTGCCAGATGTGGGTACGGACACGGTCAGGCTGCATCCCGCGATCCGGACTGGCCGAATATTGCCGAAAATACAGTCCAAGGGCGATACTTGGTTTGCGCACGATTGCCTTTGATTTACCGATATCCGGTCCTTTGCGCGCAACAGAAACAACATCCGTACGGACAGTGGGCACCCTCCCTCCCAGTAACGGGCGCTGCCTTTCAAGTCGCAACGACCTAGTCTCCAGGCGCTCCGGATGTTGTATCGACACGGGGCTTTGGATGGATGATATTTCTGAGACGATGTGATTCCAGCTTAACAATATCTTGCTCCTCTTATGTCTGACAGGAGCTGAACGTAACAGGTATCAGATGCATTTGTAAAGAACCCGAAGGAAATCACAATACAAAGTCTCAGGGGAAAATAGTTGGAGGCCGGGCCGGAAAACAGCCCGAGCCAATTCAACAGGGAGTTATCTGCCTTCAGACTGTTATTGATGTAACAAGACTCTGGTCCCCCGAGTCCTGTATCACGCCGTTTGCAAGCTCGAATCTGACTCTCATCTTTCCATCTTCAAACGACATGTATGCATTCTTCAGCTGGGACTGATAGACGCTTATCCGTTTACCCTCCCTGGTAAGTCTTCTCTCGATGCACGAGATAAGACCCATTTCTTCCAGCAATCTGATCTTCCTGTAGCATGCTGCAATCGGTATACCGAAGAGTTCGGATAGATCTATTGCTGTTCTCGGCTTCCGCATCGTGCCCACTAATATCTTCACAGCATATTCGTCCGTCATCAGCTGCATAGCTTCAAAAGGTTGCATTTTACCCTCGCCTTTTTGAGACAGTGACGATATGGCTGTATTTAAGCTCTGAGAGCTCATTATCATACTTGATTTTGCTGCAAATCGCTCATGAACTATTCCTGTTCTCTGGCCAGAGTCAAGCATGTAAGGATAAAATACTGAAACGACATTGAACCAACGTTGAGACTCAAGACACCTGGCTGTCCGGAATGCAGCTCCAGGAATACATCGGTTTCGCATCAGGGCGGGACGCGGATTTTCTCGTGCAGAGATTGTGGAATGCAGATTGTCAGAAGGATTGTGAAGAGATGTCCCTCATGCGGCTCAACCGGGCTGTATTACGAGGCAGGCATGATAACAGGGCAGAAGTATCACTGCAGGAAATGCAATTACATCGGTCCTCTCGTCTTCGAGGAGGAGGTGGAGGAACGCCTGAAGCCAGGTGACTCAGGCAAACATGGGTCCGGCTTCCCCTGAGCTGGAATGAGGTACTTCCTCGCCAAGGACCTTCGAAACACTCTTCTCGAAATCTGTCATCATCACAGAATCCCTCCCCTCCCTTATTGCAAACATCCCGGCTTCAGTGCAAATGGCATGTATGTCGGCACCGGTTGCTCCTTCGGTCTTTGTCGCAAGCTCATCGTAATCGATGGAGGAATCTATATTCATCCTTGCCGTGTGTATCCTGAATATTTCCTTTCTTGCATCGAAGTTTGGAGGCGGAACCCGGATTATCCTGTCAAATCTTCCGGGCCGGAGAAGTGCATCATCCAGTATGTCTGGCCTGTTGGATGCGGCTATTATTTTCACGTTTCCGAGCGGATTGAATCCGTCAAGTTCAGCAAGGAGCTGCATGAGTGTTCTCTGAACCTCGCGGTCTCCCGATGTCGCCGCATCGAGTCTCTTCGCTCCAACAGAATCAAGCTCGTCTATGAAAACAATGCTTGGAGCCTTAAGCTTTGCGAGCTCGAACAGTTCCCGCACAAGCCTCGCACCTTCACCAATATACTTCTGGACAAGTTCCGATCCTACGAGTCTGATAAATGTGGCGTTCGTATTGTGCGCAACTGCCTTTGCTATAAGTGTCTTCCCTGTGCCTGGCGGACCGACAAGCAGAACCCCCTTTGGTGGTTCTATGCCAACCTTCTTGTACAGTTCAGGACGAAGGAGCGGATCCTCCACAGCCTCCCTCACTTCAACAAGCTGCTTTTCCAGGCCACCTATTTCAGCGTATGAAGCACTGGGCTTTTCTATCACTTCCGCACCAGTCACTATTGGATCCAGAGATGATGGAAGGAGGCTCATCACAGCAAGCGTCTGCTTGTTGAGCGCAACCCTGGCCCCGACCGTTACTTCTCCAATATCAACGCTATCTGAAACATTTACAACGAAATCGGGACCGGTAGAGCTCTTAACCACAACGCGTCCGTCCGAAAGAATATCCCTTACGTTACCTATGATCAGCGGAGGTGCCTTCAGCCTGTCAAGCTCATTCTTCAGCCTCCTCTGTTCTCTCTGCAGACGTTCGAGCTCGCTTTGAACGAATCTCTTTTCCCCTTCCACCCTCTTTGCCTGCTCCATAAGCTGGGTGTTTCTTTCTTCGAGCAGAAGAAGCCTCCTATAGATCTCTGCCTCACCGTCCAGTTTGGTCCCTTCAGACAAAATCTATGCACCTCATCAGATCAAAATTTTCGGTAGCCTATTGAATTCCGTTGATTAAAAACTTTGTGATAAAATATCAAACACATTTCGTGGGGGAAAATGTCCTCCCCGCCGTGCCCTGGCTTTGCCGCGTTCATCGAAAGACGTTTCTCCTGCACTATCCTCACCGCCTGATGCTGCAGGATCGTCACACGGAAGATGATTTATGTGAGAGGGCATCTTCAGGTAAAGGAGGCAGTATCATTGGCAGTATGTGAAATGTGCGGCAGAGAATCGGTTAAACTCGTCAGGGTGAGAATAGAAAATGCTGTACTGATGGTAGGACCAGAGTGCGTAAGATTCGGCAAACCTTTTGAATCTCCATCTGCCGGCAGCCGCGTGAATTCGTTGCGGGGAAATCGGCAGCCGGTATCGAGAGCAGCGAAGGTGGCACCTGTTGTCGCAAAGAGGGAACGTGCTGACGAACTCGATGAGATGCGCGAACTTGCATCTGATTATCCCAAGCGAATTTTAACCGCCAGGAACGCCATGGGACTCAAGCAGGAGGAGCTGGCTTCGAGACTCAACGAAAAGAAGAGTGTGATAAAGGATCTTGAGGCAGGAAAGCTCGTTCCTCCGGACTCACTGGTGAGGAAGATCGAAAAGCTGCTTAAGATAAAACTTACTGAGGAAACGAAATATGAATACAAGATGCCGCAGGCCAAAAAGCGTGAGCTAACACTCGGAGATTTTCTGGAGAAGTGACGATTTCATTAATTCTTCTCCTTCTTCATTTCCCTTCACGCCTTTTCTCAGCGTATGTCTTAACCATATCGTCAAGCGCGATCTTCGCGTACTCAGTCATGTCGATGCCTTCCCTGAGACCAGCCATAACTGCCGCAGCGGGTGTTTCGACATCCATCTCCTTTCTGATCCTGTTTATTCTACTCATCGCCTCAGTTCTGCCAAGTCCTAGCTTCAGCGAAATCAAGTCTGCAATCTCAGAAACAACATCTTCAGGTTCGTCCGCAACACTCTCATCGGGTCTGATTGTCTGTCTTATCGCCCTGGAATTGACGTCGAAAGATGGCGCATATCTGCCGTCTTTTGCTACAAGCAGACCCTTTCTCATCGCGTTACGGAAGAACGTATTGGCCCGATCAGGCGAAAACCACCTTAACTCCATTGACGCAGTAAATTTTATTTCCTCCTCAGTCAGCGTCTTCTTTCCCTTTCGCCTGTAAATTGCCGCAACAGCCTCTATCAGTTTTGTACTCTCACTCATTTGCTTCTATCAGCTCCTCCACAGGTGCCACCCTTCCGGCAACTTTTATCCCTTTCTCCCCGAGAGCATCTATTTTCTGTATAAGTTCATCAATCTGCCCTTCAGATCTTATCCACAAATCAACGTTTAAATTTCGCAGCGACCTTACAACGTCGAGTGCTATGCGGGAAGATATGATTACGTCGGAATAACCGCCCGCAACAAGTCTTCCAACCATCAGATCATTCCATCTAGAACGATAAACTTCCCTTATGCCGTCAGGATAGTCTGCATCCGCGTCGATTACGACGCTGTCGGTCATTCTGATTGCCTTTTCGTACTCCTCGTCACTGAAGTATGCGTTGCTGACAACAACCTTCTCCGCACCGGATACGAGCGGATCTATGAGGCTGTCAGCAAACCTAAGGCCTCCTTCGTACCACAGTTTGATTTCCTCAGAAAGATCCTGAAGTATGTCAAGCTGCTGTCTGTTTCTTCTGATGCTGTCTAGGTCATGCATGAGTATGAGATCTTCGGTTCCCTGAAGGGCATCAACAATCGAGAATGGGTCCACCTTCTCATCCTGTATGATTGCATATCCCTTGGAAAAGTCCACTTCTATTATTCTGCTGCCGGACATCCGACCGTACTGTCGAGAGACAGCGGCGGGTTAATAAATATGCTCATGTGCCAGGCCAATCCCTCAACATGAAGTTTTCAGGGAATAGGTAGTGTGAATTTCAATTCCTTGACCACGACTCAGTACGGACTCAGTATCCCGGTAACATATATCCGTCCTTGACATTCAGCCTGTATGCCCTCGACAGATGTGGCATGATGCCTGAGCGCGGGTACCCATGGGGCATGTCTCCCACGGGCAGTATGCCGTATACGAATCAGTAGAGAAACGTGGATAAGGAATTGGCCATCACCTAGACCTGCGTGTGTAAGCCGCCGTGGGCGCAGGAGCGGCCGGCGTGTATGCTGTTCCTGAATGTGTCGAAAGTCCGCTCGGTGTCCAACCTGTGCCCCAGCGACTCGAACGCATTCCAGTCAATGATGTTGGTTTTGGCTATGACTGATATCGTTACAGTCAGGTACCGCATTGAGTAACTGTCCTTCATACGCTTCATGCCGCCATTAACTCCCATCATATTTCCTCCAATCGACAGACGATAGAGTGGTAAAGTCGATGTGTCTGCGGTCTCTATTCAAGGAAAGGCATTGCATTTTCCTCTCACGTGAGGAATTGAACCTGCATTTCTAACAGAACGCCTCAACCCGTATGGGAAGTTCCCTTCTCATTTACCCAATTGGTATTCAACCGGGACTGTTGATATGCCTGTTACGCCGGAGGAGTTAACCCCGAATAATTAGGGATAGCGTTTCTTCCAGGTTCAGGCATTACTACTTCGAACGGCAGAACATGGCTGTTCCCATCGTTTTTTGGAGAGAGTCGCAACCACGACGCCCTTGGACAGAGAGAAGGTATTTGAGGGTTCGGCGGCCAGGTGTTTGCCAGCAACTAAATCTTTCTTACAGGCCAATGGCGGCAGCAATCAGTCTATTGACCGGAATGCATCAAGAATTGCAGCAGAGAACTCGTCTTTAGTTCGTTTATGTTCTTCGGATGGTGCTTCGAAGCTGACTTCCGGGGCCGGTCTCGCGTAAAAATTGCCCGAACCCATCGCCGCCTTTCCTTCCCCGGTTTCGATGAAGCAGTAGCCGCCTCCTGCGAATCTCTCCTCGTCTCCGAACCCAAGTCTTGATGCAATGTTTGCAGCCACGACGATACCCTCCTGTAACGCAAATACGCCGGCCATTGGAAGGAATACTCCATTGTGAAGTTTTATTGACACTATGTCGCCTATCGCAAACAGACCCTGTTTCTTCGTTTCAAGCGTTTCCGGATTTACTGGAATCCATCCTGTTGAATCGACGAGACCCGCTTTGCGTACCGGCTCGGGGGCGATGTGCGGCGGCACATAGGCCATGACATCGTAGCCCGCATCATCCGTCTCAAACAGTATTTTTCTGTTTTCATTGTCCACTTTCAGAACCATGTGCTCGGTGTTGTAGCCGATTTCACGCTTCTTCAGCATGCCTACGAGTCCGTCCCCTACCATATTGCCTGCCGCAAGCATCGGTTGCCATTCAGGTGTATATATGTCTACAGAGCATCTGTCCCTGATTCCCTTTTTCCGGAGTGTGGAGTCGATAAGAAATGCAGTCTCATATGGTGCAGCCGGGCACTTGAATGGAGTACGCGTGATAAGGACTGCCACGCGCCCTTCCTTAATGCGTTCGATCTCATGCCGGAATGCCACCGCACCATTCTTTTCATAGATGTTGTAACCACCGCCGGACAGACCCGGAATTATTGCGGGCGACATCTCCGCTCCCATCGAGATTACTATGAACTCTGCGCTGAAGTCACCCTCTGTCGTCTGAACAGTCATGCCGTCGGCATCGATGTTTCTAACATCCGCATTGATGAATTCAATTCCACGTGACTTGAGTGCCGAATAATCGCCTTCGCCCGCAGCCGGATCACTCAATTCACCGCTCACAATTCCTATGTTGTAGGCGCATTCGTAAAAACGGGGCTTGCGATCTATCAGTGTTACGGTGTGTTTTTCGCCAAGCAGTTTTGTGAGCTCTGTAGCAGCTGATATACCGCCGATTCCGGCACCCAAAACCAGGACGGTTCTCGTCTTCAACCGAAATTCACCACCCTGTCAGCATCTTCGGTAAGGGAAACAAGCGTGTCCATAGTGGACATGGGACAGGCTTCACTCGCCTCGGCCTTGCGAAGTCTGAGACATGTGCCGCAGCTGAGTGCCTCCCCTCCGAGCTCTAAGAATCTGTTGAGCACTTTATGGACTTCGAAACGGCTGTTGTCGACAGAATCTATTTCCACCGCCGGTCCAAGGAGAAAGACAGAAACTCTGTGCCCCTTGGAAAGAGCGGCACTTGCAAACCGGAATGCGTTCCACATCGTTTCTGAATCCTTTGAATTTATTATCACAGCATATTTCATTTTCAGTCCCCTCTCTGAGTTTCACCTGTGAATGTTTGACCAGACGACCCAGACCTGTATTCATTTTTTCCCATTTCTTCCAGCATCCTTTCCAGTTAAATCACGGTATAGTTGACCTGCGATATCCATGCCGGATATGACCCAGGGCATTCGTGTAACATACTTTTCGTTATTGCAACCGTATGCGCATCCGCTTTCATGGATTCCATAGATTTCGCCTCGTTTCCATGTGGTATTCATTAATACGATATAAAGGATACGATATATTGTAAGATTTGCAAATCCGATTTCAACCAATCATTCACCATGGCAAGGCATGTTCCCGCTGTGGTCCCTCTCCATTTTTCAAATGAATTCAAATGTAGGCAGATGTCACGCTGCTCATTCACGATCAGCGTGAAGAGTGCTGTATAACGTTCGAATAACCTTTCCGACGCAATGAGGCTGCCCTCAAACCTTACGGCAGTCAATGACTGTTTCAACCTGTCAGGTAATTCAGTGAGGGTCAGTGCAGCACCGAAAGGCTCTGTGATTCAAGTTGTGCGCATTTCTACAAATCTGCAAATACAGCACTATTTGCGATTTGCCAATTGTATGTGCCCGAAGTCTATGCAGCGAATTGTACCTTGGGATGGGTCTTCGCAAGTATTCTCTTTCGAAACATCATATCCTCTCCAGTCCTGCCATATATTGACAGGTGAAGTGTTTATCGCGAGGCCGAATACGAAATGAACAGCAGCCGCAAATAATTGTTGTAATCGACAGGCAAGGACGCTGATAACAAGAATTATATAGAAGAGCAAACATAAGCAACCTAACAAGGGGTATCGAATCATGATGGCAGGACAGAGTGGACAGGTTCCCATCCTAATACTGAAGGAAGGGACAAAGAGAGAACGTGGAAAGGATGCGCAATTTAACAACATCAAGGCAGCAATGACGATTTCAGACGCTGTCAAAACTACACTAGGGCCAAGAGGGATGGACAAGATGCTGGTGGACAGTATGGGTGATGTTGTCATAACAAACGACGGTGTCACCATACTGAAGGAGATGGAGATTGACCACCCTGCTGCGAAGATGCTCGTGGAGGTTGCAAAGACTCAGGATTCGGAGTGCGGCGACGGAACCACAACAGCAGTTGTCCTTGCTGGAGAACTACTCAAGAAATCACAGGAACTGATAGATAACAATGTTCATCCCACCGTGATTACGAGAGGTTTCAAGGAAGCCGCGTCCAAATGCATGGAGTTTCTGGACAGCATAGCACTTAAGGTTTCACCTGACGACAAGGAAACGCTCAGGGAAATCGCAGCAACAGCAATGAGCTCAAAAGGCGTTGCAGGCGTTCGTGATCACCTGGCGAAGATAGCCGTGGACGCGGTCCTCAGCGTCGCTGAACAGTCCGGCGGTAAATACAAGGTGGATGACGACGACATTCAGATAGTCAAGAAGCAAGGTGGGGGAATAAGCGATACCCAGCTTCTGAAGGGCATAATAATTGACAAGGAACCGGTTCATTCAGCGATGCCAAAGCTGGTAAAGGATGCGAAGATTGCAGTTATTGACGCAGCGCTGGAGATAAAGAAGACCGAGTTCGATTCGAAGATCGAGATAAGCGATCCGTCACAGCTCCGCGGTTTCCTGGATGAAGAGGAGCACATGCTCAGGACAATGGTCGATAACATAAAGAAGGCAGGAGCCAATGTTGTCTTCTGTCAGAAGGGCATAGACGATCTGGCGCAGCATTTCCTCGCAAAGGAGGGTATATTTGCTGTCAGGCGTGTGAAGAAGTCGGATATGGAGAAGCTTGCAAAGGCAACCGGTGCAAATATAGTCACCAAGCTGAACGATCTGGCTTCCAAGGATCTTGGGTTTGCTGCTACTGTCGAGGCCAGGAAGATACAGGACGATGAGATGACCTTTGTCACAGGTTGCAAGAACCCGAAGTCGGTTTCCATCCTCGTTCGTGGCGGAAGCGAACACGTGGTTGACGAGGTTGAACGGTCAATCGTGGATGCAATAAGCGTCGCTGCACTGGCCGTCGAGGATGGAAAGATGGTTGTCGGGGCAGGCGCCACTGCCATTGAACTCTCGCAAAAGTTGCGCGACTACGCCACTTCTGTTGGCGGCAGAGAGCAGATAGCCATTGAGGCCTTCGCCGACGCCCTGGAGGTTATACCTTCCTCGCTTGCAGAAAACGCAGGGATGGATACAATTGACATACTGATAGATCTCAGGAGCAGCCATAAGAACGGAAACAAATACCATGGCGTGGACGTCCTCAACGGAAAGGTTGCGGACATGCTGAAGGCCAAGGTACTCGAGCCAATAAGAGTCGGCCGTCAGGCAATACAGTCAGCCACGGACGCTGCCTGCATGATACTGCGCATCGATGACGTGATAGCCGCCAAATCATCCTCTCCGGGCGGGGGAAAGAGTCCCGGTGGCAAAGAAGGCAGCGATGAAAGCGAAGACTGATATGCGTTAGCTAAGCAACCTCAAACGCCAAGAGCCGGCTACCCTCTGTAGCCGGATGCCTTTCCACAACGTTAATAATAGTGGAAAGAAGAATTAGAAGCGGTGCGTTGCCCAGATTAGACAGGGTGAAAAAGATGGAAAACAAACCTTCCGGTAGTGAAGTCGCGGAGAACGAGCATAATCAGCCTTCGGAGAAAAGTGACTCAACGCAATCGCAGACAGAGGCAATGTCTGCTGTGGAAAAGGGAGCCGAAACAGCAGATGAGGGGACAAAGCAGAGAAATGAGGAATTTGAAAAACTCAGAAGTGAGATTGCAACTCTCAGGAAATCAGTGGAGGAGAAGGAATCGATAATAAAGGATTACGAGAGCCTTCTCAAGAAGATACAGGCAGATTTCGATAACTACAGGAAGAGAATAGAACGGGAGCGCGAGGAATACAGCAAGCTTGTGGTCGAAAGACTGGTAAGAAAGCTTGTTAATGTGATAGACGATCTCGACAGAGGTCTGAGCGAGACAAAAGTAAACGGAAACGGCGATCCTTTCAGGGCCGGAATCGAGAAGATAAGGGAAAATACTATGCAGATTCTCACGGAGGAGGGTCTCAGGGAAATACCAACAAACAAACCCTTTGATCCCTACTACCATGAGGCGCTTGTCGTGGAGGAAAGCTCGGATTACGGAGACAACGAGATCATGGAGGTGTACCAGAAGGGATATACCCTCGGCACCAAGGTGATCAGGCCGGCAAAGGTACGTGTGTCCAGAAAGGTGGAACGCAAGGAGAGCGGGGATGAAACTGAAAAAGACGTGTGAACATCGAGAGGTGACGATATGGCAAAAATTATTGGTATAGATCTGGGAACGAGCAATTCAGCAGCAGCAGTTATTGAAGGCGGACGACCGACAATAATTCCAAGCGCTGAGGGGACTAGCATTGGCGGGAAGGCTTTTCCGTCGGTTGTTGCTTTCACAAAGGACGGCGTTCTTGTAGGTGAACCGGCAAGAAGGCAGGCAATAACAAACCCTAACGGTACAATATTCGCAGCCAAGAGAAAAATGGGGAGTGATTACAAATACAGAATAGGCGGGAAGGAATACACGCCTCAACAGATTTCCGCCTTTATCCTTCAGAAAATAAAGCGTGACGCCGAGGCCTTTCTCGGAGGGCCTGTGCAGAAGGCAGTCATTACAGTTCCTGCATATTTCAACGATAACCAGAGGCAGGCTACAAAGGATGCAGGGACGATTGCGGGGCTTGAGGTTGTAAGGATAATCAATGAGCCCACCGCTGCTGCGCTTGCGTATGGACTTGATAAATCTGACAAGGAGCAGAAAATACTTGTTTTCGACCTTGGGGGCGGTACGCTCGACGTTACAATAATGGAATTCGGCCAGGGAGTCTTTGAGGTCATATCCACTAGCGGAGACACGCAACTGGGCGGAACCGACATGGACAGGGCACTTATCGACTATGTCGTCTCCAACTTCAGGACTGAAACAGGTATAGATCTGACAAAGGACAACATGGCAATGGAAAGGATCAGGGAGGCAAGCGAGAAGGCGAAGGTGGAATTATCCACCATTGTCGAAACGGAGATCAACCTGCCTTTCATTGCCCAGGATTCTTCCGGACCAAAGCACCTGACAATGAAGATTACGAGGGCGAAGCTGGAGGATCTTGTCAGGCCGATTGTTGAGAGGTGCAGGGAGCCGATAAACAGGGCTCTTTCTGACGCAAAGCTTACAGCGGCAAATATTGACAAGATAATCCTTGTTGGCGGTCCGACAAGAATGCCCGTAATCCAGAAATTTGTCGAAGACATATTCGGCCCAAAAATAGTCAGGGGTGTGGATCCTATGGAATGCGTTGCCATGGGTGCCGCGATACAGGGAGGTGTGCTGGAGGGAACTGTCAAGGATATCCTCCTTCTGGACGTTACTCCACTGTCGCTTGGTGTTGAAGTCCAGGGCGGTGTGTTCCACAAACTGATCGAGAGAAACACAACGATACCTACAAGGAAATCGGAGATATTCACCACCGCTGCGGACGGTCAGACAAGTGTTGAGATACATGTTCTTCAGGGAGAGAGACCGATGGCGGCCAACAACGTCACTCTTGGTCGTTTCAGCCTGATCGGAATACCTCCGGCACCGAGAGGGATTCCGCAGATAGAGGTCACGTTTGACATAGATGCCAACGGTATACTTCACGTCAGCGCCAAGGACAAGGGAACAGGAAAGGAACAGAAGATAACAATATCCGCCTCGAACAAACTCTCGAAGGATGAGATAGACAGAATGATGAAGGAGGCCGAGCAGTTCGCAGAGGAGGACAGGAAGGCGAAGGAAAAGGCAGAAGCACGGAATATGGCAGAAACACTCGCTTACACAACCAAGAAAACTGTAGAGGATCTCGGAGACAAGGTTGCAGCATCCGACAAAGAGAGGATAGAGAAGGTGCGGTCCGAACTTGAGGAACTGCTGAAAGGCGACGATATAGACAAGATAAAGCAGAAGTCGGACGAACTGAGCAAAATAGTCTATGAGATCACTTCGAAGATTTACCAGAAACAGGCAGAAGAGTCGCAGCAGGCGGGCGCAGGACAGGGAGGCGAGGCCGGCGGTCAGACTGCATCCGGTGGTGCCGCCGGTGGCGGCGGAAAGGGGGATGGCGACAGTGGCGGATACGTCGACGCAAACTACAAAATAGTGGATGACAAGTGATGTTTTCTGACCTGAGGTTAAAGTCAGATGGCAAAGGACTACTATGCGGTGCTGGGAGTCAGCAAAAATGCCACCCCAGAGGAGATCAAAAGAGCATACAGGAAACTTGCTCAGAAATACCATCCTGACGTTGCCAAGATTGACAGGAAGGAAGCAGAGGAGAAGTTCAAGGACATCTCCGAAGCCTATGAAGTGCTGATGGACCCCGAGAAGAGGAGGAACTACGATACCTACGGCAGCGAGGCAGTGAACTTTGGAGGCGGAGGGTTTGACTGGTCAAATTTCACCCATTTTCAGGATATCAGTGACATATTCAGCAGTTTTGGCTTTGGCGGTGGCGGTTCGATATTTGATGTTTTCTTCGGTCAGCAGGGGCAGCGAAGGGGAACATATCCTGAGACAGGCGCTTCACTTCAGTACGACCTGGAAATAACGCTTGAGGAAGTGAATTCCGGATCCACAAGGACTCTGGAAATACCGCGGCCCGTCGTCTGCAGGGAATGCGGCGGAACAGGGGCGGATGGCGGCAAACTCGACACCTGCCCCACCTGCGGCGGAAAGGGACAGCTGACCTACAGGCAGAACACCCTTGGCGGCAATTTTGTCACCGTGAGAACGTGCTCCACATGCGGTGGACGGGGCAAGGTAATCAGATCACGATGCAGGTACTGTAACGGAACAGGCAGGGTCCAGACAGTTTCAAGGATTGAGGTTGCCATACCGAAGGGGGCTGAGGATGGCATGCGCCTGCGCATTCCTGGTGCGGGTGAGCCGGGAATAAACGGTGGCCCGCCCGGAGATCTTTATGTTGTCCTGAATGTAAGGAAGCACAGCGTATTCGACAGGGAGGGTGAGAACCTCTTCTACACCGTGGAGGTGCCTTTCACTGTTGCCGCACTCGGAGGGGAAGTCGATGTTCCTCACCTTTCGGGCAAGGCGCGGCTCCAGATTCCTCCTGGAACACAGCCCGGAACCGGCCTCAAGCTTGCAGGTCTCGGCCTTCCCCGTCTCAACGGCAGGGGCAATGGCGACCTGTTCGTCACAGTGAAGGTAAGGATACCTAGAAAACTCACCTCTGAGCAGAAGGAACTGCTTCGCAAATTCGATTCAATAGAGGAGGAGAAGGGGAAAGGGTTTTTCTCCCGCCTCAAAAATGCGTAAGGAGCAGGCGGACCTTTTTTTCAGTTAAACCGAACGGGTACAGCATTGTTGATATCGACCTCGCTATTAGCGACACATAATGGCTTGCATCATAGTTTCCGATGTCTGCAGCATGCTCCGGAATCGCTGTTCTTCCGCTGCTGTTCCTTCCGGAAACGTACCGCACGGCCTCGCCTGCATTCACGGTTATTCCTCTCTTCCCCAGTTCAACAAGTATTTTTTTCTGCTCGCTGTTTCCAGCGTATTCCTCAACCCTTTGTGAGGTGCGTTTTGTTATCAGCATCTCCTCTGCGGGGTAGTCGCCCTGTTTTACGCTCCTCACTATCTCCCTCACTGCTGTTATTCCCTCCATTGCCCTGCGCATGAAGTCGTCACTGGAAGATGAACCGCGCAGCTTTTCAAGAAGGATGCGCTGTGCAAAACGTACAACTTCAGGGGTGTCGGAGCGTCTGATTTCTATGCCCCTTACCTTCATCTTGCCATTCTCAAGCTCACCATAATATCTGTTCAGGCTTCCTTCACCATTGCCCTTATTGTTAAGGAAGACTATCCATCTGTACCTTCCCTCTATGTCAATAGGCAGTCCTGTTTCCAATTCCACCGACTTCACGAATTCATCTATGTCACCCTCGCCTTTGAGCCAGAGTGAATCAACTATTCCGTGGAGCACCCTGAACTTCATCCTTCCTGCTATCTCTGATGCAGTGAGAAGTATCTCTCTACCGAATGCATTTATTGCCTCATGACATTCGATGCTTCCGAATTTGGCATTCCTGTAGCCGGTATAGCCGAATGAAGTGACCAGAACCCATTTCAACGCTTTGCTCCTGTTCGCTGCAGCCGGATCATCCACTGTCCTGTAACGGCGGCGTCTTGATATCAGGCGCCCCACTACAGCAGGCACTATTCCCCTGTACTTTCTGCAGAAATGGTAATTCAGCTCCGGTACCCTTATCCCGTCCTGCCTGCAGCATCCGCAGTTCAGTGTCTCCACCGATATGTTCCATTTTTCCATTATGCTGGGGTAGAGCGATGAGAAGTCAACACCGTAAACATCGGTGTTGAAGCCCGGCTGTGGGGTGTATATGAAACCTCCCCGATCCGCAACAACCAGATCTGCCGCATTCTTGAAATCCTCAGATCTGTTTTTTCTGTACGGCACGGCAATCCTTCTTTTCATGGCTTCGACGTTCTCCATTCCGCTTATTGCTGTTCCGGGAGATACCCTTGCCATACGCTGAAGGGGGATGAGTGAAAGACGTGATACCTCAACAAGCCCGTCCATCCCGGATTCATCATACAGGAATGAATTTTCGGCATCTATGTGTATTCTCCCCATCAGAAGGGCGGGCGACGGCTTGTAGAGCACACGGCCGTAGCTTGAATAACTCTTCGATCTGTATGTGCTCTGCAACCCTCCCGCCCTTCCAAGGGTGAAACTGCCCAGTCCGAGACGGCGGGCCCTGGAATACAGTTCGTTTATCTTTCCGCTGTCCCCTCCATGTGTTATGATGACATCCGATTCAGAAGCGTTCAGCCTTCTAGATATCTCCATCAACACATGTTCTTCGTCGCCGCTTATTGTCTCGTCATCAACAGTAGCTGATGCCACGGATACGGCACCTTCACTTTCCCTGAATGAAATGCCGAGATGGCACGTGTTTAGCGGCGGAAATTCATAAGAAATATCGTCTACCGATTCTTCACAACTTATTTCACTCCCATGCCTGACAGATATATGTGCAAAGGGGAATATGCCGTTTTCAGCCATGAAACGCTGCTCATATGGTATGTCAACATCGTAGAGGGACAGGCCGCTGCCTGATTTGGAAGTCTGCAGTCCTTCAGCGATCCTTCTGAGAAGGGACAGGTTGCGCGAGGATACACGGAGCAGAACCGAACTTTTCATCGACGGCGCGGTTCTCACATTTTCGAACACCAGATCGATGCCGTTTATGGCCGAGAGCCTTCTTTCTGCCTCTTCAAGTCCGTAGCCGCCTATGTACAGCGAGGACATGTAATTGAATTCCACACTGACGGTTTTTGCGCCTTTGAGCCACAGGACTATCTTGTTTTTTCTTAAATCAGTATAGGCGTCAAGAATGTATCCTTCCATCGGAAGTTCCGGCCTTTCAGAAACGGTATCTGTTCCTCAGCCCGTCGATCTCCTTTTCCTGCTCTATGAGTACGGACAGAAGCATTCCTTCAACAGGGTTGAGCATCGCGCTGTATGAGGATGCGGCAGCGTTTCTGCGTGCTTTTGATATTACGCGTTCCAGATATGGTCTGTCCTCGCTCCTCATTGCCCTGCCAAACTTTTCCCATCTTGCAACAATCCTTTCCATCTCCTCCCTGAATGTTGGAACCGTTCTGCCCATCTAATCAGCTCCCAGGGTGTAATCGAGAAGAGATCTCTGATATGTACCTGAATTCCACCTGCCAGATGATGAAAAACCGTCTGCTGAATCTATTTCGATCACGCCATCTGAATAATTAACGGTGATAACATTTTCAACGTTGTGTGACAGCATGTATTCCATCTCAACGTTTCCGCTCAGTTCCCTGCCTGCGGTTGTGACAGACCAGCAGCCGCACCCTCTCGTGAGGTCGTTAAATCTTTGCAGAGCAGTTTTCAGCAGATGCTTACCTTCACTCCACCTTATCTCTGTTGTAAACATATCGGTTATTCCGGTAACGGCGAGAAGGGAAACATCCCTGACTTGTGACAGTGCAAGCGCGGACATCGATATGGAGTTCATCTGATGCGCGGTGAATGCCCTTGCAATGCTGATCCTTGACAGCACATCTGAAGGATTCCTGCCGCATTTCTGTGCAAGTTCCGATATCACATATGGATCGAAAGCGTTTCCTCCATCCACCCAGATGACGTCGCCGCCGCAAAGAGAGATTATTCTGTAGGCGATGAGATGAAGAATCCTGTTTACAATACCGGACTCACCGCGAATTGCGTAGGTGGAACCTCTTTTCAGCAGATATCTGGAATCACCGGTAACGGGTATGAACGACGGCATGTCATCTGCAATCCTCTTCACCCTGTAGAGTTCCGAATACATCTCCTTTTCAGGCATAATTCAACCCAGTACTGTGCTCTATTTAAGTGTGCAAGGGAAGAGAGATGGCCGAAAGCCTGTGAACTCACTCCTTATGCTCTTTACTTTCTGCGATGCCAACGGCTGAGTCCGTTACGCGCTCGAGTGCGGAGTTGACAATGTTTATGACATTGACCATTTCGGCTCCCTGAAAATCACTGAACATGTTGTGCATGTCCCTGTAGATGAAAAATGTCCGGCCTGCTTCAGAGACTATCGCAACACTCAATGGCAGGTCAACAGCCATTTCTGCATTCTTGGACAGGAGCCTGGATGTAATTCTGGGCGAAGAGAAATGAACGGTGTAGGCCTGAACAGGAGTTATTCCAGCCTCCTTCAGAACAGAGAAATGATCTTCCAGGTGGGACACGCTCATGCCCTCCCTTTCTATCGCCTCCCTCAGCACCCGCAGTGCAAATGCTGGCGTCCCGTCCACACTCTTTTTTCTTATAGGCATCGACCTGACATGCGCTTCCACGGTGAAATATTTGATCTGCGTGGACATGCAATTCTAATTCCCTGACGCAAAGCTGTAGAATCATTCTCACGTAACTGTTTTATCATGCTGCTGAATTGTGGCAGTCATGCCTGCCGCAGTGATAGTGGGTCTTCAGTGGGGGGATGAGGGGAAGGGAAAGATCACCGATTTCATCGCCGGGGAAGCGGATGCCAATGTCAGATTCCAGGGCGGTGCAAACGCAGGTCATACAGTCGATGTTGGAAACCAGCAATTTAAATTTCACCAGGTACCGTCCGGCATGCTCCATCGCGGTGTCTATGGCATAATAGCGGACGGATCGGTGGTGGATCCGCCGGAACTGCTCGGTGAAATAGAGGGACTTAAAAAGCGCGGTTTCTCTGTTTCGAAGCTTTTCATAAGTGACAGGGCACATATAGTGATGCCGTACCACAAGCAACTCGACGGGGCGGAGGAAACGCTCCGCGGCACCGCAGCAATCGGCACTACCAGAAAGGGCATAGGCCCGTGTTATGCAGACAAACATTCGAGAATCGGTTTCAGGATGGGCGATCTTCTCGATGTATCAGGTTTGAGGGAAAAGATCGATTTTGTGGCAAGAATCAAGAACGCATATGCTTCTGCAATAGGTGTGGATGTGAGGATAGATGCAGATGAGCTGTACAGCGAGATGGTTTCGTATTCGGAGGCGCTGCGCAGCCACATCGCAGACACGCCTTCACTCATCAACGGAATGATGGCACGCAGGAAAAGGCTGCTCTTCGAGGGTGCGCACGGGATAATGCTGGACATAGACCATGGAAACTATCCGTTTGTCACATCATCCAACACTGTTTCCGGAGATGTATACTCGTCGGCTGGTCTTTCGCCGCGATATGGCATCAAGACCATAGGCATTCTAAAGGCATACTCGACAAGGGTCGGTTCAGGCCCCTTTCCAACAGAGCTCAGCGACAGTGTCGGGGAGCATCTTGCACTCAAGGGCATGGAGGTGGGTACTACCACTGGCCGCAGGAGGCGCTGCGGATGGCTGGACCTTTTCGCAGCGCGTTACGCCGTTATGCTTTCGGGCGTTAACGAAATTGTTCTTACCAAGCTGGATGTGCTCTCCGGCATTGACAGGCTAAAGGTTGCTGTCGGATACTCAGTGAATGGGAAAAGGCTTTCCCAATACCCTTCATCCCTGAAGGATCTGATGTCGGCACAGCCTGTCTACAGGGAATTCAGAGGCTGGGATGATCAGATTGACGAAGGTATAGTGATGTACCGTCAGCTGCCGGCGGAGGCAAGGAGGTACGTTGAGTTCATTGAAAAGTTCCTCCGCGTGCGCGTGAGGATCGTTTCTGTCGGCCATTCCCGTGACAGTACAATTCTGCGCGGTTCCGCTTCCTTCTTCTAGGGCAGCGGATTCCGTCAGGCAGCCTTCCACAATATTAAATTATACGAAGGGAAGTCAGGATTCATGGCTGAAAGAAGATCTGCAGAGATGTATGGCGGTCCTCAGAGGGCGCCGAACCGTGCATTCATGAAATCCATGGGTCTGACCGACTCTGATCTCGGCCGGGCCATAGTAGGAGTGGCAGCGGCGTGGAACGAGGCTGGACCCTGCAACATACATGTCCTTTCGCTTGCAGAGAGGGCAAAGGAAGGCATAAGGAGCGAAGGGGGAACACCAAGGCTGTTCACTGCACCCGTTGTCATAGACGGTATAGCAATGGGAACAAGCGGGATGAAATACTCGCTGATAAGCAGGGAGCTAATTGCCAATACAGTTGAACTGACTGTCAATGCCCATGGTTACGACGGTTTTGCCGGTCTTTCCGGATGTGACAAGACGAATCCGGGCATGATGATGGCGATGGCAAGGCTGAATATACCTTCGATCGTCATTTACTGCGGCACGACCCTTCCCGGCAGTTATAATGGAAGGGATATTGCCATCGGCGATGTTTATGAAGCAGTCGGCTCCTATTCCTCCGGAAAGGTTTCACTGCAGGAGCTGAAGGTGATGGAGGACAACGCCATTCCAACACCTGGAGCCTGTGGTGGACTCTACACCGCAAACACAATGGCCATGATGACAGAAGCGCTGGGCCTCGCACTTCCCGGTTCCGCTGCCCCTCCTGCTGTGGAGGGGGCAAAACTGGCATTTGTGTTTGAAACAGGAAGGGCGCTCATGCGTCTTGTTGAAACAGACCTCAGGCCAAGGCAGATTCTCTCGCACGAGTCGTTCGAAAACGCCGTGGCAGTGCTCATGGCATCTGGAGGTTCCACTAACGCCGTGCTGCACCTTATTGCGATTGCGTCGGAGGCCGGAATAAAACTTGATCTGGACGAAATGGACAGGATTGGGGAGAAGGTCCCCGAGATAGTCAATATGAAACCGTCAGGAAAATATGTGATGGCCGACCTGTACAGGGTAGGCGGTGTTCCGTTTCTCATGAAGAAGCTGCTTGATGCGGGTATGCTCAGGGAGGATGCAATGACTGTGACGGGAAAGAGTGTGGGTGAGAATCTGGCATCATTCTCCTTCAAAGGCTCATCCCACCAGGACATAGTATCGGATGTCTCTTCACCGATACGCAGAAGGGGAGGTATAAAGATACTTCGTGGCTCCCTTGCGCCAGAGGGTGCTGTGATAAAGGCGTCTGCCTCTGCAGTTGAGAGAATGAGCGGGAGAGCACGTGTTTTCAATTCGGAGGAGGAAGCTTTCCGGGCTGTGATGTCCAGGGGAGTTGCTGAGGGTGACGTTGTGGTGATAAGATACGAGGGCCCTAAGGGCGGCCCAGGGATGCGGGAGATGCTTTCAGTCACAGCCGCAATTGTGGGTCAGGGACTGGGGGAAAAGGTCGGTCTCATAACTGACGGGCGCTTCTCAGGTGCGACAAGAGGCATAATGGTGGGTCATGTGTGCCCTGAGGCGTTCACTGGCGGCCCGATAGCCTTTGTGGAGAACGGGGATGAGATACTCATTGATGTGAACGGCGGCAGACTTGATCTTCTGGTGGACGCTACTACACTGGAGAAACGCCGGAACGGATGGGCCGGGCCTGTCAGGAAGGAAAGGGGTGGCCTGCTCGGACAGTACGCAAGGCTCGTATCTTCCGCTTCAAAAGGGGCTGTAATGGAAATGGAGTGATACTTTATTTGCGGGTGCAGCCGTCATGCTGACTGAACTGACTGCCCTGGTTCAGTCCTCCCAGCAGGCAGCAGGTTCCACGGTCGGCACAGGCTTCATTGCTCTGTTCCTGACGCTTGCCGTGCTCCTTTCCATCAGAAGGATAAGGTCGAGCATTTACGGCGCAAAATTCAGCAAAAGGAGATTGTTCTTCAGGGCAGCCGCATACCTCATACTTACAACTGCCGGGCTGTTTTCTGCCGGCCCTTATGCCCTTGAAATCTACATGACGCTCGCACTAATCCCTCCCGGGATGCTTGCAGGACTCAAATGGGGTTCGGCGGCGGATTTCTTCTATGTGGGGAGCCAGGTCTATTACAGGAGATCCTTTCTGATCGTTGTTCTGTGGCTCGTGACGTTCATCGGAAAAGTTCTTGGCGAAGTGCTCTTTCCGGATCAGTTTGCTGCTGTATTCGTGATAGCTGTTCTGCTGTCATCGCTGACAGGAGTAATACTGGGTGAAACTGTAGCCGTGCAGCGCTCCTTCGCTGAGTTCAGGTATTCCGCAACCCAACAGGGATGAGACAGATGGCCGGCACATGC